>CAZLRV010000001.1:0-232800 GCA_964562175.1 uncultured Lachnospiraceae bacterium
GCATATCATCACGCGAATGCGTGCATATCATCACGCGAATGCGTGCATATCATCACGCGAATGCGTGCATATCATCACGCGAATGCGTGCATATCATCACGCGCAAGCGTGTATGTAATCACGCGTAAGCATGCATATCATCACGCGCAAGCGTGTATATCATCACACGTCAGCGTGTATGTAATCACGCGTCAGCGTGTATGTAATCATGCGCAAGCGTGTATGTAATCACGCGTAAGCGTGCATATCATCACGCGCAAGCGTGTATATCATCACGCGTCAGCGTGCATATCATCACGCGTCAGCGTGCATATCATCACGCGCAAGCGTGTATATCATCACGCGTCAGCGTGCATATCATCATACCCGGCATGCGTCGACAACACCTTGATAACCGACAAAATCGCACTTTGAGCGGCAAAAGCCTCGGAAAAGCCGCCGTCCAACCCCCGCCTCAATGTTTTTTATCTGAAAAAATCCAAAAAAATAAAAAATATTTCGAAAAAGGTATTGATTATTTTGAAAAAGTGTGGTACAATGTCCGAGTAAATTGTATATTTAAATACGACGTCCTCTCAGGTCTGTATTTTAATATCTTGATACATTATTTTATTAGGAGGTGAAAACTTTGCCGAATATCAAATCCGCAAAAAAGCGTGTTAAGGTTATCGAGACCAAAACGCTTCGCAATAAAATGTTCCGTTCTTCCATGAAGACGATCATCAAGAAGTATGATGCGGCTCTCGCCGAAGGCAATAAGGAACAGGCTGAGGCAGCTTACAAGGCAGCGGTCAAGAAGATCGACCAGGCAGCAGCCAAGGGTATCATTCACAAGAATGCGGCTGCGCACAAGAAGAGTCAATTCACTCTTAAGCTCAACGCAAAAGCATAAATCAAAGCAGGCTTTCCCGATAGGGCGGTTTATATGCCGCTTTTCGGGAAAGCGTTTTTTCTAAACGTAGGTGATGATTTTGAACAATAAGCTTCGCCATACGCTTTTTCCCGTTATGGCGGCGGCAATATGGGGAAGCGCATTTGTCGCTCAAAGCATGGTAGCCGACAAAGTTTCCCCGCTGACCTTCAATATGCTCCGTTCATCGGTTGCCGTGCTTACACTGCTTATACTCACCGCCGTATTTGCCGTATCGAAAAAGCTTCGGCGTGGAATGAAAGTCTCGGATATCGCACTCGGCGGTCTTGTGTGCGGTGCCGCTCTTACAGCGGCAATGTTTTTACAGCAATCCGCAATGTCCGATGTATCCTCCGGCAAAGCGGGCTTTGTAACGGCTCTGTACATAATTCTCGTGCCTGTATTTCGAATGATAGGCGGCAAAAAAGCCCCCGCAAGAGTGTGGTGCGCCGTTGCCTCGGCAAGTGTCGGGCTTTACTTTTTGTGTGTTAAAGAGAACTTTGTGATCGTGCCGAGCGATATACTTCTGCTCGGCTGTACGGTAATGTTCGCATTGCATATAATGGCGGTGGATGTTTTCGTTAAAAAGGTTGACGGCATCGTTCTGTCATGCTCTCAATTCTTTTTTGTCACAATATTTTCCGGTATCGGAGCTTTCATATGCGAGGACGTAACAATAGTCGGGGTCGGCGATTATATATTGCCGCTTCTGTACGTCGGAGTATTTTCAAGCGGAATTGCATATACGCTTCAAATACTGTCGCAAAAGGATGCCGACCCGTCTGTCGTTTCACTGCTGATGAGCCTTGAATCGGTATTCAGTGTAATATTCGGAGCTGTAATATTACATGAAAAAATGACGGGCAGAGAGTATATAGGTTGTGTTCTTATGTTTTGTGCAAGCACGCTTGCACAGCTTCCCGATAAAAAGAAGAACGAAAAAAGCGGTAAAGCGTGAAAACGCAACCGCTTTTTCGTTTTTACTCGATCAAAAACGCCGTTTTATTGAAAAAAGAGCAAAATTAACCGCTTTGTTATTGACAAAAGGCAAAATGAAGTATATAATTCTATTGTATTATATTTTTAACACGAAAGGTACTTGATATAATGTTAAATTCTCCCACCCTGTCATTGGAACAGATATTAGGCAAGGAATATTGCAAGGCAGTATGCGATGCCGCAGTGTACAACGGTTTAACAGACCGTGCCGAGGCTCAACGTCTCGTTTCGGAGCAGATAGAATTCTACCCCTCCGAGGTTCAAAAGCAAGACGAGGAAGCACTTAAGCACGTCGGCGAAAAAGTAATACCCGAATTTGAAAATGACAATGACGGTGCGGCAACGGATGCGTTTGCGGCGGCACTTCATAAAAATGCCTCTCCCCTCTCGGCACGTGGCTGTACAAGAATAGGCGAGGACGGCAGACTTTACTTTATCGGCAAGAGCGAGCATTACCATTCCTCACTCGGTCATGCTTTCCCCGGCTACAAGCTTACCGCCAACGCAAAGCGCCTGGGCATACCCAACGCAACGCACAATAATACAAGAGGCTACATAACCAGACTTGCGGAGCGTGAAATAATCCGCGCGGCTAACGGCGGCGTTGACGATAAGGCTCTTGACACCATTCTCAAGAGCCGTGAGCATAAGGTGCTTAACAGAGTTATCAATCTTGAGACCGGCTCCCTTGCGGTAGAAGCGGGCGTAAAAATGATGCTTTCGAGATTTTACCGTCTTGACGGCAGCTTCGACACGCCGAAATACGCATCGAAGACTCCCGTATTCTTCGTTATGGCAGACCGTGCGGGTGGCAAGGAAGCGAACTACCACGGCACGACGATCTTCACCCAGACGTTCAGAGGCCTGTGGGGCGAGCTTTACGAAAAAATGGAAGCGGCGGGAATATACAAGGTCGTTCCCGTTATGATAAACGATATAAACGATTTTGAGCAAAAGCTCATCAAATACAACAGCGGAAATTACAAGACGGCGGGCTTTATGCACGAAATAATTCTTATGAATTACGGTGCGATAAGACTCACAAAAGAATTTTTGACTGCGGCATATGCACTGTGTGAAAAATACGACACGCCGACCATGGTGGACGAAATACAGACCTGTATGTGGTACGACGGTATGTTTCTTTTCCGTTTGTGGGGTCTTAAGCCCGATTTTGCGGTAATCGGCAAGGGCTTCCCCGGCGGTGAGTATCCCGCAAGCAAGCTCATCACAACGGGCGAGATGGATTCGCTGAATCTTTTCGGAGCTTTGGTCACAAACGGTCAAGAGGAGCTTGCCTCGCTCTCCTATCTCATCACCATGGAGTTTTCGAAAGCCAACGGCAAAAAGCTTGAGGAAAACGGCGAGCTGTTCTTCTCACGCCTTGAGCGTATCGCAAGCGAAAACGATATCATCGAGCAAGCCGACGGCTACGGCTTTTGTGCCGGCTTGAGATTTGCCGATGTTGACACGGCGGCTAAATTCGCTCACATATTAAACGATATGTGCGTTGATATATCCGCTCAGCTCTACAAACGCAATTGTCCGCCCGTCGTTCTCGTTAAGCCGCCGCTCATTGCCGATCGTTGTGCGATAGATTTTCTGTGCGATAAAATATCTTCCGCACTTAAGCTGATGGATTAAGCCATGATCGAATATACTTTAGGTATAGATGTCGGCACGACGGGAACAAAGACCGTGGCACTTTCCCCGTCCGGCAAGCTGCTCTGCGGCGCATATAAAGGCTACGAAACGGCAACGGCAGTCGGCGGAATTGCCGAACAGAATGCGGCGGATTGGTGGGATGCCGTAGTTTATACCGTTCGCGAGTGTACAAAAACGCTCGACGGCACCTGCGTTGCGATATCCCTATCCACACAAGGCTCGACAATGCTCTGTGCCGACGAAAACACAGAGCCGCTTGCCCCCGCAATAACCTGGCTCGACATGCGAAGCGAAAAAGAATGCGGTATACTCGATGCCGCCCTCGGCGAGCACGGAATATACGAGCGTACCGGCTGGGGAACGGATTCGGGCTGTGATGCGGCAAAGCTGTTATGGCTCAAGCGCAACGAGCCGGAGCTGTTTTCAAAAACAAAAAAATTTCTTTCAACCGTCGAATATATAAATTTCAAGCTTGTCGGCAAGCCGTATATCGACCCGACAAATGCCTCGATAAGAGAGCTTTACAACATAAAAACACGCCGTTGGGATGAGGATATTCTCGCCGTTATCGGCCTGAGTGAGGACAGGCTGCCCGAAGTCGTTCCGTCCGGTGAGTATATCGGCACGCTGAGCGGCGAGAGCGCAAGGCTTCTCGGACTTGACGAGGGAGTGAAAGTCTACTGTGGTGCCCATGACCAATACTGCGCCTCTATCGGTTGCGGTGCGGTGAATGTCGGCGATATGATGCTTTCGACAGGCACAAGCTGGGTGCTTTTGGGAATTTCGGACAAGCTCTCGTTTACCTCATCACGCATCACGCCCGGTATTCACCCCATAAAGGGGCTTTACGGCTCCCTTGCCTCGCTCGGAGCGGTCGGCAATGCCGTAAAATGGGTTCGTGACACATTCGGCATAAGCGATTACGGGCTTTTCGACTCCGAGGCGGAAAAGCGATTGCAGACCTCGCGTGACGTTATATTCATACCCGCCTTTTCGGGTGCGGGCTTTCCCGTAAAACGCCCCGAGCTTTCGGGTACGCTCACGGGCTTGCGGCTCGGCAACGATAAGTTCGATATCGCCCGTGCGGTAATGGAGGGCGTTGCCTTTCAGGTGCGTCACGCACTCGAAAAATACACTGCGGAGGGTATTGAAATAAGCAAGCTCAAGATAATGGGCGGTGCTTCGAGAAGCGATATTTGGTGCAATATCGTTTCCCATGTGACCGGCTGTGAGCTTATGCGTATGGAAAACGCCGAGGCATGTGCCGTCGGTGCGGCGACGCTCGCCGCTGTATCATCCGGCATGGCAAGCGACTATTCGGTCGGCGCACGCAGACAGGTGCTTACACCAAGCGACCCCGAGCTTACCGAGCATTACAATATTAAATATAAAAAATATTTATCGATATTGGAGGCTATGAAAAATGGTTGATTATTTCAAAAAAACTA
Source organism: uncultured Lachnospiraceae bacterium (assembly GCA_964562175.1). GTDB lineage: Bacteria > Bacillota > Clostridia > Oscillospirales > CAG-272 > CAZCJU01. Next base: position 5,023 of record CAZLRV010000001.1, read on the forward strand.
AAGCGGACGAAGAATTTTACGATGAATTTATTCGCGACCGTCTGCCGGAAAAGATAGTCGATGCACACGTACACATCACAAGCGACGAATTCAAGAAAAATTGCATATCCGACCCCAACGACTGGTCAAACCAATGCCTGTCAAGCATGGAAATAGAGGATTACAAATTCTATTCCTCCGTTCTGTATCCCGGAAAGACGGTAATACCCAATGCGGTACCCGCAGTCACAAAGGGGCTTGACGTACACGCAAACAATGCTTACATAGCAAAGATGCGTGACAACGGCGATGCCGGCTGGGCTCATATGATGCTCGATCCGAGATGGAGCGGCGAGGAAACGGAAAGAGAATTTGTCAAATACAGCTTTGACGGCTACAAGCCCTATCCCGATTTCGTTACCTGCAAGCAGGGCGGTATAATTCCGCTGTTTGAGTTTGTGACTCACGAACAGCTCAAGGTGCTTAACAAGTACAAGGCATCGATGATAATCCACCTCCCCCGCCCCGATCGTTTTGCCGATGATGACAATATAAAAGAGCTTTTGACGGTACGGGACAGATACCCCGAAATACGTTTGGTAGTCGCACATTGCGGACGTTCATACGCAATAGAGTGGCTGAAGCTGGCACACGAAAAGCTCGGCGACAGAATAGGTGACTTTAACTACGACCTTGCCGCCGTACTTAATCCCGAGGTGCTTGAATATATGCTGACCTACGTTCCGCACGATAAAATAATGTACGGTACGGATCTGCCGATATTCCTTTGGCACGGCAGAAGAAGATGGACGAATACAAAATATTTCAATCTTCTGCGTGAGGATTTCCCGTTTAACAAGCACGAGGAAGGTAAGGAAATCGAATCCGGATATACGTTCTTCCTCTATGAGCAGCTTAAAAACATTCTCGATGCAACGTATAAATTCGGCGGCAAACAGCTTGCCGAAGATGTATTCTACAATAATGCAACGAAAATTCTCGGCAGACACTGAGAAGTGAAAGGTGTAAAAATATAAAATGAAAAAAGCAAAGATCGGATTATTGCCGCTTTACATAAAGCTGTACGATGATAACTGCACGCCGGAGCGTCGCATAAATTGCGAAAAGTATTACGACTACGTTGCCGAGGTGCTTGAGGGACGCGGTCTGTGTGTGGTAAAGGCTCCCGTATGTCGCTTGGAAAATGAATTTCAAGCGGCGGTAGAAAGCTTTGAAAGTCAAAATGTCGATGCTCTCGTAACTCTGCACCTTGCATATTCGCCCTCACTTGAATCGGCTCGCATACTTGCGCAGACCTCCCTCCCCATCGTTGTATTCGACACAACGCCGGATTATGAATTCAATTACGGAATAGACAGCGGCAAGATATCGTACAATCACGGTATTCACGGCGTTCAGGATATGTGCAACCTACTTCGCCGTAACAAGAAACCGTTTGTGATATGCGCCGGACATATTGAGCATTCCGACGTTGCGGACCGTGTTGTAAAGGCGGTATTGGCAGCGAAAATGGCAAAAAAGATAAGCGGTGCTAAAGTCGGCATTGCCGTCAAGCCGTTTGAGGGAATGGGCGATTTCGCAATTCCTTACGACACGCTGAAGCAGACTATCGGCATGGAGGTAGTCGAGCTTGATCCCCATAATATGCCCTCGGTCAATGAGGATGAGATAAAGAACGAATTTGACGCCGATTGCAAAAAATACGATATGGGCGATGTTACCTACGAGCAATACAAAGGACCCCACCGTGTGGCGCTTTCGATAAGAAAATGGCTCAAGGATAATTCTCTTGATGCGTTTACCATGAATTTCCTTTCGACAAAAGCAGGAACCGGCTACGATTATATTCCGTTTACCGAGGCGTGCAAGCAGCTTGAAAACGGTATCGGCTACGCAGGCGAGGGTGACGTCCTCACCGCCGCTTTCGTTTCATCTCTTTTGAGTGTTTACGATGAAACGACCTTTGCGGAAATGTTCTGTCCCGATTGGGCGGGCAATACCGTTTATATTTCCCACATGGGCGAATACAATCCGAAGTGCGCTGTCGGAAAGCCGAGATTTAAGGTAAACCGCTTCACGTATACCGATGCCGGCGAGCCTTGCGTATTCTATGCGCCCATGAAGCCGGGCAAAGCCGTATTCGCTTCGCTTGCTCCGCAGGCAGATGAAAAATATTCGCTCATACTTTCCGACATCGAGATGCTTTATACACCTGTCGGAACGAGCTTTGACACCGAGGTCAGCGGTTGGTTCAAGCCGCATATGCCCGTCGATGAATTTTTGGAAGCGTACAGTCGCGAGGGTGGAATACATCATGCTGCTGTTATCTACGGCGGTGACATTGAGGTCTTGAAGTCTTATGCGACATTTATGGGCTGGATGACGGTCGTTATTTGATTGAAAACGAATAAGCTTGCGTAATTGTGCAATAATAATTATAAGTTTTTTTGCAAATGCTATTGACATTCGAAGAGGATTACTGTATAATGATAACAGTAATCAATATCAATAAGGAGGATCAAATGCCGACGCTGAAACGACACACGATCCAAAAAACATTGACATATAAAGCGGTATGTGAGCTTGCAAACCATCCGAGTGCCGAGGAGATATATGACAAGGTGCGTAGGCAATGCCCGAGTATATCTCTCGGCACGGTGTACAGAAATCTCGGTACGCTCTGCGAGGACGGTCTGCTTTTGCATATAAAGCTGCCGGGTGCTGCCGACAGATACGATCATAACGTGACCTCACACAGACATTGCTCGTGCAGTATCTGCGGCAAGGTCTGCGATATCATGATACCGTACGACAGTGCAACGGACGAACAGGCACAGACGCAAACGGGCTTTTTCAACATTACGCACGATACGATATTTACGGGAATATGCCCCGCTTGCTACAGAGCGGGAGCAAAGAAAACGGAGATGAAATAATGGATTTTAAGGGTTCAAAAACGGAAGCCAATCTTAAAGCCGCATTTTCGGGCGAGAGTGAGGCGAGAAACAAGTACACTTACTTCGCAAGCAAGGCAAAAAAAGAAGGCTACGAGCAGATAGCCGCACTTTTTCTTGAAACGGCAGACAACGAGAAAGAACACGCCAAGCTTTGGTTCAAGCTTTTGAATGAGGGTATCGGCTCAACGGAGGAAAATCTCGTTGCCGCCGCCTCAGGCGAAAACTACGAATGGACTCAAATGTATGCGCAATTTGCGACCGAAGCCGACGAAGAGGGCTTTCACGATATAGCAAAGCTTTTCAGAGGCGTTCAGGCAATTGAAAAAGAGCACGAGAACAGATATCTCAAGCTTCTCGAAAGCTTGCGCACGGATGCGGTATTTGTAAAGGACGATATCGTTATTTGGAAATGCCGCAACTGCGGTCACATTCACATCGGCAAGCAAGCCCCCGAGCTTTGCCCCGTGTGTATGCATCCGAGAGCATATTTTGAGCTTAGAGCCGAAAACTATTGATAAAAAAACCGAGCAATGCTCGGTTTTTTATTTTATCCTGATTTTTGATACACCCATGCCCGTTTTTTCGACTCTTGCACGTGCGGAGGTTATCTCCATTATGCTTTTTTTCGTTTTTTCAAATTCTTCTTCCACTGCCGACAGCTCAAAGCGGACGTTTGCGGAATAATCTATATTATCCGTAATAACATCGTGGTGTGACAGCTCGTATCTTACCCTTTCGCTGTCCGAAAAAGAGCATATTACATAAAATTTTACGGTATCGTGCAGCTGTACAAGTCCGGCGGCGGCAAGTGCATCCGCCGCCGCTTTTGTATATGCTCTGGCAAGACCGCCCGTACCGAGCAGTATGCCGCCGAAATATCTTGTAACGACAATTGCCGCATTTACCGTTTCGTTCTTTTTCAGCACCTCAAGCACGGGGATCCCCGCCGTGCCCTTTGGCTCGCCGTCGTCGCTGTAGCGTGTTATATTATTCCGTGCAACTATGTAAGCGTACACGTTATGGCGTGCATCGGGATATTTTTTCTTTATCTCGTTTACGAACGCAACAGCTTCCTCGTCGCTTTCGACAGGCGAGATATTGCCTATAAACTCGGATCTTTTTTCAACAAACCGTGCTTCCGCACGAGTCGAGGGTGTGATAATGCTCATTGCTTTTCACCGTTTATCATTTTTTCCGCAATTCCTCTCGTCCTCTCATCCGCAAGCACCACAACGGTCGTCCCATCCGCACCATATTCACACGATATTATATCGGCGTTTTTATGCAGCCAGCTCAAAGCCGAGCCTTTATCATGAGGCACGATAAATGTTTGCATTCTCCGTCCCGCCGCACTTACCTTTTCAAGCAGCTGTACAAGCTCGTCCATTCCCTTGCCCGTCTTTGCGCTTACATATATCTGCTCATCCTCCGGATGAATGTTTCTTCTTATCGGCGGCATAAACGCCGAGTTTTTAATATCCGATTTATTATATACCGATACTACGGGCTTATCTCCCGCACCGAGCTGTTCTATAAGCTCAAGTGCAACGGTTATCTGATTACCGCATTCCTCGTCGGAGGTATCGGCAACGAGCATTATGGCGTCGGCGAAGCATACCTCCTCAAGTGTCGATTTGAATGCCTTTATCAAATGGTGTGGCAAATTTCTGATAAAACCGACTGTATCGGTCAGAAGTATTTCCCTACCCGACGGCAGGGCAAATTTACGTGTAGTCGGGTCAAGCGTTGCAAACAGCTTGTTTTCGGCAAGTATTCCCGCATCGGTAAGATAATTCAATATCGTTGACTTGCCGGCGTTTGTATAGCCCGCAATTGCTATTTTGTACATTCCGGAGCGTTCTCTTTGCCGTCTCATCGTGAGGCGGTTTTTTTCAAGCTCTCGGCATTGCTCCTCGAGTGCGGCAATGCGGCGTTTCAAGTGCCTCCTGTCGCTCTCAAGCTTTGTTTCTCCCGGTCCTCTCGTGCCTATTCCGCCGCCCAAACGTGACAGCTCGCTGCCCTGTCCTGTGAGTCGAGGCAAGGTATATTTGAGCTGAGCAAGCTCAACCTGCAGCTTTCCCTCACCGCTTACGGCGTGCAGAGCGAAAATATCCAAAATAAGCATAGAACGGTCTATTACCCTTACATTGTCGAGTGCGTCCTCCAAATTCTTTATCTGCGACGGTGACAGCTCCATATCAAAGACAACGAGATGTATATCGTTTGCCGAGCATACCTCCGCCAGCTCCGCGACCTTGCCCGAGCCTATTGCCGTGGCAACGTCAATACTGTCCTTTTCTTGTGTAAAGAACGCAAAAAACTCACCGCCCGCAGTGTCGAGCAGTCGCTTAAGCTCGTTCAAGCTTGCTTCGGCGCTTGCCGCATCCGAGCCTTTTATATGGACCGAGGCAAGTATTGCCCTCACACGCTCATCTTTTTTAAACAGTTCTGTATTATTTCGCATATTTTCCCCCGTAAACCACAAAACGGGTACGCTTTTGCGTACCCGTCAGGTGACTTTTTAAGACTGTGCCGACAATTATTTGCCCGATGCACTCAAACGCTTCTTGAACTTATCAATACGTCCGCCGGCATCTACGAATTTCTGCTTACCCGTAAAGAACGGATGACATTTCGAACAAATTTCAACACGAAGCTCGTCTTTTACCGATCTGGTTACCACGGTCTCACCGCAAGCACACTTTATGGTGCATTCTTTGTAATCGGGATGTATTCCTTCCTTCATTACCATTCACCTCTTTCATAACTCAATCATACGCAACAGCTATTCTATCATATTTTTTCGCTTTTTGCAATAGATGAGCAAAATTATTTTTTGAATATTTCTTTAACTTTGTATTAAATCGTCGTTTTTCTGTGGCTGTGCCACATCATCTGACTTAAATAAATATATTTATAATGCTTTATAAGCATATTTTATTCTGCTTTGCTCTATATCAATATATTTATTATGAGATTCATCCGATATTCGGCAGAGCCTTTATTTTGCGTACTCCACCGCACGGCTTTCCCTTATCAGATTTACCTTTATCTGACCGGGATACTCCATTTCGGACTCTATCTTCTTGACAATATCACGAGCAACGACTATCATTTTTTCGTCGTTTATCTCCTCGGGCTTCACCATTATGCGTATCTCACGTCCCGCCTGTACCGCATAAGACTTTTCAACGCCGGGGAAGCTCTTTGAAATTTCTTCAAGCTTTTGAAGTCTTTTGATGTAGTTTTCCAGATCCTCACGCCTTGCACCGGGACGAGCCGCCGACATTGCGTCTGCCGCCTGTACGAGCACCGCAATTACGGTCTGCGGTACCACGTCGCCGTGGTGCGCCTCGATCGCGTGTATGATCTCCTTGTTTTCCTTGTACTTCTTTGCAATATCAACGCCGAGCTGAATATGCGAGCCCTCGCATTCCTGCGTTACCGCCTTGCCTATATCGTGCAAAAGTCCCGCACGCTTCGCCATGGTAACGTCAATTCCAAGCTCCGATGCCATCATTCCGCAAAGATATGCTACTTCCATGGAATGATCCAACACATTTTGACCGTAGCTTGTGCGGTATCTCAAGCGTCCGAGCAGTCTTACAAGCTCGCCGTTAAGACCGTGTATACCCGTTTCGAATACGGCACGCTCACCCGCCTGCTTAATTGAGGTCTCGACTTCTCTTCTCGAACGCTCCACCGTTTCCTCAATACGTGTGGGATGGATACGTCCGTCGGAAATGAGCTTTTCAAGTGTGATACGTGCTATTTCACGTCTTACGGGATCGAAGCTTGACAGAGTTATCGCCTCGGGTGTATCGTCGATTATAAGATCTACCCCCGTCAGCGTTTCTATGGCCCTGATGTTTCTGCCCTCACGTCCGATTATTCTGCCCTTCATTTCATCGTTGGGCAAGCTTACGACGGATACCGTGGATTCCGCTACGTGGTCGGCGGCACAACGCTGTATGGCAAGGGAGATTATATTTCTCGCCTTTTTCTCCGCCTCTTCCTTAAATTCGGCATCAAGCTCTCTGAGCTTAAGAGCCTGCTCGTGACGCACCTCGTCCTCAAGACGTGCGATAAGCTCGTTTTTCGCTTCCTCGCCGGTAAAGCCCGAAATTCTCTCAAGCACTGCGACTTCCTCGGATTTCAGCTTTTCGATCTCCTCGGTAAGATCCGAATTTTCTTTGATCTTCTTTGCGAGTATCTCTTCCTTTTTATCCAGAGCCTCGTGCTTTTTGTCTAGACTTTCTTCCTTTGCCAACGCACGTGTTTCGAGCCGCGAGACCTCTTTACGACGGTCTTTTATCTCTCTTTCGGCTTCCGTTTTTGTACGCAGGATCTCTTCTCTTGCTTCGATCAGGGCTTCCTTCTTTTTGGTTTCTCCGACCTTTACGGCATCATCAACTATCTGTTGTGCCTTAAGCTCCGCAGAGCCTATTTCTTTTTCGCCGATCTTCTTACGGTAGGTTATACCGAGCGGCACGCCGACCGCAAGACCCGCGAGCAGTGCGGCAACGATGCTGACAATAGCTATTGTGATATTCATAAAGCACCTCCTTTTCGATTTATTTGATTTTAAAAGAACATTTCGTATATGCTTAAAATATGATATACTGTATTATTTTATATTATAATCACGTTTTTGTCAAGTGGTCATATGTTAATAATTCGGGGTCTGAGAGCATTTTCTCAAAGTTTTTACAAAATGTTTTCATTTATTCAAGCTCGTGAGGGAATGTGATTATCGCCGTTCCCTCGTGAGTCTTGTAGTTTTCTTTAACGCCGAGCTTTTCCATCCAGCCTCTTGTGACGATGGTCTTGAATATGTGGGTATTATAGCCCGCACCCGCATCGTTGTTCCAGAGCCAAAGCGGCGTTGTCCACAGGCAGGCACGCGGCGATACCTCTTTGTAAAACTCCTCCGTTACTCCGTTTTGACCGTGATGAGCCATTTGCACGAAATCCGCCTTAAGCTCGCCGTGCGTGTATTTTTCAAGCATTGCATTACCCGACTCAATACCCGTATCGCCCAAGAAAAGCACGGTTTGTCCGGACATATGCAACATATAAACAACGGAGCTGTTATTCATGACGTTGTTCGCATATTGAATATCGGGCACGGCAAGCACCTCAAAATAAGAGTCGCCGACCTCTATTTTATCTCCGACCTTTACTATATGCATTTTGTCTATTCCGACTTTTTTCTTTGCTTCCTCAAGAAACGCCACGCCCTTGAATTCATATGCTTCATAGCAATGACGCACGGAAAAATCGAAATCTCCGAAATTGTAATAAAAGTCGCCTACCTCGAATTTATCCGAATGATTTTTCAAAAGCTCTATGGCGGAACACATATGGTCATGGTGTGCGTGCGTAAACATCCACTTGCTTATGTAGGGCTTTTTGTTGTCCGACAGCTCATACAAAAAATCAAGCAACGAGGTCGCATCGTTTATCGTTCCGCCGTCCACCACGGCTATTTCTCCCTTTGACATTATTACATATGACATCATCTGCGAGGGCGAATTTTCCGTAAGCTGGCATACGATATTATCTTGTCTCATATTTTTCTCCTTATTATTTTATATTAGCTCGACATATTGCGCAGGGCAATACATCGTTTACTCTCCTTATTGTACATCAAATCGGTTGAAATTTCAATACCCAAAAACGATTTTCTTTATTTTTTACTTGTCCGACACACGAAATATGTGATTATTATGTGAATAAACTGAATTTTTTATGAAATTCCCCGTTTAGTACTTGACAAAGTACGAAAATGAATGTAAAATGTTGTTAGTTATCAAACAAATATGTTTAAAGGAGTAAAAAAATGAATTCGAATTCAAAAAGTGCGGCAAATACTTCGGATATCCTCAGATTGATCTCCGAGGTAGTCAAGCTGAATCAGGTAAGAAGCAGAAAAGACAATGACGAGCTTGCTATCAGAACCGCATACCGTCCCCTTCTCAGAGCGTTGATCGATAACAACGGTGTAACACAGCTCGGACTCGTTGCAATAACGGGACTTAAGGCACCCACGGTCAGCATAACACTTCGTGCCATGGAGTCGGAGGGACTCGTAACACGTCATGATGACGAAATAGACTTAAGAAGGACCCACGTTTACATAACCGATATGGGTCGTGCGAAGGTAGTTGCCATGGAAGAGTCGGATGCAAAGCTTTGCGAGGATATTCTCAACGGCTTTACCGACGAAGATTCACTGAAATTTGTCAGATATCTCAACCGTCTTAAGGAAAACCTTTCGATAAAATAAATGAAGCTTTTAAAATATCTTAAGCCCTACTTGGTCTTTGCAATACTCTCCCCCCTCACAATGATGGGGGAGGTTTTTGCGGACTTGTTTCAGCCGAAGCTTATGCAGCAGATAGTGGATGAGGGAATAATGAGCTCCGATATCGGTCTTATAGCTCGAAAGGGGCTTATAATGATCCTGCTCGTCGCACTCGGCGGTGCCTGCGGTCTTGCCTCTGCGGCGTGTGCTTCCATAGCCTCTCAGGGCTTTGCAACGGATCTTCGTTGCGACGTTTTTTCCAAAATAATGCGTTTTTCACAGTCGCAGACAGACCGCTTTACGACAGGCTCTCTCATTACGAGAACGACCAACGATATTACCGCTACGCAAGATTTTGTTTCCATGGCAATACGTATGTTTGTCCGTTCTCTTTTCCTGTTTTTGGGTGGCGTCGTTATGACACTCGGCTACGGGTATGAGTACGGTCTTGTTATTCTTGCGGCAATGCCGTTTCAAATACTCGCCCTTTGGCTAATTATGTCAAAGGCAAGCCCTCTTTACGATTCGGTTCAAAAAAAGCTTGACAGACTCAATTCCATCGTAGGTGAAAACGTATCCGGTACAAGAGTCGTAAAAGCATATGTGCGTGAAGGGTCGGAGACAAAGAGATTCAACGATTCAAACGACGATCTCATGGAAACGACGTTCAGAGTACAAAAGATAAATTCACTGCTCTCCCCTCTGCTTATGATAGTTCAGAACTTCGCAACGCTTGCGATACTTTACATAGGCGGCAGCAGCGTGACTCCGGACGGTATGTTGCCCGGTATGGTAATGGCTGCCGTTTCGTATTCCTCGCAGATACTCATGTCGATGATGATGGTTGCGGGTATGTTTCAATCCGTAACACGTGCAAAGGTATCCGCAGACAGAATATGTCAGGTCCTTGACACGGAGCCGGAGATAACGGACGGGGCGATATCCGAGCCTTTTCCGTGCGGCGGCATATCGTTTCGGGATGTTTCCTTTAAATACGCCTCCTCCCCCTGCGATATATTAAAGAATGTCACATTCGAGGTCAGAGCGGGTGAGCATATTGCCGTAATGGGTATGACGGGCTGTGGAAAATCAACACTTGTTTCGCTGATACCGAGATTTTACGACGTGACGGAGGGAGAAATTCTGATAGACGGCGTAAATATAAAGGATTATTCGCTCGATGCCCTACGTGGAAGCATCGCCTTTGTGCTTCAAAAGACAGAGCTGTTTTCGGGAACTGTTGCGGATAATATCCGTTACGGCAACCCCTCGGCAACCGATGAGCAGGTCGAGCGAGCCGCGCGTATCGCACAGGCGGATCCTTTCATACGCTCGTTCAAGGACGGATATAACACGTTGATAAGCGAAAAGGGCGCATCGCTCTCCGGCGGTCAGAAGCAAAGAATTGCAATTGCACGTGCCATAGTTTCCCGGCCGAAAATAATCATATTCGACGACAGCACCTCCGCACTCGACCTCAATACGGAAAAAGCCGTGCGTGATGCACTCAGGCGCGAGCTTAAGGATGCGACCGTAATAACGGTTGCCCAGCGAATAGCGAGCGTTATAAACGAGGACAAAATTTTCATACTCGAAAACAATACCATTACGGACAGCGGCACACACGATGAGCTGCTCAAGAGCAGTGCGACATACCGTGATATTTACGATTCGCAGATGAAAAAGGGGGCAGAGCTGTGAGAGAAAACAATATGCCGCCGAAAGGCGATCGCATGGGCAAGCTGCCGCCCGAAAAGCCGTTTGACGAAAGACCCGACGATGACGACATAACAGACGAGGAGCTTAAACGCCTCGATGCACAGCGCTCGTCACGCAGAGGCCCCGGAGGGCGCGGCGGGCCGAGAGGTCCGATGTTCACCGAAAAGCCGAAAAACACAAAGGCTACCGTCTTAAGGCTGTTAAAATATATCGGCGCAAGCAAATATGTGCTTATTCTGCTCGTTGCGATAATGATATGCACGACTCTGCTCAATCTTGCCGGTCCCACACTTCAGGGTGAGGCTATAAACTCAATGCAGCATCAAGCCGAGGACGGTTCCTTCGTCGTGGATGTGGATATGCCCCGACTTCTTAAGGTGCTTTTCGTTATGGCGATAATATACGCCGTAAACTCGGCACTGTCGTATTTTCAGGGTATTTTATCGGCAAAGCTCTCGCAAAAGACGGTGCGGCGGCTAAGAGCAGATCTGTTTGAGCATTTGGTGCATTTGCCGGTGAAGTTCACCGATACGCACGCCCACGGCGATATAATAAGCCGAATGACAAACGATGCCGAAAATGTATCAAATACCGTTTCGCAGTCGATAGGCTCGCTCATATCCTCCGTGCTTACTCTGATAGGCTCGGCGGTGCTTATGCTCTGCATAAGCCCTATCCTTACCGTTGCGGCGATGATAACGATACCGCTCACGATAATCGTTTCGACAAAACTTTCCAAGTTTATGCGGAAATATTTCGTTCTTCAGCAACGTCTTGTCGGAAAGATAAACACAAACGTCGAGGAAAACGTCTCCTCATTCAAGACCGTTACGGCGTTCTGCCGCCAAAAGCAAGCCGAGGAGCAATTCAGAGCCGATGCGGCGCAGCTTAAAAAAACGGGTATAAGCGCTCAAATATTCGGCGGCATAATGGGTCCGCTTATGAATATAATCAACAACTTGGGTTATCTCATTCTCGTTATATGCGGCGCACTGCTCGTGATGAAAGGCGAGTTTACGCTCGGCTTTATAACCGTCGCCGCCATAAATGTCGGAGATATTCAATCATTTACCCAATACTCAAGACACTTTACACGACCTATCAACGAAATAGCAAACCAATACGCTTCCATACTCACGGCAATAGCGGGTGCCGAGCGTATTTTCGAGATAATCGACTCCGAGCCTGAATGTGACGAGGGAGGACGTGAGTTCGACCTTGATTCTTTCGGCGGAAACATATCGTTCAAGCACGTGAATTTTGCCTACAAGGACGGCGAGCCCGTGCTCAAGGATTTCGATCTTGAGGTAACATCGGGGCAGAAGATCGCAATAGTAGGTGCAACGGGAAGCGGAAAAACGACTATAGTCAATCTGCTTTTACGTTTTTACGATCCGCAAAGCGGTGAAATACTCATTGACGGCGTAAACATAAACGAATACAAAAAAAGCTCGCTCCGCAGGTGCATTGCAATAGTTCTTCAGGATACCGTGCTTTTCTCTTCAAGTATTGCCGAAAACATACGCTTCGGACGACTCGATGCCACAGACGGGGAGGTAGTGCGTGCCGCCGTCACCTCGGAGGCGTCATCGTTTATCGAAAAGCTACCCGAAAAATACGAAACGGAGCTTTCGGAATCGGGTGACAACCTCTCATCCGGTCAACGACAGTTGCTGTCGATATCCCGTGCGGTGCTTGCCGACCCCAAGATACTTATTTTGGATGAGGCGACCTCAAGCGTTGATACGAGGACGGAAATGAACATCCAAAAGGCGATGATAGAGCTGATGCGTAACAGAACAAGCCTTATCATAGCCCACCGTCTTTCAACGATACGCGACTCGGATATCATAATCGTGCTTGATAACGGACGTATCTGCGAGAGCGGAAGCCACGAACAGCTTCTCGCCTTGGGCGGCAAGTACAGCGAGCTGTACAAAACTCAGTTTTCCGGTGTTGCCACTTAAAGAACATTTTCATCCTACTCCGAATATACTGTACAAAAGTATATTCGGAGGTTTTTTATGGATAACAATTGCAAGGGCAACACGGGGCGCTGTCGTTATATGACGGATTCCTTCGGCAGGGTCATACCCAACGACACAAATTCGCTTACGGTAGGCGAGGACGGGCCGGGGCTTATAAAAGATATTCATTTTATAGATAAGCTGTCGCATTTTGACCGCGAGCGAATACCCGAACGTGTGGTACACGCAAAGGGTGCGGGCGCATTCGGCACGTTTCGCCTCTACCGAAATTTAAGCAGATATACCACCTCGGAGCTTTTTCGAAACACGGCTAAGCAAACAAAGGTATTTGTCAGATTCTCCACCGTTATAGGCGGTCGCGGCAGTGCGGACACGGTACGCGATCCGAGAGGCTTTGCGGTAAAATTCTACACCGATCAAGGCATATATGATATCGTGGGAAACGATCTGCCCGTATTTTTTATTCGGGATGCGATAAAATTTCCCGACATAATACACGCACTCAAGCCCGCCCCCGACTCAAATCTGCGTATACCGGAACGGTTTTGGGATTTCATCTCACTCAGTCCCGAATCAACTCACATGATAACGTGGCTGTATTCGGACAGGGGAACGATAAAAGATTACAGGCACATGGACGGCTTCGGCGTAAATACATTTATTTGGGTAAACGCTTCGTCCGAAAGACACTTTGTAAAATATCACTGGAAAACACAGCAGGGTATCGAAACGATAGACCGTTTTGAGGCAGAACAGCTGGCAGGGTCTGACCCCGACATTGCGACAAGGCTTCTGCGTGAGTCAATAGAGCGCGGTGAATATCCGAAATATGAGCTTTGCGTTCAGCTTATGACTCCGGAGGAGGCAAACAGCTTGCCGTTTGATGTTCTGGACGACACAAAGACATGGGACGAGGAACGCTTCCCATTGATAAAGGTGGGCATGATGACGCTTGACAAGAACCCTCAGAGCTATTTTGCACAGGTAGAGCAAGCGGCGTTCTGCCCTGCGAATATCATACCCGGAATCGAGCTGTCGGACGACAAAATGCTTCAAGGCCGTTCATTCTCTTATCTTGACACCCAACGCTACAGGCTCGGAGCGAATTTCTCCGCCCTGCCCGTCAACCGCTCCGTTTCACCCGTATGCAATAATCAGCGTGACGGCGATATGGTATACGAGTTTGATCCCTCGCCGATAAATTATTATCCGAACAGTCTTGCCGACAATCGTCCCACGCCCAATGCAAGCGGTGCGCCGGAGCCGGTATACACTCAGGGCTTTATCGAACGTAAGACCATATCCGACACGGACGATTTCACGCAAGCGGGCGAGAGGTACGAGGGCATGAGTGAGGACGAGAAAAACGCACTTTGCTCGAATATCGCCGTTGAGCTTGTTCGGTGCCGTGCGGACATTGTCAGACGAGTGCTTAATAATTTTGCAAAAGCCTCGCCCGATTTTGCAAGCAGGGTGAGCAAAGAGATGAAAAAGTGAATATTTTTGCAATTTTGAACTGTTATTTACATTTGATACATTGATTTTTAATTAAATGCGTGCTATAATACAGAAAAACATGAAAGGCAACTTATCAAAAAAATGAGAAACGTATTTTTCGCAAGCTATTATTACTACTTTATCTTCCACAAAAGATAAGGTTTAATTATGCTGCGATAAACACGATAAATGTGTATACGCCCTGCGGTATAATTACCGTAGGGCTTTTTTGATAAAACAAGCAAAAAAAGGGGAAAAGAAATGATAGTAATAGTTAAAAACGAAGCGTCAAAGGCACAGCTTGACAGCCTTGAATCCTGGCTCAATTCCATGGGTATAACCGTACACGAATGTTGCGGTCAATATGAAACGATACTCGGTCTTATCGGTGACACGAGTCACGTCGATATAGACCTGCTCAGCAGTCTGGACATAGTAAAGCGTGTTACGCGAGTATCCGAGCCTTATAAAAATGCGAACCGCAAATTTCATCCCGACGATACGGTAATAGATGTAAACGGCGTTAAGATCGGCGGCGGTAATTTTCTCCTTATTGCCGGTCCATGCTCTGTTGAAAGCGAGGAGCAGATAATCACCATAGCACGTGAGGTAAAGGCATCCGGAGCGGGTATGCTCCGAGGCGGCGCATTCAAGCCGCGAACCTCTCCTTACGCATTTCAGGGCTTGCGTGGCGAGGGACTTCGCCTTTTGGTTGAGGCAAAAAAGCAGGTCGGAATACCGATAGTCACGGAAATAATGGATATATCGACAATTGACCTTTTCGAGGATGTTGACGTTATACAGGTAGGTGCGAGAAATATGCAGAATTATGAGCTTCTCAAGGAGCTTGGACACAGCAAGAAGCCGATACTTCTCAAGCGCGGACTTGCAAATACGATGCAAGAGCTTTTGATGAGTGCCGAATATATAATGGCGGGCGGCAACGAAAATATCATATTGTGTGAGAGAGGTATACGCACGTTTGAGCAATACACGAGAAACACGTTCGATATTTCAGCCGTTCCGATGCTGAAGGAGCTGTCGCATCTGCCCGTTATTGCCGATCCCAGCCACGCCTCGGGCATAGCACGCCTCGTTTCTCCAATGGCTTGCGCTTCAGCCGCCGCAGGTGCGGACGGTATAATGATAGAGGTACACGACGATCCGGAACACGCACTGTGCGACGGACCGCAGGCGGTAACGAGTGCCCAATTCGATGAGATCGCACGCAAGGTGCTTAAAATAAGGAGCTGTATATGAAAATAGGTATAGTAGGCTTGGGGCTTATCGGCGGTTCGCTTGCCCACGCATTCAAAGAAATATGCTCACACACGGTATACGCTTGCGATACGGACAGCGGCACGATGCTTGCCGCACGTCTGAACGGTGTCGTTGACGGTGAGCTGAACGAAAAAAACATCGGCGAGCTTGATTTTTTGGTGCTTTGCATCTACTCAAAGGGTGCTGTCGAATATATGAAAAAGCACGCACAATATATAAGCCCCTCGACGATAGTTTGCGATACGTGCGGCACAAAAAGCTACGTTTGCTCCGAGCTGTTTCCGCTTTCAAGAGAGTACGGCTTCACATTTATCGGAACTCACCCCATGGCAGGTACTCAATATTCCGGATTTCTTCATTCAAGAGCCTCGATCTTCAAGGGTGCTACGATCCTTTTCTGCTCGGACGGTCAAACGGAAACGCTTGAGCAGACAGAGCGGCTTAAGCAGCTGTTTATTTCCGCAGGCTTCGGCTCTGTCGTTTTCACCACTCCCGAATATCACGACAAGCAAATAGCGTACACCTCTCAGCTTGCTCACGTCGTTTCAAACGCATATATCAAAAGCCCGCAGGCTCAAACACACAGAGGCTATTCGGCAGGCAGCTACAAGGATATGACCAGAGTCGCACAGCTCAATGTGCCTATGTGGAGCGATCTTTTTCTGGAAAACAGCGAAAATCTCGTATATGAGATAGACCACCTGATAGAATGTCTGAAAAAATACAGTCGTGCAATAAAGGACGGGGACAGAGAAGAATTGAACGCACTCTTGCGTGAGGGAACGGAAAGCAAGGCTTCCGCCGAGAAAAGGCAATGAAAACAATAGAAATAAACACGGGAAAAAAATATAATGTATATGTCGGCTCGCACCTGCTCGACGGGCTTGATGCTCTTTTGCCGCTCAAGGACGGTCAAAAGCTGCTCGTCGTAACGGATGATATTGTGGACGGGCTGTATTCGGAGCGTGTTATATCGTCGCTCGGAAAGAAATGTGCCGTATTCAAATTCGTTTTCAAAAACGGTGAGGCGAGTAAAAGCATCGCTACGCTTTTTGAGATACTTGAATATTGTGCCGCCTGCGGTCTTGACAGAACGAGCGGCATAGTAGCTCTCGGCGGCGGTGTTGTCGGTGATATTTCGGCACTTGCGGCGGCATTATATATGCGCGGCATAGCGTTTTTCAATGTTGCCACAACGCTTTTGGCTATGGTCGATTCCTCTGTCGGCGGCAAATCCGCAATAGATCTGCCGTCGGGCAAAAACCTCGTCGGTGTGATACGTCAGCCCGATGCGGTAGTATGTGATACGGATACGCTCGCCACGCTGTCGGAGCATATATACACCTGCGGCATGGCAGAGGCGGTAAAATACAATATTTTATACGGCACGAAGATCGACGGGGAGCGTGAGGAGCTTGTATACGAATGCATACAGGCAAAGAACAGATGCGTAAGCGAGGATGAGCTTGAAAACGGCAACAGACGCTTTCTGAATCTCGGTCACACTGTCGGTCACGCTATTGAGGCTTGCTCCGGCTACACCGTCCCGCACGGAATAGCCGTCGGTGCGGGGATCGGTGTCATAGCAAGGGCTTCACACTCGCTTGGTCTATGTTCCGACGAAGCTCTGCATAAAATCGATGAATTGCTTTCGAAAAACGGGCTTTCCGTTACCTTTGACTTTTCCCCCGCCGAGCTTGCCGAGAAAATACGCTCGGACAAAAAAGCCTCCTCGGACGGCGTTACGTTTGTTTTGATAAAAGAAATAGGCAACTGTATTTTGAAAAAAATACCGTATGACGAAATAGAGCAGCTGCTCAGCTCGGGGGTGTGATAAATGGATATTTTACTCAAGCCGTCAACGCTTCACGGCGTTGCCGTCGCACCGGCATCGAAATCGCACGCTCACCGTGCCTTGATATGCGCCGCACTTTGCCCCGAACCCACTCAAATAGAGCTTAGCTCATTATGTGAGGATACCGAGGCGACTATACGTTGTTTACGGGCGCTCGGTGCCGAGATAAATATAAGCGGCAAAACGGTACTTGTTGTACCTCATCCGTGCCTTGACAGCGGTGTTTTGGATTGCGGCGAAAGCGGCTCAACCCTGCGTTTTATGCTACCCGTTGCCGCCTCGCTCGGCTGTACGGCTACATTTTGCGGCAGGGGACGGCTCGGTGAGCGTCCAATATCGGAGCTTGTTGAATGCATGAAGCCCCACGGCGTGCATTTTGATTCGGAGCGTTTACCGTTGACCTTAAGCGGAAAAATGAGTGGGGGTGACTTTTTTGTCGGCGGGGACAAAAGCTCTCAATTTTTGACCGGACTTTTGCTTGCTCTGCCCGTATGTCGAGGACGCATCTCGCTCACCTCTCCCTTATCCTCTAAGCCTTATGTGGCACTCACCTTGAAAATAATGCGTGATTTCGGCGTTGACATAGAACACGATAACGGTACTTACCGAGTAAAGGACGCCTCTCGGTACATATCTCCGAAAAAATATCAAATTGAGGGCGATTGGTCAAACGGCGCATTTTGGCTTGCCTCCGGCGTTGCCGTATCGGGGCTTGACGAAAACAGCACGCAAGGCGACAAAGCGTTTTCGGAGCTGCTTATACACCTCGGTGCGAAAAAGACGGGCGGCGGCTTCGAGCTTTCCTCCGTCGGCGGCGGTGAAATAAATGTTTGCGATATTCCCGACCTCGTTATGCCTCTGGTTACGGTATGTGCGACAGCGTGCGGCACCTCACGGATATACGGCGGTGAGCGGCTGAAGCTGAAGGAGAGCGACAGACTCAAGAGCGTATATGATATGCTCTGCGGTGTCGGTGCCGATGTTCACCTGACCGATGACGGCTTTATCATAAAAGGAAAAGACCGCCTCGTCGGCGGTGAGGTCTTCTCTCAAAACGATCACAGAATAGCAATGGCAACGGCAATACTCGCACTTCGCTCGGAGGGCGATATAATTCTGCACGGTGCCGAGTCGGTAAACAAGTCGTATCCCACATTTTGGGATGAATACCGAAGATTGGGTGGAATATATGAAGTTCTGTAAGGTTGAGATATACGGTTGCTCGCACGATGAGCGAATCGGTGTGAAAATTCACGGTCTTCCGTCGGGAATTTGCCTTGATATGGAGCAAATAGACCGATTTTTGGCAAGACGCAAGCCCGTCGATGCAAATTCCACACCTCGGCGTGAGTCTGACAGCTTCATTATAGCCTCGGGTATGACGAACGGTGTTACCGACGGAGGTATGCTTGAGGCTTATACGTTAAACAAAAATACAAGATCGGGCGATTACGAAAGCATAAAATATACCCCTCGTCCCGGACACGCCGATTACGCCGCATATCTAAAGGACGGTGAGAGCTACGACAACACCGGCGGCGGACGTTTTTCGGGCAGGATGACCGCACCGCTCTGCTTTGCGGGAGCGATATTCAAACAGCTTCTCGGTGATATGGGGATTTGCGTTTCGGCAAAAATAGACATGATAGCCGGAATATACGATATTGATGACGGCGTTATCGAAGATGAGCATTTTGCGGTCTATTCGCGTGAATGCGGAGACCGTATGCGCGAGGCGATAGCGGCGGCACGCATGGAGCGCGACAGCGTGGGCGGTATCATATCGTGCCGAGCCGACGGTGTGCCCTGCGGTATAGGCGATTGCTATTTCGGAGGACTTGAGGGCAAGATAGCTCCGTACATATTCGCCGTTCCCGCCGTAAAGGGCATTGAATTCGGTTCGGGCTTTCGCAGTGCGTCTATGAGAGGAAGCGAAAACAACGACGGCTATTACTCAAACGGTGAGAACATTTACACAAAAACGAACAATTGCGGCGGTATTCTCGGCGGTATTTCCACCGGCGGCACGATAAGCTTTCGTGCGGCAATAAAGCCGACTCCGTCGATAGGCAAGCAGCAGGACAGTGTCGACCTGCGAACGCTTGAGGAAAAAAAGATAACCGTAGGCGGCAGGCACGATCCGTGTATCGTTCCGCGAGGCGTGGTCTGCATTGAGGCCGCCGCTTGTATTGCGATCTACAACGCCATTGCACAGGAGGGCGAAAAATGAGCTTCGGTCTTATCGGAAAAAAGCTGACACACAGCAAAAGTCCCACACTG
Source organism: uncultured Lachnospiraceae bacterium (assembly GCA_964562175.1). GTDB lineage: Bacteria > Bacillota > Clostridia > Oscillospirales > CAG-272 > CAZCJU01. The sequence goes on from CAZLRV010000001.1 coordinate 24,907, forward strand.
CATTCGTTTTTCGGCTCGTACAAGTACGACCTTATCGAGCTTGAGGCATGGGAGCTTGATACATTTTTTGCAAAGGCTGATTTTGACGGCTTAAACGTGACCATTCCATACAAGACCGATGTTTTGAAATACTGTGATGAGCTGTCGGAGGATGCACGTGCTTGCGGCTGTGTTAATACAATAGTCAAGCGTAAGGACGGCACTCTGTACGGCGATAACACGGATTGGTACGGCTTTTACAAGACTCTTTGCGAGCTTCCGTTTGATCCGAGCGGTAAAAAAGCCCTCGTTCTCGGAACGGGCGGTGCAAGTCTTGCGATAAAATACGCATTGAAAAAAATCGGTTGCGATCGAATAGTTTCGATAAGTCGAAGCGGTGAGAATAATTATCAAAGCATTTGCAAGCACAACGATGCGAGCATTTTGATAAACACCACACCGCTCGGAACATATCCCGCCGAGGACGGTTGTCCCTGCAACGCCGAGCTTTTTCCAAACGTCAAGGCGGTGATCGATCTTACCTACAACCCGCCTCGCACACGTTTTATTCAATACGGACAGGCAGTCGGAGCGTTAGGTATATGCGGTATGAAAATGCTCGTTTATCAGGGGCTTCGTTCGGCGGAGCTGTTTACCGGTGAGCAGATCGACTCGTCGGCGGCGGAGCGTGCGTACCGTGCGTGCCTTGATGATATGCTCAATATTGTTTTTGTCGGTATGCCCGGATGCGGGAAAACGACTATCGGGCGGCGTGTTGCCGAGCGTCTCGGTATGGATTTTGTCGATACGGACGAGCTTATAGAGAAAAAGCACGGCAGATCCTGCTCCGATATAATATGCTCCTGCGGAGAAAAATATTTTCGATTGCTCGAATCCGAGGTAATACGCCAAGTATCTTCCATGCGTCGCACCGTCATTTCGACGGGCGGCGGTGCGATACTCGATCCGGAAAACCGCATATCTCTGCGTAAATGCTCTTTTGTCGTGCATTTGAGCTGTGATATGAGCAAGCTTGCGCGTCTTGACCGTCCGCTTTCCTCCGACCCCGACAGGCTTGCCGAGCTTCAACGTGTACGTATGCCGCTATACGAGCAGGTAAGCGATGCTTGTGTTGAAATGAAATACGATGTTGATACAAATCTTGAAAATGTACTGAGGGTAATAAATGAAAAAAATACTCGTTATTAACGGGCCGAATATAAATATGCTCGGAGTAAGAGAGCCTGACATATACGGTGCCCGAACCTACGCCGATCTTTGTGATTACATAACCGAGTCCGGCACCTCACTCGGCTGTCAAATTGAGCTTTTTCAATCGAATCACGAGGGCGATATCGTTGACGAGATACAGCGTGCATACGGAAAATGCGACGGGATCGTAATAAATCCCGCCGCATATACTCACACGAGCGTTGCCATTTTAGATGCCCTAAAGGCTGTTTCCATACCCACCGTTGAGGTGCATATATCGAAAGTCTCCGAGCGTGAGGACTTTCGTCAAATATCCTACGTTCGCCAAGCGTGCGTAAAGACCTATGCGGGCTACGGATTTGAGGGCTATAAAATGGCTATTGAATATCTGTTGAGTCTTTAATATTCACTCCGAAAGGCTATGTCCTCGCCGTCGGAGGTCATTACTACCGTACCGAGCAGATCGGTGCGGTATATTTTTGCTCCGAGCGTTTTAAGTTTTTCCTCGGTGTCGGAGGACATATATTCTTTCCCGTCGGCAATTGCGGTCGATATAACTGCATAGTGCGGCGATACAGCCGAAAGAAAATCCTTGCCGGAGGCTTTATTTGAGCCGTGATGTGCGATCTTTATCACGTCCGCTTCAAGCTCATAGCCGCTTTTGAGCAGCTGTGCTTCCGCTTGCGATTGAGCGTCCGCACAAAACAGCACCTTGATATTCTTATATCTCATCATCATAACTATGCTTGACTCATTGTCATCGTCAAGCGAAAGCAGCTCATCGTTTGGGCTGATAATATCAAGCTCGGCACTGCCTAATGTGAGCTTGTCGCCGACTTCGGCGTATACCGTTTTGATATCGTGCTTTTTTGCCGCTTTCATCATTTTTTCATACTCGTCGTTATTGCCCTCGTGTGTTGTCAAATAAAGCTCATCCACCTGCAGTTTTTTTATTATCTTCGACATTGAGCCTATATGGTCCTTGTCGGGGTGAGTTGCCACGAGATATTTTATTCTCTCCGCTCCGTTGCTTTTCAAGCTCTCTATAACAAAATCGTCGTTTTCTTTATAGCCCGAATCTATCACCATATACTCGCCCTCGCACTCAACGAGGATAAAATCCGCTTTTCCCACATCGAAAAACGTCACCTTAAGCGACGGGGTAAATGTTACCTCCTCTGCCCTCTCCGTTTGCTCCGCCGCAGTCATTTCTTCAAATCTCCCACCGCTCTCCGTATCATCGGAAACGCTTGGCGAGCAAGCGGAAAAAAGCAGGAGGAGTACGGATATGAAAGCAAGCATTGACCTTAATTTCAACCGTATTCCTCCTTTTCTTATGCCAGACCCAGCTCAGCCACCCTTGAATCGGACAGCTTAAAATAATCCGCCATATGGTCTATCGTCTGCTGTCTTTTGTCAAGAATGATATTGCGAAGTCTCTCGACATTCTTCTCCCACGAGCTTACACTGTAGGGGCATGACAATCTGTTCGATATTTCCTCTGCCGACCATTTATCCTCGTTATCTCTGTATATCCATCTTTCGATATGATAGGGCATTTCCTCTCTTATATCCTCTATAAGTGAGTCGTATATGCCGACAAGCCTGTCGGGCATAAATACCGTATTGAGCAGCTCGGCACATCGTTCAATGAATTTCTCCTTAAAGCCGGGGTTCTTCATAAACGAGCAGAGTATCAGCGTTGAGAAGCTGTTGCCCACGCCGTGACCGTTCGGGTTCATTACCTCCTCAAACATATTATACTCTTTATAGGTCGACGGGTACATACCCCAATCTATATCGTAAAATATCCACCGCCATTTACTGTCCTCATCGTGCGATTTGTAGAATTTTATATTACCCGAATCGGTATTTGAGAAAAATATTACGCATATCCAATAGTCTATAAGCTCGTCAACGTCCACCATCTCGCACGCCTTTGCGTAATTGTCCTCATTTTTCAGCGAATTTTTCTCAAGAAAATCTGTAAGCTTTTTATACTCGTCTATAGTTCCGTCAAGCACGTTGCTGTTCGATTTTATCAGATCCACCTCATCCGGATCGGCTCCCGTATGGTTTGCGATATAATTTGCGTTTATTCGCTCACGCAAGTCGTATATTCCGAAATATTCTCCGTTTATATATACGACAACGGGTTGATAGTCCATAACATCGACATTTACGTCCGTGCCGAGTACTGCCTTTGCCGCAAACGCATCTCTCATATGCGCTTTTGTCGCATCCTGTCCGCTGTTACGCAAAACCAAATTCGAAAATACGTTTATATTGCCGTCACCGAAAAACGGATAGCATATCTCCTTCGGGCCGTATTTGTCACGCAGATTTATCGTTACGCTCTTTTGGTCATGCGCACGACTGTACTGTCCGAATACTTTTATGCCGGCATTAAACGAAAGCACCTGTGACCCGTTTTCGTCCACGTAATCAAAGTGTATCGGTCTTTCCCAATCCTGCCAATAGTTGGTGTATTTGGTCTTATATGGGAACGCCGCCGATGAATTATACTTATCGCCCTCGACAAGTATTCCGTATTTGCCGCCGAAAAGATTATCCGCATCTGTCGATAAGCACACCACGGGCATATTGTGTCGTCTGCCGACGATATACGATTGAGAAACATCCTCAGACGGCAGATAACCGTCCTTATAAGCTACGGCACGTATGGTTACGGTCTTTGTAATATTTATCGCACCGGAATATTTACTTGACGCTTTTGAGGGAAGTGAGCCGTCTGTCGTATAATATACCTCCGCACCCTCCGGTGCTTTTATCGTTACCGAAGTTCCCGCCGTAACATAACCGCCCGAGGTGAGTATCTCGGGCGAAGCTATTGAAGCCTTAAGAAGCATTGAATCGTTCTGCTTACCCGGAGTCGTGTTTTCAAAAAAATATACGGTATCGTCCGTGAACGAAGCTCTTCCGGAGCTTACTCCATCAAAGAGTCTGCCGGTGTACATACTGTCAACGCAAATACCGTTTTTATCAAATATATATACCATTTCGCCGTAGCGATTAAGTCCCATTCCGAGATATAATGTCTTTGTTTTTGAGCTGTAATACGTTTCGTCATCAAGATATATCAAACGATATTCCCCGCCGCCTACCGTAACGTCCGGCAACTTTCCGACCTTAAGATAATTCTTGCTGTCGGTTATATAATAATCCGAAAGCGAGATGCTCTCGCTTGTCGGATTGTATATTTCGATATAATCGTACAGCTCATAATAATCGTAAAGCTGACCTATTTCGTATGTCTTACCGTCCGGAGCCGTATCGAGCGTTGCGTTTACCGCAACGGCCTCATTTACAAAAAGCTCCTTATTTGAGGGATATCTTGCACTCGTTATCGATTCAAAACCGCTTATCGTATTTGCCGCCGCAGGCGTTGCCTTGGGGAAATACAGCCACTTATTGACATCGTTTTTATCTCTTCCGCACGTTACATTCGATACAAGCTCATAAACGGGGGCTGTGTCCATTGCCTCGCCCTTGCCGTTAAATATTGTAAGTGACTCCTCCTCACCCGTTAAGGTAAAGGTCGCATTTATCTCCCCACCCTGCTTATACTCGGTTTCCTTTCCGTTCATAAAGACAATAATATACTCGCCTGCGGCAAGCCTTACATCGGGAAATGCCCATTTAACGGCATTCTCCGGATTATCGGACAAGAACAGACCCGCCAACGATATTTCTTTATCTCCGTAATTGTAAAGCTCCGCCCATGCGCCGAAATCGCCCTCTGAATCGGTAAAGGTTATACTGCTTGAGGTGGCATACTCGTTTATTCTGACCGTATTCACATCCGTACCGTGTACATTAAGCGAAAGCATGGGGTCTGTTGTCGGAGCATAAAGCTCCGCTACATTTCTCTCGCCGGGTGTGGGCTTTGCCAGCATAACGGTCTTGCCGTTTTCATCGACACCGGCGGAAATATCGGACGGAAGATCCTCTGCGGTTATTCTGCCTATTTCCTCTTTAAGCGGGCTAAACAGACATATGGTCTCCGAAACCTTGCTTATACTAAACGGCAGATGATACACGCCCGTTGCGGTATTGAATTCGTTTCTGCCGGTTGCCCAGATCACGAGATACTCGCCGGCTTTTATCGTGATATCGGGAAGTATGCATTTTTCGGGCTTTTCGGGGTTATCGGTTATCATATAGTTTTTAAGGCTCAGATCCTCGCCCGAATCATTATACAGCTCTATCCAATCGGAATACTGCCCCATATCGTCTGTTATGGTGGACTTATTGCTTGCCATAAGCTCGTTTAGCATTATGCCGTTTTTATTCGGCATAACAGAGGTGCCGTCCCCCGTCTGCGTATCGTCACCCGACGGCGTACAGGAGGACAGAGCCGACAGAGCAATAGACAAAATAAGCAACAAAGAAGCGATTTTTTTCAATATTTTCCCCTCATCTCAAAACAAGGTGATCCTCAGATATATTCACCCGTGCTTTTTACGAGCGTTATGGATGATATCGTAGGATATGCCTTCAGCTTATTCAAAAACTTCGTTGAGCCTGAAATAAGACTTACCTCCATCGCAAGCTCCGAGGTATTGCCGATAAGAGCCTTCGATTTCAAGCTGCACTTTTTCGTGCTTTTCATTACATACTTTACAACGGCTTCCTCGTCCTCGGCTTCCACGTTTATCATAAGTATATACGCATCGCCTGCCGACGGCAATCTGCTTGCGATAAGTATTATCACGCCGACAAGCGCAACGCCGAGTATTGCCAGCCAAAGCAGATTTGCACCGCACATAATGCCGGCGGCAATGCTGAAATACAGGAACGCTATATCCATCGGGTCCTTTATCGCCGTTCTGAAACGAACTATTGACAACGCGCCGACCATACCGAGCGATATAACGATGCTTGAAGAAACCGTCAAAATTATGAGCGTCGTTATAACGTCCATGGCAAGCAGCGACACGCAAAAGCTGTGCGAATACATTACGCCTCTGTACGAGAAGCGATATATCAAGCAGATAAGAAGTCCGAGAAGCACGGACACGAGCATCATCAATGCTCCCTGCTGAAACGATATTTCTCTGAAATTTTCAAGAAAGCCTTTCTTAAAAGCGTCGGCAAAGGTCATTGCATACTGTGAAACCATTTTATTCTTCTCCTTATATAAATGTTCTTCCGTAAACGTATTTGCTCACGGATTGGCGGGGGTACAGCTTGTTGGGCAAGACCGCCATTATATGATACGGCAAAAACTTATCGTATTTCACCTCAAGCACCTGAGCTGTCGGGCTGAAGGTCTGCGTCAAGCTGTGCGTATCCTTGAACATATCCGCACCGAGGGTAGAGCCTTTAATATCCGAATCGAGCGTTATCCGCACATTCTGCGTATCGCAAATAAAAGCTCTGCGTACATATTCGACAACCGTTTTCGGGCGATAGCCCTCAAGCGCAAGCTTATAATAAAACTCGTCGGCTACCTCATTGTTCAGCTCTTTAAGTATCGATGCATCGCCGTACATTATTTCGTCGTACACACGTCGGTCTATCCGCAACGACCTTTTTTTGCATAAGTACCTGTTTTTTTCCTTTATCTCAAGACTTATAAACGAATCGTCATGACCGTATGCCCGTATTCTGTACTTTTTTCTTTTCTCCTCGCCGTTTTGCGAGGCGTAAAGCTCGGAGCTTCCGGCAGAATCAAAGTACACGCTTGATATCAAATATTTTCCGTTTTCGTCGCTGTGAGTATCAAAACGCATCATTCCGTGCAACCGATTTGCCAGCTCAAGCGACTCCGGCAGGCCTATTATATACTTATATTCGTGTCTGTAGCCATCGGTGTCAAGCTCGAACATTTTCATCCGCTCACCTCCTTAAAACGATTATACCACCTTGCGAGTATTTAATAGACATGGATTTTGTTAATTTTATCTTAACCTGCGTTTGCGTTTTTTCTTCTTTTTAAGATATGAGAACAGACCCGATATACAGCCCCAGAGTGCGAGCAGTGCGACAAATGACAATGCCGCCGCTCTGAATGCGATATTCTCCGTAAGTCTTTCGCTCATATCGAGAAAATACAGTATTTCGTTTCGCTCGACATCCTCTTTTATCGCAAGCGGAACGGTGAAAAGCCTGTTTCCGTCGTAGGCGACATCGAGTCTACCGACAAGCTGTCCCTTTGTGACAGGTGTATCGAGGCATTTTTCGTATACTATTACATCATAGTCAAGGTCTTTTTTTACACTGAGTCTTTTCGGAATGTACAGCAAAACGTCGTCCGTCGGCACAAGCTCAACGGTGGTCTTTGTGGAATTAAAGCGAATGCTCGCCTCGCCGCAAGCTTTTTTCACCGAAACTATTTTCGATATCAAAAAATCGTTTTCGGCGTGCGATATCAGCTTCAAGGCATCCTCAAAGACGGTAAGTCTTTTGTCCGACTCGGTCGTAACGTAGCCGCCGGTTATTGCGAGAAAATACGTCATATCGTTCTTTTTGAACGATGCGACGAGGCATTGACCCGCCTCGGCGGTTGAGCCGTAGAGCATTCCCGTAACGTCTGCGGTCTTATAGCGTGTATCTCTGTATCGGCTCAGCAGACAATTTCTCGTCCAAAGCGTTCGCTCCGAGCTTTTATTCGTTTCGGGTATAATATATCGCTCGCATGAGGTTATCTCCGAAAAGCCCTCTATTTGCGAAGCATATCTTGCTATCTTAACGGTATCGGAAAGGGTCGTCAGCATTCCGTCCTCATGAAAGCCCGTCACGTTCTTATATGTCGTGTTCGTCGCTCCGGCAAGTCTTGCGCAGGCATTCATCTCGTCCACGAAATCGCTCACATTGCCCGTATGAAGCCGTGCAAGCGTCAGGGCGGCATCGTTGGCTCCGATGAGCATAACGGCATATATTAGATCCGATATCCTTATTTTTTCACCGAGGTCAAGATTCATCGACAGACCGAACGCACCCTCTATATGCGACGAGGTTATTTCAACCTCCTGTGTCAGTCTGTCACGATAGAGCTTCAGTGCCACCGCCCCGACCATTACCTTAACGCACGCCCCCGGCTCGATAAGTACTTTATCGTTTACATGATAAAGCACCGTGTCGGTATCATCACAATAAAGCAATACGTTTTGCGAAAGCGTGGTTATACCGCTGTCATTTGGTATGGTATAGTCGTATATAGTCGCACGAAGCTCGCTCGGTATCTCCTCTCCCTCCTCCGCACATATTAAAAATGTCGGGGAAAGGAGCAGGATACATAAAATTACCGAAATGTATTTTTTTATCATTTTCACCGAGTTAATTTACGGAAAAGATAAGCTGTCCGTACGTCGGGTACGACAAATATTCCTCTGCCATAAGAGCCTCCGCCTCGTCTGCCGCCTCTCGCAGCTCTTCCATCGCTTTAACGACGTTGGCTCTGTAATATTCGGCTTTTTCGCTTATCACCGTGTACGCTCTCGTCTTTACCAGCTCGTCCTTGAGTACATCGCGTCTGCTCGTGATCTCGCCCGTCAAAACGGAAAGCTTTTTGAGCAACTCAAGCTCCGGTGTGCAATCAAGCTCGGCGCAAGCCGTTTTCTTTGCGTTTATCTCGTCTGCCAGCACCTTGGAATATTTAATAACGGAGGGCAAAATGTCTTTATTCACCATGTCAAGCATCGTATAGCCCTCTATCTTGACCACCTTACGGTAGTTTTCGTACATTATATCGAGTCGGCTCTTCACCTCTGTATGAGAGAATATCCCGAATTTTTCAAACAGCTTTACGTTCTTTTCGCTGTCGAAGTAACGAAGCGCATCCGTTGTTGCGGGCAGCTCCAAAAGTCCCCTCCTGCGTGCTTCCTTTACCCATTCCTCACTGTAATTATTGCCGTTGAATATTATCGCCTTATGCTCGTGTACAGTTCTTCTCAAAAGCTCTCTTATTGCCGCATCAAGGTCGTCCGCTCCCTCAAGCTCGTCCGCAAACTCGCAAAGCGTTTCGGCAAGTATCGTATTGAGGGTCGTGTTTGTATCGGCTATCGATGCCGAAGAACCGAGCATACGGAACTCGAATTTGTTGCCCGTAAAAGCAAGCGGCGAGGTTCTGTTCCTGTCCGTCGTATCACGTCTGAAATGCGGCAATATCTTAACGCCCACCTCAAGCTCCTCACGTGCCTTACCGCAGCTGTCCGTTCCGTTTTCCAGAGCCTCAAGAATTGAGGTCAGCTCATCACCTAAAAATATCGAAACTATTGCGGGCGGAGCCTCGGAGGCACCGAGACGGTGGTCGTTTGCCGCACTTGATGCCGATATTCTGACAAGGTCCTGATGCTCATGCACCGCTTTTATGAAGGCGCAGAGGAAAAGTAAAAACCGTGTGTTGTTTTTTATATCGCGTCCGGCGTTGAAAAGATTGTCGCCCGTGTCGGTCACAAGACTGTAGTTATTATGCTTGCCGCTTCCGTTTACGCCCTTGAACGGCTTTTCGTGCAAAAGGCATACCATGCCGTAGCGACGAGCGACTTTTTTCATTATCTCCATGGTGAGCTGGTTATGGTCGGTGGCAATAGTCGCCGTTGTGAATACCGGGGCTATCTCATGCTGTGCCGGAGCCGCCTCATTATGCTCGGTCTTTGCGAATATGCCCAGCTTCCACAGCTCCTCGTCAAGGTCGCGCATAAACAGCTTTACACGCTCTTTTATGGTTCCGAAGTAATGGTCGTCAAGCTCCTGTCCCTTTGGGGGACGCGCGCCGAACAGAGTTCTGCCCGTGTATATAAGGTCTTTTCTTTTGGCGTACATTTCCTTGTCGATAAGGAAATACTCCTGCTCCGCACCTACGGAGGGTATTACCCTTGATGCGGGTGTTCCGAACAGCTTGAGCACACGCAAAGCCTGCTTATTCACCGCTTCCATTGAACGGAGCAAGGGCGTTTTCATGTCGAGTGCCTCGCCCCCATAGGAGCAGAAAGCCGTCGGTATGCACAGTGTGTCGTCTTTTATAAACGCATAAGATGAGGGATCCCATGCCGTATAGCCTCTTGCCTCAAACGTGGCACGCAAGCCGCCGGAGGGAAACGACGATGCATCCGGCTCGCCCTTGATAAGCTCCTTGCCCGAAAACTCCATTATAACGCCGCCGTCAACGGTAGGCGATATAAAGCTGTCGTGTTTTTCGGCGGTTATTCCCGTCATGGGCTGAAACCAATGAGTATAATGCGTTGCGCCCTTGCTCGTTGCCCAATCCTTCATTGCGGCGGCAACTATATTCGCTATCGACGGGTCAAGCGTACTGCCGTCGCTTATGGTCTTTTTTAACAGCTTGTATGTATCCCTCGGCAATCTCTCGCGCATTACCGCATCGTTGAATACCATACAACCGAAAATTTCAGGTACATTGCCCATAACAGCCTACACCTCTCTTAATTATCTCCGAATTTAATAAACTCTTTTTCGTAGCCTTCCATAGCCTGCTCTATAAGCGCATCAACGTCTACACGTTTTTCCTCCGCCAGCACCTTTTCAAGCTCGGGCTTCGTTCTCGGATGTCGGGGGGTAAATACCGTACAGCAATCCTCATATGGCAATATCGATGTCTCGTATGTGTCTATCTTCCTCGATATTGCGACGATCTCCTCCTTGTCCATTCCTATACAGGGACGGAACACGGGAATATCCACCACGCTGTCGGTAACACATAGAGCCTCCATCGTCTGACTTGCGACCTGTCCCACGCTCTCGCCCGTTACCAAGGCACGGCATCCGTTTCTTTGTGCGACTTTTTGAGCTATCCTCATCATAAATCTTCTCAAAAGCAGAGTGAAATAATCCTCGTTGCAGTTCTTTCTCAGCTCCTCCTGTATCCGTGTTACGGGTACGTTATGGAACACTACCTCGCCCTCATATTCCGCAAGTATACCTGCAAGTGTTTTTACCTTTTCCAACGCTCTTTCGCTCGTATAAGGGTATGCGCTGAAATGAAGTGCCTCGACCTTAACGCCTCGCTTGCACATCATATATCCCGCAACGGGGCTGTCTATACCTCCGGAGAGAAGCAGCATGGCCTTTCCGTTTGAGCCTGTGGGCATACCGCCCGCACCCTTTTCCTGTTCGGGGTGAATATATGCGGCAAAATCTCTTATCTCAACCCTTATTACCGCCTCCGGCTCATGAACGTCAACACGTATCTCGCCTAACTCATCAAGCACCGCACCGCCGCACTGCTCGCATATCTGCGGCGAGGTATACGGAAATCTCTTGTCACTGCGTCTTGCCTCGATCTTAAATGTTTTCTTATCGTGCAGATATCGGCGTGACGTTTCCTTTACCGCCTCAAGTATTTCATCCATCGTCTTTCCGACCTCTGCCGCACGGCTAAGTGCGGTAAAGCCGAATATTTTTTTACACGCCTCATACGCTCCGTCAAGATCGCATTCGTCATTGTTCGGGGAAACGTATACCGTGCTTTGAGCCTTGTACACATCGAAATCGCCGTAGCTCTTTACACGCTGCTTTACCTGCTTGAGCAGAGAGCTTTCAAAGGTGCTTTTGTTTGCGCCCTTGAGGATTATTTCCCCGTATTTCATCAGAATTATATACTTCATTCCGCACTTTTCCTGTTTATTGTCTTAAGTCTCTGGACGTTGCTCAATATCTTCTTTCTCAATCTTATGCTCTTGGGCGTTACCTCTATAAGCTCGTCATCGGCGATAAACTCTATAGCCTCCTCAAGTGAGAATACTATCGGTGTAACGAGTCTCAACGCTTCATCCGCACCCGTCGAACGAACGGCGGTCAAATGCTTCTTTTTGCATACGTTTACGGCAATATCTCCGAGCTTGGGCGACATACCGACTATCATTCCCTCGTATACGGGAGTCTGAACGCCTATGAACATAGCGCCTCTGTCCTGTGAGTTATACAGACCGTAGGAGGTCGATTCTCCGTCCTCCGAGGCGATAAGCGAACCGGTAAAGCGGCGAACGATCTCACCCTTGTACGGCTCATAGCCGTTGAATATGGAGTTCATTATTCCCTCGCCTCTTGTATCCGTCAAAAGCTCCGAGCGATATCCGATAAGACAACGGGCGGGGATATTATAATCTATTCTCGTTCTGCTTCCGACTACATTCATCTCAAGCAGCTCGCCCTTTCTGGCACCGAGCTTTTCGATGACCGAGCCGACATATTCCGACGGAACATCCACTTGAACCTTTTCCATAGGCTCGCATTTAACGCCGTCTATCGTTTTGAACAGCACTCTGGGAGTGGAACAGCAAAGCTCATAGCCCTCACGGCGCATCGTTTCTATAAGTATAGACAGGTGCATTTCTCCGCGTCCCATAACTCTGAAGCAATCCGTGGTATCTCCGTCCGTAACACGGAGAGAAACATCCTTCAAAAGCTCCTTATACAGCCTGTCCCTGAGCTGACGGCTCGTCACGAATTTTCCTTCACGTCCGGCAAAGGGGCTGTCGTTTACCGAAAAGGTCATTTCCATTGTCGGCTCGCTGACCTTTACAAACTCAAGCGGCTCAACGCATGAGGTCGATGTCACCGTGTCGCCTATCGTTATATCCTCCGTACCGGAGAAGCAAACGATATCGCCCACGCAAGCGCTCTCTGCGGGAACACGCTTAAGTCCGTCTATTTGGAACAGCTTTACGATCTTTCCTCTGTGCGCGGCACTTGCCGAATGGAAATTCGATACCATTACCTCCTGACCCGACTTTATGCGACCTCTCTCTATTCTGCCTATTCCTATTCTTCCGACGTATTCGTTATAGTCGATAGATGAAACGAGAAGCTGAAGCTCGCCGTTCTCATCGCCCTCGGGACAAGGAACATGGTGCAATATAGTATCGAAAAGCACCTTAAGGTCTTTTTCCTGCTCATAGGGATTGAGCGATGCCGTACCCGCACGACCGTTGCAGAAAATGATAGGCGAATCGAGCTGCTCGTCCGTTGCATCAAGGTCTATAAACAGCTCAAGTACCTCGTCAACGACCTCGTCAAGACGTGCGTCCGGGCGGTCTATTTTATTTATAACGACGATGACCTTATGACCAAGCTCCAGCGCTCTTTGAAGCACGAATCTCGTTTGGGGCATAGGTCCCTCTGCCGCATCGACGAGCAGAACGACGCCGTTCACCATCTTAAGTATACGCTCTACCTCACCGCCGAAATCCGCGTGTCCGGGGGTGTCGATTATATTTATCTTAACGTCACCGTAATGCACGGCTGTATTTTTTGCAAGTATCGTTATTCCTCTCTCACGCTCAAGTGCGCCCGAATCCATTACACGCTCCTCGGTCACTTGATTTTCACGGTATACGCCGCCCTGCTTAAGCATCTGATCTACAAGTGTGGTCTTACCATGGTCAACGTGTGCGATTATTGCCACGTTTCTCAAATCTTCTCTTTTCAAAATACCAACCTCTTTTATAATAAAATCCAAATAATTATATCACACATCAAGGTATTTATAAAATTATTTATAAAATATTACTTTTAACTTTTTGTAAATTTTAATATCCCGAGTTATTGACTACCTTTATCCCGCCGTTTTTTACCGTACACGACAAGTATACACGCTCCCACGCCGAGTACGACAAGCACCGCCGTGACAACGATAGCGGTAATAACGCTTGAGGTTTTGTCACTGCTTTGACCGCTCGATATTTCATCCGACTCGGAGGAAATATCGCTCTCCGCCAACTCGTCCTCCGACTTTTCCGAATGCGTATACAAATCAAATTCAATACCGCATTCGCCTGTTGTGATACACGATATTATTATCTCATCTATACGCATATCGCCGCACGGCAAGTACACACACACATCATCCGCATCGAGCTTGCATACTCCGTACACCGTTTTCTCTCCGATAAGCTTTATACCAAGCTCGGTTATATTGTCACGCGACTCGACCGAAAGCGGCAGACAAATACCGCCGTCGGCATTTAGTGCCTCTTTCAAGCTCAGCTTTATATACGAAGCACTCTCTGCGTGATTGCCGAGCGTTGCCGAAAAGCCGCGCTCATTCGGCGAGCATATCGCACCGCCGCCGACAGCTACGTTTAATGATGTTCTGTTCGACAACGGCTCTGTGCCGTCCGTGTGCGAGGATAAAACAATATCTTCGTATTCGGTTTTATCATCGATCTCGGTAAATGCACGGCTCAGCTCCTCACGCACGGAAAACTCCACGCCGTCCTCGCTCACGCTCGGCTTTATCAAACCGATAAGCTTGTCCGTATCGGTCTGCGTTGCCAAGCAAATACACGACACCGCATCATCGTTTTTATATTTATTATAAAGCTTTTCATAATCCGACTCAGCCGTTTTTTCGTCGTTCAGCTCCGCATAGACAGTCAACTCCGACACACCGAGCTTTAAGAGCGGGGCTATATCGTAATCGGGTGAGCCTGTCTCTATACCAACCTTAAACAGTATATCAATACTGTTTTTAAGCGAATACAAGAAATCACATTCGTCTATTCCCTCGTCTGCATCAAGTATGACCGTCACCTCGGCATTTGCGTTTATGCTCGTCACCGCACAGACGGATGCGCATATCAGATCAACGCATTTTTCCGTATACGCTCCGAAATCCTCACCTGTGGTGTTATGGTTCAACGGCTCCGAGAGCGTAAACTCGCACACAGTGCCGTATCTTTGAGCAAGAAACGACAGCAGTGAAATATACTTATCCGCTTTTTCCTCGGACGGGACGCCTCCCGAATATGTGAGCTTGATATTAACGGTACAATTATTCACTTCAAGTGCCGATATTTTTCTGTCAAGCTCCTCAAGGCTCTCTCTGTCAAGCTTATAACGTCCGCATACGATATCGCCCGTATCCGACAAAAGCGCATCCATGGAAACGGGTACAACGGCTTGCTTGACTCCGACCTTTATAGCCTCATGTGCCAAGTATACGACCATTCCTTTTTTGCCGTTGCTTTTCGGCTTTTCGTTCTTCCGACCGAATATCGATGTACCCGACGGGAATTTACAAGTCGTGCTTTTCAGCACAACGCCGCCGCCGACATAGGCTACATAATATTTACTGCATATATCTTTGTTGAATATATCGTCGGTCATCTCTATCGGCACTTTAAACTCAAATTTTTCGCTCGGTTCAAGCTCTGCGCACGTTTCGTACCTTCCGTCAAGCACGGACAGACGGCACAAAAGCATTTTATCGCAACCGACAGGCGGTGTACCCTCTCCCGATACGACAACGGCTCCGCCGGTACATTTGACCTCAAAGCTCTGCCCATCCGAAAGCAATGATTCGGTAAGCTCTATTTCGTTTATTATTACCTCGCCCCTGTCCTCGCTCTCAAACGCAAGCTTTATTTGCGAAAGGCTCCTCCCCTCGCCAAGTCCCTTTATAAAAAGCCTGTACGTATTGTCGCCCACCGCAAGTCGCTCGGTAAACGAATTATTATCTGTACTTTCGCCGTCAAGTGAGTAATACAGCTTAAATTCACCGACTATTTTGCTGTTTAGCGATATTTTAAGCAGATTTCTGTATTCGTCCGACAAATACGAAAACTTATCGGATATAATATAGCAGTCATTCGAGTTGTTGAACACAGAAAGAGCGTTTCCGACTCGTTTCAGCTCGCCGCCCTTTACCGTATACTTCATCTCTATCAGCTCCGGTGTTGCGCTGTTTCCTACCTTTCCGCACTTGCACAGATCATCTATCTTAAAAGAGCAAGCACCGTCGGAGATCAGCTTTATATCTATATATTGCAAATGTGTCGTATCGGACACCTTATCAAGCGACAAAAACACGCCGTAGGTCACACCGGACGAAATACTTGAGCTGTAGGTATACTTGTCCTTTGTATATATGCTCACTTCAAGCGACATACTGCCGCCGTCGGCGTTGTGAGGTAGGATGGCAAACGCAAGTGAGCTTGAGCCTTTTATATCAAGGTGCTTTGTGAACGATATTCTCAGACTGCATTCGCCCGTCGGCGA
This sequence comes from uncultured Lachnospiraceae bacterium, assembly GCA_964562175.1. GTDB lineage: Bacteria > Bacillota > Clostridia > Oscillospirales > CAG-272 > CAZCJU01. The sequence goes on from CAZLRV010000001.1 coordinate 41,083, forward strand.
GTCGGCACACAGCCATCTCTCCCCCTCAAAGCCGCCCGATGTATCGTAATAAGCCGCCGAGGGCGAAGAAAACACCGTTTTATCTTTTTCAAAACCGTCTATAAGCTCCGTTTGATATTCCGCCATTTTGGCATACGTCATATTGGGCATAAGAGTCATTTCATATGCGGCAAAGCCTCGGAATGCGGCAAGCGGTAATATTGAAAGCACGGACAATATCATGCATATTACTTTTTTAATATTCATATTTTCACGTTTTTCGCTCTTTATATTCATACCTCTATTCTATACGATTATTTTTAACATTTCAAGTATTTACAGAAAAGAGCTTGAAAAAACGCTTCTTGTGCGATAAAATATGATAAAATACCACGATTTTTACATATATATGAGGTAAAAATGAGCTGTAAACACATTTTTTTCGACCTTGACGGCACACTTACCGATCCGGAGGAGGGCATAACGTCCTCCGTCGCATATGCTCTTGCGGCATTCGGAATAGAATCGAACAGAAGCGAGCTTCGAAAATTCATAGGCCCGCCCTTGCTTGAGGCATTTATGGAATATTACGGATTTTCACGCAACGATGCAGGGCTTGCCGTTAAAAAATTCAGAGAATACTTCACCGAGTATGGAATATTTCAAAATCGTCTTTATCCGGGAATAACTACGTTGCTCAGCCGCCTCGGCGAGCTTGGCATACGCTCGTACATTGCCACGTCAAAGCCGGAGGTCTTTGCAAAAAAAATCGTCGAGCATTTTGAGTTGGGCAGCTATTTAAGCGGAATATTCGGCAGTGAGCTTGACGGTTCTCGCACAAAAAAAGGTGAGGTTATTCGCTACGCCTTAGAGCAAACGGGGCTTTCGTCAAACGAGGTAATAATGGTCGGCGACCGTGAGCATGACGTGATCGGTGCGACGGAAAACGGGCTTAAATGCATTGGTGTACTCTACGGGCACGCCTCAGACGGCGAGCTTGAGCGTGTCGGGGCAAGCTGTCTTATCTCAAATCCTTTGCAGTTGCTTGAAGTAATATAAGTCCCGGCTCTGAATTTGCGTATTGTTTGGTGCATTAAGAAAAAAATCTCAAACAAATAAAATATTTTTGCTTAAAAGGTCTTGACAAATGGCGATTTATCTGCTATAATATCATAAGTAAGCTGCTATGGCTCAGCTGGCAGAGCACATCCTTGGTAAGGATGAGGTCATCAGTTCGACTCTGATTAGCAGCTCCAAGTCCTCACACTCTTGTGTGAGGACTTTCTTTTTTCCTAAAGAATTCAAAGACCGCGGCAAATAAATGCCGCGGTCTTTTTTGCTGCGGTCAAGCCGCAACGATTCGATTTCATTAACCGGTAATACCGGAACGCTCGATACCTTGGATAAGATATCTCTGACAGAACAGATACATTATAACAAGCGGAAGTATTATAAGCAAGCCGCAGGTATTTCTTATAGCCGCATTGTACAGGTTTGTATCCGTACCGCTCATACCGTCAAGTGACGGAGGTATTGCGACTATGCTTCTCATCAGATAAATGCTTTCCTTCGTGAAGAACAGGTTCGTGTAGAAGCTGTCCGTCCATTGCCATGAGAACGCGAATACGAATATCGTTATCATCATAGGAACGGAAAGGGGCAATATTATCGTAAAGAAGGTGTGGAACGTATCCGAGCCGTCAACATACGCACTTTCCTCAAGCTCATCGGGAACGCCTTTATAGAACTGTCTCATCATGAATATGTACAGACCGTTCTTAAAGCCAAGACCGGTGATGGAAAGCAGTATCAAGGGCCAGAATGTATTCGTCAAGTTTATTGAGGTAACACCGTTGGTAATATTAAATGTCGGAAGGAAGCCACCGCCCAAGAAGTTTATTATATCGAGTACATCGAAATATCTGAACTTCATGAACATTGACAGCTGCAGTGTTTGGTGAGGCACTATCATTGAAAACAGTACCAGGGCAAACAGTATCTTACTGCCTCTGAACTTAAACTTTGCAAATCCGTATCCGATGATAGCGCAGATGAATGTTTGCAGTACCGCACACACTGCGGAAAGGAGCAATGTTCTGGCAAAAGCTTCAAAATAATGGTTCTCAAGGAAGATATACTTATATATATCAAGTGTCGGAGCCTTCGGTATATATTTAACCGTCGAGTCGATTATATCCGAGGGGGACATAAACGACGAAGCTATTTTAGTAAAGAACGGGAACAGAATTACGTAGGAAACGCCTACCAGAAGAACGAAGCGGAACACGGTAAATACGAGCTTCTGCAAGAAGAAGAACGTCAGATACTTTGCCTTCATTCTCTGCCAAAACGGAGTTCTGTCAAAATCGACCTTGATCGATTTTTTCGTTTCTTTCTTTATTTTTGCAGTTGAATCAGCGTTCATTTTATCCTCCTTAATCACGTCTCTGATAGAACACGAATGTGGACATCAACGCGCCGATAACGGATATTATCAGTATAACGAACAGGAAGTAGATCCACGCCATAGCCGAGGAAAGAACGTCTCCTCCGTTAGGATCGTTATATTTCGTGTTAATATAGGTCATGACTGTGTTCGTAGATGCCGTAAACGAGTCGATTATCGTATAGATCGTATTAACGAGTATCATCGGGCTTATCATCGGGAAGGTTATCTTCCAGAAGGTCTCCCATGCACTTGCACCCTCTATACTGCACGATTCATATATTGCCGGCGAGATCGATTGCAGACCTGCCAAGAATATAAGCATCTGAACACCGGAGCGGTTTACGATATTGTAAATGTTGTTTATCAGCTGAATTACGTAGTCGACGATCTCGGTACCTATCTTCATATTTGAGAACAGGAACTTCAGATCGACCGCCGATACTATCTCGGCAACACCGCCGCCGTTTGAAGCACCGGTGTTTATAGAGGACTCCGTATCATTCATGTAGGAGAGCAGCGAGTTTCCGACGTCTATCTGCGATACAAGACCCGTCGATATAATAACAGGTACGAAGAATATCGCACGGAACGCCGCACGTCCTATCATCTTCTGGTTAAGAAGCACCGCTATAAAGAGCGAGAATATTACTATTGACGGTATATCCAAGATCAGCTGTTGGATACCTGCCGTAAGTATCTGAACGAATGAGGTATCAACGAACAGGGCATCCGAGTAGTTCTCAAGTCCGACAAACACGAGCTGGTAGCCGTCTGCGGATCTTTCAATTGCCGTAAAGCTGTATATAATGGATTGAGCAACTATCGGCAAATAGATCACTATAAAACCGATTATGAACGGCAAGACGAAAAGATAACCTTTTCTTGCTTTCTTTCTGTCAAGTGATGCGATCTTTCTCCTTTTCGGAGCATTTGTCATCATGCTTGCATCAGCACCCTTATTCATTAGTTTTTACCTCCTTCCGCTATTACTGCAAAGTCGAGAGCGTCTATCTCAACGCCGTCAACGTTTACCTTATAGTTATTATAGTTGAGTATGAACGTTTTACCGCCCTCATACGTAACCTTAACTATTTTTCCGTTATCAACTATATTGTCTGTGTCGATCTCTTCCTCATCGTCCTTCTTGTCACCTTCGGGAGTGTCCGGCGTGGGAGTCTCGGTATCGGGCTTATCGGTAGTCGGTGCATCCGTAACCGTAGCGTCCTCGGTGGGGGTATTATCATCGGCGGGAGCGGTCGTTTCCGTGCTCTCCGTCTTCTTAGCCTCCTCTTCGGCTCTGCTGCTTTCCTCTTGCTCCTGTCTGAGCTTATCCGCTTCGGCTTGAGCAAGCTCCTCTGCCGTGAGAACTCTTATACCGCTTATAAATTCGTGGTCGATAATGAGCTTATCCTGAACATCCGAAAGTGCTTCGTTAAGGCGGTTATAGTCATCGTACATATTACTTTCAGCCCATATCCGGAAGTTTACGGAGTAGTACTTTTGGAGCAAATAATTCTCCTTAAGCTTATCCGTATTCTGATATGCAAGCACGAAGTACATTGACGAACCGTTTTCAATTGCTTTGAGCAGCTCGTAATCGATATCGCCCGCCATATTGAGTGCCTCGCCCGTGAAGTTCACATATCCGTGCAGTACCATTCCGTAGAAAGGTATTGCCTGACTTGAACGCAGGAATTGGCTGGAATCGAGCGGCACTTCAAGTATATAGTCAACGTACGGCAATACATATGAGTTACCGCCGCTTACCATTACGGAGCCGTAGTCATTCTTCATTTTTTCAAGGAGCTGTGTTACAAATTCCTTGGAGTTCTCTCTGTTGTACGGGTCCTTCTTGTCAAAGTCGGAGTTAAGATCCGATCCGAGCGTTGCGGAAGAAATACCCGTGGGCTTATACTTCAACAGCTTCGGCGACATCTTGTCGTAGAAGTATTCGAACACCGAGGGAGAAATGGGATCGTAGAAGGTATTTGAGAAAGTCTGGAATGCGGGATCGTATTCACGCTTTGAAATGTAGCGGTTATCCATCGTCTTTACGGCGTGCTTCTTATAGCTGAAGCCGTCAAAGTTTGCAACGGCACCGACGTATGAGAAGTCGAAATCGGGGTATACGCCCACATTGTTTGCATTGGCGTATTCCATCAGTTCCTCAAAGCCGCTTGCACCGCCGACAGATTTTTCCCACTTAAGCTTATAGGGAACGGTCGAGGTCATACCGCCGTTTGCAAAGCCGTTGAGCTTATACGTTACATTGGTTATTCCCGCCGTCTTAAGAGCCTCGTTCATCGACTGAATGTCGTCGAACGTAGTCAAGGGAAGCTTAACCGTTACGGGGACACTGAGTATTCTCTTTGTGGAGGTTATTGCACCCAGCGTTTCGATTATAAGCGGAATATCTTCATTTACTTCCTCTGCGGTAAATCTTGACAGAATATTATTTTCTTCAAAATAATCTCTGCAGGCGTTTACCATACCCATATAATTTGCCTTGTAGTATGTATCCGCAAAATCCGTGTCCTTTGTCAAGGGAGTGAATCCGACTCCCTCCTCCTCGCCGTCCTCGCCGTCTTTCTTCTCGGTGGTGGGATTCTTCAGATACTCAATGTATTCCTCTGCCTTCGTTTCATCCGTCAGCATATAATACTTTATTGTGTAATTGCCGGTGTATTTTCTCTTCGAGGTTACCGTCCACATCATATTGGAGCCGGCACTCGATGCGTCGGAAAGGTTGTATTTGTCGGTAGGTCTGGGATAGAACGTCGTGTATATGGATGCGTAGTCATGCTCCGCACCGCCGCTTGTCGTCATTATATCGGCAAGTGAGGCACCCTCGGTAAGGATGGCGAAATAGCCTTTGTCCTCTTTGTTTATATCCTTTTGCGATACATCCATTGTGGTAATGAGCTGACCCCATGAATCACGGTAAACCATATCTTCAGGAGCTTCGTTTTCGCTTACCACGTTGCCGTCCTTATCACAATACTTCATCTCGTTGAGCTTCTTTGTTGCGCAAAGCTCGCCCTCGGCATTGTAATATTTTCCGTCTTCGGGAAGTGTGCTCGTTGCTTTTTTGAGCGTGCCGGTGGGCTTGCCGCTTGAATCGGGCAGATCGAGATAGAATATGCCGTTCTCGGGTATAGAGTCAATTGCGTTATTGTTCTCGTCGTATGCCTTTACCGTTGTTCCGTCGGGTATGATACCGGGTGTCATCCATACCAGCTCGCCCTTTGAGTTGTAAAGCTCACGGTTTATACGGCTTACGGCAACTATCGACTTATTCAACTGACCTTCGGGTGTAAACCAGCCCTCAAGCATCTCGTTTCTGAGTATCGGCTCGCCGCTTTCGGTATAATAATACTTACGGTCTACCGTAACGAGTGCAAATTTCTCGTCGTATATGTTCTCAACTATTCCGTATATGGGAAGTCTTATCGTTTGTCTGTGCTTAGGCTCATTGGTATGGTATGCGAAGTCCTGACCGTAAACCTTTGATTTTATGTTTACGCTCGTTGAGCTTGATGCCATATCCTCGAATCTCGTAAGCGTACCGGAGCCGTCGGGCATAAGGGTGTAGCCCTTATATTCTTTGTAGTTACCTGCGCCGAAGAAAGGCAGCAGTGTAACAGAGGTAAGCTTATAGCTCGACTCGTCAAAGCTTATGCTGTTTGCCGCAAGCGTTGCGGAAACACCGGTCGTCTCGAGCTTATACTCTATTGCCATTCTGAACAGAGGCGGAGCGGTTGCCGTTACCGTATACTCTGTGAGGTCGTGGTCGTATTCCATTTCCTCATATGTGTATTCGGGAACATATTTTTTGATTATCGCCTCAAGCTCGTTATACTCTCTCTCTTTAGTATCCGAGCCTATTACGTAAACCGCATATTTTTTTGTTATCGGGAACTGCAAATAGAGGTCGTTTCTCGCTTTTTCATCTTTGTAGAGGTCAAGCGATGCGTCTTTCAGTACATAGAACGCTTCGAATTTTGTCAGCTCGTAGGCGGATGCGCTTGCCTTTATCTTGGGAAGCAGTACCGTTTCGTAACGCTCCTTGGTTATCATACGGGGTACGAGCTTTCTCGTTTCCGTTCTACCCATGGCGTACTCAACACGCAATCCGTCTTTTATGTTCTTAACGGTTATCTGATCTCTCAGTGCCGCCTCGGTATAGCTGAAATACTCCTGCGATTTGCCGTCGCCCGTTTCAAAAAGCACTATCAACTGCGAAAGAAGCTCTTCCTTGGTATCATCCGAGCTTTTTGTCGTTGCGATATCGTAAGGATTCGAGAAAAGCGTTTGTCCCGTTCTCTTATCCAAAAGCGCTATTTCGCCCGTTTTTGAGAACGAATAAAGCTGAAAATTATCGTTTTCAACTCTCAGGGTCATCGACTTTATTTTTTCCTCGGCTGTCTTATACTCTATTTTCGTATAGTCGATATCCGTACCCGTCTCGGTCTCTTCTTCCCCGTCCGGCTTTTCTCCTCCGGTCTCGGTCGATGTGTCCTCGCCGTCGGCACTTACGTTTACCGATGCAAACGAGCTGAACGTACCCGCAAACAACAAGAAAGCAAGTAGAAGGGATGCAATTCTCTTAATTTTCATTATTTGTTTCCTCCTATCTTTCATATTTACAAGCGGTACGATATTTCGACGACGATACTCGTCACCATACCGACCATCTTCTGAATCAGACTCGAGAAGAGCAGGGCTATAAACATTATAAATGCCATGCCGACTATGGAGCTTAATGCGATAATGAAGTTCTTTCCGAGACTGTAATCGTGTGTTACCATAGTACCGAAGAACAGAAGCAAGCCTACCCATACCCACATAAGTGTTGTAAGAAGTGTTATGATCTGTTTTTCGTTAAGGGTGAATATGTTTGTAAGCAATGTCGTCGGTATGAGAAGCAGGGGGATCGGAACAAGTGAATAGCAGGTTGCTATAAAGATGTCCTTAAAGCTGCCCTCGCCCTCGAACAATGTCGTCAAGCACCAGTTTGAGATACACCAGAGCAATATCGGTACAACAAGTGAAAGCACCTGTGTGAATATGCTCGAATATCCGCCTTGAGGATTGAACAGATAAGCCGTACCTATGCTGTTATAGAAGAACGCCAGCACCGCTATTACCAAGAAGGTTATCGCACCTCTTACAGAGCCGCGCTTTTCGTGTTTAAGATCCCAGAAGCCGTCGAACGGGTGCATCATAAGGTGGAATGCGAATATAACTTCCTCCCAATACGTGCGTTTTCCGGGCTTAACAGCCACTTCCTTGTTTTTCTTGCCCGCATACTTGAAGAAGAAATACAGTGCAAGAACGACTACTACGATCACAAGCGGAACGACTAAGATATATTTCTTAACCCATTCCTGTCTGTAATACTTAAATGCGTTTGAATAGTTTTCCGTATCGTAAGCCGCCTCGTATTTTTCCATAGCCTCGGCATACTTACCTTGTCTGAAGTAAGCCTTACCTATTCCGACATATGCGGCATCGAAGTTGTTGTTTCTCTTCAGTATCTCGTTCCAGTCTTCCTCTGCCTTATCGTATTCACGGTTACGCTGATTAGCTATAGCGTTTATCAGCGTATCGCCGTACTGAGTACGCTTCATGACCGTGATAGAATTATTGTTTGAGTCAAGCAAGAGCATATCATCGCCCATATAGCACATGGCTTTAAGCTTTTCTTGACCGAAGTTACCTATCTGGTCACCGTTATCACCGAAGACGAACAGAAGTCTGCCGTCCTCATCATAAGTAAATACCTTTGAACGCTTTGTATCTACTATGCTCCACGTGCCTTCCGGTCCGAGTGCAACATCGACTATGGTCGAAGGTCCCGATATCGTGTTTGCGCTTCCCGCACTATTATCGACCGATACCTCGCCCGACGGCGGCCAGAAGCCTGTACGGCTCATTATCTCGTCACCGGCGGAGTTCATTTTCTTTACCGGGGCGTAGTCACCGGATTTTGATTTTGAGGTTATCGCATTTTGCTGTGCGGCTGCATCGATAGACGAAGTCGTAACATATATCAAACCACCGGCATCTATCGTAATGTTGTTATACTCCGTCGAGGTAACTACCTCGCTCTTTTGTCTTTGCTCCTCAGTTTGGAACTGTCTCCAGAACACATCCCATGCGGAAAGCGAAGATTTCTGAGCGCCTATAAAGCCTTGGAACTCTCCGTCCTTGCCTATCTCTATTATACCTTGATAGGTGGTCTTTGAAACTATGTACATTCTTCCCGAAGCATCGACCGCAAGGGCGATAGGCGTAAACATATCGTCAACGTCTATTTCCTTTGATTCGGGAGCTTCGACTTTCCATGCGAATTTGCCTTCTTTGTCGAAAACGACTATACGGGCGTTGTCCGTATCGGCAACATATATGTTATCGTCGTTTACAAATACGCCGTTGGGGTTTGCAAGTGAGTCGTCAACGCCGTACTCATTTACAAACTCGCTTATTTCGAATCTGTATTTGAATCTGTTATTGAGAACAACTATTCTGTTATTCGTCGCATCTGCGATATATACGTTCTTTTTCGAGTCAACCGTGATATCGGTAGGTGCGCCGAGTGCCTTTGTTAAGCCTATGGTTGTGCTTGTTACGACCTCGGAGGGAACGTATGCATCGGGCGAGTCCATATACCAGCCGTCAATCGAATACGTGTATGTGCTGTAGGAATAATAAGCTTGAGGGAGTAGAGGCGTGAGCATGAAGATCAAGCAAAACGAGAGGGATAATATTCTATATAATTTTTTCATATTATTTCCTCCTTAATCCTTCATACCCGAAGCACTCATCGTTTCGATGATATTACTCTGAGAAATTATAAATACGATTATAGGTACTATCATCATTATAACAAGTGCCGCAGTACCCGCACCGGCACGTACTATACCGCCGGCGATTATCTGGTTTATGGCATAGTTGAATGTCTTCCATTCCTCCGACCATATATAGATCGAAGAACCCGTATTCCACAGGCCTTGGAACGAATAAACTATAAGTGTCAGCCATGCGGGCTTAACCATCGGCATAGCTATCGTCCAGAAGACTCTCAGCTCACTCGCACCGTCAAGTCTTGCCGATTCAAGCACCTGGTCCGATACCGATGACTCCATGAACTGCTTCATCAAGTAAAGACCGAGGGTCGAACAGAATGCGGGAAGTATAATGGCGAGTATATTATCTATAAGATGCAGATATTTAAACGTAATGAAGTTCGCTATACTCGTGACCGTGGACACGAACATAAGGGACTTAACTACCATCTGGAACATTGCTCCGCGACCGGGGAAAGGTATCTTTGCAAGTGCGTAAGCCGCAAGCGAACCGAGTGCAAGGTTACCGAACGTACCGGCTGCCGTGATAAGCACCGTATTGAATATGTATCTTGAGAACGGAACCCAAGAGGTACTCATCAATTTGAACAGGTCCGAATAGTTATCGAGCGTAGGGCTGATAACATAAAATCTCGGAGGGAACAACCACAGCTCGTCAAGAGGCTTGAACGACTGCATGACAACGAAGTACATCGGGATAAACATTATTGTACCGAGTATCACCAGCATTGCGGTGATTCCCGCGTCGCCTCCCGCAGAGCGGTTGAGGACGACCTTATGACCTCTAACTCTTAATTTTTTCATATCACTGACCCACCTTCGACAAGATTTTATTGATAAGCAGGTTAGAGCCGAGCATCATCAAGAACAATATAGTCGCAATCGCCGAGGAATAACCTACCTCGAATCTTTGTCCGCCGTAGTCCTCAAGGTGGTGCATTATCGTATGTGCGCAGTAATCAACAGAGGGGAAGCCCGCAAGTGCGGTAACTATACCACCGAAGCTGAATGCGCCCGTTATCGACATGACAGCACCGAACAGCAGCTGCGGCTTCATCGTCGGCAGAGTTACGTACCAAAGCTCCTGCCATCTGTTACGTATACCGTCTATCGCGCCTGCCTCGTACAGCGACTTGTCTATCGTTTGAAGACCTGCGATAAACGAAAGGAAAGTAACACCGAGTGAGGTCCACAATGCGACGAACACGCACAGCGGCATAACATAGCTTGCATTTTGGAAGAACTGTATAGGCTCCGTTCTGAAACCAAGCTCTATCAGTATAGCGTTTACGTAACCGTAACGGTCAGACGAGAATATTATGCTGAATATCTGATACACCGCACCCGAGATACTCGGAGCATAGAATATCAGCGTTACTAACGCTCTTGCCTTAGGCGAAAGCTCATTTATGAACCACGCCACGAAAAGCGACATTATATACGAGACCGGTCCGGTCACTATAGCGAATATAAGTGTGTTCTTTACGGCGATGATAAATATATCGTCGTCAAGGAACAATCTTATGTAGTTATCAACGCCTAAGAATTTAGGCCATTCAAGTAGGTTGAACGAGGTAAAGCTCAACACTATCGAGAGTACGACGGGTATAACGGTGAATATGAAGAACAGAATGAAGAACGGTGCGACCATAAGGTAGCCCACCTTATTACGCTTCATCTCTTTCCACGTCCACTGAGCCCACGTCATGTCTTTTCTCGATACAGGCTTTGCGGTTTTAACAGCTGTATCCTGTGACATTTGTATGTCTCCTATCCGTTAAATTATTTGGCATATAGCTCGATATATATAATAAATGTATTTTATTTACTATTTATATACTCATTCATTCGAAGAAGCTCTCAGGCGATATTCTTCATACGTTTCAAGTCCGAATTCCTGACGCTTTCTCGTAAGCTCGGCGTTGATCTGATTTACATAGTTCAAAAGCGACTCAACGGGGTTGGAACCATTGTTATATACATCGTTAAATGCAAAGTCGACATAACGAGTTATAATGTAGCTTCCGGGGAATTCGGGAGTACCCTTGATATTGTTAAATCCCGCCTCGAGGTTCTTTCTTTCGGAGTTGGTCCAGGACATACTCTTAAGTGCTTCCGTGTTTGCCGTGTTGTACTTAGCCGCAAGACCGATTATCGCTTCGTACTGTCTTGCGTATTCGCTCTGTGCGGGAGCATCTGTCCACCATTTGATGAATTCCCAACAGTTGTTTCTCAGCTCGTCGCTTCTGTTTTCATCCGCCATTATTACCACGGCGGATACCGTTGCGGGCGAGCTTCTGTCAATATAAGTCGTGCCGTCCTCATTGGTTCTTATCGTACCGGGCAACGGAACGAATTCCCAAAGTCCCTTGATCTCCGTTGCGTATATCGTAAATTGGTTATAGGTAAGATAATCCGCAATTGCTATAGGCATCTCGCCCATACGGAAGTACGTTGCAAGGTCGTAGGTCTTGGGGAACTTATATGTGGTAAACAGGTCACAAAGTCTTTCAAAGCAGTCAAGCGACTTATTGGAGTCTATATTTATTCTCATACCGTCCGGCTCACCGTCGCCGTCCTCATCTCTGTAAAGACCCTCACCTGCCTGGTACATAAATATCTGGAGTCCTCCCGTACTTGTTGCCATGCCGACATCTCTGTACTTGGATTGCAGATCGGGGACTATCGCATCGAGATCTTCCCACGTTTCGGGAACCTCAATACCGAACTCGGCAAATATATCCTTGCGGTAGAACATCATAAGGAAGCTCAAACGCTCGGGCATACCGTAATAATCATACTCTCCCGTTTCAGGGTTCTGCAGCTTAAGACCGACAAGTGTTTCGGGATTAAATCTGCTTTGAGCTACTTCCATGTAGTCCTCAAACTGTGAAAGCGGCTCTATCGCACTACGTATTGCATAGTTGATAACGTCGGATTGACCCGTTGCAAGCGAAATATCGGGTCCCATTCCCGCAAGCGTTGCGGGAAGCAGTGTACCTGCGGTTACAAGCTTAAGCTCGACCTTTACCGGACAGCTGTTGTCGACAAGCTCACGCATTACCTGCGCCTCGTCACGGCTCGTTGCTATCCAGAGGTCTATCGCCTCGCCTTGATCCTCGTTTTCTTCTTCCGAGCCGAGTGAGTTGTAGTCGGTGATGAAGCTCTGGAAGAATGCGCTTATTTCGAAGCCCGCACTTTGGAAGAACGATGCATTTGCCTTGGGCATCTCCTCCTCAACGGGTTGAAGCGTCAAATAGTCTATCGTGAGCGCCTGAAGCTTTGTTTCCATTATCCATGTACCGAGCGTACCGGAGTTTACCTTGAGGTTATCGAGGTTCTTTGCTATCTCCGATTCCTTTTTGCTCATCTTTTGGAGAATGTAGGATACCTTTTCAAGCGTTGCTATGTCCGCACCGGAGCCGCCGCTTATCCTTTTAAACTCTGCCGCTATGCTGTCAAGACGATTTTGCACGTCTCTCATCAGCAATATCGTATCGTATATCTGCTCGGCAAATCCGTAATCCATGTTTTTATCGGGAGAAGGACCTGTGATACGGAGTATTGAATTGTATATGTCGTTCATGTCGGACAACGCTTCCTCGCACTCACGCAGTGCCTCGGTCATGTTGCCGTATACGACTTCCATTTTAATTGTATATTCTTTACCTGCTTCAAAGTAGAATTTCAAGTTTGTCGTGCCGTTGTTAAGCGGCTCGGTCTGCCAGTTATCGCTGTAATTGAATTGCAAATAGTTCGCCTCATCAAAGGGAACCTCACCGTTTATGTATATACGACGTGATGCGAACAGACCCTGCAAAGTGTTCTGCAAATATCTGGGAACTATGTAATAGTAGCCGCTCGTTTTTATCGCGTCTGCGGGGATCGTCCACTCTATCCACTGGCCGACCGTCTGCCACTTTGAACCGCCGACCGTATTGAGCTTTTGAAGTGCGGGGTCTTGCGGCTGCGTTATGGGCGATGTTCTGTCGTTAAGCGGGTATATCGTTATATCCGACGTTGCCGTGGGATACTCGGCTTGAAGCGTGTAATACTTATTACCGTATTCGTCCTTGCCGTCCGAGCCTGCGGGAACGTCCGTCGCTCCCTTTGCATCGTTTTCGGCGATATACTGCTCATAGGTCTTGAGCTTTTCGTACTTCGCTATTTTAATTTCGCTTATGTACATTTCATTAAGCTCAGCCTCAAGTGTTATCTTATGCTCACCCTCGGTAAGCGCTATCTTCGTAGGCTCCGTGTAGTAGCCCGACGAGTCGGATACCGTGTATTCGTTCCAGGTGAAACGCTCCTGCTTTGTGGGACGCTTCTCGTTGCCGTTCTTATCGGTCTTGAATACGTTGTTGCCCTCCTCGTCAACCTTGTAGCTGTCAACATATGCACGAGTCAGCTCAAGGTAATTCGCTTCCTTAAAGGGGAGCTTGCCGTCAACGGTAAGTATACGCTTTATGCTCGATGTATTGGATGAATCCGAATCGAAGGGCAAATAAGTAAGCGTTACGACGTAGAAGCCCTTTTGGGGTATCGTTACATCCCACGTTACCTTACCCGTTGCCGGTGTAAGCAATACATTCTTTTCCGTGCCGTTTACGTCTTTCTTTACCACTTCCGCCTTTTCGTCGGGGTAATCCTCCGCCGGCTCAAAGGTGTAGTTCTGCGTCGGGTCGATCAAGATCTCTCCATCGCCGTCTTTCCAGCCCATGATCTCGTATTCCTTCAAATACTCGGTATACGACAGGGTGTTGAGAAGCTCAAGGACGGTGTCCATTGTAGTGGCTTTGTCCTTTTCTTCCTCCGCGTATACGGATACCTGGGGAATGACCATGAGTAAAGCGAGAAAGATGGCAATGAACTTCGCAAAAGCAGATTTTCTCATTTTTCTGTTTCCTCCCGTGAATAAAAACTGTGATACGGTCAAAGAGGCAGACCGAGCCGAGCCGTTCCCTGCTACCCGAAATGCACGATCCGCTCGTGCGACCTCTGAAGTATAAGGCTTCGTCTCGGACTTACTCGATGCCGTGTTGCCGTAATTCTTCGGTTTTTGGGCATAATACGCCCACAGCCGTTTTTTCCGCATATATGATACCACAATTATTTGTAAAAGTCAAGTATTATGTTTATAGATAAAATTAAGAAATGCGGCTTTTTTTGCCGTTATTTACCCTCCGAGCAGGTGGCAAATTCTGTAATTTTTACTTTATTTGCCTTGAACCTTTGTTCATATTTCTCACCGGTGTTTTTTGAGTAAATTGTATTTACTTCATTCCGTGCAAAATTCAAAATGTATCCGAATATTGTTTACTTTTTGGGCATTTTACGCCGTTTTCAACGGTCTTTTCGGCTTTTTCGAGCGTTTTGTTGTTTGCAACGGGTAAATATATTTTACTCGCTTTCTTTCTCGTTTTCGTCTTTTCCAATAAATCCATTTTTTGTATTTGTGCATTTTGCACAAATTTCGGCTCAAATTTTCTACATTCAAAATTGTGATTTTTTTATTAACTTTTTTCAGCGGAACAAAAAAACCGCCCTTCGGCGGTTTTTGTTATACTGTTTTAGTCGCTGATGTAAGGGAGCAGAGCCATCTGACGAGATCTCTTAATAGCCTCGTTAAGCTCTCTCTGATGCTTAGCGCACGTACCGGTGATTCTGCGGGGGAGTATCTTTGCTCTCTCGCTGATGAAGTGCTTAAGTCTTGCGGTATCCTTATAATCGATCTTCTCCACCTTGCCTACGCAGAATTCGCATACCTTCTTTCTTCTCTTGGGACGGTAGGGTCTTTGAGGAGCGGTATTGTTGGTTGCGGGAGCTGCGGGGGCTGCGGGAGCAGTCGTGTTTACTTCTTTTTCCTTATCCATTTTTTCAAGTTCCTTTCTGTAGAATAGATTTGTCCGTGCATACATCAAAACGGAAGATCGTCATCGTCCGCAACTTCCTCAAAGTTTGCGGCATCCGTTTGCGTCGATGCAAATGCGGGCATATGCTGTTCGGGCGGAGGGGTCAACGAATCGGCATCAAACGATGCTCTGCCCTCTCTCTCCGATTTGGAGTCAACGAAATTGACTTCGTCAACTATTACCTCGGTTGCGTATCTTTTTGCGCCCTGATTGTCCGTCCATGTTCTCGTCTGAATATTTCCGACGATGCATATGGATGAACCTTTTCTGAAATACTTCGTTATCAGCTCGGCTTGCTGTCTCCATGCCACACAGTTGATAAAATCCGCCTGTACGGCATCGCCCTGCTTGGCAAACCTTCTGTTTACCGCAACGGTAAACGAGGTTACGGAAATAGCCGACTGTGTCTGCTTAAGCTCCGGATCTGCCGTAAGTCTTCCGGCAAGGATGACCTTATTCAAGTTAAGATTTGCCATATTGACCTCCAATTAGAGTTTAATAACGATAGAGCGGATAACACCCTCGGTGATGTTGTATATACGCTCAAGCTCGGAAACGAATGCAGGCTCTGCGGCAAAGTTTATCAGCACGTAATAGCCCTCGTTCATATCGTTTATGGGGTAAGCAAGCTTTCTCTTGCCCCATATATCAACATTCTCCGCTGTTCCGTTGGCTTCGATAAGCGACTTCATCTTTTCAACGATAGCCGTCGTTGCCTCCTCGTCCAGTGTAGCGTCGATAATGAACATTGTTTCGTACTTATTGAGTACCTTCTCCATTATTTCAGCACCTCCTTTCGGCCATAAGTCCGTATCGCAGATACGGCAAGGAGAAAATAAGCATCTATCCCACGATCCAAGAAATGACACTTGTTCTCAAAGCTTGATAATACCAAACTTTTTCGTTTTTGTCAATAGAAATAACAAAAAATTTACATTTTAGCTTGTTTGAGCCGTAAATATTCCATTATATGCGAAATATTTATATTTTTTTCATTTTATGTATTGCAAAATCGGGGGCAAGTGTGATACAATAGAGAAAACGCAGTTTTTTTCGAGGTTCTTATATTGGAAAAGAATTTTTATTACGATACACTTTTACGTTCCGTGCTGAAGCCGGGGCGGTATACGGGCGGAGAATTCGGGCAGACTGTCAAGCAAAACGCCGATTGTCGCTTTGCCTTTGCCTTTCCGGACACTTATGAGATAGGAATGTCAAATCTCGGCATCCGCATTCTTTACGGTGCGTTAAATGCCAAAGAGAATATCGCCTGTGAACGCGTGTATGCGCCGTGGACGGATATGCAGGAGGGAATGGAACGCTACGGTATTCCGCTTTGCTCCTGTGAAACGAACACGCCGCTTTCCGAATTTGACATTGTCGGCTTTACTCTGCAATACGAGCTTTGCTACACCAATGTTTTGAATATGCTTTCTCTTTCTCATATCCCGCCGCTTGCCGCCGAGCGTGGCGAGGAATGCCCGATAATAGTCGGCGGCGGTCCCTGCACGTACAACGCCGAGCCTCTTTGCGACTTCTTCGACATTTTTTCGATAGGCGAGGGTGAGGAGGCTCTGCCGGAGCTGTGTGAGCTGTATATCTCAATGAAAAAGAACGGCGAATACACGAGAGCCGAGTTTCTGCACCGTGCCGCCAAGCTTGAGGGCTTTTATGTTCCGTCGCTATATAAGGTGTATTACAAGCTCGACGGCACCGTCGAGCGTTACGAGCCGAAATATGACGACATTCCGAGAAAAATACGCAAGCGCATTATAAAGGATATGGACAAGGGCTTCTTCCCCGACTCGTTCGTTATGCCGTACATTGAAACGGTACACGATCGAATAGTGCTTGAAACGGGGCGCGGCTGTGTACGCGGCTGTCGCTTCTGCCAAGCGGGAATGATATACCGTCCCATAAGAGAAAAATCGCCCGAGGTCTTGAACGAGCAAGCAAAGGCTTTGTTCAAAAGCACGGGCTACGACGAAATTTCGCTCTGCTCGCTTTCGATTTCGGACTACTCCCGTCTGCGTGAGCTGACCGAGCTGCTTTTGCCGTGGTGCTCCGAGAAAATGATAAGTCTTTCCTTGCCCTCTCAGCGTGCGGATGCGTTTTCCGCAGAGCTTTTGGAAAAGGTATCGGCAGTTCGTCAAACGGGACTCACCTTTGCGCCGGAGGCAGGCACGCAAAGATTGCGTGACGTTATAAACAAAAACCTCGATGAGGATGAAATAATGAATGCCGTAAGAACGGCGTTCAAGGGCGGACGTGACCGTGTAAAGCTGTATTTTATGTGCGGTCTGCCTACGGAAACGCTTGAGGATATCGAAGGCATTTACGGTATCGCACGCCGTGTATCGGATGAGTTTTACGCCTGTGCAAGGCGAGGTAAGCCCATGATAACGGCAAGTGTTTCGTGCTTTGTTCCCAAGCCCTTTACCGCTTTTCAGTGGGAGGGACAAAACAGCATTGAAGAATTTGAGGCAAAGCAAAAGCATCTTTTATCCGTCGCACATGACAAGCACATAAAGCTCGACTATCACGATGCGCGCGTATCGCGTCTTGAAGCGGTATTCGCACGCGGCGACAGAAATTTGGGCAAAGCTTTGCTTGAGGCTCATCGTCGGGGAATAAAATTCGATGCATGGAATGACTTTTTCGATTACGATGCATGGATGCAAGTATTCGACACGGTGGGTATAAACCCCGCCTTTTATGCGGAGCGTGTACGCTCGGAGGACGAGGTCTTTCCGTGGGATATCATCGATTGCGGTATTGACAAAAGCTTTCTTTTGCGTGAAAAGCACAAGGCATACGAGGAAAAAACGACCTGCGATTGTATGCACGGCTGTGCCGGTTGCGGAGCAAGCAAGCTTGGAGGTAAATGCACATGGTGCAAGGGTTCAAAACAATAAGATTTAAATTTTCGAAAACGGGTGCGGCTAAATTCATATCGCATCTCGATCTTGACCGCACGATGAAGAGTGCAGTCAAGCGCGCCGGTTTTGAAATAGAGTATTCGCACGGCTTCAATCCGCGCCCGAAGCTGCGGTTTTCACTGCCGCTTTCCGTCGGCACGGAGAGCGTATGCGAGTTTTTGGACGTAAATGTCAGACAGGAGCAGGACATTTCCTCACTTGCCGAGCGGCTTGACGAGAGTCTTTCCGAGAACATTCATATTTTGTCGTGCTATGAGCCAAGCTCGGATTTTTCGGAAATAAAGTGGGCAAGCTATGCGCTTGAGCTGATATCACCAAAGCTCGACGAGGAGAAAATAAACGCCGCCGCCCGACTTTTCGACGGTGAGGTCATAATAAGCAAGCGTACAAAAAAGACAAAAAGCGGTTTTATGGACTTCAACATATCGCCCTATGTAAAAAGCTTTGACATATCGGGCGAGCGCGGACGGGCAAAAGCGACTGTGCTTTTATCAGCATCCGTCGATAATTATATAAACCCCGACCATATTTTACAGGCAATGGGAAAATACCTCGATCTACCCTTCACCGACTGCTTGTGCGAGCTGTACAGCGCACGGCGTGTGGGGGTCTACACCGAGGAGGGAAAAGAATTTCAATAAACGGGAGATAATAAAATGACAGAAAAGAATTACACGCTTTTATGCGATTTTTACGAGCTTACGATGGGAAACGGATATTTTCAGAGCGGTATGGCAGACAGAATATCCTATTTCGACGTTTTTTTCAGACGAGTTCCCGACGGCGGCGGCTTTGCCATAGCGGCAGGTCTTGAGCAGGTCATAGACTATATTAAAAACCTGCATTTCAGCCGTGAGGATATTGAATTTTTACGCTCGAAAAAAATATTTTCCGAGGAATACCTCGCCTATCTGAGTGATTTCAAATTCACGGGCGATATTTGGGCGCTTCCGGAGGGTACGCCGGTATTTCCCCGTGAGCCTATGATGACCGTGCGTGCCAAAACGACCGAAGCTCAGCTTATCGAAACATTTTTGCTTCTGTCGCTCAATCACCAGTCGCTCATTGCCACAAAATCGCACAGAATAGTCCGTGCGGCAGGCGGCAGACCGGTAGCCGAATTCGGTTCAAGACGCGCTCAGGGTGCCGACGGTGCGATTCTCGGTGCAAGAGCCGCATATATTGCCGGCGTATCGAGCAGTGCGTGTGCAATAGCCGACCGTGATTACGGCGTACCGGCAAGCGGTACTA
Source organism: uncultured Lachnospiraceae bacterium (assembly GCA_964562175.1). GTDB lineage: Bacteria > Bacillota > Clostridia > Oscillospirales > CAG-272 > CAZCJU01. The sequence goes on from CAZLRV010000001.1 coordinate 60,482, forward strand.
TGGCGCACTCGTGGGTGCAAATGTTTGATACGGAATACGAGGCGTTTGAAACGTATTGCCGTCTTTACCCGAGTGCGGCAACATTGCTCGTCGATACTTACAATGTTTTGAAGAGCGGAATTCCGAATGCGATAAAGGCTTTTGACAAATGCTTCGGCAGTGACAGACGTGATGTCAACCTCGGAATACGTCTTGACAGCGGCGATATTGCCTATCTGTCACGCAAGGCAAGAAAAATGCTTGATGAAGCCGGTTATCCGCATTGCAAGATAATCGTGTCAAATTCGCTTGACGAGTATTTGATAAGAGATCTGTTGAATCAAGGTGCTTGCATAGACGGCTTCGGTGTGGGAGAACGTCTCATAACCTCAAAAAGCGAGCCTGTTTTCGGCGGCGTATATAAGCTTGCCGCAGTTGAAGACGATAAGGGCAACATCATACCGAAGATAAAGATAAGCGAAAACCCCGAAAAGATAACAACGCCGCATTTCAAGACCGTATACCGACTTTTCGAAAAAAGCACGGGCAAGGCGGCGGCGGATCTTATGTGTCTGTACGACGAGGAGATAGACGAAACAAAGCCGCTTGAAATATTTGACCCCGATTTCACATGGAAGCGTAAAACGCTTACCGATTTCACGGCGAAAAAGCTGCTTGTTCCCATCTTTATCGGCGGTAAATGCGTATATACCTCACCCGACATAGAGCAGATACGCAAATATTGCAAGGAACAGACCGATACGCTTTGGGATGAGGTGACCCGTTTTGAAAATCCTCACAACTATTACGTCGATCTGTCCCAAAAGCTTTGGGATATAAAGCACTCCCTGCTCGGCAAAAACGGCAAATAAAAAGAACCGCCCGCAGGCGGCTCTCCGAGCCGTTGTCACTTCAGCAACGGATAATGGCAAAAGGGGCATTCGTCCTCATCGGAGGATAGATAATTGCCGCATACGGAGCATATTATTTTATCGTCCCCGCTTTTATCCTCTTTTTCGAAAAGCACAAGTCCCGAATAGTGGCGTACTCTGTCGCCCGGCTTGTAAAAGTCGGGCGGCACGCCGTCGAATTTCATTGTGTGCATCTGCACGTTGCCGTCCGATTCCAATATATACATTTCTATAAGAGTTATCTGCTTGCCGAAATTTACCATCTGGGTATGTGCCGCTTTCGTTTCATCGACGGCTTTTTCCTTAAGCTCGACCACCTCGCCCTCGATATATCTGTCGGCAAACAGCTTATAAACGCCGAGCGGTTTTATACCGGCGAGCGATATCACGCCGAAAAATATCATACCCGTGGCAGGTGTCGCATACTTGCTTGAGTTTCCCCACAGATACCCGAAAAGCAAACACACGGCAACGAAAAGCACGAAGATCAAGAGGGTACGTATGCGTTTTACAGCCACATATCTGCGAATGGGAGAAAATTTGTCATCTGTTTTATAATTACAAAATGCCATTTTTTTCCTCTATTTCTTTAATTATCATGATTATAACATATGCATCGGCTTTTGTCAAGGCTTTTAAGCATTATTTCGGAGTAACGATTTGAACAAAGATATTCTTACCAAGCACTTCAAAAAAATACCGACATTGCAAACACCTCGCTTGACGCTTCGCCGCATCAAGCTCTCGGATGTCGAGGATATGTACGAGTATTCGCACCTTGCCTCGGTGACCGAGTATTTGACCTGGTACGAGCATCCGGATATGCTGTACACTCACCGATATTTGGAGCTTATACGCAAGCAATATTCGCACGGAGAGTTTTTCGATTGGGCACTTGTGCTTAAGGACGGCGGAAAAATGATCGGCACCTGCGGCTTTACCTCGTTCGATCTGCCGAACAATTCGGCAGAGGTCGGCTATGTCTTAAATCCCGAATATCACGGTTGCGGCTACGCCACGGAGGCGTTGCGTTGCGTGCTTGAACATGGCTTTATGGCACTTAATCTTCACCGTATACAGGCACGTTTTATCGACGGCAACGAGCCGAGCCGCCGAGTTATGGAGCGATGCGGAATGCGTCTTGAGGGCACCTCTCCCTCATCCATGTATATAAAAGAGGAATATAAAACGATTCACACCTACGCAATGCTGTCCGATGAATATATAAAGAAATATTTATAACACAAAAGCATTGTCTGTTATAAACGCACATATTTTGAAATTATTTTTGTGGTACTTATCAATTGACTTGCGCCCTCGGTCGTGCTACAATAAACGTATTAAAGAAAAGGTACGGGTAAACCCGTTTTAATGAGATGAAAAAAGCTTTTTCCATCGCACCTCGTTTGTCTGCTCTGTTCTTTTTCGGCTGTCTGTGTATTCTTCTCTCCCTCACCTCGCACGGGGCGGGTGAGGAGGATTATATCGTTGAAACAGAGGGCGGCGGGGCGTATATAACCGCATATATCGGTTCGTCCGAGAAAGTCGTTATCCCCGATTCGTTTTCATCATTCCCCACGCTTGGTATTCGTCCCGAGGGGTTTAAGGGCTGTGATATTACAAGTGTCACACTGCCTGCCGGTGTCGAATATGTGGGTGATGAGGCTTTTGCCGAATGCACTCGTCTTGCCTCGGTGACCTTCGGCGGCGATACGCTCACGCTCGGCAAGGGGGCATTCAGAGCCTGCACCTCGCTTTGCGACATATCGCTTCCGACAATCGATGTCATTGACGATTTTACTTTTTTCGGTTGCTCGTCCCTGTCGGAGATAAATATACCGGAGGGTGTCGGCTCGATAGGTCTACGTGCCTTTTACGGCTGTGCATTGAAAAAAGTCATGCTTCCGTCAACGCTTGATCATATAGGCGAATACGCTTTTATGAGCTGTACGGAGCTGAGTGATATAAAGATAAGCGAAAAGAATTATACATACTCCGCATATTCCTCACTCATAGTTTCAAACGGTGCGGCGGTATATCTGCCCGAGGGAGTACACGGCGATTACTCGATAAGAGCCAACATTATAAGCATCGGCAGGGCGGCGTTCTTTCAAAGCTCGATATCGTCCCTCACGGTAACGGACGGTATCAAACAGATATGCGACAGAGCCTTTTATTCATCTTCTGTTACCACGCTGAGAGTTACCGATGCGGTGGACTCTATAGGCTATGATGCGTTTTCCGAATGCAACGACCTAACACTTTACTGCATTGAGAACAGTGAGTGCCATAATTACGCACTCGGAAACGGTATTCCCTACAGCCTTGTATCTACGATATATCAAAAGGGCGATGCGGACGGTGACGGAGTTATATCCATGCTCGATATATTGACCCTCGACTCATATCTCACCGGCACCACAGCGTACTTGAAAGCCGATTGTGATATGAACGGCGACGGAGTGATAGACGACGAGGATGTCAAAAAAGTATTTGAAATCATAAAAAAAATCAATAATGCCACTTGACAACGGTTATAATGTGTGGTATAATTGCGATAGTATAAGAATAGGGGAGCTTTATGGCTGAGAGGAAGCACACGCTTCGACCCGTAACCTGATTCGGATAATGCCGACGTAGGTGTATTTTTGTTAGCATAAGTACGTTTTTCCTGCGGAGACCATTTTCGGCCTCCGCTTTTTCTTATACGAGTAAATTAAAGAAAGGTGATCATCATGAAGTATGAATCACGCCGACTTGCCGAGAGCGGAATACTACTCGCTCTGGCGGTCATTCTCTCGTTTCTTGTCATCTTCGAATTTCCCTGGGGCGGAAGTATAACCGTATTGAGTATGCTTCCGCTCATCATTCTCTCGTACCGTCACGGTGTTAAATGGGGGCTTTTCTGCGGTCTTGTATACAGCGTACTGCAAATGCTTACGGGTATCAAGACAATATCGCAGTTTGCCCTGCCGGGGGAGAGCCAAATGATATGGTACAAGCTTATCATAATGTGTCTGTTAGACTACGTTATAGCCTATACCTGCCTTGGCTTCGGCGGACTTTTCCGCAAGAAAAAACCCACTGTGGCATTGCTTTTAGGCTCGCTCACCGCTTGCTCCTTGAGATATCTTTCACACCTTTTGTCGGGCGCGATATTCTTCGGCAGCTATGCAGAATGGTTCTTTACCGAGGTTTTCCCGTCAAGTACGGTGCTTAACACGTTTTCGGGCTTCCCTCTTGCATTCCTCTATTCGGTATGCTATAACGGTTGTTATATGCTGCCGGAGATAATACTTACCTCCATTGTGGCGTTTGCCGTCGGCAAATTCCCCGCAATAAAAGAAAAATGCCTCGATATACCGACAGAGTGATACACTCACCTGCGGCGTAAAAATACCCCGACGGTGCTTGAAAAAGCCCATCGGGGTTCATCTTTTTAACAGTTAAGTTTATTTGACCTCGTCTATGCCCGCTTTTACCGCTTCAAAGTCCGCCTCTATCTCCGCCGAGGGTGCGGGAGTGAGTAATGATACAACAACTATGCAGATGCTTGAGAATATGAATGCCGGCAACAGCTCGTATATCTTAAATACGCCGCCCAAGGGATTGAATGCGAATTTCCAAAGGAATACCATTGCCGCACCGCCTACCATACCGGCAACAGCGCCGCTGCGTGTCGTGCGTTTCCAGAAGAGTGAGAACAGCATAAGCGGTCCGAATGTAGCACCGAAGCCCGCCCATGCGAACGAAACTATGGAGAATATAATGCTATTTTCGTCAAGTGCCAAGAGCATGGCTATTATCGCTATTACAAATAGCGTTATTCTCGACATTCTCATGACCTCTTTGTCTGTGGCCTTTTTCTTCATTACGCCCTGATAGATATTCTTGGAGAAAGCACTTGCCGCAATAAGCAAGTACGAATCGGACGAGCTTATCGTTGCCGCAAGTATACCTGCCATTACAAAGCCGGCTATTATCGGCGGGAAATAGCTTTTCGAGAGTGTTATGAATATATTTTCCGCAGCCGATTTTGTTAAATGCTCTGTCGGGAACAGCTGTCTGCCCACTATACCGATAAACACGGCAACGGCAAGCGATATTACGACCCAAACCATGGCGATACGTCTTGAACGCTTAAGCTCGTCCTCTTTACGTATAGCCATAAATCTCAACAATACTTGGGGCATTCCGAAATATCCCAGACCCCACGCAAGCATGGAAAATACCGAAAGCAGACCGTAGGGGAGCTTTTCGCCGAATTGAGGCACTCCGGCTTCAACCATCTGTGTGACCCCGTCGGCATCAAGCGCAGGATTCGCCATTCCGAAAAATTCAAGAAAGCCGGGGATGCTCTTTGCGTTCTCTATTACCTGTCCCAATCCTCCCGCTTTTACCGTACTTACGATAACAATAACGGAAAGTGCGACTATCATAACTATGCTCTGCATAAAGTCGGATGCGCTCTCTGCAAGAAAGCCGCCCAAGAAGATATACGCAAGCACGAATATTGCACCTATGACCATCATCAACTTATAATCCAAGCCGAACAGATTAGCAAAAAGCTTGCCGCAGGTAACAAAACAGCTTGATGCATACGCCGTAAAAAAGATAAGTATGAAAGCGGCGGATAGAACGAGTATCACCTTTTTCTTCTCGCGAAATCTGTTCGAGAAAAATTCGGGAAGCGTTATTGAGTTGGCTTTGATACTGTAGCGGCGAAGTCTTTTTGAAACTATAAGCCAGTTTATGTAAGTTCCGACGGCAAGACCGATAGCCGTCCATGCCGCATCGGCAAGACCGCACCAATATGCCACGCCGGGCAGACCCATAAGCAACCAACCGCTCATGTCCGAGGCTTCCGCACTCATTGCCGTCACCCACGGTCCGAGGGAACGACCGCCGAGAAAATAATCCTCCGAGCTTTTGTTTGCTCTTTTTGCAAAAATTACGCCGATAGCAACGACCACCGCCATATAGATGATCATGGCCAGAAGCATTTGTGTTTTTTCGTCCATTATTCTGTCCTTTCAAGTGAAAATATAATTTATTCTACCATAAAGTCATTCGTTTGTCAATATAAATAAACCGATTTTTTGCAAAATAATGCAAGATTGCACGAAAAATCTTTCATTTATTTCGTTGCGTGTGCTTTTTTGCGTGAGTTTTTATTCAAAATTATTTGTATGCTATTGACATAAATAAAAAAATGTTGTATAATTGAGGGTGAAGATATTTGTATAACGGTAAACAAATGAAACGCAAAAACACTCTTTTACGTTCTCAGCTTGCTTTGATGAAGCCATTTCTCGAAGGCTCGACGATATCTGCGGCAAGGCTTGGGCAGGATGCAATAGGCAAGCTGCTCGTTTTGACTCACAAAAGCGATGTGACAACTCAACAATTTAATATCGGCACGATGAGCTGTGCCCTGATCTCGCCGAAGGACGAGCTGTCCGACGGCATAATACTGTATCTGCACGGCGGCGGCTTTATCACGGGCAACCTCGATTACGCCAAGGGCTTCGGCACCGTTCTGTGTGCCGAATGCGGTATACGTGTTTTATGCATTTCGTACCGTCTTGCACCCGAGGCACCGTACCCCGCCGCACTTGACGATTGCGAGGCTGCGTACCGTTATCTGCTTTCAAACGGATATTCGCCCGACAGAATAATTCTGTGCGGCGAGAGCGCCGGCGGCGGTCTTTGCTATTCGCTATGTCTGCGCTTGCGTGAAAAAGGTCATACCCGACCTGCGGGCATAATAGCCGTTTCTCCTTGGACGGATCTCACCTTAAGCTCGGAGTCATATAAGGAAAACGAGCATAACGACCCGTCCATGTCAACGACACGCTTAAAATATTTCGCCGATTGCTACGTTTACGGCGGCGAGGGCGAGGGCAAGCACACCTATCCAAAGACAAATAACGACCACGTGTCCGATACGCAGATCAAGTCCGACCCGTTTATATCGCCGCTTTTCGCCTCCTGCGATAAGCTGCCTCCGTCGCTTATATTCGTGGGCGGTGACGAGATAATGCTCGGCGATTCGGTCAATATGCATAAAAAGCTGTGCGAGGCTCACCGTGTGAGCGAGCTTGTCGTGACGCCGCATATGTGGCACGGGTACGTTCTTTACTGCCTTAAGGAGAATAGACGCGATTTCGACAAAATCAGACGGTTTATCAAGACAAACATTCCTCATCAAAAAAAGCTGCGATGGATGTCGCTCGACAATGCGGCGAAAATATTTCCTGCGGCACGCCGCAGGAATTGGAGCAACGTATTCAGGCTTTCCGCCGTGCTGTGTGAGCCTGTTGACACAGATGTGCTTCAAGCCTCGCTCGATGTTACCGTAAGACGCTTTCCGTCGATAGCGGTGCGTGTGAAAACGGGTTTTTTCTGGTACTATTTGGAGGAAATACCGCACTCGCCTAAAATTGCGGAGGAAAAGCCGTATCCGCTTTCCCGAATGCCGTTTGACGATATCAGAAAATGCGCATTTCGCGTTATCGTTTACAAAAAGCGCATTGCGGTGGAATTTTTCCACGCTCTGACCGACGGCAACGGCGGCTTGATATTTCTGAAAACTCTCGTATCCGAGTATCTGCTTCAAAAATACGGTGTAAACGTCCCTGTGGGCAACGGTGTTTTGGATCGTCTTGAGGAGCCGAGTCGTGAGGAGCTTGAGGACAGCTTTTTAAAGTATTCCGGCAAGATACCCGCCTCACGTTCGGACACCGATGCATTCAAAATAACCGGCGTACGTGATGTGGACGGCTTCAAAACGAATACGACATTTATATTCGACGCAAACGAGGTTGTTGCCCGTGCAAAAGGCAAGGGCGTGACCGTCACCGCATATCTCGCCTCAGCGCTTATGCTTGCCACCGATTGCATACAACGCAACAAAGTCAAAAACCGCAAAAAATACAAGCGTATCAAGGTTTTAATACCCGTAAATCTGCGAAAAATGTTCCCCTCCGTCACACTCCGCAACTTTGTCTTATACGCAACGCCCGGAATAGACCCGAGGCTGGGCGAATACGAGTTTGACGAAATATGCGATATCGTGCAACACCAAATGGCACTGCAAATAAGCAAAAAAAATATGGAATCGATGATAGCGGCAAACGTAAACAGCGAAAGATCGTTTTTCATAAAGATAGTGCCGTTGTTTTTGAAAAACATCGTCATGAAAAGCATATTTAACGCCGTCGGCGAAAAAAAGTCATGCTTTTCCTTCTCCAACCTCGGTGTGGTAAAGCTGCCGGATGAATTTGAGTCCATGGTGGAGCGGCTCGATTTCGTTTTAGGCTCACAGGCGGCGGCACCGTATAACACCTCGGCTCTGACGTACAAGGGACGGCTCTATCTTAATATCATCAGAAACATAAACGAGCCGATACTTGAAGCAAGTCTTTTCAAGGTCTTAAAGCAGCTCGGTCTCGGCTTCATCGTCGAGAGCAACACGAGAGGGGATGGAAAATAAATGTTTTGCATAAAATGCGGTGCGGAGCTTTCAAAGGGTCAGGGCATTTGTCCTATCTGCTCAACCCGAGTATATCATTCGGATATACCGTATGAGGAAGAAAGCACGTACCCGAAAAAGGAATTCGTTTCCGAGGAATTCAATCGACGCGGACTCATGTTTATAATATCGGTGCTGTTTTTGCTTGTGTTCATTCTGCCGCCGACACTTGAATTTGCGATAACAAGAACGATAGCGTGGTCGGGGTACGCCTCCGGCGGTGTGCTTTTGGGATATATATTCTTCCTGCTTCCGCTGTGGTTCAGAGCGCCGAATCCCGTTATATTCGTGCCAAGCGATTTTTGTGCCGCATTGGTATATCTGCTTTACATCTGCTTGCATACGCACGGCTCGTGGTTTTTGGGCTTCGCCTTTCCCGTGGCAGGCTCGCTCGGGGTGATAATATCCGCACTTGTTGCCCTGCTCAAATACGTTAAACGCGGCAAGCTGTATATGTTCGGCGGTACATTCATCGCACTCGGTGCGTGGACCGTGCTTATCGAGCTTTTGATCCACATAACCTTTGACGGTAAAATAACCATGTGGTCTCTCTGTACGCTTCTGACATTGCTTCTTCTCGGAATGATGCTCATCGTCATAGCAATAGTAAAACCGCTCAGGGAATCGCTTAAAAAGAAATTTTTCATTTCATAAACAACGATTATTTAATCATCGAAATTTCGGAGGGTAATTTGAAAGATATAACCGTACTGGTAAACAGTTGTGATAAGTACAAGGACGCTTGGGAGCCGTTTTTCAGGCTTTTGCATATTCAATGGCAAGATCTTCCGTATAATGTTGTACTTAACACGGAAACTTCGTCATACGAATGCGATTTCATGAATGTTCGCACCATAAACTCTTCTAAAGGTATTCCGTGGGCAAAAAGACTTAGGCACGTTCTTGAAAATATAGACACACAATTCATACTATATACATTAGAAGATTTTTTCTTTGACCGCCCTGTGAATGTTTCGGCATTTGAGGAAGCACACCAATTGATAAAAAACGATGCTTCTATCGGATATATAGGCTTAAGATATAACTGTCAGCTTGTATTTAAGGATGAATCAAATGCAGACAGAAACGCACGATTTGTTTCAAAAGACGAATTAGTCGTTGTAAACAGAGTAAACAGTCAAACTGCGCTTTGGAGAAGAAAATGGCTACTGAGCTTGTTAAGAGATCATGAAACGCCGTGGGAGTTTGAAATGTATGCATCTATTCGTTCACGCAGAACCGACAAAAAAGTTTTAATAATAAACAACACAAACGAGATCATGCCTCCGGTATTTTCATACGGACTCGATCCAAAAGACGGACTTGGCATATACGGCGGAAAGTTTTTACACAAAAACCGAGAGCTTTTTGAAAAGTATGGGATAAAGGCAAATTTTGATACTTTGGGAATTGCGGAGGATCCGGCAAAAAGCTCTTGCGGGGCAAACGTCAAACATTCGGCAAAACCAATAAAAACAAACAATCTGCACGAAAGCTTGTACTCGATAAAACGTGCGTTCAAGCACGCAAAGAAAAATCTTCGAAAACAGTTTCGCAAAATAAAGTCATTGATATAGCTTTTATGAAATGATTTCGTTTAATTTTCATAGTTTAGTTTTGCTATATACATTCATGTGAATTCGAGGTAGTAATGAAAGATAATAAAATTAAATTTTCTTGCCTGTGTGCGGCAAATTTTCTTCTGCTTTCCTTTCTTATTGTTATGGGAGGACAAAATTATTCGTTAGATTCGTACTCTATAACGGTTGAGGGCTATACGAGCAATTCGCTGTGGTTCGTTACGTGTTACCGTTGGATGTCCGGTCTGCTTTGGCACGTAATGAATATGCTCGGTCACAACCCCATAACAAACAGCACGCCCGATATTTGCCTTTTCATCGTTATCGTATCCGTTTCACTAAGCGTGCTTGCTTGGAAATTCTATCGTTCGTATGGCAAAAAGTCGCTTCTTTCACTCATAGTAATTGACATATCTCTGCTCATCTCCGTTTGCAATGTATGGTTTGGCGATATTTTATCATTTCCGGAATGTACATTTAATGCCGGTGTCGGAGTTGCGCTTGTCTGCTGTGCGGTCGCATTGCTTATAGATTCGCAAAAGCCGCTAAACTGCGTTATCTCCTCAGTATGCGTAATAATCGCCACGGGAATATTTCAGCAGTTTCTGTTTCTATTTGCGATATATATCATAGCATATTGCTGTATTATTATCACACAAAAGGAAACGAACAGCCTCAAAGAAATGCTTGGGGTGTTCGCAAAGCCGTTTTTAGTCTTTATCGTATCCGGCATTATATATGCCGCTATAGCGCTCGGTCTCGTTGCCGCACTCGATCTATCCGGCAATTCCCGCACTCACATTTCTCTTACCAATGTTTTTGACACAATAGCTTATTTTATAAGAAAACAGCATTCGTGGCTAAAGGGACGCGGCTTCTTCAGAACCGAGTTTTTGACTGTTTCATACGTTTTTTCCGTTCAGCTCTGGCTCATATGCCTTATACGCTTCGCCGTTAAAACCAAGAAATTCAAGAAAGCCTCTGTTTTGGCTTGTGCCGTGTTCGTGAGTTACATTTGTATGTACGCTGTATCATTCATTTCCACCTATTCGACAAGAGCGGTATTTACACTGTTTTCAACGTTTTTCTTGGTAGGGTCGGGAATATTGTCATTGACAGATCGACGGTTTATAAAGTCCTTCCTCGCCGTTTTGTTTGCTCTCGTATTTGCCGCAAACGCATTTCATATCGTTGAAATGGAGAATAAGCTCAAAGCCTTAAACGATGCCGACGAAAACTGGGCTAAAGCCGTGCTTGAGCTGATAGATGAACACGAAAGAGAAACGGGTATTACCATAAAAGCCGTTTCATATTATACGGATGCAAAATGCGACGGTAATAGCACCGGCGTCATATACGGCGAAGGCTCGCCATTGAAGCATGATTTTTTTCAAAAATATATTCTGAATACTTTTTCCGGCAGTAATCGATTCGACACGTTGCCGAAGGATGAAGCTGTGTACGTCAAGTACTTTGAGGGTAAGGATTGGGACAAGCTTGTCCCCGAAGAACAGCTAATATTTATCGGAGATACACTTCATTTATGCATTTATTGACATAATATTGCTCAAAAAAACACACGGCATAGCCGTGTGTTTTTTGTTTTTATAGCTTAGTCGGCTGCGTATACGCTGACACGCTTTCTGCCGTTTGCAATATGCTCAAACTTAACCTTGCCGTCGATGAGAGCATAGAGTGTATCGTCCGAACCGATTCCGACATTGTTGCCGGGATGGATCTTCGTGCCTCTCTGACGCATGATTATGTTACCTGCCAATACTGCTTCGCCGTCGAACTTCTTAACTCCGAGACGTTGTGCATTACTGTCACGACCGTTCTTCGTTGAGCCGACACCCTTTTTATGTGCGAAAAACTGTAAGCTGATTCTAAGCATCGTTTTACCTCCGTAATTTTTACCGTGGGGCATTAAATACCCTTTTCGATTTCATCAACCTCTAAATAATCGTAATAATCCTCTATCATATCGTTAAGTTGCAGGTAATAGCCCTGTATTACGCTTGCGGTTGCGTATCTCTTCTTCTCGTCGCTCTCATATTCGGGCAAAGCACCCTTTGCCATGACCTCGATATCCGTGCTTTTTTCATCAACGGTATAATCGACGCTTGAGCCGATAGACACCTCTATGGTGTTTATAACGAGCATGGTCATTGCGGATATTGCGGCACAGACCACATCGCGTCCCGCATCCTCGTAACCGCTGTGACCGACCTCTTTGAAGCCGTAATACGTCCCGTTTGATCTGTAGAAAATTATTTTAGTCATATTTATGCGTTGATAGCGTTGATCGTGACCTTGGTATAAGCCTGTCTGTGTCCGATCTTCTTCTTCTCGTTTTTCTTGGATTTATATTTCATAACATAAATCTTCTTACCGCGTCCGTTCTTTTCAACGGTAGCACTGACGGTAGCACCCTCTATAACGGGAGTACCGATCTTGAAGCCGTTGTCGTCGGAAATGGCAAAAACACGATCGAAGGTATAGGTAGAGCCGGGTTCAACATCGAGCTTTTCGATGAAAAGAACGTCGCCCTCCGATACTTTGTACTGCTTTCCGCCTGTTTCGATAACTGCAAACACGAAAAGCACCTCGCTTTCAATAAAAACTCGCTAAGTAAGGCACAAAGAATAGGGTAATTCTTTGATTTAAGCACGCCTTACATCATGCGGCGAATCATTTTACCATTTATTTTTCTTTTTGTCAATCAGTCTATGCTTGCTCTCTGTAAATTATTTGTTAATTCGCACTTATTTGATAAGTTCCCCTCTCAGCTTTTCGAATATTTTCTTTTCTCTGCGTGAGACCTTGACTTGTGACAAGCCGAGCAAGTCGGCACATTGCTGTTGAGACATATTTTTGAAGTATCTGAGATAAATTATTTTCCTCTCCTCCGCCTCAAGCTTTTTAAGCGCTTCCTTGAGAGATAATGTATCGCACAGATTTTCGATCTCGTTTTCCTTTTCTGGTATTATTCCCTCAAGCGTCATTCCCTCGTCCTCTCCGACCTGCTCGGCAAGCGAATGGACGGGCAGCGTTGCCTCAAGTGCAAATATAAGCTCCTCACTGCTCACACTGCACATTCTGCATAGCTCCGATATACTCGGCTCACTACCGTTGGAGCGTATATAGTTTTCTTTTTCTCTCATTGCTCTCACACCAAGGTGCTTAACGCTTCGTGATACCTTTATTATACCGTCGTCACGCAAAAAGCGTCTCAGCTCTCCGATTATAAGCGGAACGGCGTACGTAGAAAATGCGGTATTATACGATGTATCGAACGAGCGTATTGCCTTTATCATGCCCATTGTCCCTATCTGCACCAGATCCTCGTACTCCGTCCCTCTGTCCGCAAACCTCGGAACAATGCTCTTCACAAGACCCATATTCAGCTCAACAAGCTCGCTCATAGCCTCCCTGTCGCCTGCCTGCGCTTTTTCTATCAGCTGTGCATTTTGAGAAAAAATCGTCGCTTTATCACGCACCCCGTCGGTCATACGAACACCTCTATCCGATTTTTTTCGTCATAACCACACGAGTACCGTGAGAGCTGTCAGAGGTGACCTTCAGCTTATCGGTAAACGACTTCATTATTGAAAAGCCCATGCCGCTCCGTTCTTCACCGCCTGTCGTAAACAGCGGCTTCATCGCCTCATCGACATCGGGAATGCCTACACCCTTGTCGATTATCTCAATTCTGACCGTGGCATCATCATAGTACCGTGCGTTTATGTATATTTTTCCGTCCTGCCGTCCTTTGTAGGCGTGTACTATGCAGTTTGTGACCGCCTCACTGACGGCGCACCGAATGTCGGCAAGCTCCTCAACGCTCGGATCGAGCGGGGAGACGAAAAACGATATCACCGACCGTGCAAGCGACTCATTGGCAGAATGCGCCGGCAGGGTGAGCTTTATCTCGTTCAATTTCTTTTTCTTCATTTCTTGTTTTTCTCCGTTTCGCATACGATGAGCTTGTCCATGCCCGACATTTGCAGTATTTTTTTGGATCTTTCGTTTAAGCCTCTCACACTGAACTCGCATTGTGCCGCCTTTGCTCGTGCATAGCGTCCCATTATCAGCCCAAGCCCCGATGAATCCATAAAATCCACCCTTGAAAGATCAAGTGTCAATCGCTTCGGTCGTTTTTTGAAAAACTCGCCGTCTATCTCCTCACGCACCCCGCTTGCCATATGGTGATCAAGCTCACCGCAGAGGCATGCCGTAAGCACACACCCCTCATATTTCATTTCTACCCCTTGCATAAGCTCCTCCGAAAATTATAGTCCATCTATCAATTAGATAATACCACCCTTACCCGCACCGTTTTTGTCACATTCTGTCATTATGAAATTATTTACATTTAGTACTCATATTTCCATATTGTGAGCATAAATAAAAAAAGCTCCCACAATACACAGTTGAGCCGTGTTGTGGGAGGATATTTATCTTCTTGCTCTTTTTGTACTCGGTGTCGTTTCGTGAGAGGTCAACATATCGGATATCACATCAAGCGGACTTTTAAGTGTCTCCCTCTCGGTCACCACGCTTGATGAGTCCTCACTTATCGCATCCGTGGGAGGCGGTGAGGTCACCGTGTCCGTTTTTGTCTGTGCCGCACTTGACGGCGGCGTTGTGTCCGGTCGCTTTTCGCTTTCTTTATCGTTGCCGCCGCAGGAGGCTAAAGAGAGCAGTAAAGCGAGCGTCAGCAACGAAAAAATCGTTTTTTTCATATTTTTCTATCCTTTTTTGCTTATTTTCGGTTTTTTTACTCTTGACATTTGCCCTCTTTTATTATATCATAATACGGATGGTTTATACCAAGAGAATTATTCGAAAGGAATTTTTCAAAAAAATGGGTTTAATAAAAGGTGTAAAAAAATATCTTAACAGGCTTTTTATCGACGGCTTATCGGGCATGGCTCTCGGATTGTTTTCAACTCTCATAATAGGTACGATAATCAAGCAGATAGGTGAATATATTCCCGCCCCCATCGGTCATTATTTTGTGCTGATAGGCGGTGCGGCTCAAGTCGCAACGGGTGCGGGCATCGGCTGTGGCGTTGCCTGCAAGCTGAAAATGCAGCCGCTCGTTATGTTTTCCGCCGCCGTATGCGGCTTTATCGGTGCTTTCGGCTCAAAGCTGCTTGACCTCGGTGCAAACGACACGATATCGTTCTCCGGTCCGGGCGATCCGCTGAATGCATTCATTGCCGCATATGTGGGAATTGAGATAGGAAAGCTGTTTGCCGGAAAAACAAAGGTAGATATCGTTGTAACGCCTTTTTTGACAATAGCCTCCGGAGGTCTTGTCGGATTGCTCACCGCTCCGTACATTGCCGATTTTACGAGTTGGCTCGGCAGTCTTGTAAATGTTAATGTGCAGGCTCATCCGCTGATCGGCGGTATTATCGTTTCCGTTTTGATGGGCATATTCCTGACATTGCCGATAAGCTCGGCGGCAATAGGCGTAATACTCGGTCTGTCGGGCATTACGGCGGGTGCGGCAACTGTCGGTTGTTGTGCAAATATGATAGGCTTTGCCGTTATAAGCTACCGTGAAAACAAGGTCGGCGGTCTTATTGCTCAAGGTGTCGGCACGAGTATGCTTCAGATGCCGAATATTATAAAAAATCCCTTAATATGGTTGCCGGCTATAATTTCAAGTGCGGTAATAGCTCCGCTCTCGACGATCGTGCTTAAAATGGAAAGCAACGCCGTCGGCTCGGGTATGGGTACTGCGGGACTTGTCGGACCGATATCGACATTTAATGTTATGACCCAAAAAGGCGAGGAGCCGATAAAAGTACTCATTGAAATTGCCGTTGTCTATTTTATTCTTCCGGCTGTTATATCTCTCGCAATTTCCGAGCCTATGCGCAAGTTAGGCTTGATAAAGCACGGCGATCTTAAGCTCGATATATGATAACACATTAAGGTGGCAAAGACCCGTCCGAGTATGCTATAAGCACACGGACGGGTCTTATCTTATGTATTATTGTTTCCGCATACGATATCCTCAAGCGTGATACCGTCAAAAAAATCGTTTACCTTTTTATTGAAGCTCGCCCACATAGGATAAGTCTTGCACGTTGCCTTGCGTTTGCATTCGGCGGCGTTTTTTTCAAGGCACGCAACGGGTGCAAGGTCGCCCTCGGTCAAGCGTAATATATCGCCGACAACACAGCTACAGGGGGCTTTTACAAGCCTATAACCGCCGCCCTTGCCCTGTATTCCCTCAATATACTCACCCTTAACGAGCGAGGGAATTATCCGCTCCAGATACTTTTGCGATATTCCCTGCCTGCCTGCTATCTCCTTAAGCGGTATATATCCGTCACTTGAGTGCTGTGCAAGGTCAACGAGCAATCTCAAGGCGTATCTGCCTCTGGTAGATATCATCATCGCTTATTCCGAAAAAAGCTTTGTAGACAGATATCTGTCTCCCGTGTCGGGCAGCAGTACGACTATATTTTTTCCCTTGTTTTCGGGTCTTTTTGCAAGCTCTATTGCCGCATGAAGTGCCGCACCTGCAGATATGCCGACAAGCACGCCCTCGCTCTTTCCGATAAGTCTGCCCGCCTCATATGCGTCCTCGTTCTTTACGGGGAATACCTCATCGTATACCGACGTATTAAGCACTTTGGGAACGAAGCCCGCACCTATTCCCTGTATTTCATGCGCACCGGCAATACCCTCGGAAAGCACGGGTGAGGATGCCGGCTCTACCGCAACTATCTTCACACTCGGTTTTTTGGCTTTGAGGTACTCGCCGACTCCCGTTATTGTACCGCCTGTTCCGACGCCGGCAACGAATATATCAACATTGCCGTCTGTATCCTCATATATTTCCGGACCCGTCGTTTTTATATGTGCCGCAGGGTTTGAGGGATTTACAAACTGTCCGGCTATAATGCTGTTCGGTATGCTCTTTGCCAGCTCATCGGCTTTTTCTATAGCGCCCTTCATTCCCCTTGCGCCCTCGGTCAAAACAAGCTCGGCACCGTAGGCTTTCATGAGCGTTCTGCGTTCCTGTGACATGGTTTCGGGCATTACTATTATTACTCTGTAGCCGCGTGATGCGCCGACTGCGGCTATACCTATTCCCGTATTGCCCGAAGTCGGTTCGATTATTACCGAGTCCGCATTCAGCTTGCCCTCCCTCTCTGCTTCGTCGAGCATTTCACGTGCTATTCTGTCCTTTACCGAGCCGGCGGGATTCAGAAATTCAAGCTTTGCAAGCAGTTTTGCCTCAAGAGCAAATTTCTTTTCTATGCGTGTCAGCTCAAGCAGGGGTGTTTTTCCTATGAGCTGATCTACGGAAGTATAAATTTTTGCCATATGTTATATCTCCTTATTATTTTATCGCATCAAAGCCTTTTTGCAGGTCTGAAATTATATCGTCTATATGTTCTGTACCTATGGACAAACGTATCGTATTCGGCTTTATACCCGCCTCCTCAAGCTCCTTTTCGTTGAGCTGACTGTGTGTCGTCGTTGCGGGGTGTATTACGAGGCTCTTGACATCCGCTACATTTGCAAGCAGTGAGAATATTTCAAGGCTGTCGATAAATTTATGCGCCACATCGACTCCGCCCTTTATCTCAAAGGTGAATATCGAGCCGCCGCCGTGCGGAAAATATCTTTCATACAGCTCATGGTCGGGGTGAGATGAAAGCGAGGGATGATGTACCGACTCGACAAGCGGATGCGAGGTCAAAAACTCTATCACCTTAAGCGTATTTTCCACGTGCCGCTCAAGTCTCAGCGATAGCGTTTCAATGCCCTGCAGCAATAAAAACGCCGCAAACGGCGATATCGTCGCTCCCGTATCTCTCAGCAATACGGCTCTGATATATGTTACCAGCGCACAGCTCGGTGCGGCTTGTGTAAATGTCACACCGTGGTAAGCCTCATTAGGCTCGTTCAGTACCTTAAATTTTTCGCTTGATGTCCAATCGAATCTACCCGACTCGACTATTACGCCGCCGAGCGTCGTACCGTGACCGCCCAAAAACTTTGTTGCGGAATGCACTACAATGTCCGCTCCGTATTCTATCGGTCTTATAAGATACGGCGTTCCGAATGTATTATCGACAACGAGCGGTATTCCGTGCCTATGTGCGATATTTGCCAGAGCCTCGATATCCGGTATATCACAATTGGGATTTCCGAGCGTTTCTATGTACAGGCACCTTGTATTATCGCATATTGCCGCCTCGGTCTGCTCGAGGTCGTGTATATTTACAAAGCTTGTCGTTATACCGTAGGCGGGCAAGGTATGTGAAAGCAGATTATAAGTGCCGCCGTATATCGTTCTTTGAGCCACTATGTGACCGTTATTCTGCCCCAAAGCCTGTAACACATACGTAATAGCCGCCGCACCCGATGCAAGTGCAAGTGCCGCCGTGCCGCCCTCAAGTGCCGCAACTCTTGTTTCAAGCACCTGCTGTGTTGTATTTGTCAGCCGTCCGTATATATTACCGCCCTCTTGAAGTGCGAAGCGTGCTTGCGCTTGGCGGCAATCCTCAAATACATATGAGGTCGTTGCGTATATCGGCACTGCACGTGCCGAGGTTGCGGGATCGGGACTCTCCTGACCCGCATGAAGCTGTAGAGTTTCGAATTTATAATTTGACATTTTTTTACTTTCCTTTCGTTTTTTCGATTTGCTTGGCACAATTGTCCTCACATTCGTCCGAAACAAAAGTTTGCCCGAAGCAATACGGGAAAAATATATTTCACGGTTATTCACCTACCTGTTTGGTTGGTATTATTATACCACATTTTTTCCCGTTTGTCAATAGCTCAAGTAAATTTTTTTCTTTTTTACGCAAAACAGCACCGCCTATCAAGGCGATGCTGTAATATAAGCGTTTAGCTATGACTTATTGAGGGATCTTAGCCCAGTCAGCCATAAACTTTTCAAGGCCGCTCTTTGTAAGAGGATGGTCAACCATCTGCATTATAACCTTGTAAGGAACGGTGGCAACCTGAGCGCCTGCCTTTGCAAGCTCTATAACGTGAACGGGGTGACGGGTCGAAGCGGCAACGATCTGAGTATCAACGCCCTGAATTGCGAACATATCAGCAATTTCGGCAACCAGATCCATACCGTTCCAGCCTATATCGTCAACTCTTCCGAGGAAGGGAGCAACGTATGTAGCGCCCGCATTCGAAGCGAGAAGTGCCTGAGCTGCGGAGAAGCAAAGCGTAACGCAAGTTCTGTAGCCCTTCTTGGAAAGACGGGAAACAGCCTTAAGACCCTCTGCACACATAGGAATCTTGATTATCATATTCTCACGGAGTGCCTGGATCTTCTCTGCATCCTCGCACATACCGTCGGCATCCATTTGGATAACCTCACCGAATATAAGCGTTTCGGGAGAAACGATAGCGTCGATCTCCTTTATAGCATCTTCGAATTTCTTGCCCTCACGTGCAATGATGGAGGGGTTTGTCGTAACGCCTTCAACGATACCAAGTGCATAAGCCTTCTTGATCTCTTCTACATTGGCGGTATCAATAAAAATTTTCATCGGATATACCTTTCAAATAATATATTTTATCGGTGAGATGAGCCGAGAGGCTCATCTCACGTCATATTCGGGAATTAAACGCCTCTCTTGTAACGGCGGATAAGCTCCTCGTTTGTGAAGTTGTTCTTAGGCGTATGACCTGCAAGGGGCATAAGCTTCTGATGGATAGCATCAAGTACCCAATCAACCTGCGGGAAGAATTCCTTATCATACTCGAATGCGGGTGTGATGAGGTTCTTTGCGCCTACTACAACGGGCGGAGCATCGAGGTAATCGAATGCAAGCGATGTGATGTTAGCCGCCATAGTCTCGGCAACACTGCCTCTCTCGCAAGCCTCGGTGATAAGAACTATCTTACCGGTCTTCTTAACGGACTCGATAACCTTATCGTAGTTGAAAGGAACAACCGAACGTGCGTCTATAACCTCGGCACTTACGCCGTACTTCTCTTCAAGAGCCTTAGCCGTATCCATAGCGGTGTACAGAGCAGAGCCGATGGTAAGTATCGTTACGTCGTTACCCGTTGTTCTGATAGCGGGCTCGCCGAACGGGATCTCATATGACTCCATGGGAACGCCGTCCTTCTGGAAGTACTCTGCCTTATCGTATATCTTCTGCGACTCGAAGAATACAACAGGGTCAGTGCCGTTAAGAGCAGTGGTCATAAGACCCTTAGCGTCGTAAGGTGTTACAGGGTAAACTACCTTAAGTCCGGGGATATGAGCGCAAAGTGCCGTCCAATCCTGGCTGTGCTGTGCGCCGTACTTGTTACCTACGGATACACGGAGAACTACAGGCATCTTAAGGTCGCCTGCGGTCATAGCCTGCCACTTAGCCATCTGGTTGAACACTTCATCACCTGCACAGCCCAAGAAGTCACAGTACATAAGCTCAACTATAACACGTCCGCCCGCCATACCGTATCCAACTGCCGTACCGCAGATAGCCGACTCGGAAATAGGCGAGTTGAACAGTCTGTGATAAGGAAGTGCCTCGGTAAGACCTCTGTAAACTGCGAATGCGCCGTTCCAGCAACGAACATCCTCGCCGTATGCGATAAGGGTAGGATCGGTGTAGAACTTGTCGATGATGGCTTCGAAAATACCGTCACGGATATTGTAAGCCTTCATCTTGGAAACTTCCTTGCCGTTTGCATCATATGCGTAACGGATCTTGCCTCTTACCTTCTTTACGTTCTCGTTCTCGTCAAGGGGCTGGCAAACCTCGCACTCGCGGTCTTCCATCTTAACGATCTTCTGCTCGGTGAACATCTTGTCCTCGAGGAATCTCGGATTCTTCTCGTAATCCGTGTAAGGAGCGATCTCTATATCGGATGCGAGCATGAACATTCTGTGGTTGCGGTCGATAACCGTATCGCGAACAGCGTCAACCTCTTCCTGAGTTGCAACACCTGCATCTACTATCTGCTTGGGGAATATCGTCAGAGGATCGAGCTTATGCCACTCTGCTTCCTCCTCGGGGGTTCTGTAGGACATAACGTCGGAGGTGGAGTGACCGCCAAGACGGTAGGTAACCACGTCAAGAAGAACGGGGCCCTTGCCCTCTTTGAGCAGCTTCATCTTACGTCTGTAAGCATCGATAACCGCAAGAGGATTCCAACCGTTTATTCTTTCCGCATTCATCTGGTTCTGTGCGATGCAGCCGAGTCTTGCGAGATCGCCGTAAGCCATTGTCTCGCCTCTGGTCTGACCGCCCATACCGTAATGGTTGTTGTTGAAGTTGAAGATTATGGGCAGACCGCCTTTGTAGCCGTCCTCCCAAAGCTCGTTGAACTGATCCATTGCGGCAAAGTTCATGCTCTCGAATACGGGGCCTCTGCCGGCTGCGCCGTCGCCTGCGTTAGCTACAACGATACCGGGCTTCTTATTGCACTTCTTGAACAGTGCAACACCTGTTGCAATGGGGCCTGCACCGCCAACTATTGCGTTGTTGGGGTAGATACCGAAGGGCAGGAAGAATGCGTGCATTGAGCCGCCCAGACCTCTTGAGAAGCCCATATCCTTTGCGAACAGCTCGCACATCAAGCCGTACATAAAGTAATCCTTAGCCAGCTCCTTAACGGTCTTTGCGTTGGAATACTTTTTAACTACGGCGTAAACAGCACCCTCATGGTAGTTTTCCATAATATTGGTAAGCTCTTCGTCGGAAAGCTTCTTTATGGCGGACATAGCCTTAGCTATAACCTCGTGGTGGCTTCTGTGTGTACCGAATATGAAATCGTCAACACCCAGCTCGTAAGCCTGACCTACTGCCGTAGCTTCCTCACCGAGTCCGAGGTGGGAAGGACCGGGGTATGTAAACTTCTTGCCGTTGTATTCACCCTTCTTTTTGATATCCATAAGCATGGACTCAAATTCACGAATTGCGACCATATCGGCATACATTCCGAGAAAATCTTCTTTTGAGAAGTTGTCTTTCTCGTCTGCTACTGTTTTGTTGTACTCGCAAACGGGAATATCGTTAAGCTTGATCGTGCGTTTTTCAAAGCTTTTCGCAGGATCCACGAACATTGACTTTGGCATTGTTTTATATCTCCTAAAATTTATTTTTCTTATTTGATCTCGAAAAGTGCTTCTCTGATGACCTCGCATACGGTAGGATGCGGGAATACTATTTCCTTGAGGTTATCAACGGTCATTTCGGTCTCTATCATAGCCGCCGCACCGTAGATAAGCTCTGCCGCATAGTTGGCTATCATATGAACGCCGAGTACTCTCTTGTACTTCTTGTCAACGATGACCTTGCATATACCGTCTCCGCCCTCGTTTTCGGCAACGTAACGTCCGCTGTATCTCATCGTCAGCTTGGCTATCTCAACATCAAGACCCTTCGCCTTGGCACTTTCCTCGGTCTCGCCGACAGAGCCTACCTCGGGATTGGTGTAGATAACGGAAGGAATTGCATGATATCTCATCGTATCCTTCTTGCCGAGCATCGTATTAACAGCTACCTCACCCTCACGGTAAGCCGTGTGAGCAAGCATTATCTTGCCGTTGATATCGCCTGCGGCGTAAAGTCCGGCGATGTTGGTTCTCATCTGGTCGTCTGTAACAACGGCGCCTCTCTCCATGTAAACATTGAGGTTCTCAAGGCCGTAGCCTGTCGTAACCGCACGTCTGCCCATGGAGCAAAGTACCTTGTCTGCCTTTACCGTAACGGGCTTGCCCGTCTCGTCCTCGTAGCTTACGCTGTCGGCTCCGACACTTGTAACCTTGCACTTGAGGCAGAAAGTAATACCCTTGTCTTTGTAGTTTTTAAGCAATATCTTGGAAATATCACCGTCTGTGGGTCCGGCGATATGATCGAGCATCTCTATTACGGTTACATGTGAGCCTACCGAATTGTAGTACGATGCCATTTCAAGTCCGATAACGCCGCCGCCGAGTATAACAAGCTCTGCGGGTATCTCCTCAAGATCGAGTACCTCTTTGTTCGTCATAACGAAGCCGGAGGCAACGCCCTCTCTCAAGCCGGGTATCGGAGGTACGGAGGGAGCAGAACCTGTGCAAAGAAGCATCTGCGAACCGCAATATACTTCATCTCCGACCTTAACCTTAAAGCCGTCGGAGTCACGTCCCTCTATCATTCCCTCGCCGATAACTACCTTAACGCCGGCACCCTTTTCCTGTGCGGCGATACCGGATACGAGAGTCTTTATAACCTTATTTTTTCTTGCAACTACAGCCTTTTGGTCAATAGATGCCGAGGAAACGGTCACACCGTAGGTCGATGCGTGCTTTGCGTAATCATAGACCTTAGCCGAGTAAAGCAGAGCCTTGGAGGGCACACAACCCTCGTTGAGGCAAACACCGCCCAACGCTCTTTTTTCAATAAGCACGGTCTTAAGACCGCCTGCGGATGCACGGAGAGCCGCATTATAGCCCGCCGGGCCGCCGCCGAGAATGACAAGATCGAATTTTTCCATTATTTACACCTCTTATTTGCTGAGTGCAACGGTGAAGTTTTCAAGAGTAGCACACAGATCCTTAAGGAATTTTGATGCGGGAGCGCCGTCAACGGCTCTGTGGTCGTATGTAAGCGACAGTGCCATGGACTGGTAGGGCTTCATCTCGCCGTCAACCACCTTGACCTTCGTCGTAATGGTATTTACGCCGAGTATGCCTGTTTGCGGGGGATTGATAACGGGCGTGAAGTTCTCGATACCGAACGAACCGAGGTTGGATATCGTAAACGAAGCACCCTTAAGCTTATCGGGAGATATCGAACCACCCTGGCAAGCCTTTGCAAGCTCTTTTGCTTCCTTGGATATTTGAGCGAGCGACTTCTTGTCCGCATTCATTATCGTGGGAACCATCAAGCCCCTCTCTGTATCAACCGCAACACCGATATGTACGCCGTTGAACTTACGAAGCACATCGCCCTCAAGCAAGTGAGCGTTGAGATTTGCGTGTTCGGGCTTTGCAAGCACTCTTGATACCGCATAGATTATGATATCGTTGAGCGTGATATTGGGAAGTCCCATAGCCTCGGCGTTTGCCTTGAGCTTCTTACGGTAAGACATTATCTCGCCTGCATCGAACGACGTTGTATTTGTAAGCTGTGCCATGGATGACAGCGAATGGAGCATATTCTTTGCGATAGCACGACGGATACCGGACATCTTCTCGTCGGTATATTCGGGTGCTACCTCTGCCGCTGCTGCGGGAGCCTGTGCGGGAGCCTTGGGAGCGTTGATATCGGCAACGGAGAACTTGCCTCCGATACCCGTACCGCCGTTTCCGTTGAATGCACCTGCCGCCGCAAATGTAGCACTGGGGCCGTTTGCGATAAGCTCTCTTACGTCAGCCTCAACGACTCTGCCCTCTGCACCGGTGGGAGCTGCGTATTTGTAATCTACGCCCGCCTTCTTTGCAAGTGCTTTTGCTCTGGGGGATGCCTTAACGAAGCCCGTGGGGTCTGCCACTGCCGTAGGCTCAGCCTTGGGAGCCGCTACGACTGCCTCTGCCTTGGGAGCCTCCGCTGCTGCGGGTGCCTCCTCTGCCGCCGCACCTGCGGGTGCGAACTCGGCTGTGGACTCGCCCTCGTTACCAATGACCGCTATATTGGTCATAACGGGGATCTCGCTTCCCTCTTCGAAAAATACTTCTATAAGAGTGCCTGTTGCGGGAGCGGCTTCATCTGTCGTGGTCTTGTCCGTTTCGTAAGTGAAAAGGACTTCACCCTCATTGACATGCTCTCCCTTTTTCTTATGCCACTCGGTAAGAATACAGCTTTCGACCGATATACCTACGTTTGGCATTTGTACGGGTGTTGCCATTTGATCGTTCCTCCTATTTTTGCACGGGACAATATCTTGCCCTCATTGCGTTAATTTTTTTCAATCATACCTATAATATACCATAACGCCGCTTTTGTCAAGCGGCGTTATGTAAAAAATTATATTTATTTGAGTGAAATATTTTAATAATATGCCTTATCGGGCGAAAAATATCCGAATCTATACCTTTTTTGCAATTCCGTAGCTTGAGATGAGCCGGTTGCATTCATCCGTGTGAAATACCGTGTCGCAATACTCACATTTTCCCGCCGCACCGTCAAGGCTCGCACCGCACCGCGGACATTGCGTCATATCGACATCGACTTCGCCACAGGCTTTTGTGAACGTTAGCTTATATAAACGCTCGATCGTCTGCTCAGCCGTGCCGGATATCACGCCTCCGCTTATATCGTCTGTCATATATTCAAGCAGTCGTGCGGCAATATTCAAGGTCAAATACTCCGTGCCGTCGGATATGTAATAATCGATATAGCTTACGCCGCACATCTCGGCTTTTTCGTAATGCATCGTCCTTTTCTTTTTGCGATGAGCTGTGACAGATGCTCGCAGTGCCTTCTCGTAAGATGCGCTTATATAAGGCTCGGCAAGCGATACGTCCCTTTCGGTTATGCTTCTTTGTACGGCTGTCATCGCAGATACCGCATAGGCGGCAAAATCATTTTCGTCAAATAATATATCGTTTTCTTTCACAGAGGCTATAATGTCAAGCTCACGCTCTCGCCGAGCAGACTCATCCTCTCCGCTCTTGTTTATTAAGCTTTTGACAGTCCGATACAGCAAATAGCCGAAAACGATCAAAAAGCCGAGCGGAAAACGTGCAATGCCCCGAAGTCGAATATTGACGGGGAAGCTTGAAAAGATACTGCCGTATCTTAAAATATCGAATGCGACACTCAAAGCGATGACAATAACGACAATGATAACGATACGTTTAAATATTTTATTCATCTACCGCAATAAAAAAACAAAACCCCACCGAGCCGTGTGAACGAGCATTGAGAAACCCTGCGATGGCAGGTCGGTGTCCTCTCCGTTACTTTGTGCTACCAACGTCCCCGAAGCACCATATAGATGAAACGGGGGAGGTCTGCATTCCCATAAACGGAAGCCCGGACTCCTTGGTTCTCTTGTGGGTTTTAACACCCGAACATCACTAACTAAGCAGGAATTTTATTTTTTGCAAATTACTCCTCGTCGTCTCCGTCGTAATCTATCTCGGAGAAAAGCTCATCCTCGAAAATGTCCGCAACCGCATCAAACTCGTCGTCGTCATCAACCGTAACGTACGTGTCTTCGCCGTCCTCGCCCGTCTCAAGCTTCAAAACGGTGTACTCTATCTCCTCACCGTTCTTCTTGTCCTGTTGTTCGGGGATGACCGCAAAATACGTTGCCCCATTATATTCACACGAGCCGGCAAAACGGAATTCCACCTCGTTACCGTCCTCATCCGTCATCGTATATATCTCATCATCGAACAATTCCATACTCACAAAATCTTATCCTTTCTCTGTGCTGTCTATATTCTATATTATTTTATGCGATTTGTCAAGTATCATTCCGATAATTTTATGTAATTTGTAAGATATTTTTCCACCGAAAATGTGGAAAACCCTGTGGAAAATGTGGATAACTCCTGCATCTGCACGCTTTTGCCCTGTGGAAAAGTGTCACCTCACCTCACAAAAAAAGTTTTTTGAAATTATAATGTCATCGTTATTATCTCATAGCCGATAAATATATTCAAAACGAGCATGACCCATATAAAAGCGGATTTACGACCGCTCTTCGGCTTTTGTGCCGTTATATTCAATATCACACTCACGATACACGCCAAGCCGAGCAATACAAACAATGCGGCTTTTATATTATCCGGTATGACCGACTCATATACCCGCCCCTTCCAACCTTTGAAGAACTCTCTTTCTTCTCTCGGCGAAAGCATACTCAGGATAAACAACACCGGTGAAGTTACGCCGGAAATGCCGAATGCCCAACTCTGCCTGATATTCCTCTTGCCATTATCGCTTGGTTGCCCACCGGTCGATACGGGAGATGTGTCGCCGTTCTGATTTGCACCGCAATGAATACAAAATGCGGCATCGTTCTGCAATTCTTTTCCGCAATTTCTGCAATACATATTTTCTCCTTCCGTTTGCAAAAAAATGTGTGCAAAGAAGCTTGCACACATTGCAAATGCAAACTCCTATGCCGCTACGCAAACTTAAACGGAAGGCTCTATACCATTTGATAGAATACAGTTTAAGGGAATCTGCTTTTTGCCAAATTCATAACTGCATAGCCAAAAAACGATATATTTACATTGCAACACACCGAGCCTTTTTATTATTAAGTTTGCGTAGCATTGTTATTATAACACATTCAACGAAACATTTTAATAGTTTTACCTCGTTTTTTCCAAAAAAAAGAGATGCATAGCGCACCTCTTTATACAGCTGTAAATTGTAATATATTACTTTCTCGATATATGAGATAAGACAAACACCTTGGCACTTTTCAGATCTACGCACAGCAATAAGTAAAGCACCGTATACACCGCAACCACCACTGCTCCGGTACACAGCAAAGACAACATTCCCGACAGCCCGACGAGCTTTGAAAAGCCGACACCGAACAATAAAGTTGCCGAAAACACAACGACCCATCTGCCGTAAACGCTTACAAAATATTTGCGCAGGTCTATCTTTAAGTACTTCTTGTACAATATATTCATGCCCACCGTTCTTACGGTATACGCAACAAAAACGGCAAGCGATGCGCCGATTATTCCGAAAAGTTTCAAGAATACTATCGCCAGCAATACGTTTGTCAGTGCCACAATAGTGTAAACGATGGCTTGCTCCTTGACTCTGTCCTTAACTATAAGCGTCGTTTTCGCTATTTGTTGCGGAACATCTATAAGTGACGGAAATATCAATATCAAAGCATTCAAATAAACGCTTTCATAGCCATCACCGAGCCACAATCCGACAAACGTTTCTCCAACGCAAAAAAATCCCGCAAATATCAGACCTATCGAAAAAATATGATACTTGCCGACCTTTATCATAAGCTTCGACAGCTCACGCTGTCCCTGCTCAAGATGCGTGAGCTTGGTTATCTTCGGCATAAACATACCGTTTACCGCATCGGCAAAGGTATATACATACCCCTCAAGCGTTGCGGCAAGATTAAACAATGTGACCTCCGCAGAACCGAGTATTGCGGCGATTATCGTAGGCATAATGGTAAATATACATCTGTGGGCTATATCCTTTATCGCCACCCATACGGTAAACGAAAACAGCTGCTTAGTCGTCTGCCTGTCCCATGCTCGCAGGTCGGAGCGTTGCGGAGTGTTTCTTTTTATCAAAATAAGCTTTACGCCTATTGTCAAAAAGTTTACCAACGCATTTACGATAACGAGCGAGTACACGCCTTTATTTAACAGCAGGCAGACCACTATCATTGCCACGCTTAAGACCCTGCTGAGCAAATTGCATATCTTCACTTCAAAAAAGCGTTCATTTGCCATAAGCAGGCTGTTAAACGTCGTAAACGGAAACGACAGCACACTGTACGTGCTTACTATTATAAACAACCGTTTGAATATTATTATTTCGTTCGGTGTAAGCTTTACGTATATAGCATCTATTAAAAAATAGAATACGGTCAAGGCAAGTGCGATAACGAGTGATATCGCACCGAACACCTTATATACTATACCCATAAAGCGATTTGCATCGTCGTATCGCCCCTCCGCATAAAACGCCGACAAAAACTTTGATACGGACGCACCGATACCGAAATCGAGCAAAAATATATTTATTACGGACAGTGCAAGTGTATACAGTGCATATTGATCGTCGCCTATACTTCTTATCATCCACGGAGTATACAAAAGTCCGGATACCACATTGAATGCAATAGTCAGATAAGATATCAATGCACCGGCGAAGAAGCTTCGTTTATTATCCGAGAGGTTATTGCTCATCAGCTTTCACATCTCCACATTGGAGGAGCTTTTGCATATACCCCTCCATAGCCCCCAAAAACAGTAATGCTATCAGCAAGAAATACGGATTTGCTTCGATAATAGGCTCTATCATCATATTCAGAAAGACAGAAAGCACAAGACTCTGTGTGACTGTATATTCGTCTTTTCTGCCGTGCGCCTTCATAAACCTTCCGAAACGTCTGAAAGAAAGCATCAGCTTTACCGTAAGTATTATCGAGATAATAAACGGAATTACTCCGACGACATTATATATATCAAGCCACATATTATGTAAGTAATTCCATTCCGTTTCATCGGTCAGTGCTCTGCCGCCCAAAGGATGCTCCGCAAATTTCATATCATCGAAAAATACCCTCCAAACATCAAACCGCGTAAGCTCACCGCCGGTAGTAAATCGCTGTACGAGCTTAAGTGAAAAGAACGCATCTCCGAAGCCGCCGATATTGAACGCTATCAACAATACGCAAATAACCAGAGCAAAAGCAATTGCGCCCAAGGCGAAAACCTTTTTTGCCGCAGACACATTTATGCTCATAAGCAATGATATTATACGCCACAAAAAAACCACTATGAGAATAATGAGCAAGCCTCTGTTTGCCATAAACATTGTTGCCGCAAGCGATATAATAATAATTACGGCAGAGAACAGCTTATACTTTTTCTTATATGATGTAAACAGTACTCCGAGTCCTATACCCACGCAAAACGTATACAGCATCTCAGTGCTTTTTACGTTTACCAGCTCACCGCGCCAAAAATCCACCGATTGACGGTAATAATCGTACAAAGAAAAATAATCCGATCTGAGATATGCCACGATATTGAGAAGCCCGTGCATAAACATTCCGATCGACGGCACAAGCAACAGCACCGCAAAGCTGTTTCTTTTTGCGGAATATCGAATATATACCTTTCCGAGCAGATATGCACTCCACGGTCCTATCAAATACAATATAAATAAATTTATGCTAATCTCAAAATGCATACAATATAATAAGAAATAGCTGAGCGAGAACAAGAAAAGCCACGCCTCGGTCGAGCCTACTTTAAGTCGTGAGCCGTATATAAGATACATTACGGCGATTATCGCGGCAAATATATATCCCGCCAAATTGAACAAGGATATTGAAAAGCAAAATAAGGCTATTAAAAAAAGATTTTCAAAAATTCTGTTCGTTTTGCTATACATTTTGTACCTTTCCGTGATATGTCCTCATCACATACCTGCAAAATGAATACGGCATAAAGGTCAATATACGTGTTAATAAGTACCGTTTTGTCCGTTTGTTTTTTATGCTTGCAAGTATTTCTTTTGCTTTTTTTCTTTCGCCCGATGTCATATATTCTCTGCTGCAAGTTAAATAATATCTGTCGGTCAGTTCCGTCACCGAGGTCTTTATCTTTTCCGATATTGATCCATCCGACATTATTTCCGATACACGTCCGGCAAATATCCAAGCTTGAATGTGGCTGCCGTTTGCCGTGGCAGTACTCAGCTCTTGCCGATAGATCGTCGTTTCCTCACTTGAAAGTGCAACCTTATTTCTCAGTGCCACCCGATACCACACGTCCGTATCCTCGCCTATTCTTACACCGGGAGCAAAACGGATATTATCATGTGCAAGCGATGATGCCCGTACACACATTGAATTGGTATGTACGACACCGTATGATGTCTTGTTCAGCAATCCTATCATATCGTCGCTTTCAAACTCACTGTCGTAATTTTCAAGTGCTTTTGCGCTGTGCAGTACCCTGCCGTCGGGCATAATACATTTATGAGATGTAACATACATTCCCGAATCGGGATATCTTGATATGAGCCCCGCCAGCACCTCAAGATGATTCGGCAACCACAGATCGTCCGCATCCAAAAAGCAAATATACTCGCCCGTTGCGTTTTCAATACCCGTATTGCGTGCTACGGACACACCGCCGTTTTTTTGCCGGATCAAGCGAAACTCGGCACGGGACAGTGAAAGAAGGGCTTTATCTGCCTCATCAGTCGAGCCGTCATCGACAATTATTATTTCATAATCTTTTTCACTCTGCGCATATACACTTTCAACGGCTGCGCATATCGTAGCCGCTTTGTTATATACGGGAATGATTACCGAAAATTTCATATCCGACCTCCATCTGAATTTTACGTTCGCACGCCCGTGCAA
Organism: uncultured Lachnospiraceae bacterium; assembly: GCA_964562175.1. GTDB lineage: Bacteria > Bacillota > Clostridia > Oscillospirales > CAG-272 > CAZCJU01. The sequence continues at coordinate 91,540 of CAZLRV010000001.1, forward strand.
TTTACCGCGAGCATTCCGTTTGGTGTGTGGGAGAGCGAACGAGCCGCTCTCCCACACACGGTCAAACAAAATATTTATGCGTACATTTTGCCGTTTTCGTCAAATTGATGATAACCGTAAATGATAAGGTCATTTGCCTCATCTGCGGAAACGTAAGCCTTTCCATTTCTTGCAAGCTTTCCGTTCCATGCCGCATAGTACAGACTGCCGTTGAATGAGAACACGCCGCCCTTAAACATTTCGCCGTTCACCATAAAGTACAGCTCACCGTCTATCTCAACAAGCTCGTTATTATAGAACGCACCGTCAACGCCGGCATATCTCACGCCATCCTCGGTATATATCTTTCCGAATGCAACACGTCCGTTCCATTCAATGAAATAAGACTTACCGTTGATGCTTCTGATAGAGGATACGCCCGTATTGTCGGGCTTGCCGTTTACCATATAGTATATAGCGCCCTCAATGTTTGCAAATTCTCTATCATAAAGCTTTCCGTTCTCATCGGCATAGTGCCAACCTGCCGTTGTCAGACCGTTTGTGTATGCATCGCCGATATATTGCTTACCGGATGTAACCATACCGTTCCACTCAACAAAGTACAAGTTGCCGTTTATCTTACGAACCTTTGATACACCTGTACGGTCGGGTTGTCCCTTTACCATATAGTATATGGAACCGTCAACCGTTGCAAACTCGTTGTCGTACATTCTGCCGTTGTTGTCGGTATAGTGCCAGCCGGAATTTGTCAAACCGTTCGTATATTCCTCGCCTATGTACTGCGTACCGGAAAGAACGTGACCGTTCCACTCAACAAAGTACAAGCCGCCATTTATTTCGCGAACCTTTGATACGCCTGTACGGTCGGGCTGCCCCTTTACCATGTAGTAAAGCTCTCCGTCAATATGTGTGAACTCGTTGTCGTACATTCTGCCGCTGTCATCGGTATAGTGCCAGCCTATACCTGTCAAGCCGTTTACGTATCCGGAGGTAATATACTGCTTGCCGGTGGGGATATTTCCGTTCCACTCAACAAAGTACAAGCCGCCGTTTATCTCACGAACGCCGGATACGCCCGTGCGGTCGGGTTGACCGTTTATCATATAGAAGTTACCGTCTACGGTAGAAGCTATCTCGTTGTTGTAGAATCTGCCGTTTTCATCGGTATAGTGCCAGCCTGCATTTGTCAAGCCGTTGGTCTCGCTCTCGGAAACATATATCTTGCCGGTGGGGATATTTCCGTTCCACTCAACAAAGTACAAGCCGCCGTTCATCTCTTTAACAAGTGAACCACCGGTCTTTGAGGGTTGACCCTTTACCAGATACATTACCTTTCCGTCTATGGTAACGAATTCGTTATCGTAGATGCGTCCGTTCTCGTCGGTGTAGATATAACCCGCATTTACCAATCCGCCGGTCATGTTCTCGCTTACGTATATCTTGCCGCTTTCAACAACGCCCATACCGTTTACATAGTACATAGCGCCGTTCTTGCTTATAACACCGAGTCCCTTTGCGGGCTGTCCGTCAACTATGTAGTACAGTTTTCCGTCATAGGAGTAAAATTCCTCGTCTATCATACCGTCTTTGTCAATGAAGTACCAGCCTTTTTCGACAAGTCCGTTTGTACGCTCTTGTACGATGTAGATCCTACCTGTGGGAACCGTTCCGTTCCATTCAACATAGTATCTGCTTCCGTTGATATCCATTACTCCGCCGCCGGTAAGCTTACCGCCTACAACGTAGTATAGGTCTCCGTTCAGATCGTACACACCCGTATAATCGAGAACGCCGTCAACCACGCCTTCATCGTCTATTATATAAATGTATTTGTTGTCTCTGCCGTCGGTCGTTTGAATTATCTGAGAGCCCTTTGCAAGAAGTCCGTTTTCACCGAACCAATATGTTTTTCCGTCTATTGTATGGAAATGCTCGGATACGTACTTGCCCGCAAATTTATATCTCGTTTCATACTTTCCGTTATAGAAAAGATGTACCCACTGACCTTCGGTGTGAATACCGTTTTCATCAAACGAATAGTCAAAGCCGTCTATGCTGTATCTGCCGTTCTTAAGTGCCTCGTATGTGGTGAGATCAAAATAATAATAGTCGTTTCCGTCAACTGCCCAGCCTGTGGTAAGCTTGCCGGCAATTGTGTAATAGGTCTTGTCGCCTATTTCAACCAAGCCGCTCGTTGTGATGGCATCGCCGCAATCGCAAACAAGTCTGCCGTTTACGACACTGTAGGTGTGACCGCTTGCATTTTGTGAAGCACCCCAATTTACTATGGAGTTACATACGCTGCAGCTCGTGCGTCCGGTATAACCTGCCGCCGTACACGTTGCCGCCTTATTCTCTGGATCGCTCTCGGTGTGGATATGCAGCCAGCCGTATTTTCCGAGAAGCTCGCTATCGGCGAGTACGGTATTGGGGTGTGCATACCATTGAGTATTTACACGAAAATACTCGTTTGCAAAGGTATTTGCCGCACTTTGAGTGTATGTATCGACAAACTCGATCTCGCCCTTGATTATCTCAAGCTTAAGGTCGTGAGGCCATGCGAATACGTTATCGGTTTTACGTCCGGCACTGAAGCCCTCGGGAGTATTAAATCCTACACCGCCCAAAGCACTTTCCGTGCCCGCAAGCAGAGGCGAATATATATCATCCCATCCGATTATACGTATGGGAAGCTCGGCAAGCGTTGCCGCACCACTTTGGGTATTCTTGCCCGTGCGGGTCAGCGTTATCGTCGCCGTTTGCTCGTACTCATCTACGGACCAGGCTGCGGTAAAGCCGTCTGCCAATACCATATGGTCAAGCTCCCAGTGGTTTACGCTGTTCTTGTCGATAACTACCGTTACCGATTTTATGGTCTCTATCTTGGTTGCGTTAAGGTTCATCCAATACAGAGAGCCTGCCGGGAGCTTATCGAGCGTTGCATCTTTGGGAACAAGAGCCACCGTCGATGCATCCGAGCCGCCCCGAACATTTATCCAACGTGTTTTTCTCGTTTCGTTGCCCTGCTTATCGGATATTACAAATGTTATTCTGTGAACGCCGTCGGCTACCTCATAGTTAGACAGCGTCATATATTCACCGCTTGCCTTAACGGGTGCTTCCGCACCGTCAACAAGTATTTTAGCGGATGAATAGTCAAGTCCAGAGTAATTTGTATTGGCCGTGATCTCTCTTACGGTTGCACGGAGGTTGAGGATATTGCTGTTTACCGTAAGCATTTCACAAGCCGTTGTGTTGAGAGTATTCGTAACAAGTGCCGTTGCGGACTCATTTGCGCCGAGGTATACCATATCGGTTATCGTCGGTGCTTCTCTGTCGGGTATCGCATCGGAGTAATCTACCTGTATCGAGTCGATATAGAAGTTAAACTTGCCACCTACAGTACCCGCAGAGAACATGGTCGAGCTATTATTGTTCGGCACTTTGTTATAGTATTGGAAATCGAACAGTGCCAAATCGTCCTTGAGGTCTGCTAAATTACCGAGTACATACGTTTTGCTCGAATCGATATTCGCCTTGAAGTATGCCCATCTGCCTTCACTGCCGAGGTCTTCGTGTTGAACATACCAAGCCGGAGCCTCAAGTGTAACATACGTCATTGCACCCGAAAGCGAGCCGTCTGCCTGTACCTCACGCAGGATAAAACGGAAGCGTCCTATCCAAAGGTCATCGGGTATGTATACCCAAGCACCGATAGACTTGGCACCGCTTATCGTGTGTCTCGTCCTCGGCATGAATTGGAATCTGGCATTCTGGTTCACGGGATGTGCAAAGTTTGTCATATTCACTTCAAAGCGAACCGCACCGGTACCGTCGTGTACCATACCGTTTGCCGAGGTTGCATAGCTTGCCTTAACATTATCGGGACGATATGTATGACCGGACATTCCGAGACCGATAGCCGCGGTCGTGAACTCGTCGAGCTGCGCTGCATCGTCAAAATCCCAAAGCACCTCTGTAGCTTTTCCGAGCGAAACATTGAATACTACCTGCTTGTCCGTTGCATATTTATAGGTTGCCGTCAAGGTTGCCGAGGTTATCGTCTCTTCTGAGGTCGCAACGAAATCAAATCCGTTCATACTGCCCGCACCGGCAGGATCTATGGCGAAATCGAATGCATCGGGGGTAGTATATACCTCTTTTTCCTCAGCCTCAAGTGCGGACATCATGCATTGAAGTCCGATATTCGTGCTTTTACCGTAAGGTACTACCAAATTGCTGTTTACCGCCGACAGATACGGGTCCATTACCTTTATGGTATAACTGCCGACCTTCTCGCCGTTATGGTTGACTTGAACATCAACTGTACCGCGCTTGCCGTTTGATATGAATTTACCGTTTTCCACAGTACCGTAGCTGCTGTCCGAAAGGCTCCAGCTCATGCCCTCGGGCATTGCCATTGCGTAGCCGTTCGTATCGAGTGCCGATGCGGTAAACGTATATTCCGAATGCGGAGCAAACGCCTCGTATTCGCTCTTTATCTCGGCACTGCCGAGTATTCCCGTGGGGGCGACGTTCGATGCGATAAGAAGGCTCTGTATCGTCGGACGCTCAGCACCGTCGGAGGGAATGGAACGCATCGTAAGCTCGTCCTCGCCCTGACGTTTGGTTATAAACGTCGAGGAGCCGCCGCCGTCGCAGTTCAAAGCCCACTTACAGCCGAGAGAGAGCATAAACTCGCCTATCTCGTAGCCGGTGAGTCCCGCAGAACTTACCATACGTCCGTTTACCATCATCATAACGAGCGTACCGTCTTCCTTAACGCCCACTACAGAACGGGGATGCGATATACCGGTTCTGTCCTCTTGGGTCACGCAAAGACTGCCGTCTTTTACGTAGAAGCCGAAGGTAGAGGTGGAAACAGCGTATATTTCCTCTCCCGTAAGAGGATCGCCCGGATTACGTGATTCGCAATACAGCTTTCCGTTTTCGTCCTCAAGGAATGCGATATAATATGGCTCATCTCCGTGTGAATCTGTATCGGGCGTTGATATCACCTGACGGTTAAATACCAAAAAGCCCTGTACGGAATCGTTTTCATAACACAGGTTCGTGTTCATTCCGCCGACAATGTTGTATCCTAAGTTTTCCTCGTAATACTTGATCGTCTTTGACAGCTCCATAGCGTGCCAAGTACTGCTGTCACTTGGGTCGTATTTGTCTATTCCGTAATATCCGGGAAGTATGGTAACATCCGGATTTGAGGTGTCGATCTCCATTACGTGAACTTCTTGGCGGCGTGTACCGTCCGCATTGTTAAGAACTATGTCGGACTCAATTGCCGCACCCGGCACCAACGTGTAATCTTTTCTTGATATCACGTTGTAGTAGCCGTTTGTTCCGAATTTGTCACCGCTTAAAACGACATTGTCGTTTATCCATGCCGCAAATGCGGAAAACGGCAGAGCCGTTACCAGCATCGCAACACACATAACAGCGATGGCTATTCGAATGAGGTTACGTGTTTTCATTTGGTTTCTCCTTTTTATTTTATATAATCCGTTTTCACGGCTTACATTTCTTTTTAACATATGTTTCATATGACTTGTTCAAATCAAGCACCGTATAATAATGATGCCCTACCTGCTCGTCCTTTGGTGGGTCAGCACGCCATGCTCCGTATTTTTCGGTCAGATACTCATCCCACCGACTCGGAACACGCACCCGAAGCCCTTCAAAAACAGCCTCCCTACCGTTGCCGTATATCTCTTTCGGCGTTTTTTCCATCTCGCCCCTGAAATTACCGTAATTGCAATAAACGTCGGCGTTTTCGTATTTTTTTATCATTGCTTCGTATTCTTCAAGATAGCAAGCGGTACGCTTATGAAAGCCGAATATTCTCAAAGCACGCCGCAAGACTCTCGATCTAAGCGAGGCGCTCGGCATAAGTGAGCATGAGGTCAACCTCAGATATTTCTTTTTTCTTTTTTCAAATTCAACCGTCTCATCTGCCTTGCTCGGATATCCGTCCAAAGCGAATATATCTATAAAAACGCCGTGATTTATATCGAGCTTTTGATAATCCGTCTCAATATATGCGGTACGGCTATCACGCAGCTTTGAGAAAATCTTGGGAAATTCGGGGTCTGTTCGATAATTCTGCAAAAACAGGTATTCGGGAAGCTTGTCCGGCGCATATGATAAAAACTTTTCGTAATCCGCACGAGGCAAGGCAACGTCAACATCATCGTCCCACGGTATAAACCCGCCGTATTTCACCGCTCCCAATGCACTGCCGCACACAAGAAAATATGTAAGCTCCAATTCGTCGCAAATATCCGCAAAGGTCTTTAATATATCAAACTCTTTTTGCTGAAGCTCATTCATTTCTTCGCTTCCTCTCCGTTTATCGTATTGAAAATACTTTGCCGATTTACTTCGGCATTGTGATTTTTTTCCGCCAGCTCAATTGCGTTTTCGACCGTTTTTTTACGCAAGGCTTCATCGGATATAAGCCGATACAATTTTTTGTCTATATCGCATTCGTCGTCAATTACGTAAGCGGCATTATTGTCGGCAAGATACTTAACGGACGCAGTGCTTCTCGGGCCGAATGCTATTATGCACGCACCGGATGCAAGAGCATCGGCTATCTTTGTTGACACGGAATATCTTGTACGCACAATGTGGTTTTCGTCAAACGATTCCGTATGCACCGTATACATGGAGTCGGACAACAAATCGTCAACTTCCTCCCGTGTGACCCGACCGCGGAATTCTATTCCGTTTTCCTGCGTAAGTCCGTCTAAATACTCGTGTCTTTCCTCGCCCGAATAGACAAATATTCGATCGAGATCCGGTACATTGAGTTTTTTCAACGCTCTGCCCAATTTTATAAGCTGAGAAGCTCGTCCAAGCTCAAGATTGCCGGCATAAATTATTCTTCGAGCTCGTTCGCTTAACGGAATACGGGCATTTTTTTGTGTCGACGAGCCGGTGTATATGACCTTTCCCTGTTTTGAAAAAAGCTCGCCGTAGGCTTTTGCCATTTCCTCACATATGCAAAAATAGTCGGATGAGTACTTAAATGCCGCAGTGCCACTTTTCATCAAGTGCTTGAAATTGTATTTTCCGAGTAAGCCTCTCTTATCGAATGAGCCTAAATAAAAATCATCGCACGCATACAAATACAAGGGGATTCCTCTGTCCTTGCAAATACTCATTGCAACCTCGTACGAAAACGAGTAATCCCCCGATGCAAAGAAGACTGCTTGAGGTGAAAATTCGTCAAGCCACTCGGAAAGCTGCTTGCTTCTCCAAGCCCCAAGCCTCCACATAGTATTTCTCACAAAATAAACCGACTGTGTCCTTTTTTTGCCGTGATTTATTACGGCTTTTTTTATTTCCGAGCGTTGTGTGCCGGACTCATACCTTTGATGGATCTCGGTGCCGCATTTTCTTTTACCGAGCAATGCTTTTGCCACGTCAAAATCGGTAATTCTGAAATATCTTTTGCAAAATTCCGCATCCGGAAGCTCGTCCGTAAAATAAAGCTGGGCAATTTTGTCGCTTGGATAAGTACAAAACATACCGCTGAGAGTTTTGCCCATGTTGTTCACTTCCCCGAACGGATTATGTGATATCACAAGAAGACGTAACGCATTCATCCCCGCAAACCTCCGTAAGCTTATCTTTCCGATATTATTTTAAAGCATTGCATCGGAGATACAAAAAACGCACAGACAGCTTGAGCGAAGGCTCTGATATACTTTCCGTCTCTGAAATATGCGTATGCCAATACCGCATGATGACGTACTTTTATGTATCTTATCGTTCCGCCGTCCATATTTTCAAAGAACCGCTTTTTGTATTCGTAGAGCCTGTTCTCTCCCTTGATTTTTTCCGCCCCGCTCGAAAGACTCTCTTCACCGACGTGCACCACGGCACGAACATCACAACGCTTGAGATATCCGAAGCTGCCGCCCCCCTCTATCGCCCGTTGCATCAAATAGAACTCGTCCCCGACATCTATCGGAGCAAAACAGCCTATTTTCATAATATAATCTCGCTTGAACATCATAGTATCCGTGCCGGTCATATGATATTTCAAGTGATAATTAAGCAATGCTTCCTTTGAAGTATCCTCTATATATTTTCTTGTTCTTATATCAACGGTTTTTCCGTTTTTGTCAATAAGCTCAAGATCGGTTATCGAATAATCAAAGCCGCCGTCTCTCATAAAACGTACTTGTTGCTCCGCTTTTTGTTTCAAATACACATCATCGTCATCAAGAAATGTTATATATTCGCCGCATGCGGCTTTGATACCCACGTTACGAGCTTGTGCCGAGCCTAAGTTGTTTTCGTTTTCAATATATATAAGAGAGATCGACGGTGAGTTGCGTTTGAATTCCTTGACCGCCTCTGCCGCTTTTTCTTTCCACTCGATGTCATCATTGTCGTTTACGACTATTATTTCCATTTCCGCAATGCTCTGCTCTTTAAGAGAAGCCAGAGCTTGCTTTAATTCTTTATCCCTGCGATAGGTTGCTACTATAACGCTGACTTCGGCTCTGCTCATTTTAGTATTTCCCGATCTGATTTTTGCTCGCCCGATTTTCCCGTGCCGCCTTCGACTACGCCTTCGTGCTTGAGGACGCTTCCGACGGTTTTGAAGAGGCATTTCAGGTCTGTTTTAAAGCCGTGGTTTGCGTTCAGGGCTGTTGCGTATTCGCCGTCGAGCTTTGCCTTAACGGGTATTTCAAGCTCATCCCGTCCGTTTATTTGTGCCAAGCCCGTCAGTCCCGGCCTTATGTCGTTTGCTCCGTATTTATCGCGTTCGGCTATAAGGTCGTATTGGTTCCACAGAGCGGGGCGGGGTCCGACAAGCGACATTTTACCGATAAAAATGCAAAACAGTTGCGGCAACTCGTCAATAGAACTTTTTCTCAAAAATCTTTGAAAGCCCGACAGCATGGACTCGGCGTCCTCTAACTGATGTGTCGGCACATCTCCCGGAGCGGTGGTCGGCATTGAACGAAATTTCAATATGGTAAACGTTTTTTTATGTATACCTATTCTTTTCTGCTTGAATATGACCGGGCCGGGCGAATCGATTTTTATTATTACGGCAACTATAAGCATCGGCAGTGCCGCAATTACTATTCCGAGAAAAGACAATACGATATCCGCCAAGCGTTTGAAAAAGCATTTATACATTTAAGTTTCTCCCAAAACATAATACGCCGTTTATGCCGTGCCGTCGGGGTATCGGCGTATTTAAGTTATCTACAGATAATTATATTTATTCAGATACATTATAACTCATTATTCCCGACTTGTCAAGACCTTATATGCTTTTTTTCTTATTCATACGATATTTTTTTCAACAAAAAAGCTACCGAGCGGCACATCCGACAATTCGGAGGTGTTACTCGATAGCATTTTTATTCTATTTACAGTGTTTCCATTGCATAGATACGGTACACTCCGTCATCCCCTTTTCGGAAATACACATTCATATCGACCAAATCGGGGTGATCCTCCAAATACTTTTTCACAAGTATATGGTTAAACTTAACGTGACAGCGGAAGGTGGATTCATCGTAAGCGTAATACTCGCCGGTATACTCATCCTCAAATCTGTAGCCGTCATGCTCCCAAACGAACGAACCGGGATTTGCTCTTATTTGCTTATAAAGATCCGTTCCCTCTTCGAAATACTTTTTGCATTGCGAAAATTCCGCATCGTTTTGCATTCTTGCGGCGTAGAGCTTCATTCCCTCAAGCACATACTTTTCGTACTCCGCTTTAAGCGTTTCACTGTAATCTATATCGACGGTATATTCGTTCTTTTCCTCGTCGTACTTAAGCTCCGCTTCGTTGCCGTATCTGTCCTTTACGGTTACAGTCGGCTCTGCCATAAGCTCTTTTATCGAATATCTTGTATAGGTGAGCTTATATGTTCCCTCGGGAATATTCAATCTCTCGTCGTCCGTGATATCTTTTTCTGTTATATAGTCCTCTCCGATCTCACAGCCGTTGAGCAAAAGCGAATAATTAAACGGTATAAGAGCGTTCACGCTATATTCGGGTGCGTAAAACAGTTCTATCTTGCCGAGTGAGTAACTGTATATTCCGAAATCGTCCGGATATTCGTTCTTCACTATGGTGAAATTTGCGAATTTCTTTTGGTCGGCTTTGACATTTATCTTTGTCTTGTCCGTTCCCGCAACGTAAACATATGTTATTTGCTTGCCCTCGGTCTTTTTCTTGAGCAGGTTTACGATATCTTCTTTTTTGTCATACTCGCCGAGCCTATACTCGGTCATCTCAAGCAGTGCATCGAAGTCGGGGTTGACAAAATACTCATTGAATATTCGCTCCACCTCGTACTTCGGCAGACTGTTTTCGTACGCCTCAAGATATTTCGTTACGTCCTTGTTGATAAATTGCATTGCAATTATCACGACAGCCGCTATGACCGCAAGCACGGCGTAATAGATCACGGTGCCGAAGCTCATACGCTTCTTTTTTCTTCTTTTTTTTCTCTTTCCGGGGGCTTTTACCGCCGTCTTTTCGTCCTTGATCTTTTCTGTTTCTTCTGCTTTTTCTATTTCTTCATTCATTTTAAGTCACATCCTTTACCATAAAAAATGTCGGCAAGCGTCTGGGGTATGTGAACGCCTTATAACGGTTTACAAGTCCCATTTTTTGGTACTCATCAAGCGTTGACGTATCTATATCGTATTTTTCGATATAATCTCTGTAATACATCATTGCCGAAGAGCCGCCGTCGAGCATTCCCGCCTTTATTGCTTTATTTTGAAGCATAAGCGTTATTATATCATCTCTCGTAGCGCCGAGCGAGCTTGTCGTTCGTCCGTCGGTAACGATAAATATTATCGCTCCGTCCTCTCTCTGTCCTATTGCGGTACGCTGGGCAACGCCTATATTACCGTTTCCCGAATACGTTACCGTTGAGCCGTCCACCGTATCGATAAGCACGTTTCCCGTTTGGAATGAAACTCCGTCACGCACGCCCAGCTCATCCGCTTCCGCTTTTGTCAAATTCTCCTTAACAACGAGCTTGTCGTTTTTGTCTATTCCTATAAATGTACGCTTTAGTCCGTCGTTCCACACGCATTTGCCCTGCGAATAGGTAAGTCCCATGGGCTGACCGCCCGAACCGGAGCCGCCCTTGTCGTAAAACTCGCCGCCGTTTATCGCCGCCGCGGCGTTTATCTGCTTTGCCCTTATATATATTCTCTCTCCGCGCGATGCGGTGGCGTAATTATAGCCCGATGTTTCCGTGTAAACTCTCGACGGATCCTTGATTATCATAATATACGCCTTGAAGGTTCCGGTAGATTTCGTATAACAGATTATACCGTCCTCGTTTCCTTCCCATTCATCAACGGATGAGGTGCCGCCTTGGGTATTGTTTTCGCCTTTGTTTTCGGAGTTGATATCTTCAAAATCGACCTCTTCGACCGTCAGCACATTACTCTGATTTTTTATTTCTTCCACGGTCGCCTTATCCAAAAACAGCTCAGGCACCCATTTTGTCGCACTTGCCTGCGTTGCAGTCAAAACGAGCATATTTCTTATAGTTTCGCTCGGCCCGTCGGCAACCGTCTTGCAGACACTGCACAATGCATAGACGGCAAGTATCACAAGCAGCATTACAAGCACCATAAGCCTGAAGATGACCTTGAGAACACAACCGAGTATACGCTTCGTCCTGTTTGCCGAAATATTTTCGTTTACCTTTTTATATTGCTTCTGTGTATCGTTTTTCTTGAATTTCATTTTTTCCTCAATATATACCTCACAACACCTGCCGCTCGGCTTTTTATATGACTTCTTCTCTGCTCGGCAAGCAAGTGCCCAACGTATCTTCCGTATTTTCTCCCGTCAAGCTCGACCTCCTTGCCGTCTCGCAAAAGCGAGGTCATCACGCCGAGTATCTGTTCTTCTTTAACGCCGTATTCGTATATCTTGTGATGGTCTCCGCACATCGTATATGAAGCCTTTTTGACCTGTACCACTCGGTGCAAGATATAGCTTCCGTCGGGGCGCTTATAAAGAGCCACATCTCGTTTTTTCAATCTGCCCATGTTTTTTTCGACTATCACTGTATCGGTATCGGGGCGTATCAGCGGAAGCATACTCGTACCCGTCGGCACGAAAACGTATGCACCGTTTTTTTCGATTATTTCCTCTATACTATCCATAATTACAAATTCATATCCGAAAACAGCTTGAGCCTTGCCCTCTGCCATTCGCCAAGCTCCCCGCCGCTTGCATCGGATCTAAGCTCACCTCCGACATACAGCTTTACGCCGTATACGAGCCAACAGAGCCAACCGAACGGCAAGAGCAATGCTTTTTCGGCAAAGGGAAATTTATCGGCTATTCTTTTTCTGTCGGGAAATATTGAGCTTATCATTTTCTTTCTTTGGTAGCGCTTCAAATACTCGGTATATCCCTCGACATCATCCGCACGTGTTGAGCCGTAGTATCTGAAAAGCTCCTCGCCGTCCTCACGTGCTTTGCCTATCCATCCGCCGCTCTCTATATCGTCCATAAACTCATCGGCTACCTCGTCCGATACTCGGTGAAAGCTCGGCAGATCAGACTCATCTGAGCCGAAGTATTTTACTCCGACGGTGTACACCGTATCCAAAATACCCGAAAAGCCGAGTGAGCTTATCGTTTCGTTATATCTTGCCATATCAATTTTATCTCGGCATTTCTCGGTATATATCAAAATGTCGAATATCTGCCGCAGGCTCGTACCCGAGCGTATAAAATGCTGTATCATATGAAGTGTCAAAAATATCAAATGGTCCGTATATCCGAGGGTTTTATATTTAAGCTCACCGTCGCAGACCGTTACGGGCTCCTCACAAACAAGGCTCGCTTGGTCTATATCGTTAAAAAGCACCTTGCCGAGCATTTCGAAAAACAGCGATGTATGCAGTTCAATTGTGCCCAATCGCTCCGAGCGGCACGTCGCATGGTGAGAATACGAGGTTCGGGGTACTACTTGGCAGTTGTTTTTTCTCATTATCTCGTATGCCGCCGTCTCGTCGTCCTCTTTTATCAGCAGATCCGTGTCCGCACTGTCACGCAGCTCGGATATTGCGTAAAATCTTCCGACGGCACGTCCCTTTATCACGAGCGTTTCAACGCCGCCGCTCTCAAGCTCGTTCAGCAGTGAGGTGAGATACACGTTTTTCGTCTGTTCGGTAAACAGCTTGCGTTTTATTTGCCGACGTGCGTTCTCATTATCCTCTGACAGCACGAGCATTATAAGGCTCGATACGCCGTGAAACGACGAAAGCGAGAGCAAAGCCGAGCGTTGGCTCGGTGTCAGTGTCCGAGTGTATTCCGTACCGCGACAGGCGCAAACGAAAAGCTCCGTCAAGAGCTTGAAGTTATCGCTCATTCCCCGCCCTCTCCAGCATCGGTCATCTTCTTTTTGACCTGTAGTTTTTATTGTAGTATTTTCCGTAATAGTATCCGCTTCGTACCTTTTCGACCTGATTGAATACAACGCCGATTATATTCGCGTTTGCCTTTTCAAGCTGTTCGTATGAACGGCGGAAAAGCTTTTTGTCGACATAGCCCTGCTTTACAAGCATTATCGTCGCATCGGACTTTGCCGCAAACAACGCACCGTCGATAAATGTACCCACGGGCGGTGTGTCGAATATTATTATATCGAACATTTCCTTCAGCTTCGTCACCATATTGTCAAATGCCTCCGAGGATATTATCTCGACGGGGTTCGGCACTCTCGTTTCCGCATCCAGAAAATAGAGATTTTCGTGTGCGGTAACGGTAAGAGCTTCTTCAAGTGTCGTATTGCCCGACAAATAATTTATAATACCGCCGCTTTTGGGGAGCTTCATTCTCTTACGCAAGGTCGTGTGACGCAGATCGCACTCGACAAGCAGTGTTTTTTTATGGTTTTCTGCCATTGCGATGGCAAGAAAGGTCGCCACCGTGCTTTTGCCCTCGTTAGGCACGGAGCTTGTCATGGTTATCGTCTTTATCGGGCGGCTTATTGAGGCAAACTGTATATTCGTTCTAAGGGTCTTTATAGAATCAAGCACGCCCTCGTCAAGCGTTTTGTAATCGCTCAGAATATTGAAATCCATTTTTTGCCTCCTTATTTTTTCTTGCCCTTATTGAACTTGCCTATTTCGGCAAGAGTGGGCAGACCGTATTCCTTTTCGATATCCTCCGAATGTCTTATCGTATTGTTTGACATTTCAAGCAGTAAGACGAATATTATTCCGAGCAAAAGTCCACCGCCTCCGGCGGTCAGTATGCTCTGTCTTCTCTCCGGTCCGGACGGAGATGAGGGCTTGGAGGCAGACTCAAGTATCGTTATATCCTCTCTGCCCATGGTATCCTTAAGATATTTTATTATGCACGAGGCGTAAGTATTTGCTACGTTTGCGGCTCTTGCGGGATTCTTCGATCTCGTGCTTATCGTCATCGTGTGAGCCTCCGTATTCATTGAAACACTCACCGAGCAATCACCGAAGCCGTAACCGAGTGCCTCGGTAACTATGGCACGCATCTCGCTGGTGGTCGAAAGCAGCTGGTAGTTCGGCATAAGTCTTTCGACTGCGGCTATTTCCGTAAGGTTTGTAGTTCCCTTATCTATTGTATACAGCACGGCGCTTGTCGAATATACGGGGGGCTGACGGGTATAGTTCATATACGAAACTATAGTGACGAGTACGACGGGGAAAATAACGATGATCTTCATTCTCTTAATGATAATGGTAAGTATATCTCTTAAATTCACTGCTTCTCCCCCTCTCTCATATCATTTTGCGTTTTACGAACTCCGCCACAAGCACGGCACCGACGGCGCATAAGCAGACCGTGCCGACGGCTATTATCCAATCGTTCTTCTTGTACTGCTCCTCCGCCTGCCTCTCGCCCTCGTCGAGGTCGAAAAGCACATAATCGACCGTCTTTATACTGCCGCCTATGGTTTTTATCTTATACGTTCTGAGCATAACGTCCATAAGCTCGTCGTTTTTGCATTTGAGCTTGCCGTCAATAAGTATCTGCCCAAGCTCCGCAGTTTCCGGCAAGAGCTCTTCGTTTACTTCTATATAACAATCCTCGTGCCTGTCACCCGCAAGGACACCGTATTTTGAGGGAAACAGCTTTGTCGATTTCGCATTTGACGGTATTTGAAGCGAAACATATACCGTCGAGCCGTCCTTAAGTGTATACGAAAGGTCATTTACGAGGCTTTTCGCCACGCTTGCGAGATCGGCTTGATAATAATCCGAATATGCGTTTTTCTGAATTGCGGTTATATCCGACACATAATTGCTTAAATACTCCGCCGTATCGTAACCGCTCTCATATACGGCACCGTATATTTCACGTCCCGTAAGCGAGGATATCGTGAATATGCATACGAAGCCGTTGTCGTTAAGCTCCGATGCGACAAAAAATCCGATAAACTTATTATATTGCTTGCTGTTTTGGTCTATTGCCGAATATATCGTTTTTCTTGAAAACGACATTTCCTTATCCGAGGTCGTGTATGTGCTTGATTTAAGCATCGATTTTATATTCGTATATTCATAAGCCGCATCCGTGAGCAGAAGCAAGTCATTCAATGTGGTGTAGGCTCTGGCATCCGACTTACCCGAATAATTGACGAAGGATGTATCGTTCATTCCGAGATCCTTTGCCGTTTCGTTCATCAGCTCAATGAACTCATCGCTTGAGGTGCAGACGCTTAAAACGAGCTGTTCCATATCCGACTCACGCTCGTCGAGCAGCATTCCGGCAAGCAAAAGCTCGTATCTGTCCTCATCAAGCTCACCGAGGGCGGAGCTGTTCTGTTTTCTTTGCGTTTCCGTAATGTATGCCGTCATAAGATGGACAAAGCCCCCGCTTAGCGGTACTCTGTCCGTTGATTTTTTGGAATACATTACCGAATCCGTGAGTCTGTCAACGCTCATTGCGCCGGTACACGATTTCGACGTGGTGGGGGCTGTCGCTTTGTTTGCCTGCGTGAGGTCAAACGCCGCACCTGCCGTCGTAACGAACGACAGCATTATAAATACCGCCGTCAAAACAGATAAAATTCTCTTCATTATATTCTCCCGTTCCATATGGGCTTACTTTTGCGTAAACATAATATATAATATCATATGTTTATTGCTTTTTCAAGTATTTTGAAAGAAATACCTTATTTTTTTCGTTTTTTTCTCAAAAAAATCGCATAGAACATGGCTCTGTGTCGATTTGAAAGAAGCATTTGCACGAAATATCTGACACTTATATTGAAAAACATTCTCGCCGTGCTTATCATTCCGCATTCTCTCATATAACGTTGAACGCTTTTTTCGCTCTCATAATATTCTTTTCCGCCCCGTCTTTTATATGTTCCCTCACCGACACGCACGCAGCACAGCACATCGGGCAAATTTGCGAAAACGCACCCGTCCTTTGCCATTCTTGCCCACAAATAATAATCCTCGTTGCAGTGCAGACTCATATAGCCGCCGACTCGCTCAACACTGCTCTTTTTCAGCACGACGGTCATCTGATTCATCGGGCATCTTTTCTTCATGTCTTTTTTTATTCTGCCGTCATCCGTCTTGACCCTGCGCACGCCTTGCTTGCCCGTGTCGGAAAATTCTTCTATCTGCCCTCCGAGCACATCCGTTTTGGGGTGTGCGGTCAAATATGCAAGCTGTTTTTCAAATCTGTCTGGAAGTGCGATATCATCCGCATCCATTACCGCTACATATTCGTGCTTACACGCACTCAATGCCGCATTTCTCGCACGTGCGTGATCGCCGCCGGAGCTTGTCCGAACAAGCGTTGCATCGAGAGTGGAAATATATTTCTCCGTCTGCTCTCCGAGCTGTCCGTCAAGACATATAACGAGTTGATCGGGCATCCGGCTCTGTTGTAAAATACTTTGCACGGCTTGCTTGAAATGCTCAAGGTCATCGTATCGACAAACGCAAATATAGCACGAAAGTTTCATTTTCCCTCCCCACGCATTATCTCGTCAAATTCCTCTTGCGTTATTTTTCCGAGCCGCAACAGCCATTGCCCGTAATCTCCGCACGGCGAATTATCGTCAAAGCGATGAAAAAGCACCGTTTTCACCGTTGCGGCTATTATTTTCACATCGCCCAAAAAGGTTATATCGTCAACATATTCAAGGTCGCATTTGAACTTCACATCCCATACCAACGCCGAGCTGCCCTTGGATTGCGCAAGCCCCGTAAGTCCCGGTAAAACGCTTTGCCTGCGCATTATTTCCTTTGAGTAAAAAAGCATATCACGCCTAAGCTGAGGCCTCGGACCGACAAAGCTCATTTCCCCACGCAAGATATTGTAAAGCTCCGGCAGCTCATCAAGGTGAGTGCGCCGCAGCAGGCGTCCGACTCTGCCCGTCCTCTCCTCGTCCGAAAGCTCCGTTTCCTCGCTCATCGTCCTGAATTTTATCAGCTTAAAGCATACCCCATTCAATCCGGGGCGTTTTTGGCAAAAAAACACGGGGCGACCCATCGAGAACAATATCGTGAGCGAAAGCACGGCAAGTGCGGGAATGAGCAAGAGCAAAAGCAACAGCGAAAAAATCACATCAAGCATCCGTTTGAAATATTTTTTGTACACTCTCATCCCCCCGATATCGTTTGCAAAAGCTCAGATCAAGCCTTTGTGTATCAGTATATCATATTATTTCGGAAAAATCAATACATATCCGTTTACAAATAAAACATTAACATTTTACGGTTGATAAACAGCGAAAAATATGATATCATAACGACGATAACACAAACCGAAAAAGAGTGTATTATGTCGTACAGGATATTTCTCTCACCTCCGCATCTGTGCGGAAAAGAATATGAATACATAAAAAATGCATTGGACTCAAATTACATAGCGCCGTGCGGCGAGCATATAGACCTGTTTGAGCGTGAGCTTGCCACGCTTGTCGGCTACCCCTCCGCTCTTGCTGTGAACAGTGCAACATCAGGTATACACCTTGCGCTTTTGAGTCTCGGCGTAAAAGAGGGCGATACAGTTTTTTGCTCCGATCTGACCTTCGTCGCAAGCTGTAACCCGATACTTTATCTCAAAGCACACCCCGTTTTCATCGACAGCACCGAGGGCGGAGTATGCACAAGCCCCGTAGCACTAAAGAAAGCGTTTGAATACCACGCCCGACATAACAGCCTGCCGCGTGCGGTGATAATTGTCGATCTGTACGGTCACAGTGCCGAATGGGACGAGCTTTTGCCGCTCTGCCACAGCTACGGCGTACCCGTTATCGAGGATTGTGCCGAGGCGCTCGGCTCAACGTATCGCAACGCATCTTGCGGCACCTTCGGCGACATTTCTGTCTTTTCGTTCAACGGCAACAAAATAATAACCACCTCCGGCGGCGGAATGGTCCTCTCCGACGACTTATCGGTGCTTGAGCATATGCGCAAGCTCTCAACTCAAGCACGTGAGGACAAGCCATGGTATGAGCATAAAGAATGCGGCTACAATTACAGAATGAGCAACATAAGTGCCGCAATAGGCAGAGCCCAGCTCACCTTTTTGACGCAAAAGCTCAAGCGTCGATACGAGATAGCCGAAGCCTACAAAACAGCCTTTTCCTCGCTTCCCGTCCGTATGCTTTCCCCGTGCGATGCTTGCGTACCGAACAATTGGCTCAACGTGCTTTACATAAACGACGACACCGTCACACCCGCACAGATGATCGCCCACCTCACCGAGCGTGGAATAGAGGCACGTCACGCATGGAAGCCCATGCATATGCAACCGCTTTTTGCCGCCGCCCGTGCCTATTCGCACCTTGACGACGGTTTTGCCTGTGAGGACATATTTTCTCACGCTCTTTGCTTGCCGTCGGGTGACGGGCTGAGCGATGATGAGCTTGATGAAATAATCTCAGCTGTAAAAGAATGCTTTAGGTGAAAAAATGAGCAAAAAGATAGATTTTAAAGATGTCCTGCCGCTGATAGAAGCAACTGTAAGCTCCGACGGGCGTTTTCCTCTCGTCGTAAGCGGTACCAGCATGAAACCGTTTTTGCGTGAACATACGGACACGGTGATGATATCCAAGGTCATTTTACCTATCAAAAAAGGCGATCTGCTCTTTGTCATTGCCGAAAACGGTCTGCCGATACTGCACCGAGTTACAAAAATAACCGATAAGGGGTACGTTTTGACCGGTGACAACCAAATTCGCCCCTCCGGCCCGTACTCGGGCGACGATATAATCGGCGCAGTGTATTCCCGTATACGCAACGGAAAAGAAAAAAAGACGAACACCGCTCGTATTCGTCTTCTTGTTCGGTTGAACAGACTCAAGCTCCGCTTGGGCAGAGCCGTGCTTCAGCCGTAAATATATTCGTTTATTCTTCGCCTGTTTGCGGAAATATCTATTTTCGTAACAGCGATATTTCCCGTATAACCACTCGGTCGAACGTATGCATATTCCCAAGTTCCGTCAAACGGAGCTTGCGTCGATTTGATACTGTTCAGACCGTTTTTTAATATACTGCTTGCCAGCGATATGCAATTTGAAAACGGAACATTCGTCCTGACAAACGTAAGTGCTTTTTTGACTAACTCCATGGCATCGTTGTAATTCATACTCATTATTCTGTTATACATAGCCGTAAGCACATCGCGCTGTCGCCTTGCTCTCTCAAAATCCGTGCCCGCAAGTGAACGGTTTCTGCAATGGCGCAGTGCCTGCGTACCGTTGAGGTGATTCGTTCCGACGTGTGCCTTCCAACCGAGATTATTGTTGTAATAATTGACCTCGGCTTGTGTCAGCTCAACGTCGATGCCGCCCATTTCGTCAACTATTTCCGACACTCCCGAAAAATCGATAACGGCATACTGCTGTATATCGAGATCGAAAACATAATTCACGGTGTTTATATAAAGTCCCATACCGCCGTAGGACAGTGCGTGACCCAGCTTGTTCCATTCGTGACCCTCAATAGGCACATAACAATCTCGCAGTAAGGAAACTATCGAGGCATCTCCCGTTTTTGTATTATACGAAACGACCATCGCCGAATCGGCACGTCCGTAATACGAGCCGACATCACGTCCGACGAGAATAAAATTCTGTATATTTTTTTGTTTTTGCTCTACCTTATATATCGGTATCTTTCCGACATAATTATCGGGCATCGGATATGATACCTGCCCACCCGATGAGCCTGAGGAAGCGGAGCCGCTCGGATTTGACGGCACATACGGCGTTGCCGTTTCCGGTGGGTCTTGCTCCTGTGTGTCCGCCCCCTCCGTTTCAATGCTCGGTTCATCCGGCTCGGGCTCGTCCGTTATCGGTGTAAATATTCCGTCCGTTACGATATTCGGCGGATTTTCTATATCGACCTGATATGTGCTGTCGCTTTTTACGGGCTTGTTATGCTCGTACGATATACTGTGCAGCTGCTTCAACATTATAGCCGCCGCAGACAGCAATGCTATTATAAGAATAAGAATGACCGAGAGGGAGATAAGAATTATTTTTCTTACCCTCCTCCACCGTTTTGCGTTTTTGCTTTTATCCTTGCCCATTTTATACCGAGTATTTGCCTATGATCTCTTTCATCTGAGGAATCTTTTTTATCATATCCTTTGCAAGAGCTACCTGACATCTCGTTCTCACAAGGTTATGACCGGGATAATCCGTTTTGAAATATTTGTCGCCGTCTATATAGTCCGTCAAAAATCTGACCGCCAGCTCAAGTGCCATTACAACGGGGCCGAGGTACATCGTATCTATCTCTTTTTTCGTAAGCGAATGAGCGACAGATGTGATAAAGCCCGATGAGAACGACTCGAATTTGTCAAGGTCAAGTGAGGTAAGTGCCGTATTCGGCTCGTCCTCTCGTGAGCTGTTTGCCGCAAATCGAACGGCATCGCCGAAATCGTAAGCCACAAGTCCGGGCATTACCGTGTCAAGGTCTATCACCGCAAGCGATTTTCCCGTTTTCGTGTCGAAAAGCACGTTGTTGCACTTTGTGTCGTTGTGAGTAACACGCAACGGAAGCTCGCCCGATGCTTGAAGCCTGACAAGACTCTCGCCAAGCTCTCTTGCACTGAGCAAAAACTCTATCTCCTCGCCGACTCCCTTTGCCCTGTCGTATTCGTCTACCGCAAGGCTCTCGCACAGAGTCGTGTATCGCTTCGCCGTGTTGTGAAAATCGGGAATTATTTCGTAAAGCGTATCGCCACCGAAATCGGACAACTGCATTTGAAATTTGCCGAACGCCGCTCCCGCACGTCTTAAAATATCGGGATCGTCAAAGACATCATATGTCACCGAATCGGGAATATAGAAATAACTGCGCCAAAAATTTCCCTCCTCGTCGATGAAATAATTCTTGCCATCGCTCGTTTTCAAGAAATTAAGCACCTCACGCCCGTCCGTATCGTTCAGCTTTGAGGCAATGTGCGTTGTCACGCGATCGACATTTGACATTATCTCATCGGGCTTTTTGAATACCGTCGTGTTTATGCTCTGCACGATATACTCGGTATTTGCCCCGTCATGCTCAAAGGTCACCTTGAAGGTCTTGTTTATGTTGCCCGTTTTGATTATTTCGATATCTATCATTCTGCCGTCGATGTTAAACTTGCGGCAAACGGTTGTCAGCTCCATATTTTCTCCTTACAGCGACAACTCCTCGGCAAGAAGTCGAGTCGTATTTTCAGCCGTCGCCATTATTACGTTGTATTTTTTATTTACCGTATATCTTGACAGCTTGTCAAAATTCGGTCTGCGCATGGTCATGTTGTGGCTATCCGTGCCGAACACGCATTTGAGCGAGCCGTCAAAGACGGATGCCATATATCTGCGTGAAAAATAGTCGTACATCGCTTCGTTGTTTATCTGAAAAACAAAATCATCGAGCGAAAGAAGCTCGTTCAAATGCTCACGCGAAAAAGCTTTCATTACACGGTCAATGTGTGCGACCATTATATTCAACTGCTGTGAATATACAATTTGCTCTATCTCCTCTATCATCCACGGCGCAAGGTCATACATGGGAAATTCAAGCAGAATGGTGTTAGAGCCGTTAAGGCAGAGCGGCGACAGATCGTGGTAGGATAGATTTTTATTAAGATGCACCTCCGCACCGAGGTAGAGTGCGGGCATATTATCCCCGTCGTAGACGGTGAGAAGTCGCTCGTAAGCCTCGTGCCGTCTGTTCAAAAATTCCTCGATAGGCTCTCTGTTTGAAAAATAATGCGGCGTGAGAAAACAGCGTTCAACGCCGTGGCTATGCTGCAAGAGCAACATTTCACGGCTCATATCGGGGCTTTTCGCTCCGTCGTCCATTTGAGGAAGTATGTGGCTGTGAAAATCGGTGAAGCTCTTTGTGACGTTCATTTTACCGTTCTATCAAATTTGCGGCAAGTGCCTTGCCGACAAACGCTTCCACATCCGCACGTGCGGTCTGCTCGCTTACATCGTACTCCGAGAGCATTGCGTCGATAAGCTCTTTTTCACTCATTCCGACACCGAGCTTTTCCCATAAAAACTTGCCCGTTTCGTTGAGCTTTATGATTCCGTTGAATTTTTGCGCCTCCGCTCCGACCGGGACTATCAAATAGCTGTCACCGACACGGCGAAGAATAAATCCGCTTTTAGTTTTCATTTTTCGATCCTCTTTTATTCATACCCTCGTAGGCGACCTTTACCGCCTCGGGCGATATATTGCAATGAAGCTCATAAAGTGGGTGAGTGCTTACAAGCTCGTCAAGAAGCGTAAGCATATTGTTTGTGTATTCCGCATCGGAGCAACGGTAAAGCTGGCTCATCAGCGGTGCTACCGCATCGGAAAATTTTATTTGTCTTATCTCGTTTTCAAGTCCGCGCTTAAGCAGACAAATGCCCGCAATTTCTGCAGAGGTGTTTCTGTTTATGCGGTTTTTGCCGCTCCAGGGCGTGCCGTAGACTCTGAATTTGTCCGTCTTGCGTATTATGGGCTTGTCGTCATTTATAATGTATACTCGTTCGGGTGGAAAATATTCGCACCAAAGGCGTGTATGTGTTGATTTGCCTGTGCCGCTCGGCGCGGCGAAAAGATATGCCGCCCCGTCCAAAACGACAGCGGAGGCGTGCATCAGCATACCGCCGTGCTTGGTTATCTCGGTGCATATGGAACGGTAAATGTGAAGCGATTCGAGCATATACTCCGGGCAGTTGGGCGAGGAAGCAAGCTCTTTTTCGTAATTTTTGTCGTTGGGTATGTATATGTCCGCCTCTGCCGTGTCGGAAATTATGTAATCACGGCACAGCTTGAGCAGATACGGAGTGTCGGTATCTATTTGAAAAATAAGGTCGGCTATCTTTGCCTTTATCATAAGCCGTACCAGCCCGTGGTCCAGCCCTCGCGCTCGTCCGTTTCGACCTCCGTTGTAGCCTCGCCCTCGATACTCGTATCTGCGGAAATAGGTGCCGTTATATCGCCTTTTTCGCTTGAAGTATTGCTCGGCTCGGCTGTTTCGGGGTCTTGCGGCGTGGTTTGTTCGCTCGTCGTTTCATCCTCAACAGGCTCTTGTGTATCTATTTCTATCGTATCATACGTTTCGTCGCAGCCGAAGAAATCGCCAAAATTTATTTCGTTGTCACCGCTTATCGTTACGGGTGCGGTCTGCTCTTGTGTTTGCACCTCCTCTGTTTGAGGTGCATCGGTTTGCGGTGTGGTTTCGTCTTGCTTGCCTCCGCAGGAGCAAACAAGGAGCATGGCAAGAATTATTGCCGCCGTCATTGTGGCTTTTCGTTTCATATTAACCTCTCTGTATCAATACGGTGATTTATTGAACGGTATTTTTTATATTATATATTGAAAAAAGGAAAATGTCAATATTCGGGCGTACAAATTTACAATTTTAATGAAATATGCGATATTTCAACTTTGAATATCGGTATATGTAAAGCGGCGGCAGGTCTGTGACCTGCCGCCATTGCTCATGCAATTGCTTTTAATTAAAGGTTGCCGAAGTCAAGGAAGTTGTCCTTGTCCTCGTCGAGTATTTCCTCACTCGCCATGATAACATCTGCGTTATCGAAAAGCTCAACCTCAAGCTCGGGAGCTATATATGCTTTCATCATGTCTATCCTCCCTTATTTGTTCCAATTTGCATCGATAGCGGTAGCTATGTCATTGTAAGACAGGGTTATAGCGTCGCTGGTGGTGGTTGTACCATCAGCAAACGTGATAATTGCCTTAGCAGTGAACTTAACATCCTTCGATGCCTCGGGAATGTTCTTTACACATACAGTGAACTGAGTTCTCTCTGTGTTGTAGAACTTCGTTACGGGAACGGTTACTTTCTCGCCGCCCTCTTTGTTTATCTCGATCTTGATAGATGAGTAGGTCTCACCGAGATCTGCTATATCAAATCCGAGACGAAGACCTGCGGGATTGGTAGTCTTAACCTGTCCGCCGAGAGGCTTTGCTGCATTATGAACAACGAACTCGTTGGAGTAAATGCTTATGCCTTTTTCGTCGTTCATCTTAGATATATCATAAGTAAAGCCTGCCGTAGCTCCCATAGCCGTTACCATTTGGGAATATACGGTCTCTATTTTGAGCTTTGTTCCAAGGGGAACAGTATCAAGGAGCTTTACCTCCAATATCAATGAGTACTCGTATTTCTTACCGGCTTCCCATACATCGCCTGTAACGGTAAAGTTGGCTTCATACTCTTTGAACTCTGGACGATATTGACATGTAGAAATTTCTTTTTGCTCTACATTTCTGCCGGGTTTTATTGTGCATGTACTGATATCAAAATAAGCCGGATCTATTATAGGAGAAATTGAACCGGATATTTCCGCATCTTCCGAAACTACATCAGTATCGCTTGTAAACCAGCATACCATTTCAAGTTTAAAAGTTTCTCCGGGAGCTACTGTGGATGGTGCAATAAAGTCAATAGCAAGATCACTCGCTCCGGGAAATTCAGTTGTAGCACTTACTGTACAAACAAAAGCAGATAATGCAATTGCAAGAGTTAAAACTAATGTTATTACCCTTTTCATTTAAATCCTCGTCAAAACGCACCTGTTTGTGCAAATTTCAATATGCTTGTACAATCCACAGCATTTATGTATCCTCGGCTGTCTGCATATGCATTTGCAGCCAACTTCAAAGCACCATCAATAGTGTAGGATTGTGCAAGATATCGTTTAAGCGTAGTAGCATCCGTTCCGGTTACCTTACCGTTGCTATCCACGTCACCAACCATATATACGGTCAGTTTTTCAAGCGTTGTCTTGTTTACAACAAGCTCAACGGTGAAATTCGTACCGATATAACGTCCGCTCTCGATTTCAGCACCCGATGCATTCTTGATTACAAGATAATCAACATCGTTGAACATAGCCTTGAAGTTGGCATATGTTGTAGCGGATGTCGAGCTGGGCAGTACTATATAGGTTCTCGTGCTGTCAATGGTGACAGTAGCGGAGTTATTAAGCGTGATCTTGGTAGGTGTTGTGGGTGCGGGAGCAGCCTCAACCGTTACGGAGCCATTCGTAAATACCGGGGCTCTGTCAATAGGAGTGTAGTTCTCATCGAATACGGTAGCACCCGCACCCGTAGAGGGCAATTCCATGATCAGATCGATCTTATCGCCTGCGGCAGCGGCACTGAGTATCTCAAACTTGAGATATATAACAATACCGGTAGCGGCGGTGTTTCCAACGTGGTAAGTACCGTCTGCTTCGGTAACGAAGTTAGCGAGAGCCAAGCTAATGGTTCCCGATTCCTGTTCCTCCGCATATGCACCGTACTTATCATCAAGAACGAACGCCGTGCCATCCGTGAATCCCTTGTAGCTGAGCTTCGTTGTATCATATTTAACAAGCGTATGCACAGCCGCAATGGTCTTTTCAGGCGTATTAAGTGACAGAGCTACAGTTACTGTATCGCCGACCTTACCCTTTTCGGAGGATAGGTTCACCGCCACCTCCTCTATAGGCATGGTGTATTCGGCGATACTGAGGTTATCTATGTCCATGCTCGTTGCACGAGTTCCCATACCAAAGGACTTCGTGTACGAGATGACTGCCTTATCGGTAGATACCACTTTCGTGTTATCCTTGCCGAATATGGTAGCCTTACGATAGTAACGCTCATTATATGCGCTAACCTCAACGGGAAGAAGACCCGCATCTGAATATGTGATCTTACCCAAATACTCGGTGCCGAGGTAGAAGCTTATCGTTCCCGCACCGTCATCGTATATCTTGAGATTAGCCCAATTTGCAACAGATGTTGTTATAGCAACATCGTTGGATATAACACCCAAAGATCCCGTATCGCTTACGGTGTAAACGAAGATCCTTACGGTGTCAGCTTTGAGAAGATAAATACCGCATCCGCTCTTACCAACATACGACTCTTTAGCATCGTCGTTGATACCGTTATTATCGTAGAATATACTACCCTTATGAGCATCTGTATCGGTATTGTTTTCTTCACCAAAGTTTACCAGGAATCCTCTGAAGTTGTTTACGGTACCCGAATATCTGATATCGGCCGAATAGAGGAACTTCTCTCCGTTAGCGAAACGGAAATCGGAATAGCTGGTAAAAAAGCTTGCTACT
Organism: uncultured Lachnospiraceae bacterium; assembly: GCA_964562175.1. GTDB lineage: Bacteria > Bacillota > Clostridia > Oscillospirales > CAG-272 > CAZCJU01. Next base: position 118,175 of record CAZLRV010000001.1, read on the forward strand.
GCAAGATAGTTGTTGCCTGAGGTCTCCTCGGCAAACTTGGCAGATTCGTTAGTCTGTCTTGCAGTCCAAGTAGCTCTCAGGGGGCTTGCGGCATCCGCGGAAGCAGCCTTACCTACCCACGATGTATAAGCGTCCTCATCGAACGTTATCATATGGGGGATCGTGTACTTCACGTCGCCGACCTTCAAAGAACCGTCTTCCACTTTCTGTGCGGCAACGTCCTTCTCGGTCTTTGTTGCCACGGTGCCGTCATTGGTAAGCGTATAAGCCGCATTAAAGGCTGTATCGAACTCGGAGATCTTAGCCTCGGATTCGAAAATACCTGCCCATGCGAAGCTCAACTTGCCTGCCGTTGTGGTAGGCGTACCGAAACGTATGGAATCAAGTGTTGCGTTCATATCGAACGTACCACCTGCGGCATACTGTGACAGACCTGCGGGAAGCGGTATGATGACCGTAGTCCACTTACCGGTGCCTCCGGATGCAATATGCTCGTTCTTTCTCCAACCGGAGTTTACCGAGCCTACGCCCATTGCGCTGCCGTCTGCGTGTGTACCGTCAACGTAGAGCCAATCGTTACATGTAAGTGAGTCTGCGGTGAGCTTGTACTTATACGCCATGTATTTGTAAGTGGTGCCGGGCGCCATTGCGGGAAGCTTAACATATACGTATTCATCGAAATTCTCAACATCCGTTTTGTTAATCTTCGTGGTAATATCGTAATGCGTAGCTTGAGCCGTAACGACTGCGTTAGTCGTTCTGCCACCGGCATAGCCTTGACCTACCTTTACCTGATCTGCGGTAAGACCTGCGAAGATCTTTACGTTGGGATAAGCGGAAGCGTCCAAGGCTGCCCCTGAGCTTACCATGCACGTTGCCGCCAGAGAAGCGATCATGCACACGGTAAGTATTATGGATAATAATTTTTTCATAATTTAATTCCCTCCTTTCTTTCGTATTTGAAAGACTTATCCAAGTTACGATTTATTATACCAAGCCAAAGAGAATTTGTCAAGAGGCACGGGTGTAAAATTTACATTTAATTTTTTGTGCATTTTGCCATATTTTTTATTTTTCAACATTTCGGGGTGTGTCTTTTGAGATTTGCGGTTTGAAACGCTTAACGGTTAATGCTCTGTGCGTTAATCGTAGATTTTTATATCGGGCATATTGCACATTTTTTGAGTCGAAATATGTGCATAATGACGATTTTTCCGTTTTTAATGGTAATATTTAATATTACAGTTATTATTTTACATATTTTTCATTATTTTATTTTTGCTTGCGGTCAAATATTCGTCGGGGTGCGAATATTAAAAAATAGAAATTGATTTCTTTATATTTATTCCTTATTATATAAGAGTACGGAGGGGATAATATGAGAAACGTTTTTATAATATGCGAGTTCGATCCCTTTCATTTGGGACATGAATATCTGCTGAAGCAAGCACGGCGGCGATTTGAGGGTTGTCGTATCGTTTGCGTGCTTGGGGGCAATTTTTCCCAGCGCGGCGAGGTCTATCTGTACGATAAATACATAAGAGCCTGTTGTGCGGTGAGGTGCGGTGCGGATATCGTGCTTTTGTTGCCGGATATTTACAGCTGTGCCGCAGGTAATGTTTTCGCATCGGGTGCCGTTAAAATATGCAACGGTCTTGCGGAGTGTGGCGACATTCTCTTTTTCGGCTCGGAATGCGGTGATATAGAGGCGCTTGAGCTGTGTCGGCGCAGGCTTTCCGAGCCGGAATTTTCCGCCCTCGGCTCGCCGGATATTTCCTTTGCACGTCACAGAGCAAGCCTTTACGAAGAAAAATACGGCAAAAGCGATATTTTAAGCTCACCCAATAATATTTTGGCTCTTGAATATCTTCGTGTACTTAACGAAACGCAAAGCGTGCTTACGCCGTATACCGTAGCCCGCTCCCCGTCCTTTGCCTCGGCATCCTCGCTTCGCTCCGGCTCACGTGAATTGCTGTTGAATAACATTCCGTCCTCTTGCGTTGAGCTTTGCCGCACCTCCGAGGTGGCGCGAATGAAGTACGGTGAGCGGTACGTGCTCGGTGCTTTACGCTCACTTAAGCCCGATACGGTAGCGGAATTTTCAGAATGCTCTGCCGGAGTCGGCAACAGAATTTTGTCTGCGGCTATGAAAAGCGCGTCGTATGACGAGCTTATTTCGCTTGCCTCGACAAAAAAATATCCGACATCGCGTATGCGGCGCGCCGTTGTCGCAATGCTTGTCGGCATAACGGACGAGATGCGAAAAAAAGAGCCGCTCTTTACCGTTCTGCTTGCCGCACGGCGCAATGAGCTTTCTTTGCTGAAAAACGCCCGTATCAATGTTGTATCAAAGCGTGCCGACGCTGTCGGCGAGGCTCACGAGCTTCAGCTCAAATTCGATGCGCTTTATACGCTTTTCACCGAGCGTGTGCATCCTGCCGCAGAGGCTCTTACACGTTCGCCTTATATTGTATAATATTTTATATAGATATATTACTTCATCTTTCCTTGAGGTCTTGCTTATGAAAAAGCTTTTATTTGTTTTCACCCTACTTTGTGTTTTTATGCTTGAATCGTGTTCGCTTGTCATAATCAACGATATAAACAAGCCCGCAGGCGACGAGAGCAGCGGTTCAAACGGCTCAAGCAACGGTATAATAACCATTACGCCATATGAGGAACCGGACGACGGCTACTCCGAGGCAAAAAAAATATTGCAGGAGCTTGAGGTCGTTGACCTTGAGGGTTCAAAAACCGTCTTTGCGGTGAGCGACGATACATTTTTCAAGGGTGACGGCGAGGAAACTGTCGTAAATTCCGACAGGATAGCGAGAATAAAGGATGTTGAGCAAAAGCTCAACACGGAAATCATATTAAAATCCGATACTGCCGAAAATATTGTATCGAATATCAAAAAGGAGCATAATTCGGGCACGCTTTACGCCGATGTCGTTTTCGTCCCGTCTTATTGCATAGGCATTTTGGCGCACGATTCTCTTATAACCTCGTTGCGTGCGTTGCCGAGCCTTGAGCTTGATGCGCCTTATTTCAGCGAAAGCTCGATGCTTGCCGCAAGCGTCGGCAACAATGTGTACGGAATATCGGGTGACGGTTGTTTTGACGGCGATGACGTGTTATGTATGTATTACAACAAGAGTATCGGGGAAAAGCTCGGTATCGACGGCATTGAGGAATATGTAAAAAGCGGAAAGTGGACGCTTGACAAATACAACGAGGTCTTGGCAGGTGTCGATCTTGGCGGTGCGGAGGCTCAATGCTCGGAGTACGATATAGGGCGCACGCTTCTAAACGGCACGGGACTTTCGTTTCTCTCCGGTGAGCTTGATTCCGTACCCGCATGGAATATGGATGAGGATATATTTATCAGCTCTTGTCAAAAGCTTGCATCCGTTTTATCGCACGGAGTATCGAGCGGGGATCTTACCTCGTCCGACTCGCCCTTTTGCATAGGCACGGTAGGCTCTTGCAAGAAATACGCCGACTCTGCATTTATTTCCGTAATGCTTCCGTTGCCCAAGCTGTCCGAGGAGGACGAATACATTTCCGTGGCAAGCGACGACGCGATATATATGTGCGTGATGAGCGATCACTACAGCTATCGCACCCCATCGGATCTTATCGAATGCTTCAACGCCGCAAGCTACCGTTATATAAGAGAGCATTACATTGACGAGTGTGTTGTCGGGGCGTTGCGAAATGAGTGTTCCGTTTACTCGATAGGCGTTATTTTATCAAATATCAAATATGACCTTACAGCGGTCTACTCATCGGGTTATACAGCCCTTGAGGACTACACGACGGATATTTTCGACTCACTGCTGTCGGGAAAGCAGCCGGATCTTGAAAAAACACGAAAAAAGTGCGAGGAATATCTCGAAAAAACCTTCCCCGCACCGTTCAAATAATTATTTAAGTAAAGCTACCGCTCTTTCACACGCATCCTTTGCGTTGCCCCATGGCTCCTCTGCGTATCTGTAATCGAATTTTTTGCAAAACCAACTCACATCCTCCGATATCTTTTCAAAATAAGCCTTTTCAAGTCCCGATATCATATCGTAAAAATCGGCGAATTTCTTCTTATCCATTTTATTTTGAGCGGTAGAGAGGAGCATATTGTAGTGGTGAATGCAAAAATACGGTTGTTTTGACACTTTTTTGAAAAATTCTTCTTCGCTCTCGATAAGATACACGGCACACTCGACGGCTTTATGCATATGGAAATCTACTTTTGAGCAAACATAACAGCTTTCTTCAAGCTCCGCACTTCGCTTTTGCGCCGCTTTCGCTCTCATTGACAATATCGGCGGCATTTTGGGAAACAGCTCTTTTTTCAGCTCGTCAAGGTGGCTCTCAAGCATCAGTGCAAGCCCGAGCTTGTTTTTCATCGTCAACATCTTTTCAAAGTGGTCTGTGCAAAAGCCTTGTTCGTTTGTTTTTATTCTTATATCGGGCTCCATCATGGATGCGCCCATTATCAACTCAAGCTCGTTTTTTTCGAATTTTTCTTCAAGCAGGCAGAGAGGACAGGTACAAAGTCCCTCGTCGATAACACGCTCCAGCGTTTCGTTGAGCGGTATTGTGTATATTTGTTCTTTCATTTTCGGCTCCTTCGTTTGCGATAGCTATATTCTACTATAAAATAATTAAAATTTCAACGGTGAAAACAAAAAAATGTTAAGTATTGCGGATAAAAGCGTTGAGGAATGCATTTGCTTGCCGTTGCCGAAGCATTTTACGCTTGATAAAATATTCGATTGCGGTCAATGCTTTCGGTTTGAAAAATGCTCTCCCTCCTCTTGGGAGGGTGTTGCCATGGGCAGATACGTTCGATTTGAACAGACTAAGCAAGATTTGAGGATATATGATACCGAGCGTGAGTTGTGGAGCAAATATCTCGCCCTCGATGTCGATTACGGTCGAATAAACGATTCTATTCTCGGCGATATGTGCGGAGATGAAACAATGCGCCGTGCGATGGAGTGTGGCGACGGAATACGCATTTTGCGGCAAGACAAATGGGAAACGCTCTGCTCGTTTATAATATCGCAAAACAACAATATTCCGAGAATAAAAAAGATAATATCCTCACTTTGCCAAGCGCTCGGCGAGCAAATACGAGCGGGTGAGCGTGTGTTTTATTCTTTTCCCACCCCCGAGAAAGTGGCATCTGCGGGAATTGAGTTTCTGACCTCTCTCAAAACGGGCTTTCGGGCAAAATACATATACGATGCGGCGATACGCTTTCGTGAATTGCCGCTTGAGGATATGGAGCATATGAGTTTTGAGGAAGCAGACGTACTGCTTAGGCAAATAAAGGGTGTGGGACCGAAGGTATCCTCTTGCGTTTTACTTTTTGCTTTTTCTCACCTTGAGGCTTTTCCCGTTGACGTTTGGATAAAACGGGTCTTGCAAAAATACTACACCGCCTCGCCCACGCCGCTCGATATTAGGAGCTACGGGGGTGTGGCTCAGCAATATTTATTCTATTACGAAAGGTACGGTTTTTCAAAATGATACTTACACCGGAGCAGTCCACCATATCATACCGCTGTCCCGAATGCGGTCAATTCGTTTCAAGCATTGTCGGCGTTTTTTCGCTGACGGGCGAGCTTATACGCTTGAAATGCTCCTGCAAGGAAAGCGAGCTTCAAATAAAAAAAATAGATGACAGAATACAGATAAACGTTCCTTGCTTCATTTGCGGCAAGCCTCACATTTACACGATATCGCGCAGTGCGTTGTTTAATTCCGGAATTTTGACGCTTTCCTGCCCGTATTCCGGTATGCTCGTTTGCTTTATCGGAGGCGAGGATGAGGTATTGCAAGCGACGGAGGATGCGGACAGAGAGCTAAACGAGATACTTGAGGAAAACGGCATTGAGGACTTTTTCTCACAAAAAGAGCAAGAAAAATACGAGCTTGATTACACTGCCATCACGCTTGCGGTGACGGTAGTAAAGGAGCTTGCCGAGGACGGAAAGATCTATTGCGGCTGTGCCGATTACGAGCGGTGCGAGGCAAAGGATCGTCCCATAGACCTTTTGACCATGACAGGCGAGTACGTAAACACCTCCCACGGCGATTTTATTCTTGTTATCGAGGACGACAACAGGCTCGTGCTGAAATGCTTGAAATGCGGTCGTTCATATGTCATACCCACCGAAAACGCTTCGTCCATGGCTTACGAGGCATTCATATCCTGCGAGCATATTTTCTTGAATTGACAGTAGCACATGACGGCGTATGCTCATATAATATCGTTGGAAGCGGCAAAGATCGCCGAGACTTCCACTCGAATATTTATACGGAGGAACGCTATGAACTGCTTATGCAATCTTTTCGACGACGACAACATAATATGGATAGTTATCGTCGCCCTGCTCATAATCTTCTGCTGCAACTGCAACAGATAAGCCGCTTTGTATACAGCGGATAAAAAGAGGTCTGCCTCAGAGGGTAGGCAGACCAAGTCATATGGAGAGAGTATAATATAGGAAGATATTATACACGGTACGGGGTATTCCGTACCGTTTTTTATTGTATCACATTTTTTTCGTTTTGTCATTATCCGATGATAATAAATGAAAACTTTTTTATGATTTTTATACTTTTTTTATCTTAAGCACCTCGGATGCGGCTGAAAGTATACCGAGTGAACCGCTCTCGAATGTAAGTCCGCCTTGGAAAAACACTGTATACGGAGGACGAAGAGGCCCGTCCGCCGAAAGCTCTATAGATGAACCGGAGGTAAATGTACCCGCCGCCATTATCACTTGGTCGGAATATCCGGGCATATCCCACGGTTCCGGTGTAACGTAGCTGTCAACGGGGGATGCGTACTGTATACCGCGGCAAAATGCGCATAGAGCTTCCGCATCTTTCATTTCTATCGCTTGGATTATGTCGTACCTCTCATCGTTCCAGGCAGGTGAGGTGGCATATCCGAGTTTTTGGAAAATATACGCCGCAAATGCCGCCGTTTTAAGTGCGTTTGCAACGGAATGCGGTGCGTAAAACAGCCCTTTGTACATACTTTTCGTTTGTCCGAGCGTTGCGCCGACCTCAAGTCCGATGCCCGGGCAGGTCATTCTGTACGAGCATAGCTCAACGGCTTTTTTGCTTCCGGCTATATAGCCGCCCGACTCCGCCATGCCCCCGCCGGGGTTCTTTATAAGCGAGCCGACTATTATATCCGCACCGTAATGAGTCGGTTCACAGACCTGCACAAATTCGCCGTAGCAGTTATCGACAAATGTATACACGTTCGGCGAAATGCTCTTTACGAGCTTAAACATAGAGCCGATGCTTTCGCTTGAAAAGGTCTTGCGATTCATATATCCCTTTGAGCGTTGAACATACACGACCTTGACACGTCTTCCGACTCTTTTCAGCGTCCTCTCGATTTCCGCAATATTAAACTCGCCGTCCTCATTAAGATCCGTCTGCATATACTCAACGCCGAAATCGGCAAGGCTTCCCTGACCGCCGTTGCCGTCTATGCCTATTACGCCGTCAAGGGTATCGTAAGGCTTGCCCGATACGGAATACAGCACATCACCCGGACGAAGCAGACCGAAAAGTGCTATCGTGAGTGCATGAGTACCGTTTGCGATGCTGTGGCGAACAAACGCCGATTCCGCACCGAGCACCTCGGCGTATATTCTGTCAAGCGTGTCTCTGCCTCTGTCATCGTAACCGTAACCGCTTGTCGGGGCAAAGCACGCCTCGCTGACTCTGTTTTCTCTGAACGAATCTATTACACGCTCCGTATTTATGCGTGATATCTCATCGAACTGCTCAAATCGCTCACGCAGAGCTTTTTTCGCTTCGTTTGCAAGGCAAAGAAGCTCATTGTTGAAATTAAACATATCAATACTCATTTTCTCCGCACAACACGGCAAGCGATATTGCGGAGTCCACATCTTTCATATCTATCATTTCATTTTGCGTATGTATATATCTCGTCGGTACGGATATACAGCCGACTTTTACGCCCTCGGCGTTTATCTGCATTGAATAAGTGTCCGTGCCGCCCGACTCAAGCACCTCGTTTTGGTACTTTATACCGTTTTCCTTGGCAAGCCTTCTCATTTCCGATACGATATTTATATCGCATATTACGGAGGCGTCTTTGATCTTTATCGCCGCACCGCCGCCGAGCTTCACCGCAGAGGGCTTGGCTTTTATCGTGTCGCCCGTCGGGGTAACATCGACGGCTATTCCGATATCGGGCATAACATTATATGTGGCGGCTACCGCACCTCGCAGACCGACCTCCTCCTGTACGGAGAAAACATAATAAATATCGTTTGCCGGGTCTTTGATACGTCGTGCCGCTTCGATAAGCACATAACAGCCTATCCGATCGTCAAGGGGTCTGCCCGCATACCTCGTTGCGCAAATACGTGTTATCGAGCCTTGAAGTGAGCAAAGCATACCGAGCCGAACCCGCTTTTCAGCCTCGGCACGGCTTTTCACACCGATATCGACGTAAAAGCTATCGGGTTTGTAATCACCGCTCTTTACCCCACCCTCAGGTGCTATTATCCCTCTTGTACCGTTTGAAAAAACGACCTGCTCATATGCGGCGGCAATATAATTTATACCGCCGATGCGGCTTATGCGAAGATAACCGTTATCCTCTATATAATTCACCATGAAGCCTATCTCATCCATATGTGCCGTGAGCATCAGCTTTTTCGCATTTTCTTTTCCCGATGCTTTATATGCGATGAGATTGCCGAGTGCATCCGTTTTTATCTCATCGACATAGCCGCCGAGTAGCTCTGCAATGATCCTCGCCACTTCACCCTCGCCCGATGACACGCCGTGTGCCTTGACGAGCTTTTTCAGCATATCGTTCATTGGTTTATCCTCCCCGTTACAATAAGCTTTGCCATTTCCGTAACCGATTCAAGATCCCGCTCGTCGATAACACACGACGGCGAATGGATATATCTTGACGGTATTGACATATTTATACACTTCACGCCGCCGCTTGATTTATGTATATGTCCCGAATCGGTGCCGCCGGATACATATTTCTTTCTTTGGCACTTCACTCCGTTTTTCTCGCCGAGCGAAACGGTGTATTCGACCATTTCGGGAAGATATACGGTTGAGTTATCCATCATTGAGATCACGGCACCGCCGCCAAGCTCGGCGGCTCTTTTATGGTTCGGCGTACCGTATATATCCGCCACGGCTGTACACTCAAGTACAAGGGCGTAGCTCGGTTTTATCAAATTTGCCGCCGTCCTCGCCCCGCTGTTTCCGCATTCCTCACGGCAGGTAAAGGCAAAATAAAGATCGTAATAGGGCGTGATATTATTCTCCCTGAGGTAACGTATCGTATCGCACATCACGGTACAGCCGCCTCTGTCATCTATTGCCCTCGCCTTTATAAGTCCGTTGCCGAATCGCACGAATTTCGAATCAAACGTGCCTACATCGCCGACGGATATATATTTTTCCGCATCCTTAGCACTGTCCGCACCGATATCTATATACATTTCACTCACCGGGGGAACCTTTTTCCGCTCGTCCATTGTCTTCAAATGTATCGATTTGGAGGATATAACTCCGCAAAAGCTGCCTTTTTCGTTTTTTATTATGACTCTTTTGCCGGGCAATATCTTCGGGTCTATGCCTCCGACGGGTTGAAAATACATAAAGCCGTCCTCATGTATCTCGCTTATCATAAAGCCGACCTCGTCCATATGTGCCGATATCATCAGCCGCTGTTCACTCTCGCCCTTTATATGTGCGATCATGTTGCCGGGGAAGCATTCGATAAGCTCGTCACAGCAATCGCCTATCTGCTCCTTTATCAGCTCTGCCACCTCTTGCTCAAAGCCCGTCACGCCGACGGTCATGCAGAGCCTTTCAAGCAGCCTTGTTCCGTACAGCTTCATATGATACCACCCTCCTTTGACAGCGTACAAAGAAGCTCCTTTACGAGAGTTGAAACACATTGAACGTCCTTCATGGATACGACCTCGCTCGGCGTATGCATACTTCTCATCGGCACGCTTATAAGCACGCACGGAATGCCCTGCCCCACAAGTGCGATATCGTTTGCGTTTGTACCCGTTCCGCTTGCCTCAACTGCCACACTATACGGTATTGAATGCTCCCTTGCGCACTCCATCGCTTTTTTTGAAAGCTTGGGATATGTTGCCGTCGATATTGAAATACACGCACCGCCGCCCATTATTATATTTTTCTTTTTACCCGAGTCGGGTATCTTGCTGTTACAAACGTCGAGTATTATCGCAACGTCCGTTCCCGTGCCGTAAACACCCGTCGTAACTGCGGAGGAAACCTCCTCCTTGACCGAGAAAAGCACGGTCAGCTCGTCGTCAAAGCTGCTTTCATTAAGCAATTTCACCGCATTTATCGCCGCCAATGCGCATATCTTATCGTCAAGTCCCTCGGAGCATATCTTGTCGTTCAAAAGCTCGGTCACCTCGCCCTTGAGCTTTATCGGCGTGCCGATATCGATGATTTCTTCAAGATATTCTTTATCGTATCCTGTATCGATAAGTATATCCGACATTTTCGGAAGCACCGTTCTGTCACCCTCCGACAAATGCGGAGGTGTTGAGCATATGACACCGTACAGTGTTTGCTTTCCGTATATCGTCACCTCGCTTCCACTCAGCACGGCAACGTCCACGCCGCCTATTTGACTTACCGACAAAAAGCCGCCCTCGTGTATATCGGTAACTATAAAACCGACCTCGTCTATATGCGTATCTATTAGAAATTTTTTATAATTCTCTTTTTTTGCGTGCTTGATAAGATGATAGTTTCCCCCTCTGTCACGCACGCACTCGTCAAAATATTTTCGTCCTATCTCATATATAATGTCCTCGATGCCCGACTCGAAGCCGGATATTGACATTCCCAAGGTCAAGTCCTTTAATAAACGTATATCCTCGTTCATTCTTTCTCCTCGGCAAAGCCGTTTACAATATCTTTGAATGCTCTGCCCCTTGCCTCAAAGTTCTCGAATCTGTCAAAGCTTGCCGCCGCCGGCGAAAGCAGGACTATATCGCCGCTTTTTGAAATATCTTTCGCTTTGATTATCGCCTGTGTGAAATCGTCCTGTCTGTATACCTCAAGCTCTCCCTTTTTGTATTCCTGGCTCGATACTATGAGTTCATACAGCTTTTTACCCGTGTCGCCGGTCAAAACAACGGCTCTGCAATGTTCGAATATAGGTTCAATGAGCGGCTCATACGGTATTTTTTTGTCATACCCTCCGAGTATTACCACAAGCTTTTGAGAAAACGACTTCAGTGCCGCCGTCGTTCTCGACGGGCTTGAATCTATGGAGCTGTTATAATACTTTACTCCGTCAAGCTCTCGGACAAATTCTATTCTATGCTCCACGCCGCCGAAGCTTTGAGCGACTTGCCGTATCGCCTCGGGTGTAACTCTGCCGTACAGTGCCGCCGTTGCCGTCATATAATTGTCGATATTGTGCCGTCCGGGAAGCTTGATATCCGCTATATCGAGCATTCTCTCACGCTTATAAAAAATACCGCCGTCCTTTATATAAACGCCGTCCTCGTTTTGCGAATTGAAATACACGATCTCACCGCGTGCAAGTGACGAAAGTGCTCTCGTGTTTTCGCAAGCGTAGTTCAAAACGACTCTGCCGCCCTCTTTTACGTTTAATATTTTCGCCTTGCTGTCGATATACTCACGCATATCCGTATGCCAATTCAAATGGTTGGGTGAGATATTCGTTATCACCGCCGTTTGCGGTGAAAAGCTCATACAATGAAGCTGGAACGAGGACAGTTCAAGCACCACCGTATCGTCCGCACTCATCTCGGTAAGGTGCGGCAAAAGCACACGTCCGATATTTCCTCCGACCCAAATTTTGCCGCAGGTGCCGTCAAGCTCCTTTTGCTTTTGAAGGATCAACGAAATAAGAGTCGTGGTAGTCGTTTTTCCGTCGCTTCCGGTAACGGCTATTATATCACACGGGCAAAGTGCGCAAAAAAGCTCCATTTCACTCGTTATTATCGCCCCGCTTGCCTGAGCGTGTGCAAGAGGCGGAATATCCGAGCGTATGCCGGGCGATTTGAATATTATTTTTTCTTCTATTCCCTCAAGGTAATCTTCTCCGCATACAAGCTTAACGCCTCTTTGTGCAAGCTCCTCATACGTTTTTCCCAAACGCTCGGGGGGCTTTTTATCTCTTGCGCATACGCTTGCGCCGCACTTGAGCAAAACGTCTATAAGCGGAATATTGCTTATACCGATACCGATAACGCAGACGGCTTTGCCGCATATTTTTTCTTTAAATTCAGAGTATTTCATATATCCCTCCGATTACAGTTACATATATAATATATTATATTTTTTTAGATAATATCTTCTCAAATGAAATAAGCACCTCCGCCGAATGGAACTCGGCGGAGATGCACCCTTTATGAGCGATCTGCTCGCCCGCTATATTTTATACATTGAAGCTGAATTTTGAATCCGACTCGCCCTCGGAGGTCTTTTCCACCTGCAGCTCACGGTACTTTTCAAGTCCCGTACCTGCGGGTATGAGCTTGCCTATGATAACATTCTCCTTCAAGCCGAGCAGATGGTCGGTCTTGCCCTTGATAGCCGCATCGGTAAGAACCTTTGTCGTTTCCTGGAACGATGCCGCGGAAAGGAACGATTCCGTGCCGAGCGATGCCTTTGTGATACCCAAAAGCACGTGTGAGCCTGTAGCGGGGCGAATATCTCTCTCGCCTGCCGCAATGCGCGCCTCGATCGCCGCATTTTCTTCCTCAAACTCGGTTATCTCGACCTGCGAGCCTATGAGCATATTCGTGTCGCCGGGGTCCTCGACTTTCATCTTTCTCGTCATCTGACGGGCTATTACCTCAATATGCTTGTCGTTTACGTCAACGCTTTGACCTCTGTACACCTTTTGTACCTCGGTTATGATGTAATCATAAACCGCCGTGAGTCCTCTCGTTGCCAATATATCGGCAGGAGCCATATTACCCTCGGACAACGGCTGACCCTTGGCAACGTAATCGCCGTTGTGAACGATAAGCTGCATAATATTCGGTATAGCCGTCTGCACGCTCTCGCCCGTTTCCTCGTTTTTGATAACAACGTTTCTCGCACGTCTTGTTTCGGTTATGCTTACCGTACCGGACAGCTCCGCAACTGCGGCGGTCTTCTTGGGACGGCGTGCCTCGAACACCTCTTCGACTCTCGGCAGACCCTGTGTAATATCCGAGCCTGCGATACCGCCCGTATGGAATGTACGCATCGTAAGCTGTGTACCCGGCTCGCCTATGGACTGTGCGGCGATTATGCCGACAGCCTCGCCGACATTGACGGGCAATGTGGTTGCAAGGTCCATACCGTAGCAATGCGAGCATACGCCGTGGCGTGCCTTACACTTAAGCGTAGTACGTATTTCGACTTCCTCGATGCCTGCCGCAATTATGGCATCGCATATGCTCTCGGTCATCATTACGTCCGCTTCGGCTATTATCTCGCCGGTTTCGGGATGAACGACGTCGTGTACGGGATATCTTCCGAGCAGTCTTTCCTTAAGCTTCTCTATTACCTCGTTGCCGCTTCTTATCTCACGAACAACGATACCCTCGTCGGAGTGGCAATTCTCTTCTCTTACTATGACCTCTTGTGAAACATCTACGAGTCGACGAGTCAAATATCCCGAGTCTGCCGTCTTAAGTGCCGTATCGGCAAGTGACTTACGTGAGCCTCTTGCACCGATGAAGTAATCAAGCACGTTAAGACCTTCACGGAAGTTGGACTTTATCGGTATTTCCATCGTCTTACCGCTTGTCGCAAACATAAGACCACGCATACCCGCAAGCTGACGCATCTGCTTGATACTACCTCTGGCTCCCGAATCCGACATCATCTTTATCGGGTTATAGAAGTCCAAACCGTCCTGAAGTGCATTTGTTACCTTCTTTGTCGTTTCCTCCCAAGTCTTAACGACGAGCTGATAACGCTCCTCGTCCGTAATTTCACCGTTGTTAAAGAACTCGGTTATGCTGTCTACTTGCTTTTCGGCCTCGGCAATAAGCGTTTTCTTTTCTTTCGGTATCGTCATATCGGGCACGGATATGGATATGGAGCCTTTCGTCGAATACTTGAAGCCCATAGACTTGATATTGTCAAGCACCTCCGCCGTAACGGATGCGCCGTGATATTTTATACAGCGGTCAACTATCTGACCGAGCTTGCCCTTTGTGGCAACGAAGGTGACCTCAAGGTCAAGCACCTTTTTCGGGTCACTTCTGTCAACAAAGCCCAGATCCTGCGGTATATTGGCATTGAATATGAGTCGTCCGAGCGTTGCATCGATTATACCCGTATGCGATACGCCGTTTACAACGGCTGTTCTTCTTACTTTTATAGGCGTGTGGAGCGTAATTGCCTTGTTTTCATAAGCCATTTCCGCCTCTGCCTGATTCATATAAACGCTGTGTCTGCCTATCAACGATTCCTCGTAGAACTTGACCGTATACTTGCCGTACTTCTCGTCCGATTCGGTAGGCACACCGCCTATCTGCTTCTTGTACGCCTCGTATTCGTCAAGCTCCTCGTTCGTTGCGGCAATGGTAAGGTAGTATGAACCAAGCACCATGTCCTGTGACGGAACGGCAACCGCACGACCGTCTGCGGGCTTAAGCAGGTTGGAAGCGGAGAGCATGAGGAATCTCGATTCCGCCTGCGCCTCGGAGGAAAGCGGAACGTGTACCGGCATCTGGTCTCCGTCGAAGTCCGCATTAAATGCGGAGCATACGAGCGGGTGAAGCTTTATCGCACGACCGTCAACGAGCACCGGTTCAAACGCCTGTATCGACAATCTGTGAAGTGTCGGGGCACGGTTGAGCAGTACGGGATGCTCTTTTATGACATTTTCAAGTGCGTCCCAAACGTAAGACTCAACTTTATCTACTTTCTTCTTTGCTTCCTTGATATTCGATGCCCTCTGCGTTTCCACAAGTCTCTTCATTACAAAGGGCTTGAACAGCTCAAGAGCCATTTCCTTAGGCAGACCGCACTGGTATATCTTAAGCTCCGGTCCAACGACTATAACGGAACGTCCGGAATAGTCAACACGCTTACCGAGCAGGTTTTGACGGAAACGTCCCTGCTTACCTCTCAGCATTTCCGAAAGAGATTTAAGCGGTCTGTTATTCGGTCCGGTGACGGGCTTGCCTCGTCTGCCGTTGTCTATCAACGCATCGACTGCTTCCTGAAGCATACGCTTTTCGTTTCTTATGATTATGTCGGGAGCGGCAAGCTCCATAAGCTTTTTAAGTCTGTTGTTTCTGTTTATGACTCTGCGGTAAAGGTCGTTCAAGTCGCTCGTTGCGAATCTGCCGCCGTCCAGCTGTACCATAGGTCTTATTTCCGGAGGAATTACCGGTACAACATCAAGTATCATCCATTCGGGCTTATTTCCCGATTTTCTGAAAGACTCAACAACGTCAAGTCGCTTTATGAGCTTTATCTTTTTCTGACCCGTTGCCGTTTGAAGCTCGTTTTTCAGCTGTGCGGAAAGTGCGTCGATGTCTATCTCATGAAGAAGCTCTTTTATAGCCTCCGCACCCATACCTACCTTGAACTCATCGCCGTAGCTCTTGTAATTCTGACGGTATTCCTCCTCGGTCAGCACCTGATTTTTTGCAAGAGGCGTAAGACCGGGGTCAATAACTATATACTGTGCAAAATATAATACCTTGTCGAGAACACGGGGGGATATCTCCAAAAGCAGGCCCATTCTTGAGGGTATTGCCTTAAAGTACCAAATATGCGATACAGGGCAGGCAAGCTCTATATGTCCCATTCTTTCGCGGCGAACCTTTTTCGTCGTTACCTCAACGTGACACTTTTCGCATATCTTGCCCTTATAACGTACTCTCTTATATCTTCCGCAAAGGCACTCCCAATCCTTAGTCGGTCCGAATATCTTTTCGCAGAAAAGACCGTCCTTCTCGGCTTTGAGTGTTCTGTAGTTGATCGTTTCGGGCTTGGTTACCTCGCCGTACGACCAGCTTCTTATCATTTCCGGAGACGCCAACCCGATCTTTATCGAATCAAACATATTTTTTTCCATATTATCTGCGTCCTCCCCAATTATTCTTCATCATCCGAATAGTCGGACTCATCGTAATATTCGCCATCGTCGCCGAACTCGTCACCGTCGTCGTAATCGTCATATCCGAATTCATCGGATTCAAGCTCATCGCCGTTATCCTCAACGAAGTTTTCGTCTACCTCGTCCTCAAGCATTACGTTCTCGCCGATATCCTCGGGCTTGTATGCGCTCTCCTCGGGCATATCGTCGTTAAGCGATGAAAGCTCTATGTCCATACCGTCGCTGTCCAGCACACGAACGTCGAGTGCGAGAGCCTGAAGCTCCTTAACAAGCACCTTGAACGATTCGGGAACGCCCGGCGTCGGGATATTCTGACCCTTTACTATTGCCTCATAAGTCTTTACACGACCCGTAACGTCATCACTCTTGACGGTAAGTATCTCCTGAAGCGTATAAGCCGCGCCGTAAGCCTCAAGTGCCCAAACCTCCATCTCTCCGAATCGCTGTCCGCCGAACTGAGCCTTACCGCCCAGAGGCTGCTGTGTTACGAGTGAGTAAGGACCTGTCGAACGTGCGTGTATCTTATCGTCAACGAGGTGGTGGAGCTTAAGATAATACATTATTCCGACCGTTACGGGGTTGTCAAACGGCTCTCCCGTACGTCCGTCGTAAAGTATCGTCTTACCGGTCTCTGAAAGTCCGGCTTCTCTCAAGCATTCCGTTATGTCGCTCTCCGTCGCACCGTCGAATACGGGGGTCATTATCTTCCAATTGAGCTTCTTTGCCGCTATACCGAGATGTACCTCAAGCACCTGACCGATGTTCATACGCGAAGGAACGCCCAGCGGGTTAAGTACTATATCAAGCGGTGTGCCGTCGGGCAGGAAGGGCATATCCTCCGGAGGCAATATTCTCGATACGACACCCTTGTTTCCGTGACGACCCGCCATCTTGTCGCCGACCGATATCTTACGCTTCTGCGCTATATAAACTCTTACTACCTTATTTACTCCGGGCGGCAGCTCGTCGTTGTTCGCACGTGAGAACACCTTAACGTCAACAACTATACCGCTCTCGCCGTGGGGCAGACGCATCGAGGTGTCTCTTACCTCTCTCGCCTTTTCACCGAATATCGCACGCAGAAGTCTTTCCTCCGGCGTAAGCTCCGTTTCGCCCTTCGGTGTTACCTTACCTACAAGTATATCGCCCGAGCGTACCTCGGTACCCTTGCGAATGATACCGTCCGCATCAAGATCCTTTATCGTTTCATCGGAAACATTCGGTATCTCACGCGTTATTTCCTCCGGTCCGAGCTTGGTGTCTCTTGCCTCATGCGAATACTCTTCTATATGAAGTGAGGTATAAACGTCATCTCTTACGAGGTTTTCATTAAGCAGTACGGCATCCTCGTAGTTGTAGCCCTCCCACGTCATAAAACCGATGAGTGCGTTCTTTCCGAGTGCTATCTCGCCCTTATCCGTTGCCGGTCCGTCTGCCAATACGTCGCCTTTTTCAACACGCTCGCCCGCATCGACTATAACACGCTGGTTGATACACGTGCCTTGGTTGGAACGCTTGAATTTTATGAGGTGATAAACGTCTTTTTTGCCGGAGTCGTTTGCGACTATTACTTCTGTTGCGGAAACTCTCTCGACATATCCGCCCTCTTTTGCGAGGATACATACGCCGGAGTCTATACCCGCCTTATATTCCATACCCGTGCCGACTATAGGGGAATCCGTCGTGAGCAGCGGCACTGCCTGCTTCTGCATGTTTGAACCCATCAAGGCTCTGGAGTTGTCGTCGTTTTCAAGGAACGGTATCATTGAGGTTGCCACCGACATTACCATCTTGGGGCTGACATCGACGAAATCGACTTTGGATCTGTCCATCTCGACTATCTCGGCTTTGTTTCTTACGATGACACGCTTCTTTATTATGCATTTGTTTTCGTCAAGAGGCTCGTTCGCCTGACCTACGACGTAATTATCCTCAACGTCCGCAGTCATATATACTATGTCGTCGGTAACTCTCGCACGATCGATCTCATTACCGTTTTCGTCAATGACCTTCGTATGCTCCACTCTGCGGTAGGGAGCCTCTATAAATCCGTATTCGTTTATTCTCGCATAAGTTGCAAGATATGAGATAAGTCCTATGTTAGGTCCTTCGGGAGTCTCTATAGGGCAAAGTCTGCCGTAGTGCGTATAGTGAACGTCACGCACCTCAAACGAGGTACGGTCACGTGAAAGGCCTCCCGGTCCGAGTGCGGATATACGACGCTTATGCGTAAGCTCGGCCAATGGGTTTGACTGATCCATAAACTGAGACAGAGGAGATGAGCCGAAAAACTCACGTATGGAGGTAACTATCGGACGGGGGTTCATAAGTCCCTTGGGTGAGAGCGAATCCGCATCCTGTATCGTCATACGCTCCTTGATTATCTTATCCATACGGGAGAAGCCGATACGTATCTGGTTTTGCAAAAGCTCACCGACGGAACGCAGACGGCGATTTCCCAAGTGGTCTATATCGTCAACGGAGCCGAGTCCGTGAGCAAGGCAAAGCATATAGTTTATGGATGCGAAAATATCGTCCGTCGTTATATGCTTGGGAACAAGCTCGGTGATACGGCGCTTTGCCTCCGCCTTTATCTCATCCTCATCGGAGCAATTGCTCATTATATCAAGCAGTACGCTGAGTCTGACCTTCTCGTTTATGCCGATATCGGACAGTGAGAAGCCGAGTGCGTCCTCTGCACGCACGGTACCGTTGCCGAGTACCTTCATCTCTCGCTCGTCCTCGACTCTTACGTATACCTCGTTTACGCCGGCGTGCTCTATCGCCTCTGCCGCCGCCTCGTCGATATATGTGTTTTCGTCAAATAACAGCTCGCCCGTTACGGGGTTGATTATCTTTCTGGTGCAGACTCTGCCTCTGATACGGTCGGTAAGTGAGAGCTTTTTGTTGTACTTATGTCTGCCGACATTTGCCAGATCATATCTCTTCGGATCGAAGAAAAGATTCGTCAAAAGAGCCTTTGCGCTCTCCACAAGCGGCGGCTCGCCGGGACGGAGCTTTTTGTATATCTCCTTGAGCGCCTCATCTCTTATGGTCGTGTTGTTCGTCTTTGCCAGCTCGGGCAACGTGTCCTTTTCAAGCGTTGCCGCTATTCTCGCATCGTCACCGAAATAATTTATGATCTCCGCATCCGACTCTATACCGAGTGCTCTTATGAGGATGGTTATGAGTATCTTCCTGTTTTTGTCGATACGAACGTAGAATACGTCACTTGCGTCCGTTTCGTACTCCAGCCATGCACCTCTGTACGGTATCACCGTTGCGGCATACGTTCTTTTGCTTGACTTATCTATTGCGCTTTCGTAGTAAACGCCCGGCGAACGTACTATCTGCGTTACAACGACACGCTCCGCTCCGTTGATGACGAACGTACCGTTGTCCGTCATAATGGGGAAGTCGCTCATATACACCGACTCTTCCTTGACCTCGCCCGTCGCTTTGTTGGTGAGACGTACCCGCACACGCATGGGGGCTGCATAGTTGACGTCTCTGTCCTTGCATTCCTCAACGGGATATTTCGGCGTTTTGTCTATCTCGTAATCAATAAATTCGATGATGAGATTGCCCGAATAGTCCGTTATGGGAGAAACGTCTCGCAGTACCTCGTGCATTCCCTCGGTAATAAACCAATTGTACGATTTCTTCTGCACCTCAAGCAGATTCGGCAGCTGAAGCACCTCATCTGTTCGGGAGAAGCTCTTTCTTTCGGTCTTACCGAGCTGTTGGGACTTAACCATAAATTTAATCACTCCGTTCGTTTACTCTATAATTTTCGGTGCGTAAAAGCTCTCAACATACGCACTCGAAACATTACTTATATTTTTAATCGCATAATTAGGGATTATAATGCATTATAGTATTCTATCACGCACTTCTTAATTTGTCAAGTACTTATATAAGTAATTTATGGCAAACATTTCTTAAATTTTTTGTTAATTTTTTCATTTTTGTGAGATTTAACAAAATGTTTACAATATTTTTTTCAAAGTGCTTTACAAAATTCGCCGTTTATGATACAATATACTGCGGTATGGCGAAAACATCAAATCTCGCTTACTCAGCCATCGGATCAAAGGCGCATATGCGCATTTCACCCGCCGAGGCTTAGTAAGACGATAAAAATCGAAAGGTGAAACCATGATAAGCAAAGATAAAAAGCAGGAAGTAATTTCCACATACAAGACGCACGAGACCGACACCGGCTCGCCCGAGGTACAGATCGCAATTCTCACGACGAGAATAAACGAGCTGACCGAGCATTTGAAAGCAAACAAAAATGACCACCATTCTCGCAGAGGAATGCTGAAGATGATAGGTCACAGAAGAAATCTCCTCAACTATTTGATGAAGAAAGATATTAACAGATACAGAGCTATTATAGAAAAGCTCGGCATCAGAAAGTAAGAGCCTCCCTCCTCCCCCTCGCCGTCGCCATACACGGCGGGGGTGGGCGGCACTTGAAGCAACACGTATCCGTTTGAAGTGTAGCAGTTACCCATGGATACAGCCCCCTGCGTTCGTGGGTAAGTGTTATACCTCAGTCGGCTGCGTTGTGAATATAAAACCCATAAGGAAGGTATAAACAATGTTTGAGAATTTTAAAGTATTTGAGTATGAGCTGGCAGGCAGACCCCTCGTTATCGAGACGGGTAAAATGGCGGGGCTGGCAAACGGCTCTTGCCTCGTTCGCTACGGCGACACGGTAATACTCGCATCCGCAACCGCCTCGGCAAAGCCCCGTGACGGTATCGACTTTCTGCCCCTCTCGGTAGATTTCGAGGAAAGACTCTACTCCGTCGGCAGGATTCCCGGCGGCTATTTCAGACGCGAGGGAAAGCCCACCGAAAAGGCTATATTGACCTCAAGAGTTATTGACAGACCCATACGTCCGCTTTTCCCCAAGGATCTGCGTAACGATGTAAACCTCAATCTGACCGTGCTTGCGGTGGATTACGACAATTCGCCCGAAATAGCGGCAATGCTCGGTGCATCCATAGCCCTCTCCATTTCCGATATTCCGTGGAACGGACCGATCGCCGGCGTATTTGTCGGTATGGTGGGTGACAGATTCATTATAAACCCCACAGCTGCGGAGCGTGAGCAAAGCTCACTTGAGCTGACCGTTGCAGGAACATCGAAGAAGGTAGTTATGATAGAGGCGGGCGCAAAGGAAGTATCCGATGAGGATATGTTTGCCGCAATAATGCTCGCACATGATGAAATAAAGAAGCTCGTTGCATTCATCGACGGTATAGTTGAGCAGATAGGCAAGCCCAAGTTTGAGTACGAGCATCACGACATAGACCATGAGCTGTTTGACGCAATAGCGGCAAATTATACGGAGGATGTCAA
The DNA here is from genome assembly GCA_964562175.1 of uncultured Lachnospiraceae bacterium. Lineage (GTDB taxonomy): Bacteria > Bacillota > Clostridia > Oscillospirales > CAG-272 > CAZCJU01. The sequence goes on from CAZLRV010000001.1 coordinate 139,740, forward strand.
GAAGGCTCTCGACACCGACGACAAGAAGGTAAGAGATGCCGCACTTAATGTTATCACCGATAAAATATATGAGCAATTCGACGAGCAGTATCCCGATTCGCACGCAATGATGGGCGAATGCCTCTACAAGCTGCAAAAGCAGATAGTTCGTCAATGGCTGCTTGAGGGCAAGCGTGTTGACGGCAGACGCCTTGATGAGATACGTCCGCTTGCCGCAGAGGTCGGTCTGCTCCGCCGTGTACACGGCACGGGACTTTTCACCAGAGGACAGACGCAGGTTCTTACCGTTGCGACACTCGGCTCGATATCCGATATGCAGATGCTGGACGGTATCGACGAGGAAGAAAGCAAGCGTTATATGCACCATTACAATATGCCCGGCTATTCCACGGGTGAAGCCAAGGCGGTAAGAAGCCCCGGACGCCGTGAAATAGGTCACGGTGCGCTGGCTGAGCGTGCGCTCGTTCCCGTTCTTCCCTCCGTTGAGGAATTCCCGTATGCTATTCGTCTTGTTTCCGAGGTAATATCCTCCAACGGCTCCACCTCACAGGCTTCCATATGCGGTTCAACGCTTGCACTTATGGATGCGGGCGTGCCGATAAAGGCTCCCGTCGCTGGTATCTCCTGCGGACTTATCACCGAGGGTGACAAGTGGCAGACAATGATAGACATTCAAGGACTTGAGGACTTCTTCGGCGATATGGACTTCAAGGTAGCCGGCACTCACAAGGGTATAACGGCTATACAGATGGACCTTAAGATAGACGGTCTTACGCCCGAAATAATCCGCGAGGCACTTGCCACGACGCACAAGGGCAGAGATTATATAATAGACGATATAATGCTCAAGGCGATAGAAAAGCCGAGAGATGAGGTATCCGAGTTCGCTCCCAAGATGATATCGATGCGCATTGACCCCGATAAGATACGTGAGGTCATAGGCTCCGGCGGTAAGGTCATTCAAAAGATCGTAGCCGACACGGGTGCGAAGATAGATATAGAGGATGACGGCTCCGTGTTCATACTCGCCGTAAACAAGGCAAGCTGTGAAGCGGCAAAGGCGGCGATAGACGCCATCGTGTTCGAGCCGGAGGTAGGTGCCATTTACAACGGCACAGTAACGAGGATAATCCCGATAGGAGCATTCGTTGAAATAGCTCCCGGCAAGGAGGGACTCGTACACATATCCAAGCTTGACAAGAAGCGCACGGAAAAGGTCGAGGACGTTGTAAGCGTAGGCGACCGTGTGACCGTCAAGTTCCTCGGTGTTGACGATCGCGGCAGACTTAATCTTTCCCGCAGAGATGCAATGAAATAAACATTTTACGGGACTGCCTTTTATGAAAGACAGTCCCTTTTTTGAATTTATGAAGACAGCGTATCCGCCGACGGTGCGGAAAATATGAAACGGAAAAACAATGGCAAACAATAACATATACAAAGCAGGCATAGACATAGGCTCAACGACGGTAAAGCTGGTCATAACAAAGGACGGCAAAACCGTCTACGGGCAGTACGAAAGGCACAGAGCAAGGGTGCGTGAATCGCTCATTTCGCTGCTTTCGGACGCAAGGGAGCAGCTGGGCGAGCTTACATTTACCGCCGCATTCACGGGCAGCGGAAGCATAAACCTCGCCAAGGCGGTAAGCCTTCCCTTTGTTCAGGAGGTCGCGGCGGATGCCGAGGCACTTAAGCAGATCGCCCCGGACACAGACGTTGCGATAGAGCTGGGCGGCGAGGATGCGAAAATAATATATTTCACCGGCGGTCTTGAGGAGCGTATGAACGGCGTATGCGCCGGCGGCACCGGCTCGTTTATAGACCAAATGGCGGCACTGCTTCAAACGGACGCTACGGGACTTAACGAATATGCGAAGAATTACAAGCAGATATATCCCATAGCCGCACGTTGCGGAGTATTTGCGAAAACGGATATACAGCCGCTGATAAACGACGGTGCGGCAAAGGAGGATCTTGCCGCAAGCGTTTTGCAAGCCGTGGTAAATCAAACCATAAGCGGACTTGCGTGCGGCAAGCCCATTCGCGGCAAGATCGCATTTTTGGGCGGCCCGTTGCACTTTCTTTCGGAGCTTCGCGCGGCGTTCGTTCGCACGCTAAAGCTCACGCCCGAAAATACGGTCATACCCGACACGCCTCATCTTTTTGCCGCACTCGGCGCATCTATGATGGCAGAGGGCGAGCCTATATCGCTCACCGAGCTTATTCGCCGACTTGAGGGCTGTACGAATATGAGCTTTGAGCTGAAGCGTCTTGACCCGCTTTTTGACGGTGAGGACGATTACAAGGCGTTCAAAGCCCGCCACGAATCGCACAAGATAAAGCGGTGCGAGCTTTCGGAGTACACGGGCGATTGCTTTTTGGGTATAGATGCGGGCAGTACAACGACTAAGCTGGCACTTATCGGCTCAAACGGTGAGCTTCTTTGGTCGTTCTATTCTCCTAACAATTCTTCCCCTGTCAACGTCGCACGGCAGGCACTCATGCAAATGATGTCGCTTATCCCCCCCTCCGCTCACATACGCCGCACCTGCTCGACGGGCTACGGTGAGGAGCTTATGAAAGCGGCGTTCTGTCTTGATATGGGGCAGGTGGAAACGGTTGCACATTGCACGGCGGCAATGTTCTTTGACCCTATGGCGGATTGCGTTCTGGACATAGGCGGTCAAGATATGAAATATATAAAAATAAAGGACGGCGTTGTTGACAGCGTGCTTTTGAACGAGGCTTGCTCCTCCGGCTGTGGCTCGTTTATCGAAAACTTCGCCTCGTCCCTCTCGCACACGGCTCAGAGCTTTGCCCGTGAAGCCTTGTATGCGAAAGCCCCCGCCGACCTCGGTACTCGTTGTACCGTATTTATGAATTCCAACGTAAAGCAAGCTCAAAAAGAGGGTGCGACACTTGCGGATATTTCAGCGGGTCTTGCCTACAGTGTCGTAAAAAACGCTCTTTTCAAGGTCATAAAGCTGACGGATACAGCGTCCCTCGGCACTCACGTAATAGTGCAAGGCGGTACGTTCCGCTCCGATGCGGTGCTTCGTGCATTTGAAAAGATATCCGGACTTGAGGCTATATGTCCCGATATTTCCGAGCTTATGGGCGCATTCGGTGCGGCGCTTATTGCGAAAAACACATACACCGGAACGCAAACATCGTTTATGTCGAGCGATGATATTTCATCGCTGACTTATTCCTCCTCTACCGTTCGTTGCGGCAAATGCTCAAACAACTGTCTTTTGACCGTAAATAAATTTTCGGGCAACAGACGATATATCTCCGGAAACCGTTGTGAAAACGGAATAGGCGCAAAAAGCACGAAAAAAGACATTCCCAATGTTATGGCGTACAAATACGCACGTGTTTTCGACTATACGCCGCTTGAGTCGGAAAACGCTCCGAGGGGCGAGATAGGCATACCTCGTGTGCTTAATATGTATGAAAACTACCCGTTCTGGGCGGTATTCTTCCGTGCCCTCGGCTTCAGAACGGTTCTCTCGCCCGAATCAAATCACAAAATATACGAGCTTGGTATGGAATCCATTCCGTCGGAAAGCGAATGCTACCCCGCCAAGCTGTCACACGGTCACGTTCAGGCACTTATCAACTCGGGTATAAAAACGATATTTTATCCGAGCGTATTCTTTGAGCGTACCGAAGAGGGGGCGACAAACAATTACAATTGCCCCATGGTCATAGGTTATCCCGAAAACATTAAAAACAATGTTGAGGAGATAAACAGCGGAGAGGTAAGGTTTATTCACCCGTTCATTTCGTTTGCACGTGAAGAGGATGCATCGAAAAGACTCTGCCAAGTAATGAAAAACTGCTTTGACATTCCCTCTGCCGAGACAAAGCGTGCCGTGCATTCGGCATGGGCTGAGCTTTTGAGCTTCAAGGACGATATAAAGAAAAAAGGCACTTCCGCACTTGAGTGGATAGAGAAAAACAACGCTCACGGCATCGTCGTTGCCGGCAGACCCTATCACAGCGACCCCGAGATAAACCACGGTATACCCGAGCTTATAACCTCCTACGGCTTTGCCGTTTTGACCGAGGATTGCCTGCCGACCTCGCCCGTGCGACCGATACGTGTTACCGACCAATGGAGCTACCATTCACGTCTTTACAGTGCGGCGCAGTACGTTGCTTCATCCGAAAGGCTCGATCTGCTCCAGCTCAATTCGTTCGGTTGCGGTCTTGATGCCGTAACGACGGATCAGGTGCATGAAATACTCGATAACTCCGAGAAGCTTTATACACTGCTTAAGATAGACGAAATAAACAACCTCGGTGCGGCAAGAATAAGAATACGCTCGCTCATAGCGGCAATAGCACAGCGACAAGGCAAAAACACCGCACCGAAGCCGAGCGTGAAATACGAGCGTACCGTTTTCAGCGAGCAAATGAAGCAGGACGGTTACACGATAATCGCTCCGCAAATGGCTCCGATACATTTCGAGCTTGTGCAGGAGGCGTTCAATAATTTCGGCTATAATTTCGTAATACTCGACAACGACACACGCTCCGCAGTCGATACGGGCTTAAGAGTGGTAAACAACGATGCTTGCTACCCCTCGCTTATAGTCACCGGTCAGATAATGAACGCCGTGCTTTCGGGCAAATACGATACGAACAAGCTCGCAATTATGATGTCGCAGACGGGCGGCTGCTGCCGTGCATCGAACTATATCGCATTTATACGCCGTGCGCTTGACAATGTGGGGCTGGGTCATATTCCCGTAATTTCATTGAATGCGGGCGGTATGGAGTCAAATCCCGGCTTCAAGCTCAACTTCAATATGCTGAAGGCGGGAGCGGAGGCACTCGTTTGGGGCGATCTGCTTATGAAATGCCTTTACAGAACACGACCGTACGAAACAGAAAAAGGCTCCGCCAATGCCCTTTTCCGCACTCTTATGGACGAATGTAAGGTCAAAATACGCCAAAAGTTCTCTTTTAAGGTCTACAAGCAAACGTGCGAGAGGATAGTTTCCGAATTTGACAAGCTGCCGATTTGCGGTGAGCGAAAAACGAGAGTCGGCATTGTCGGCGAGATACTTGTAAAATATATGCCGCTTGCCAACAATTACCTCGTTGACCTGCTTGAGGCAGAGGGAGCGGAAGCGGTGGTTCCCGATTTCATAGACTTTTTCGAGTACGGTGCTTACGATAATATGTACCGTCACGATGCTTTGGGCGGCAAAAAGAAAAGCGCCATAACAGGCAAGCTCACGATAGACGCAATAGAGCTTATACGTCGTCCCGCAGAGGCGGCACTTGCAAAAAGCGAGCGTTTTTCGTGCCATGAGAAGATAGAAAAGCTTGCGCAATACGCAAAGCCGTTCCTTTCCATAGGCAATCAATACGGCGAGGGCTGGTTCTTAACAGGCGAGATGGTTCATCTCATCAAAGAAGGCGTAAACAACATCGTATGTATACAGCCTTTCGGTTGTCTGCCGAATCACGTTGTCGGAAAAGGCGTAATAAAAGCGGTCAAAAAAGAATATCCGCAAGCAAGCATTGCCGCCGTCGATTACGACCCCGGTGCAAGTGAGGTAAACCAGCTTAACAGAATAAAGCTGCTTTTGTCAAACAAATAACAATACCATATAGGATATAAATGAATAAAAATGCCATCCGGGCTTGAATATCTCGGACGGAGTGCTTTTGAGAATTGCACCTCGCTTGAGAGCGTGAGCATTCCCGGCGGCGTTGCGATATTGAATGACAGCTGTTTTTCCGGCTGTACATCACTCAAAACGATTCCGCTCGGCAACATCAGGGATATAGGCTCAAATGCGTTTGCGAACTGCAAGGGTCTTTCCTCGGTCAGATTGCCTGCCTCGCTTGGCAGGATATACGCCTTTGCATTCTATAATTGCACTGATCTGTACACGATAGAATATATGGGCAACGATGCGTTATTCAGACGGCAGGTAAGTGTGGAGACCGGTTGGAACGATAACGCCGCAACGGGTATCATAACCTGCTTGGGCGGCGGCGAAGTTATATTTTGAAAAAAATCGGCGGAGATCTTTTCTCCGCCGATTTTTTATATTTTATTATTTAAAATATCTGTTCAAAAGACCCTCAAATGCCTTGCCGTGGCGTGCTTCGTCACGTGCCATTTCGTGTACTGTGTCGTGGATAGCATCGAGGTTCTGTGCCTTTGCAAGCTTAGCAAGCTCGAATTTGCCCATTGTTGCGCCGTTTTCCGCATCTACTCTCATTTCGAGGTTTTTCTTTGTGCTGTCTGTTACCACCTCGCCGAGAAGCTCCGCAAACTTTGCCGCATGCTCCGCTTCCTCCATTGCCGCCTTTTCGTAGTACATACCTACCTCAGGATAGCCCTCTCTGTATGCAACTCTTGCCATTGCAAGATACATACCGACCTCGGTGCATTCGCCCTTGAAGTTATCTCTCAAGCCCTCAACTATTGCCGGGTCTACGTCCTTTGCAACTCCGAGAACGTGCTCTGCTGCCCAAGTCTTCTCGCCCTTTTCCTCAACGAACTTCGATGCAGGCACTCCGCATACAGGGCATTTTTCGGGAGCCTCGTTTCCCTCGTGAACATATCCGCAAACCGTGCATTTGAATTTTTTCATTTTATTTCTCCTTATTGATTATATTTTTTATTTAGGAATTCTTATCAATAAGAGTATATCATAAAAATCCCCACTTGTCAATAGCTTTCACGAAAAAAAATAATTTTATGCAAAATAACAAATACCTATTGACAAAATGCAAAAATTATGGTGTATTTTTCTTGTAAGATAAAAGGTTAAGAAAGGATTGATACCATTGGCACTTTGATTTGACAATAGATGGTAGTTTAAGAATAAAATTCAATCGCACGACGATTGGGTAATATAAAACAAGGAGCTTTTTATGAAATAATTTTCAGTATTCACATTGATCCTCTCCGCCCTTCTGCTTGCTTCCTGCCACACCGACGGCGGTGTGGAAACAGCGGCAAACAGTACCCCCCCGCGGCTGTAGTATCGGATAATATTACATCCGATATTGAGGATACGGATATTGTAACCGATGTGGAGGGCACGGCAAATGCGGAGAATACTACCGATAACACGGTAACCTCACCACTTGACGATACGGAAACAGCACAACCGGAGGACACCGAGCCTGTTGCCGAATACTATTACGGAAATGACAGATATATAGCGTCCCGACAAGAGGACACGCCCTCAATACGTTTTATTCGTTGGTACAAAAACGATAAGCGTCACGGTGAGCCGGCGATAATTTGCAAAAAGAACCCCGACAGTGAGGAATTTCTGTTTGAGCCGCTTGTGGTAAGCTGCGGTCAGATGAAATGTTCGCTGGCGATAGGAGAAAAATATTTCGCACTTGTAGTAGACGAGCAAACGGACATTCCTCATTTGTACTATCTCAATGAGGGAAAGGAGCTGTCGCTTGTCGGCTTGAATTGCAGTAACATTTCACTTTGTCCTATAGTAAAGGATGATACTCTATATCTGTTCACGGCAGCATCTGCCGAAGCAGACGGAATGCATGACACGGTAACATTTTATTCTCTCGGAATCAAGACCGGCGAGATCAAAAAGCTCAACACCTTCAAGTTGAGCGATTACGCCACCACCCTGCCCAAGGGTGCATACGTTATCAAAACAACATGCCATTATTATGAGCAGTATACGAGCCTTGACAACAAGAGCGGAACACTTGAGTTGAACGATGCACTGAACGCAAACAACGGTACGATAAATGTTGCATACACTATAGAGGACGGAAAGGTCGCTTTCAAAAAGGCAGAGATACATTAAATATAAGCACGCCCCAACGGAGCATAAGCCCGTTGGGGCGTATTAAATTGCTTTTCAAGTCTGTTTGTTATCCATGCCCTTTAGCCAATAGATAACATGAGAGGCAAAGCCGTGGTTACAGCTTGCAAGATCGGTATCGTTTTCCCAAAGCGTGCCGGTTTTTTCAGCCATATAGAGAAAATATCCTTTTATTTCCTCCCTCAGCTTATCGTACAAGCCATACCTGTAAAGCAACTCAAGGCGCAGATAATTTCCGATAAATGCGTTTGCGTGGTGTATTTCGGGTCTTTTACCCGTTTTTTTTCTTTGCGGTCCGAAGTCATGTGTGAGTATCTCCCACAGCTGTGGGTACAGCTGTGGCGTTGCAACCTCGGTGAAAAACGCATAGTACTGATTTGATTCGGTGAAATTGTCTGTCACGCAAGCCTTGCCGTTCTCATCAAGCAAAGCGTTATCGGCAAAAAAGCCGTTTTTGTACGATGTCTTACGTATCACTTCGGCAAGACGCTCGCCCTGCTCAAGCGTATTCTCATCGTTGTACAGTCTGCCTATCGTTTTTTTCATAAGCGAATAGAGCATATTTGTCGGATATGATATATCCTGTACAAAGTCGTTTGATCTGCTCCATTCTATAAATACCCAATTCGGCAGCTTTTGCAAAAGCCCGTCACCGTTTTCAAAGGTGCGGAAAAAGTCAAGCAAGCGATACACTTTATCGCGTGCCGCCTCAACAAGTGCGATATCGCCGCTTCGTTTCAAATATTCCTCAAGCTCAACGACAAACCACATTGCCCAATTCGGTATATATACCCCGTCCGTATGATCGCCGGGGTAGCACATCGGAAGCATTCCGTCGGGTATAAAATCGAATTTTTCGCAAAGCACGAAATTTTCCAAAAAATCATGCTCTACTTGCGTTTTTCCTGTCAAGGCGTATTCTGTGCGTGCGGTAAAAAAGCTGTCGCACAACCAGCCGGCACGCTCTCTTGATGGGCAATCCATAAATATATCGACGGTATTTTGCATAAAAGTAGCCTTTGCCGCATCGAATATTTTTTTAAGCTCATCGTCCTTTATATCGGGGCGATATTTTATTTTCGATTCGGGAAACTCGCAAGCACGCACGCACACATTATGCAATATAAGACCCTGCCCGTGCGCCACCGCCTTAAGATATTTCAGGCAATACGGCTCAAGCGTCGATATACGGTACGTGCCTTTTTTCATTTTCCATTGTACAATGCTCGATGCCGTAAGCCTAAACGGATCGACATCGCCGTCGGTCATTATCTCATCAAACGCAAAATACAGTGTCGTATCTCCGTCACATATGACCTGCGCTTCAATAAAGCCCGTTACCTCTCTGCCCATATCAAATATCACATACGAATTATCGGGCAGTGCAACCGTTGAGCGTTCGCTTGCCTCGGGGTCAAGCGGCTCAAAGTCGAATATTTGGTAGTTCTTTGCCGGAAAGCATTCTGCCTCATCGAGCGTAAAGCCCTTATATATTTCGCTTATATTCTTCACGCATCTGTCGGAAAAATACTTTTCTTTTTCGCTCTCTCCGACTCTTCCGAGACCTACGAGTGTTTTCGCCTTATATATCGGGTATTCCGGATACGGTGAGCCTCTTGAAATAAACCTCGGGCTGTCGGTCTGTATCAGCTCAACACGCTCACCGCATTCGGGTCGGGTAAGGTCATAGACCTCACTGAAGGCACGTTGAAACGAATAGCGTGTCGTTTTGATAAGCTTTTGCTCGTACCGATACGCATCGAAGCCGCAGACTCCCGTTGCCGCCGCAACACGCTCGCCCTCTCGCACCTCGGCGCACAGCGTTGAGGGTTGATATGCGTATTCAAAGCTGTTTACATAATAGCCTATTGCATATATCTTAAGCACGTTATCATCGCACGTGAGATACTTCTCGATATCAATGATATCGACTCTGAGATGACCGTGTGCCGTTCTTGCAGTCGATGCGGAAACAAACGTATCGTTTATTGCAACACGGCAAAGTGCCGACGATGCAAGATAAAGCGTATACCCGCCTGCCGGCAAATGAGCGATGAAGCACAGCGGATAATTCATGCTTTTTTCCTTGCCGCTCTCCCAAACGGGTACGGCTTTTTTGAAGTATTCCATCAAAGCCCCTCAGATCCTCACCATAAGTGAGGTGTGGTATTTTCTGTAAAATTCTTCGTATCTGTCCTCATCTATCGCATTGCGAATTTTCTGCATAAGCTCATTGTAAAAATAGAGATTATGCATTACCGCAAGGCGCATTCCGAGCATTTCCTTAGCCTTAAACAAGTGCCTTATATATGCCCTTGAATAATTTCTGCACGCCGGGCAATTACACGACGGCGAAATCGGGCGTTCGTCTCTCTCGTACTTGCTGTTAAGCACATTTACGGTACCCTCCCATGTAAAGAGATAACCGTGACGTGCGTTTCTTGACGGCATAACGCAGTCGAAAAAGTCAACGCCTCTGTAAACGCCCTCGATTATATTCCACGGCGTACCGACACCCATAAGATACCTCGGCTTGTCCTTCGGCATATGCGGCTCGACAGCCTCGATTATTCTGTACATTTCCTCCGTTTCCTCGCCGACGGCAAGTCCGCCTATGGCGTAGCCGTCAAGATCAAGCTCGGCTATTTTCTTCATATGCTCCACACGCAGATCGTCATAGGTCGAGCCTTGATTTATACCGAAAAGCATTTGGTGCTTGTTTATCGTAGTTTCAAGAGAATTAAGCCGTTTCATCTCGTCACGACAACGGACGAGCCAGCGGTAAGTCCTCTCGCACGATGCCTTCGTATAATCGTATGGTGCGGGATTTTCTATGCACTCGTCAAACGCCATTGCAATGGTGGATGCAAGATTTGATTGTATTCTCATCGAGTCCTCGGGGGACATAAATATTCTTTTTCCGTCAATATGGGATGCAAAATGCACGCCCTCCTCGCTTATTTTGCGGAGCGGAGCAAGCGAAAATACCTGAAAGCCGCCGCTGTCGGTCAAAACGGGTCTGTCCCAATTGAAAAATTTGTGTATACCTCCGAGATCGGCTATTACCTTATCTCCCGGACGCAGATGCAAATGATATGTGTTTGACAGCTCTATTTGACAGCCCAGCTCTTTGAGATCCATCGTCGAGATGCCGCCCTTTATCGTCGCACACGTTCCGACATTCATAAATACGGGCGTTTGCGCCGTGCCGTGAACGGAGGTAAACTCACCTCGCCGTGCCGCTCCGTTCTGTTTTATAACCTTAAACAATATTATAAGCTCCTTTTATCTCTCTTTTGGTAGTCGTGCAGCTCAAAAGCCTCTGCATACTCGAATCTGCCCTCCAAGCCTCGTACACGCATAAGTGCGGAATAATACTCCTTGTACTTAAACGACGTGCTGTTTACGGCAAACCAATGCGTATCTATTGCCTTTTTCCACAGCTCAAAGCCCTCGGGCGATACCTGCATATACGTATACGGTGTAAATCCGTCTGCGTCCTCCCAATTTTCAGCCATGTAAATGGGGGCAAAATGGCGGGGATATTCGGTTTTTACGGATTCAAGCCCTGCCAGCTGTTGAGCCTCATACACAAGCACGTTGCACATACGGTGATCTCGGTGCATTGAATTTTTCCAATGTGTCATAATAAATTCGGGCTTATATTTACGTATAATATCGCAAAGCAGATATCTCGCCTCTACCGTGTTTTCAAGCTCGCAATCGCGATAGGGTAAAACCACAGCCTCACCGCCGAGCATTTCGGCAAACGCCTTAGCCTCTGCCTCTTTCTGCACACGGTATTCCTCCATGCTCATCCCTGCGGGATTTCCTCTTTCACCACCCGTTGCTCCGACGGTGACTATTTTATATCCCTTGAGTGCAAGCGTTGCAAGCACGCCTCCGCAAGTAAGCTCGGCATCTCCTATATGGCCGCCGATAGCCATTACGCATTTTGACATTTCTATTTTATCCTTTCCAAAATCTTATAGACTTATTTTTCCGAGTATCATTATACACGTTTTTTTCGTCCGTGTCAATATAATCTCATAAATGATAGTAAAAAAATAATAAATATACTCTATATGTGTTGAAATTTTTCTTAAAGTATGATACAATGGGTGTGTATGAATAATTTAAAAGAGGTACGGTAATGATAACAACATCAAACGTGTCGCTTCGTTACGGCGGCAGAACACTTTTCGCCAACGCCGACTTGACATTTTCCAAGGGCAATTGCTACGGCATCATCGGTGCAAACGGTGCGGGCAAAAGTACGTTTTTAAAAATACTCTCCGGCGAGCTTGAGCCGTCAACGGGCGAGGTGTTCATCACACCGGGTGAGAGGATTTCCATTCTGAAGCAGGACCATTTCGCATACGACGAATACACGGCTATCCGCACGGTGCTTATGGGAAATCCGGAGCTTGTGCAGATAGAGGACGAAAAAGAGGCTCTTTATTCAAAGGAAGAAATGACAGACGAGGACGGAATGCGGCTCTGTGAGCTTGAGGAACGCTACGCCGAGCTTGACGGCTACAGTGCCGAGAGCGATGCGGAGATACTTCTCAACGCACTCGGTATCACAAACGAATTGCATTATGCGAAAATGTCGGATCTTAACGGCGAGATAAAAGTCAAGGTGCTTTTGGCACAGGCACTTTTCGGCGAGCCTGATATACTTCTCATGGACGAGCCGACAAACCACCTCGATCTGCGTACAATATCATGGCTTGAGGACTTCTTGGCGGATCTGAACAGTATAGTGATAGTCGTATCGCACGACCGTCATTTTCTGAATAACGTCTGCACGCACACCGTCGATGTTGACTTCGGCAAGATAACCATGACCGTCGGAAACTATGATTTCTGGTACGAATACACGCAGATACGCCAAAGACAGCTCAAGGAACAGAACAAGAAAGCCGAGCTTAAGGCAAAGGAGCTTGCGGACTTTATCGCACGCTTCTCCGCAAACGCATCAAAATCGAAGCAAGCGACAAGCAGAAAGAGAATGCTCGATGCGCTTGACTTTGCGGATATGCCCGTTTCTTCACGCCGTTTCCCGTTTGTCGGCTTCAAGCCCACACGTGAGGTCGGCAACGACCTGCTTATGGTGCAGAACATATCAAAGACCGTAAACGGCAAAAAGGTGCTTGACAACGTAAGCATAACCATACGACCCGATGACAAGGTAGCCTTTGTCGGAGCGGATGCGTTATCGAGAACCACGTTTTTCAAAATAATAATGGGCGAGCTTGAGCCTGATGAGGGTACGTACAAATGGGGCGTTACCACCTCACAGTCATATCTGCCCTCCGATAACAGCGAGTACTTTGACGGACGAGAAGAGAATTTGATAGATTGGATAAGAGGCTATTCCGACCTTGTTTACGAGTCCGATGTTCGTTCTTGGCTGGGACGTATGCTCTTTTCGGGTGACGAGGCGCTGAAGCAGGTAAAAGTTCTCTCCGGAGGCGAGCGTGTAAGATGTATGCTTTGCAAAATGATGCTTTCCGGTGCAAACGTGCTTATTCTTGACGAGCCTACAAACCACCTCGACCTTGAATCTATCGCCGCACTCAACGAGGGACTTATAAAGTTCCCCGAAACGATACTTTTCACCTCACATGACCACCAATTTGTACAGACCGTTGCAACACGTATCGTCGATCTTACCCCCGGCTCATTCTATGATAAATATATCACCTACGACGAATACGTTGCCGAAAAAGGTATTTAAGCATAAAATATCAAAACGAGAGCAGTGCATTTTTGCATTGCTCTTATTTTTTTCTTGAAGCTGTGCGCCTCAACCGAAATATTAAAAGCGGCACTCCTCAAAAGAAGAGTGCCGCAATGGCAGTTCCACCGCCCCGCAATTATGCGTTATTAAAGCCTAAGAGCATCAATAGCCGCCTGCATCATCCATAAGCTTAATAGGTTTTTTGCCATCTTTTAATATTGAAACAGTATATTTTGTTTTCCCGTCATCGTTCTTTGTTTTGTCGGTCATATAATACGCTGTGTTTCCTATTATTTCAAATCCACTAACATCGTCACTTATTCTAACTTTTTCCTTTTTACCGGTTACACTGTAAAGAGTGTATTCGTCATCTGTCTTGTCTGCACAGAAAAGTACGGTGCCATTATGCAATATTCCCGCAATTCCTTCCACATCATCGTATACTCTTTTTTTGTCATTACCATTACTTTGTACAACATAAAGTGTATCGTCACCATCTACATAATATACGTACTTTCCGTCATATGTAGCCGTGTACGAGTGTGCACCGTAGATATCGTCGCAAAGCAATATGGGGTTTTCAGTGCCAATTCTTTCGGAATAAAGGGAATAGGAACTTCCCTTTTCTTTTATGTAGAAAAGTGTCTTACCGTCATCACTTATTGAGGGATCTATTACACTACTTTTTAGTTTATACGTCTCGTATGTGTTATTTATCTTGAATACGTGTGATCCATTAGTATACACCATTCCCTTTACATCTTTCAAGGAAAGCGTTACACCGCTATTGGTACACTCGGTTATGATATCATCAATTGAATCGGAAAGCTTAATCTTTTCTTTGCCCTTTATTGAAACGTATACTCTATCATCATCGCTAAAGATTATTTGCGAATGGTCACGGTTAAGATACTCTACATACTTCACTTGACCGAGCTTTTGAGGGTCTCCTTTTTTATTTATTGTATATAGACTCGTCTCGTGTGAATCGTTTTGTCTTGTTATATACATATATTTACAATCGTCAGAGATAGCCTTGGGCGTACTGTTTTTATCCTTGTCGAGCTGAGTGGATTTTTTTCCGTCATACATATAAAGGTCAATGCCGGGAGCTTCCTCATCTATTGAATACGTGTAATCGGGATCGTATTTTTCGCTCTTTGTGTAGAGCAATGATTTGCCGTTGGGCGATATTACGAACGAGCCGACATTAGCATCTATTTGTTTCGTGTTTTTGCCGTCGTACAGATACAGAACGTGTTCATCGTTAGTATAAGCCGCTTTGCCGCCTTCGGCGTTCATTTTTATGGTGTTTACGGCATCGTTTGTTATTTTCTTAACCTCTTTGGTTGTTACCATATAGTATGATAATGCGTCCTTGTTTGTTACATCATACAATATATCTGAATCCGATTTATTATATGATGTATCATATGATGTTAAAAGTATTATGTCGCAATCAAGATTATAGTCAATGCCCGCGGGTACACCGTCTATTTTTGTTGAAAGTTTTTTTCCATCAGAAAATATGAATATTTCTGAGCCGTCGGACATAGGCAGAAGTGAAGTGGTGGGTCTGCTTACGCTTGAGCCTTTGGGAAGCAGGCAAACGATAATAATTACCGCCAAAACAAGCACAGCAGCACCTATGGCAATCATTCTCTTTTTGGAATCGGCGAAAAAGTCTTTCACCATATCCAACGCTCCGCCGTTTGCGGGAGCAGGGGTAAACTGCTCGTTTTGAGGCTGAAATTGGGCATTTTCAATATTTTCCGTATTTTCGGTCACAGGCTCTTGCACTTCAAGCGGCGCTCCGCAGTTTGTGCAAAACTTCAAGCCGTCTTCCTGCGGCATATTACAGTTTTTGCAGATCATAAAAAATCTCCTTTATAATATATTATGTGAGGAAAGGGGTCATTATCGCATTTTTACCCGTATTTCCTCTTTCTGCGACATAATTATATCATAGTTTCTCTTTTTTGTCAAGTCTGTTCCTGCATAATTACGACCTAATATTAAAATATACTTGATTTTTTCATTAAAAATACGTATCAAAAAAGTGAGGAGTTTCCTCCTCACTTTTTTATGGTACTTATTCTGCCTTTTCGGTCTCTTTAGCTTCGGCTTCTTTCTTAGCCTCTGCCTTCTTAGACTTCTTTTTCTTCTCGTCCTTGTCTTCCTTAACGAAGCCCACGAGCTTGATAAGAGCCATTTCGGCTGCGTCACCTCTACGAGGTCCGAGCTTGTATATAGCCGTATATCCGCCGTTTCTCTCTGCATAGGTAGGAGCTATTTCATCAAACAGCTTCTTTACTACGCTTTCCTTCGTTATATAAGCAAGAGCCGCACGGCGCGATGCCAGAGTATTCTCCTTACCGAGCGTTATCATCTTCTCTGCAATAGGTCTGATCTCTTTCGCACGCGTTACGGTCGTTATTATCTGACCCTGCTCGAACAACAGCGTTACCATGCCTCTGAGCATAGCGTTTCTGTGAGCGGTAGGTCTGCCTAATTTTCTTCCCGGCACTGTTGTTTACCTCCCTATTTGAATTTTATTCGTCCAATTTTTTCAGACTGAGTCCCAGAGCTTCAAGCTTCTGTTTAACTTCCTCAAGTGACTTCTTTCCGAGGTTTCTGACCTTTATCATGTCATCCTCGGTTCTGTTTATCAAATCCTCTACCGTGTGTATATCCGCACGCTTCAAGCAATTGAAGCTTCTCACGGACATGTCAAGCTCCTCAATGGTCATCTCAAGGACTTTTTCCTTCTTTGAATCATCACGTTCAACCATGATCTCTCTCTTGCTTGCTTCGTCCGAAAGCTCTACAAACAAGTTGAGATGCTCGTTGAGTATCTTGGCTCCCAATGATACAGCTTCCTTTGCGGCTATTGTACCGTTGGTCTCAACCGTCAAGGTCAGCTTATCATAGTCTGTTATGCCGCTGTTTCCCACACGAGTGTTTTCTACGGTATAATTTACCTTACGCACAGGTGTATATATGGAATCGGTATATATCAGACCTATCTGAGGAGGATTCAATTGCTTATTTTTATCCTGCGATACATAACCCCTGCCGTGGTCAAAGGTTATCTCCATAAAGAGATTTGCCCCCGGAGCGACGGTAGCTATATGAAGCTCGGGATTTAATATATCGATATCAGAATCGGCTCTTATATCGCCTGCCTTAACATCACAAGGTCCCGTCATATCGATAATAACACGCTTCTGTTCTTCAACGTGAAGCTGTGCGACTATTCCCTTAACATTAAGAATGATCTCGCAAACATCCTCTTTAACTCCGGGAATCGTCGATATCTCGTGAAGGACACCGTCGATCTTAACGCTTATCGGTGCAACTCCGGGCAGTGAGCTTAAAAGCACTCTGCGAAGTGAGTTTCCGAGCGTAACTCCGTAGCCTCTTTCAAGAGGCTCTATTATGAAGGAACCGACCGTACCGTCATCGTTCAGATCTTCGTTGGTGATGATGGGCTTTTTAATTTCTATCATGTATACCTCCTAAATTTAATATCTGCACGAAGGAAGCGAAAATATAATGCAATATATGCGACATTCGCTTCCGCCAAGGGAGGCTGCTCTTATTTTGAATAAAGCTCGACGATGAGATGCTCCTCGAACGGGAACTCCACATCAGCTCTTACAGGCAGTACAACAACCTTTGCAACTGCATTCTCGCGGTCAACTTCAAGCCACTTGGGGCTGACCTTGGTCTGCATTTTCTCAAGAAGCTGTTTAACCTTTTCGCTTTTCTTCGATTTATCGGTAAGAGCCACTACGTCGTTAAGATTAACTATGATAGAAGGAATATCGACTTTCTTGCCGTTGAGTGTAAAATGTGCGTGACGAACGAGCTGTCTTGCTTCCTTTCTGGAATCAGCCATGCCCATTTGATAAACTACGTTATCAAGTCTTCTCTCAAGAAGTGAAAGAAGATTATCACCCGTTACACCTGCCTTGTTATCGGCTTTCTCGAAATATTTCTTGAACTGCTTTTCAGGCACTCCGTAATATCTCTTAGCCTTCTGCTTCTCACGCAGCTGCATACCGTACTCGCCGACCTTCTTCTTGGCTGCGCCGTGCTGACCGGGGGCTGTCTCCTTACGCTTTGTAAGTGAGCATTTATCGGATAAGCAACGGTCACCCTTCAAAAAGAGCTTCGTGCCTTCTCTGCGGCAAAGTCTGCACGCAGGTCCTGTATATCTTGCCATTTGGATCTTTTCTCCCTTCTGTAAATTATACGCGTCTTCTCTTGGGCGGTCTGCATCCGTTATGAGGTACGGGTGTTACGTCCTTGATAAGGCTTATTTCAAGTCCGGCTGCCTGAAGTGCTCTTATAGCAGCTTCTCTGCCTGAGCCGGGTCCCTTAACGTAAACGTCAACTACCTTCATACCATGCTCCATAGCGATCTTAGCTGCCGTCTCCGCTGCGGATTGTGCCGCAAAGGGCGTTGATTTTCTTGAGCCCTTGAAGCCAAGCTCGCCTGCGGATGCCCACGATATCGTGTTTCCGGAGTTGTCGGATATCGTTACGATAGTATTATTGAAGGTTGCCTGAATATGTGCCGAGCCTGCGGCAACATTCTTACGCTCACGGCGTTTTTTGATAACCTTTTTAGCTGTAGCTTTAGCCATGTTTCCTTCTCACTCCTTACTTCTTCTTGTTTGCGATCGTCTTTGCGGGACCTTTTCTTGTTCTCGCATTCGTTTTCGTTCTCTGTCCTCTTACGGGCAGACCTTTTCTGTGACGGATACCTCTGTAGCATCCGATCTCCACGAGTCTCTTAATATCAAGAGCAACTTCTCTACGCAGGTCGCCCTCAACCTTATGGTTGTTCTCTATCTCGTCACGAAGCTTTGCGACCTCTTCTTCGGTAAGGTCCTTGCAACGTGTATCGGGATTTATGCCGGTCTTTTCGAGTATCTTGTTGGAAGTGGTTCTTCCGATGCCGAAAATATAGGTAAGACCTATTTCAACTCTTTTGGAATTGGGGATATCCACCCCGGCTATTCTTGCCATTGATTACCGTTCCTCCTTTTAAGATTAACCCTGTTTCTGTTTATGCTTGGGGTTCTCGCATATTACCATGACGTGACCTTTTCTTTTAATGATCTTGCATTTTTCGCAGATCTTTTTTACGGAAGGCTTCACTTTCATTGGCTTACACCTTTCCTTTCTTATCTCATTTATATTGAGATACGCTTATTTGGTTCTCCAGGTGATACGTCCCTTGCTGAGGTCGTAAACGCTCACCTCAACCTTTACCTTATCACCTACGAGTATTCTAATGCTGTTCAATCTGAGCTTGCCGGAAATGTTTGCAGTCACCATGTGACCGTTTGCAAGCTTAACTTTGAACGTTGCGTTCGGGAGTGCGTCAACTACAACGCCCTCGAATTCTACGACATCGTCCTTAGGCAGAATGATCCCTCCTTACAGGCAAATATGGATATTACTCATCTTCACCGCTGTTTTGGGCAATACTCTCCTCGTATTCCCTTATAACGGCTCTTGCTTTGGCGTTTGTTATATCAACTTGCCCGTCTTTTATATATTCATCGGGCAAACGTCTGTCCGTGAGCGTGAGATGCTTCAGCTTTTTCTTCTTCGGTTGCCGGACATTGCGTCCGGAGCCGTTTCCGATATATACGAAGCTCTTGTCCTCATCGGCAAACAATATAATATTATATGTCCCTTTATCTCGTCCGCATTCCGACCTTGCGATAAGTCCGACGTTGAGATCTCTCTCTCCCTCGCCCTTATTCGCCTTGCCGAATACGTTTCTGAACGGTTTCGGTAATCTCATATCATTTACCCACTCACACCGCCGTCAATATAACCGGCTCGCCGTCGGTTATTGCGATGGTATGCTCGTAATGCGCCGACAGCTTGGCATCCTTTGTTTTGATGCCCCAGCCGTCGGGCAGCTCATAAACGTCGCTTTGACCTACGTTTACCATAGGCTCAACGGCGATGGTCATACCCTCGTACAGCCTCACGCCTCTGCCCGCAGTTCCGAAATTCGGAACCTCCGGATCCTCGTGAAGCTGATGTCCGACACCGTGTCCGACAAACTTTTTAACTGTTGAGAAGCCGTAGGAACGAACGTGAGCATCCACAGCGGAGCCGATATCGCCTATGCGGTTGCCCGCTATGGCTTTTTCGATTCCCTTATAGAAAGACTCTTTCGTTGCCTTTATAAGCAGCTCGGCTTCCTTACTTATCTCCCCGCAAGGAAAGGTATTCGCACTGTCGCCGTGGTAGCCCTTATAAAACGCTCCCACGTCGATCTTTACGATATCGCCGTTTCTGATTATACGATCGGCTGACGGGATACCGTGAATGACCTCGTCGTTTATGCTTATGCAAGCACTTGCGGGAAAGCCGCCGTAGCCGAGAAAGGAGGGAGTCGCTCCGCATTTTTCGATATGATGACGTATAATATCATCAATATGCTTCGTGCTTACTCCGTCCTTCACTGCCTCGCCGCCGAGTATCAACGCCTCGGCGGTTATTCTGCCGGCTGCTCTCATCAGTTTTAATGCTTCGGAGTTTTTAATTTTTATCATATGCTCATTTGCCTGCCTGCTCTTCGGTGATAGCCAATGTAAGCGCCGTTGTGTCGGCAAGCTCTCTTTGACCTATTACCGTATGCAGCTTGCCCGAGGACCTGTAATAATCCTTAAGCGGCTCGGTCTGAGTGTGATATACGTTGAGTCTGTCAAGCACGACCTCCGGTGCATCGTCCTTACGTCGTGTAAGCTCGATGCCGCATTTGTCGCATATGCCCTCTTTTTGAGGAGCGTTGTATACCACATGATAGGATGAGGAGCATCCGGGGCATACCCTTCTGCCGCTCATTCTGTCAACTATGTCCTCGTCCGACACCTCTATCGAAATGACCAGATCCACCTCTACGCCCATTTTGTCAAGCGACTGTGCCTGCGGGACTGTACGGGGAAATCCGTCAAGGATAAATCCGTTTTTGCAATCATCCTCGGCAAGTCTCTCTTTAATGATGGCTATAACCACCTCATCGGGAACGAGCTTGCCCGCTTCGGTCGCTTCCTTTGCGGCAAGTCCCATTTCCGTACCGTTCTTTATAGCCTCTCTTATAATGGAGCCTGTAGAAATGGCGGGAATATTATATTTTTCACTGACGATCTCGGCTTGGGTACCCTTACCCGCACCGGGAGCACCTAAAAATATTATCTTCATCCGTTTTTCCTTTTTCTCAAAGACCTATTATCTCTTCTTGAAAAGTGTAACGGGACGACGATATGTCGTAAGCTGTGCTTCAAGCTCGTGCATCGTTTCAAGTGCAACGCCGACAACTATAAGAAGTGACGTACCGCCCATTGAAACTATTCCGAGGCTTCCGCTCAAAAGCTTGTTGGATATCATCGGTATTATCGCAACGATACAAAGGAATATCGAGCCGATAAGCGTTATTCTGTTCGTTATTCTTCCGATGTAATCGGAGGTGGGCTTGCCGGGGCGAATGCCTCTTACGAAGCCGCCGTTCTTCATCAAGTTGTTCGATATCTCAACGGGGCTGAACGAAATAGCCACATAGAAGTAACCGAAAGCAACTATAAGAACGATAAACAGAATCATATACAGCCAGCTGAGCCAGCCCTCGCCCATATACGAGAAGTTGTTTACCCATTCGGGTGTTTTTCCCGCCATAAGTGCGATGGTTGCGGGAACGGAGATTATAGACTGTGCGAAGATGATAGGCATAACGCCCGTCATATTAAGCTTTATGGGAAGATTATTCGTCTGACCGCCTATCATACGTCTGCCCTGTATACGCTTAGCGTATGTTATCTGTATTCTGCGCTCCGCATTCGTCATATGAACGAGGAATGCGATAGCCGCAACGAAGAACAGTACAACGCCTATTGCAAGCGGTATGAACCAATACAGCTTCATAGGCTCGCCCTCGGTAGGATTCATATTCGTCTCATAGAGCGATTGAGCCATACCGGGTATAGAGGATATGATATTGATAAACAGTATTATGGAAATACCGTTACCGATACCGTTTTCGTTTATCTTCTCACCGAGCCACATGATAAGTGCGGCACCGGCACAGTAGCAGGATATTATAGTTACGGGGATGAGTATCTTACCGAAGCCTACGGCACCGGCTGAGAACACATCGTTTGCTGTATATATCGCGCTCTCGGATTTGAGGTACATATAGTAACCGATAGCGGTAATGAGTGCCAGAGCCATTGTGACGTATCTTGTAAGTCTGTCAAGCTTTTTTCTACCCTCGTCGCCGCCATCCTTCTGCCACTTCTCAAGTGCGGGGATCGCAACCGTGAGAAGCTGTACAACGATGGATGAAGTGATGTAGGGAGATATTGAAAGTGCGAACAGTGTTGCACGGGTAAACGATTCACCCGATATCATATTGAAGTAATTCAATATTGAGTTATCGGCGATAAGATTCATGCTCGAAAGCACGCTCTGATCCAAGAAAGGCACGGGCAACACGGAGCCGAGTCTGTACAGAACAATGATGAACAGTGTGAATATCAGTCTTTTACGCAATTCGGGGACGTTCCAAGCATCCCGAAGTGTCTTAAACATTTAGTTCACCTCGGTCTTTCCGCCTGCCGCTTCTATCTTCTCTTTTGCACTTGCGGAAAAGACTGCTGCTTTAACGGTGAGCTTCTTTGTGATGGCGCCGTCGCCAAGCACCTTTACGCCGTCTTGCACGTTCTTTATTATCTTCTCTTTTACGAGAAGCTCGGCATCAACGGTCGTTCCGTCTTCAAACTTTTCAAGTGCGGAAACGTTTACAACTGCATAGTTCTTTGCGAATACGTTGTTAAAACCTCTTTTAGGCAGCTTTCTGTAAAGCGGTATCTGACCGCCCTCAAAGCCGGGTCTTACACCGCCGCCTGATCTGGCATTCTGGCCTTTATGGCCTTTTCCTGCCGTCTTACCGTTTCCTGAGCCGGCACCTCTGCCTTTACGCCATGCTTTTTCGGCAGAACCCTCTGCGGGAGAAAGTTCGTGGAGCTTCATTGGGTATCCTCCTTATACTAAAAATTCTTTAAGTTCAATTATGTTCACGTAATTATTCTTCGTCTATCTTGACAAGGTGTGATACAACATTGAGCTGACCATCCAACGCGGGAGTTTTCTCTGCGGTGAATGAATCTCCGATCTTACGCAGACCGAGTGCGGCAGCTGTTGCCTTCTGAGCAGGTTTTGTGCCGATAAGGCTCTTTACAAGCGTTACTTTAACCTTCATTATCGGTTCCTCCTCATTTCTTTATCTCGTTGGGAGCCTTACCGCGCATAGCGGCAACCTCGTCAACGGTTCTAAGTGACTTCAGACCCTCGAACGTCGCTTTAACTACGTTTCCGGGGTTATTGGAACGCAGACACTTCGCACGAATATCCTTAATGCCCGCCATATCGATAACGCTTCTTACGTAACCGCCTGCGATGACACCGGTACCTTCTGATGCCGGCTTAAGCAGAACGCGTCCCGCTCCGAATTCACCGATAGTCTGGTGAGGAATCGTGGTTCCGTTCATTGCGACCTTGATTATATTTTTCTTTGCATCCTCAACGCCTTTTCTTATAGCGTCGGGAACCTCTGCCGCTTTTCCAGAGCCGTAGCCGACATGTCCGTTTCCGTCACCTACAACAACGATTGCGGTGAAACGCTGAATACGGCCGCCCTTTACGGTTTTGCAAACACGGTTTATTTTAACGAGTCTATCCTGCAGATCGAGTGTTGCAGGGTCTATTCTTTTAGCCATGTTATTCTACCTCCATTAAAACTTCAGACCGCCTTCACGGGCACCGTCTGCAAGTTCTTGTACGCGACCGTGATAAACATATCCGCCTCTGTCGAATACGACGTTGGTTATACCGGCATCAACGGCTTTCTTTGCAATTGCAAGTCCTACCTTCTTTGCGGCTTCCTTATTGCCGCCGTTGCCCTCAAAGCCTTTTTCAAGGGTGGATGCGGATACGAGCGTTACGCCCTTAACATCATCGATTATCTGTGCGGTAATGTTGTTGAGTGAGCGATAAACGCAAAGACGCGGGCATTCTGCCGTGCCTGATATTTTGGCTCTTACTCTCTTGTGTCTTTTCAGACGCTGTAAGTTACTGTCTTTTCTTGATACCATTTCTTATCCACTCCTTCCCTTATTTACCTGTCTTGCCGGCTTTACGACGAATCTTCTCGTCGGAATACTTAACGCCCTTGCCATGGTAAGGCTCCGGCGGTCTGGTTCCTCTGACGATAGCTGCCATCTGACCGACCTCTTGCTTGTCTATGCCCGAAACTACGATGTGGTTTGCATCGGGAACCTCGAACTTGATCGAGCCTGTTTCGGTTATATTTACCGGATGTGAATAACCAAGGCTGAGGTTGAGAACATTGCCCTGCTTTGCGGCTCTGTAGCCTACACCGACTATCTCGAGCGACTTGGAGAAGCCCTCGGTAACACCGGTCACCATATTTGCTATGAGTGCGCGGGTCAAGCCGTGCAATGCACGATGCTCTTTATCCTCACTCGGACGCTGAACGATTATTTCATTGCCCTCGTGCTTGATTATCATATCGGCATTAAATTGTTTTGTAAGTGTGCCCTTGGGACCCTTAACGGTAACTACATTACCGTTATCGAGCTTTACATCAACTCCGGCGGGAACTGTAATAGGCATTCTTCCGATTCTTGACATATGCTTATCCTCCCTTACCAAACGAAGGCGATAACTTCGCCGCCGATATGCTGAGCTCTTGCAGCCTTATCGGTCATTACGCCTTTTGATGTTGAGATGATTGCTACACCGAGACCGTTCATAACTCTCGGCATATCCTCACAGTTTGCGTAAACTCTCAAACCGGGCTTGGATACTCTGCGGATGCCCTGAAGCACCTTCGCTTTTCCCGCACCGTACTTGAGCGTTACTCTGATCACGCCCTGATGACCGTCCTCGATCACTACGGCATTCTTGATGTAGCCTTCCTCAACGAGGATATCCGCTATAGCCTTCTTAAGCTTTGACGCGGGAATATCAACGGATTCGTGCTTTGCGTTGTTTGCATTGCGGATTCTGGTAAGCATATCCGCAATTACGTCTGACATTTGCATTTTAATTCCTCCTGCAAGTAATATTTTAGGGATACTTCCCTCTTGCTGCCGTCTTTTCGACGGCTGAATATATGCCGGTTAAGCTTATCAAAGCTTCCTTGCATAAACGGAGTTAGACAAATACTAACTGCCGGTTTTGACTTACCAGCTTGCTTTCTTTACGCCGGGGATCTGTCCCTTATAAGCAAGCTCTCTGAAGCAGATACGGCAAATACCGTATTTACGGAGGTAAGCGTGGGGACGGCCGCAGATCTTGCATCTGTTGTATTCTCTGGTGGAATACTTCTGCTTCTTCTGCTGCTTCAAAATCATCGCTTTCTTAGCCACTTTGTATTACCTCCTTATTTCGCAAACGGAGCGCCCATCAGCTTGAGCAGCTCTCTTGCTTCTTCATCAGTCTGTGCCGTCGTTACGAAGGCTATGTCCATACCTCTGACCTTATCTACTTTATCGTACTCTATTTCGGGGAATATAAGCTGTTCCTTAAGTCCGAGCGAGTAGTTTCCGCGTCCGTCGAATGCGTTGGGGTTGATACCCTTAAAGTCACGAACTCTGGGGAGAGAGAAATTGAAGAGCTTATCCATAAACTCAAACATTATATCTCCTCTGAGCGTTACCTTAACGCCTATCTTCATGCCCTCTCTGAGCTTGAAGTTTGCAACGGACTTCTTTGCGTAGGTGGGAACCGCCTTTTGACCGGTTATAAGTGTAAGGTCTGCGATAATATTATCTATTACCTTGGAATTGTCCTTTGCGTCGCCTGCTCCGACATTGATAACTATCTTATCGAAGCGGGGTATCTGCATGGGGCTTTTGTAAGCGAACTTGCTCATAAGTTGGGGAGCAACTTCAGCCTTGTAAAAATCTTTCAATCTTGCCATTGTATGCTTCCTCCTTAATCAAACTTATGTGCGCAGCTCTTGCCGTCTTTTTTGCCCGAGCAAACACGTACCTTTTTGCCGTCTATCACTTCGATATGTGTGCGAACGCCCTTGCCGCAATCGGGGCAATAAAGCTGTACCTTGCACGCATACATAGCACTTTCAACTTTAACTATGCTGCCGTTCTCGCCTTCTCTTCTGGGCTTAACGTGCTTTGAAACCACATTAGCCTTTTCAACGATTACTTTTTTCTCTTTGGGAGATACCTCTATGACCTTACCCTTCGTGCCTTTGCTGTTTCCGGAGATCACAACGACTGTATCGCCTTTTTTGATATGCATTTCGTTCATTGCTCTTCCTCCTTACAGTACTTCGGGTGCCAAGGAGAGTATTTTAAGATAATCCTTATCTCTCAGCTCTCTTGCTACCGGTCCAAAGATACGAGTACCTCTGGGTGTTTTATCGTCTTTAATAATAACTGCCGCATTCTCGTCGAATTTTATCGTCGAGCCGTCAGCTCTCTTAAGTCCGTGTTTGGATCTTACGATAACCGCTTTAACGACCTCGCCCTTCTTGGCTGTGCCGTTGGGGTTAGCCTTCTTTACGGAGCACACGATAACATCGCCGATATTACCATATCTGCGTCCTGTGCCGCCGAGAACACGGATACACATCAACTCTTTGGCGCCGGTGTTATCGGCAACCTTGAGTAAAGATTGTTGCTGTATCATTAGTTCATCCTCCTATACGCTCTGTAAGCATCTCACGAATCGTCCGCCGTGACGGTAGCTCACCTTATTTTTAATATAAAGTGCCGTCACGTGACATTCATCGTACTTTACTTATTTCGCTTTTTCAATGATGCGGGTAAGACGCCATCTCTTATCCTTGGAGAGAGGTCTTGTCTCTGCGATCTCTATCTTATCGCCGATACCGCACTCGTTCTTTTCGTCGTGTGCCTTAAGTCTTATGGTGTGCTTGATGACCTTACCGTACTTGGGGTGCTTTACATTATCCTGTATTGCAACTACAACGGTCTTGTCCATCTTGTCACTTACTACCATGCCGACTCTTGTTTTTCTGAGATTTCTTTCCATGACTCTACTCCTCTCTTAAGATAAGCTCTTCTTTTCGTGAAGTACGGTCATAACACGTGCTATATCACGCTTCGTTTCGGGAATCTTGTTGGGATTGTCAAGCTGGTTTATAGCGTGCTGAAAGCGGAGGCGGAACAGCTCGTCTTTAAGCTTCGCAAGCTCTTTGTCAAGTTCTTCAACCGTCATCTTTTTCAATTCATTTGCTTTCATCGGAACTTATGCCTCCTCACTCGTTACTTCTTCTTTTTTGACAAACTTCGTCTTGATGGGGAGCTTGTGGCTTGCAAGACGCATAGCTTCTCTTGCTACCTCTTCGCTTATTCCGTCCATCTCGAACATAACTCTGCCGGGCTTAACTACCGCTACCCAATATTCGGGTGAGCCTTTACCTGAACCCATTCGAGTTTCGGCGGGCTTCTCCGTTATGGGCTTGTCGGGGAATATCTTTATCCAAACCTTACCGCCTCTTTTGATGTATCTCGTCATTGCGATACGGGCTGCCTCGATCTGGTTGCTCGTTATCCATGCGGGTTCGAGAGCCATAAGACCATAGGTACCGTTGGTAACCTTGTTACCACGCATAGCCTTGCCCTTGAGTCTGCCCCTCTGGACACGTCTGTATTTAACTCTTTTAGGCATTAACATTTTTGCGTCCCTCCCTACGATTCGGTCTCTCTCTTCTGCGAGAATTGTCACGCTCACGTCTTACTTCGTTGAGCACCTCGCCTCTGTATATCCATACCTTAACGCCGATCTTGCCGTATGTCGTATCAGCCTCAAAGAAGCCGTAATCGATATCGGCTCTGAGCGTCTGCAACGGAATAGTACCCTCGTGATAATGCTCGGTTCTTGCTATTTCCGCACCGCCCAGACGACCCGAACAGCTTATCTTGATACCCTTTGCACCAAGACGCATCGTTCTCGTTATAGCCATTTTCATAGCACGGCGGAATCCGATTCTGCGCTCAAGCTGTGATGCGATATTTTCCGCAACGAGCTGAGCATCGAGGTCGGGAGTTCTTACCTCTATGACATTTACGAGAACGTCCTTGCCGGTCATATCCTTCAGCGTTTTCTTCAGCTTCTCCATTTCGCAGCCGCCCTTACCGATTACCATACCGGGCTTAGCGCAGTGAAGAATTATTCTTATATACTTGCCGCTGCGTTCGATCTCTATCTTGGGAACGCCTGCGGGCTGAAGCTGCTTTTTCAGAAACTTTCTGATGTTATAATCGGAAACAAGCGTATCGCCGAATTCCTTATCGGAAACGAACCATCTTGAATCCCATTTCTTTATAACGCCCACTCTTAAACCGTGGGGATTAACCTTCTGTCCCATTGTTTAACTACCTCCTTCTTCAGATCATTCTTTCTCCGCAACTGCGAGAGTGATGTGACTCGTTCTCTTAAGTATGCGGTTGGATCTGCCCTGCGCTCTGGGCATCATTCTCTTGAGTGTGGGTCCGGGGCATACGAAGCACTCGGATACGTAAAGGCTTTCGGGGTTCATGCCGAAGTTATGCTCTGCGTTTGCCACTGCACTCTGAAGAAGTTTTATCAGATATTCGCTCGCCGCTTTAGGCGTATTCTTAAGTATCGCCATTGCAACGTCTACTTTTTTACCTCTGATGAGGTCGAGAACTATGCAGACCTTGCGAGGAGATATACGAGCGTAACGTAAATATGCTTTTGCTTCCATTCTATTTTCTCCTCCCATCAGTTACCGTTATTGGATGTCTTGGAACCTGCATGTCCCTTAAATGTTCTTGTGGGTGCAAACTCGCCGAGCTTGTGACCGAGCATATCCTCTGTCACAAATACGGGAACGTGTTTGCGGCCGTCGTGAACAGCAATCGTATGACCGACGAATTCGGGATAGATCGTGGATGCACGTGACCATGTTTTAATAACCTGCTTGTTGCCGCTTTCGTTCATCTTTTCGATTCTGGAAAAGAGCTTTTCGTCAACGTAAGGTGCTTTTTTCAAGCTTCTGCTCATTTCTTATTCCCTCCTTCTCTTATTTGCCGTTTCTGTGCTTAACTATGAACTTCTCGGTGCGAGCCTTCTTGTTTCTCGTCTTATATCCGAGAGCGGGCTTGCCCCAAGGGGTTACAGGTGAGGGACGACCTACGGGGGACTTACCTTCACCACCGCCGTGCGGGTGATCGCAGGGGTTCATTACCGAACCTCTTACCGTGGGACGGATGCCGAGGTGGCGTGTCTTACCTGCTTTACCGAGCTTGATGTTCTCATGCTCAAGGTTTCCTACCTGACCGATAGTAGCCTTGCAGTTAAGTCTGATTATACGAACCTCACCGCTGGGCAGTCTTACCTGAGCCATGCCGTTTTCCTTAGCCATGAGCTGAGCTGCGGTACCTGCGCTTCTTACGAGCTGAGCGCCCTTACCGGGGTAAAGCTCGATGTTGTAGATAAGAGTACCTACGGGTATGCTCGATATAGGAAGGGTGTTACCTGCCTTGATATCGGCATTTTCGCCGGAGTATATCTTATCGCCGACGGACAGACCGACGGGAGCTATGGTATATGCTTTTGTTCCGTCCGCATACTGAATAAGTGCGATATATGCGGTTCTGTTAGGGTCGTACTCGATAGCGATCACGGTAGCCTCATTTTCGTTGGCTCTCTTGAAATCGATTATTCTGTACTTTACCTTGTTTCCGCCGCCTCTGTGACGAACGGTTATCTTGCCGTAGCTGTTACGTCCGGCATTTTTCTTTTTCTTTGCAATAAGACTTTTTTCGGGTGTCTTTTTGGTAATTTCCTCAAAGGAGGGCACCGTCATTTGTCTTCTGCCGGGTGTTATTGGTTTGAATGTTTTTACCGACATTTGTTACTCCTCCTTATTTAAGACCGTCAAAGAACTCGATGGTCTTGGAGTCGGGCTTAAGCGTTACGAACGCTTTCTTCCACTCTCTCGTATAACCTGCGTGAACGCCGAGTCTCTTGGGCTTCTTATTTACGTTTATCGTGTTTACGCTTGCTACCTTTACCTTGAATATCTCTTCAACTGCGGAAGCGATCTCCGGCTTGGTTGCGTCGGCGTGTACCTCGAATACGTATCTCTTGTTATCCATCATCATCATGGAATCCTCCGTGATGATGGGGCGAAGAATTATATCGTATGCGTTCTTCATTTCTCATACACCTCCGATATTTTCTCGGCTGCTCCCTTAGCTACGACGAACGTATTGCAATTGAGAATATCGTATACGTTTATCGTATTTACCTGAGCGGTCTTTACACCGGGGATATTGGCAAAGCTCTTTACTGCCTTGGGGTCGTTGTCATCGAGAACCACAAGAGACTTCTTGCCGGCGCCTATTGCGGAAAGCATGGCTACCATGGTCTTTGTCTTGTATTCCTCGGTCTTTATTTGGTCTACTATTATCAGCTCGCCGTCTGCCGCCTTTGACGAGATAGCGCTCTTGAGCGCGATCCTCTTGACCTTCTTGTTAAGATCCGTGCGGTAAGATCTCGGCTTGGGACCGAGAGCAACGCCGCCGTGTGTCCACTGAGGAGCTCTCGTTGAGCCTTGTCTTGCACGACCCGTTCCCTTTTGCTTCCAGGGCTTTATACCGCCGCCGGAAACCTCGGTACGGGTAAGAGTGGACTGTGTGCCTTGTCTTTGATTGAGAAGATATGCTCTAACCGCAGCATGCAGGACTGCTTTGTTTACCTCGGCAGCAAAAACCGCATCGGAAAGAACTACATCACCGGTTACTTTACCGGTCATATCCACAACATTAAATTTTGCCATTTTTCATTCCTCCTTACGATTATTTGCAGCTGTTGCGGAGGAATACTATTCCACCCTTTGCACCGGGTACGGCACCCTTAACTGCAATAAGGTTCTTTTCCGCATCAACCTTTACGACGTCGAGATTAAGGATGGTTACCTGCTCTGCACCGTATTGACCTGCCATATGTTTATTCTTGAAGACTCTTGACGGTGAGGAGTTTGCACCCATTGAACCTACCTGACGGTGAACAGGGCCTACGCCGTGCGTCATTCTGAGTCTGTGGGCACCCCAACGCTTTATAACGCCGCTGTAGCCGTGACCCTTGGAGGTTCCCGTTACATCAACTCTGTCGCCTGCGGCGAATGTGTCGGCGGTGATTATATCGCCTACGTTGAGTGCGGAAACATCGTCAAGTCTGAATTCCTTCAGATGCTTCTTGGGAGCTACGTTGTTCTTTGCGAAGTGTCCTTTCTCGGCTTTCGTCATATGCTTGTCTTTAACATATCCGAAACCGAGCTGTACGGCGTTGTAGCCGTCTGTTTCAGTCGTTTTTTTCTGTGCGACAACACAGGGTCCCGCCTCGATGACGGTTACGGGTACTACCGCACCCGTTTCGGTGAAGATCTGCGTCATGCCGATCTTGCGTCCGATGATACCTTTTTTCATTTACTTTCTCCTTTTTGGTTATTGGTTGGCTGAGCCAACTTGACCGGTTACCACACGAATATCGTGTGAGGAGCCTGTCGTTTGTTATAAATAAAGCCTTAAAGCTTTATTTCGATCTCAACGCCCGCGGGAAGCTCTAAGTTTGTGAGAGCTTCAACTGTCTTAGCCGAGGGTCTCTTTACGTCGATAAGACGCTTGTGGGTTCTTGTTTCAAACTGCTCTCTGGAATCCTTGTACTTGAATACGGCACGAAGGATGGTTACGACTTCTCTCTCGGTAGGGAGCGGAATGGGTCCGGAAACCTCTGCACCCGTTCTCTTGGCGGTCTCAACGATCTTTGCGCTTGCCGCATCAATGAGAGTGTGGTCGTAGCTCTTCAGTCTGATCCTTATCTTCTCCTTAACTGCCACTTTGTTTTCCTCCTTTTAAATTTGGCTTGCATTTAAAAGGGTCGATCGGAAAAATTTCAAACACGATACCGTGTGTTTCACAACTCTTCGCTATAAAAAACGGATGTGCCTTTCGGCTTTATCCATAGCTTTGGCATTTGCCGATTGCCGCAACAGTAGAATTATCTGCTGCGGAATATCGAGCCGACGAGTGTTTGACTCGGTATGATCTGCTTTTTTCAACATCGCCCGGTTAAATATCGGACATACTCGGCGGAAATTCCCTGCATAAACACTTCGTTTTGCAGCCACCTCCCGCTTCATCGCACATCAAGCGGAGTTATTGTACCACACTTTTCCTGTTTTTGCAATAGGGTGCGGACAAATTATTATTAAGTTTCGGAAAATTATTTGTTAAGTTCGTTCATATTTATCATTTTTGCGATTATTTGCGATTTTTCATATTCCTGTAACATTTATAGAGTATTATAATATAAAAGATGAAAGGACGATACAACAATGAGCGAAAAAAAGTATACCTATAAGACTCACGGTACTTGCTCGTCGAAAATAGATCTGACTCTTGACGGCGATGTCATACGCCATGTTGAGTTCACCGGCGGCTGTAACGGTAATTTAACGGGCATATCAAAGCTGTGCGTGGGAATGCACGCAAAAGACGTTATAGCCCTGCTCGGCGGCACTCGTTGCGGCTTTAAGGATACCTCCTGTCCCGACCAGCTCGCCCGCGCCTTGAAAAAGGCTCTTGAGGAGCAATAAGCGTATCAAATCCTTAAGGCATATGCGGCAACGCATATAATAAGGTAAAATATATATAAGAGGTACATTTATGGATCATCGTGAAAGCTATGAAAAATGGCTTAATTCAAGCCACGTTGACGAGGCTACGAAAAACGAGCTTCGCGCACTTACGAATGAGGACGATATAAAGCTGCGCTTTTATCAGTATCTTCAATTCGGCACGGCGGGTCTGCGCGGCACTATGAACGCCGGAACAAACGCCATGAACGTCTATACCGTTCGTCATGCCACGCAAGGACTTGCAAACCTCATAAAGGAGCAGGGTAAGGCGGCGTGCGACAGAGGTGTTGCGATAGCGTTTGACAGCCGAAACAATTCGGATCTTTTCGCAAAATCCGCCGCAGAGGTACTTGCGGGCAACGGAATACAGGTGTTTATCTTCGGGTCGCTCAGACCCACACCCGTGCTTTCCTTTGCAATCCGTCACCTCGGTTGCATTGCGGGAATCAACATAACCGCATCGCACAATCCCAAGGAGTACAACGGCTACAAAGCGTATTGGGAGGACGGGGCACAGCTTCCGCCGGAGCATGCCGCAAAGGTCTCGGATTACATTTCCGCCATTGATATTTTTGAGGATATCGTAATGATACCGTTTGAGCAGGGTATCTACGACGGTTCTATAAGCATTATCGGGCGTGAGCTTGACAGAGAGTATCTCAAAAACGTATGCGCTCAGGCTATAGACCTTGACATAGTCAAAGAAATGGCTCCCTCACTGAATATAGTTTACACGCCTCTGCACGGTACGGGCTACAGACTCGTGCCGGAGCTTATAGGTATGCTCGGAATCGAGCATTTATATACGGTAAGCGAGCAAGCGGAGCCGGACGGCGATTTTCCGACAACGGCTTACCCGAATCCCGAATTCAAAGAGGTCTTTACCCCCGGTATCGCACTTGCCGAGAAGGTCGGATCGGATCTCATAATCGCAACAGACCCCGATGCGGACCGTGCCGGTATTGCCGTTCGTTGCTCAAGCGGTGAGTTTGTGACTCTGACGGGCAATCAAGTGGGTGCCTTGCTCACCGATTACATCATAAGCGCCCTAAAACGCAAGGGCAAGCTTTGTCCGGAGCCTTACGTTGTAAAGAGCTTTGTTTCCACGGAGCTTAGTACCAAGATATGCCGTGACAACGGCGTTACTATGTACAATGTCTTTACGGGCTTTAAGTTTATCGGTGAAACGATAAAGCAAAAGGAGTTGCCCGGCAAGCGTGAGTTTTTGCTCGGCTTTGAAGAGTCTTACGGCTATCTGCGCGGCACATACGCACGTGATAAGGATGCGGTATGCGCAACGATGCTCATTTGCGAAATGGCGGCTTACTATAAAAAGCAGGGCATGACGCTCTTCGATGCGATGCAAGCGCTTTATGAGAAATACGGTTATTACCGTGAGGGCATCGACAATCTTGCCATGAAGGGACTTGACGGAATAGAGAAGATGAAAAATATTATGTCCTCTCTCCGCTCCTGCCCGCCCGAAAGCTTCGGCGATATCAAGATAGACTCGGTAATAGATTACTCTCTGCCCGAGGAATATTTCATCTCCGACAAGAAACGTGTACATCTTGACTGCGGCACGACAAATACGCTTTACTACAAGTGCGGCGAGGACGTTGTTGTCATTCGTCCGTCGGGTACTGAGCCGAAGATAAAGCTCTATTATTTGGTATCGGCAAGCAGCGCCGAGGAAGCGGACAACAAAGTCAAGGCATTCTCCTCAAGCGTTCGAGGATTGATAGAAAGCCTGTAAGGCAAAAAAACGGGAGGCGTAAAGCCTCCCGTGAAGGTGTATTCTTTCAAGAAAATTGATTTTTATATTTATCCTCATCCGCCTGTCGCTTTACTCGGCGTGAGTAAGCAAAGCCTATCGAGCCGAGCAGACCGTATATCACCGCTATGGTTATGGCAAGCACCGCATAGGTCGTCGGCGTAAATACGGCTTGACCTGCCGGGCCTCGTGAATTTACCACAAAGAATATCACGGTAAAGACGATATAAGTCAATACCATATGCAAAAACAGCCGTATGATATAGCTCACATTCTTTATTCTCATCACCAGCTGGATAAAGGCAAGGCAGACGGAGAAAGCAAGAGATGAATAAATATACAAATTTGATGCACCATTATTCTTTTTATTAAAGACGAACGAAAGCAGCATTGCCACCGTAAAGAAACAGCAGGCGAGCCTAAGACGCTCGCCGACGAGCTTTACGCCGTTCATTTTTTTGTTATTATTCTGTGTTTTCATGCAGTAACCCCCGATATTTATAATATTATACCACCTTTTTTCTTAAATGTCAACATTCTTATTATTAAGTTTTGGTCAATATATACATTTTATTTTCACCCCCGTCGACTCGAAATATCATAATAAATAAACTTGCAATTTTATTCATTTTGCTCTTGACAAAACCGAAAAATCGTGTATAATATTACTCAAGAAAATAAATTTTATACAGGAGAATAAATTATTATGGAAAAGAAGATAAAGAAGATAGTACTTGCGTATTCCGGCGGACTCGATACGTCCATCATTATACCGTGGCTCAAGGAAAACTACGAGGGCTGTGAAGTAATTGCCGTTTCCGGAGATGTCGGACAAGGCACGGAGCTTGACGGACTCGAGGAAAAGGCGATAAAGACAGGCGCATCGAAGCTTTATATTGAGGACCTTAAGAAAGAATTTATCGAGGATTATATTTATCCCACCATGCAAGCCGGTGCCGTATATGAGGGCGAGTACCTTCTCGGAACTTCATTCGCACGTCCCGTTATCGCAAAGCGTATAGTTGAGATAGCAAAAGCAGAGGGTGCGGACGCTATATGTCACGGCTGTACCGGTAAGGGTAATGACCAGGTTCGTTTTGAGCTTACCGTTAAGGCTCTTGCCCCCGAGCTTGAGATAATAGCTCCGTGGCGTATCTGGGATATCAAATCCCGTGAGCAGGAGATCGACTACGCCGAGGCACACAAGATACCGCTTAAGATAAACCGCGAAACGAACTATTCAAAGGATAAGAACCTTTGGCATCTGAGCCATGAGGGTCTTGACCTTGAGGACCCGGCAAACGAGCCTCAGTACAACAAGCCCGGATTTTTGGAGCTTGGCGTATCGCCCGAGCAGGCACCCGACACGCCCACATATGTTACGATAGATTTCGAAGCCGGCGTACCCGTTGCCATAGACGGACAAAAAATGGGAGCAGTTGAGCTTGTTGACAAGCTTAACGAGCTTGGCGGCAAAAACGGCATAGGTCTTGTCGATATCGTTGAGAACCGTCTTGTCGGAATGAAGAGCAGAGGCGTATACGAGACTCCCGGCGGAACGATACTTTACAGGGCGCACCGCGTTCTCGAAACACTCACGCTCGACCGTGACACGATGCATTACAAGGATATAGTAGCCGGCAGATATGCGGAGCTTGTTTACAACGGTCAGTGGTTCACTCCCCTGCGTGAGGCTCTCGACGCTTTCGTTAAATCGACCCAGCAGACCGTTACCGGCTCGGTAAAGCTCAAGCTTTACAAGGGTAACATAATCAACGCCGGCACGACCTCGCCCTACACGCTTTACAGTGAGGAGATAGCGACCTTCTCCGAGGATCACGTATACGACCAGAAGGACGCTACGGGCTTTATCAACCTCTTCGGTCTGCCCTGCAAGGTCAAGGCTATGTCCGGCCCGAAAAACGAGAAATAAATCATATGTATAAGGTTTTTATTGACGGAAGTGCCGGAACGACAGGGCTGAGGATATCCAAAAAGCTCGCCGCACGGCGTGATATAACCGTCGTTTCCCTGCCCGAGGAGGTAAGGAAGAACAAGGACGCTCAAGCCGAGGCGATAAACTCGTCCGACGTTGTCTTTCTCTGCCTCCCCGATGATGCGGCGAGAGAAGCCGTGTCGCTTTGTGAAAACGACAATACCATAATAATAGACGCATCGACCGCTCACCGCACCGACGATGCTTGGGTCTACGGTCTGCCGGAGCTGTCATGCGCCTTCAGAAACGATATAAAGCACGGCAAGCGTATAGCAAACCCCGGCTGTCATGCCACGGGCTTTTGCGTATGCGTTTACCCCTTGGTATTCGGTGATATAATAGCCGATTCGTATCCCTTGACCTGCTTTTCGCTGACGGGCTACAGCGGCGGCGGCAAAAAGATGATAGCCGAGTACGCACGTCCCGATTGGGACACGACACCCGCCATTTATTCTCTCGGCGGTATGCACAAGCATTTGCCGGAGATGATGAAGGTATGCTCGCTCAGCCGTCCCCCCGTGCTTGAGCCTATAGTAAGCGATTACTACTGCGGTATGGTAGTTACCGTACCTCTTATCGCCGATTTTATGAAAAAGAAAATGGGCGTTGATGACCTTTACGAGTACTTTACGGAATATTACGCAAACAGCCCCGTAATAAAAGTAAGGCGGCAAACGAGCGGACTTATATATTCCGATGCATTTGCCGGACGTGATGACCTTGAAATAATAGTAGGCGGTTGTGACGACCGTCCGCAGATATCGGCACGCTTCTGCAACCTCGGAAAGGGTGCATCGGGTGCGGCGATACAGAACATGAATATAGCTTTAGGGCTTGATGAAACAAAAGGTCTTATTTTATGAGTAATATAACCTATATCCCCGGCGGCGTTTGCGCCGCCGAGGGCTTCAGGGCAGCCGGCATACATTGCGGTATAAGAAAGAACAAGGTCAAGCGTGACCTTGCTCTTATCGTATGTGACACGCCGTGCAATGCCGCGGGAGTATACACGCAAAATCTTGTTAAGGGCGCTCCCATAATCGTAACGAAAAAGAATCTCGAAAACGGCATCGCTCGGGCTATCGTATGCAACAGCGGAAACGCAAATACGTGTAATGCGGACGGCGTGGAAAAAGCGGAGCTTATGTGCAAGCTCGTTGAAAAGCATACGGGAATCTCCGCAGACGATGTTATCGTTGCCTCCACGGGCGTTATCGGTCAGGTATTGCCCATCGCCCCCATCGAGGACGGTTTCCCCCGCCTTGTGAGCGAGCTGAGATACGACGGCGGCGAGGATGCCGCCTCGGCTATTATGACGACGGACACAGTGATGAAAGAAGCGGCTGTGCAGTTCACCGTGGGCGGTAAGACGTGCAAGCTCGGCGGCATCGCAAAGGGCTCGGGAATGATCCATCCCAACATGGCGACAATGCTCGTTTTCGTGACCTCCGATGTTGCGATAAGCTCGGAAATGCTCAAAAAAGCGATAAAAGCCGATGCCGATGACAGCTTTAATATGATATCGGTAGACGGTGATACCTCCACAAACGACACATTTACCGTAATGTGCAGCGGTGCAGCGGGCAACGAGCCTATCGTATGCGAGGGCGAGGACTATAATACGTTTCGCAAGGCACTTGCCGCCGTTACGAAAAAGCTTTGCCGTGCAATGGCAAAGGACGGCGAGGGTGCAACAAAGCTTATAGAATGTACCGTTGCGGGAGCAGGCGATATAAAGACCGCAAAAACGGTTTCAAAGGCCGTAATAGCTTCCTCACTCGTCAAGGCGGCAATGTTCGGCTCCGATGCGAATTGGGGCAGAGTCCTCTGTGCGATAGGATACAGCTCAGCCGATGTCGATATAAACGGCGTTGATGTGTATTTCGCATCACGCAAGGGAGAGGTAAAGGTCTGCGCACAAGGCTCCGGCATTGATTTTTCCGAGGAGTGGGCTAAAACGATCCTTTCCGAGGATGAGATACAGATATATATCGTTCTTTCCGAGGGTAGCTGTTCCGCAACTGCTTGGGGCTGTGACTTAACCTACGATTACGTAAAAATTAACGGAGATTACAGAACATAATGGAAATGACCAACGCCGCAAGAGCGGACGTGCTTGTCACCGCTCTTCCTTATATAAAGGAATATAATAATAAAATAGTCGTTATCAAATACGGCGGAAACGCCATGATAAACGAGGACTTGAAAAAAGCCGTTATGGGTGACGTTGTGCTTCTCTCGCTCGTCGGCGTTAAGGTCGTGTTGGTTCACGGCGGAGGTCCGGAGATAACGGAAACTCTGAAGCGTATGAACATACCGAGCAGATTCGAGAACGGTCTGCGTGTTACCGATAAGGAATGCGCCGATGTTGCGATGATGGTGCTTGCCGGCAAGATAAACAAGCAGCTTGTCAATCTGCTTGAGAACACTGGCGGCAAGGCTGTCGGACTGTCGGGCGTTGACGGTCATATGATAGAGGCAAGTATGCTCGATGAAAAGCTGGGCTATGTCGGCAAGATAACGCATATAAACGCCTCACCGATACTCGATATGCTCGAAAAGGGCTACATTCCCGTCGTTTCAACGGTCGGCTGTGACAACGAGGGAAACATATATAACATAAACGCCGACACGGCGGCGGCGAAAATAGCGGCGGCACTCAAAGCGGAGAGCCTTATATCGATGACCGATATAAGCGGAATACTGCGTGATTGCAACGATCCGTCCTCGCTTATAAAGGTCGTTCGCGCAGAGCAGGTAGACGAGCTGTTTACCTCCGGTATAGTATCCGGCGGTATGATACCGAAGGTGCAATGCTGTGCGGAGGCAATAAACGGAGGAGTAAAGAAGGTCTTTATCCTTGACGGACGCATTCCCCATTCGATAATAATGGAAATGCTCACCGATGAGGGTATGGGAACGATGTTTATATAATAAAATGGATATTTTTTCGATAGATAAAGAATACGTTGCCAATACATACAGCCGTTTTCCCGTGCAGTTTTCTCACGGCTCGGGCAGTATAGTATACGACAACAACGGCAAACGCTATATTGATTTCTGTTCGGGAATCGCAACCAATATCTTCGGTCTGTGTGATACGGAGTATATAAACGCCGTTGAAAAACAGCTTCACCGTTTCGCTCACGCATCGAACCTCTATTATACGGAGCCGTGTGCGGAGCTGGCAAAGCTTCTGTGCGAAAGGACCGGCATGAAAAAGGTCTTTTTCGGCAACTCGGGAGCCGAGGCGAACGAGGGTGCGATAAAGGCGGCAAGAAAGTATTCCTTTGACAAATACGGTGCCGGCAGAAATAAAATAGTTACATTGAAAAATTCGTTTCACGGCAGGACGATAACAACGCTTGCCGCAACGGGACAGGATGTTTTCCACAACTATTTCTTCCCCTTTACCGAGGGCTTTGACTATGCAGAGGCAAACAATATAACCGATACGCTTGAGCGGCTGGACGGTGCGTGCGCCGTTATGATAGAGCTTGTTCAGGGCGAGGGCGGTGTAAATGTTTTAGATAAAGCTTACGTTGATGCGATATACGAAAAATGCAAGAGTGACGATATATTGCTCATTGTCGATGAGGTACAAACGGGCAACGGACGTTGCGGCGCTTTGTATGCGTATATGAATTACGGCATCACCCCAGACATAGTATCCACGGCTAAGGGTCTGGGCGGCGGCTTGCCGATAGGTGCGGTGCTTTTGGGTGAAAAAGTCGAAAACACGCTCGCCCCCGGCACGCACGGCTCGACCTTCGGAGGAAACCCCGTATGTGCGGCAGGTGCTTACAGTGTGATATCCCGTATTGACGATGCATTGCTTGACGGAGTAAACAGAAAAAGCGAATATATTAAAAAAACCGTTGCCGACTTGCTTGGACGCAAAGCGGACGGCATGGGACTTTTGCTCGGTATAAAAACGAGTGCAAAAGCCTCGGATGTTGTAAACGAATGCATAAAGCACGGCGTGCTGGCGCTTACCGCAAAGGACAAAATAAGACTTCTGCCCGCACTGAACATTCCCGACGATGTGCTTAAAGAGGGAATAGAAACAATATGTAATGTGATAAAGGAGCTTGAAAAATGAAGCATCTGCTCAAACTCTCCGATCTTAGTACCGAGGAGATAACCGAAATACTCGATTTTGCCGATGAGCTTAAGGCACAGCGCAAGCTCGGAGTTAAGGAAAAATATCTTGCCGGAAAAACGCTCGGTATGATATTCCGCAAATCCTCAACACGTACACGTGTATCGTTTGAGGTGGGTATGTACGAGCTTGGCGGCAACGCTCTTTTCCTCTCATCATCCGATATACAGATAGGCAGAGGCGAGGATGCCGCCGATACGTCAAGAGTTTTGTCAAGATATCTCGACGGTATAATGATACGCACCTTTGAGCAAAAGGAAGCCGAGGATATGGCAAAATACGGCTCAATTCCCGTTATCAACGGTCTGACCGACTATGCCCATCCCTGTCAGGTGCTTGCCGACCTTATGACGATACGCGAGAAAAAAGGCTCGCTCAAGGGCAAAAAGCTTACCTTTATCGGTGACGGCAACAATATGGCAAACTCGCTCATCGTCGGCGGTATCAAGTGCGGAATGAGCGTTGCGATAGCCTGTCCCGAAGCGTATAAGCCCGATGCGGAAATTATGAAATGGGCAGCCGAAAACGGCGATTTCGTATGCACGCCCGATATCATGGCGGCATCGGAGGGTGCAGATGCACTCTACACCGACGTATGGGCATCCATGGGTCAGGAGGGCGAGGCGGCTCTCAGACGGCAAGCCTTCAGCGGCTACTCCATAACAAAGGACGTTGTGGCACGTGCAAACGAGGGCGTTATGGTTCTTCATTGTCTGCCCGCACATAAGGGCGAGGAAATAGACGGCGATGTGTTTGAGGCTCACGCCGATGAGATATTCGAGGAAGCCGAGAACAGACTCCACGCCCAGAAATCCGTAATGGTAAAATTGATGAAATAACGATCGGGTCTGTCTTGAGCGAGCTTATGCAAAGTCTCGCTCAAAACAGACTTTTTGCGTTAATGGACGTTATTTGTATCTCTTTTTCACGAGCGTTTGCCCAAGCAGATAATCTATACTCGTATCGTAAAAGCGCGCAAGCTTGATGAGTATTTGCGTCGGTATATCGTTTTCGCCCGTTTCGTATTTCGAATAGCCCGTTTGCGACATTCCGAGCATTTTTGCCACTTGGGTCTGATTTAAATTTCTATCCTCTCTCAGGTCTCTTATTCTCGGGTACACTTCGTTTGCTCCTCTCGGTTTA
The DNA here is from genome assembly GCA_964562175.1 of uncultured Lachnospiraceae bacterium. Lineage (GTDB taxonomy): Bacteria > Bacillota > Clostridia > Oscillospirales > CAG-272 > CAZCJU01. The sequence continues at coordinate 181,171 of CAZLRV010000001.1, forward strand.
TGATATATAAAATTATAGCTTAATCCGTTTTTGGGTATTGACTTTTAACCTAATTCAGGTTATAATATATTATTGTGAGTATTACTTTTGCCGTAGCCTTACAAAATCGGCGACATAATCGGCAATTAAACGTGTACTTTCGATTTGTTTTCTTATTTTTTACTTTTGAACTCAGACTTTTTTCCGTATTTTAATAAAACGGCAATCAATTTATTGTACAATTGCTTTATTCGTTTTTTATTCAGGAACATATTTAGAAAAGGCGGTTATCAAATGAACGATATCAACAAGCTCGTCGCATTCTTTAACATAAAAGACGACGCTTTGAAGCAAGAATTTGCAAGCTTATTCATCCCGAAAAGCTACGCCGCAGGCGAAAATATTTTTGAAATAGGTCATGTCTACAAATATCTTTATGTTCTGCGCAGTGGTGTTGCAAGAGGCTATACGCTCTCGGACAATGGCGAGATCGAAACGAACTGCTTCGGCTTTCGCTTCGGCGAGGTGAATTCGCCTCTGCCCTTGGACTTCACCTCTCCGTCCGTTGTCGGCTACGAGGCGATAACGAATTGCGAAATGTTTCTTCTCTCGGAGGATAGCTACAAGCGGCTTTTGACATTTCCCGAAATGGCGGGCATTGTAACGTCAATGCTGAACCATTCCTATCAAATTCATTATTCGCACAAGATAATTCTGCAAAACAGCAGTGCGGAAGAACGATACGTGTGGTTTTTGAAAAACTATCCGGGACTGATAGACATAGTGCCGCATTATCACATAGCATCGTATCTCGGAATGACCCAGGTAACGATGAGCCGTGCCAGAACAAAGCTCCACGGTAAGGTAAATGACGACGGTTCGTCCGTTGAATAAGAGCATAAGGGCATAAAAAATCGCTTTTGCGTGAAATTTTATGCTCTTTTTTTCGTTTTCGGTATTGACAAATCGATTTAAATGTGGTATAATACACGACGCTGATTCAAAGACAGCAGGTTACAGTAAAAACGGTCAACCGTTTTCCTGCCGAGAAGATAGTGTTAATTTATGAATGCACTCACTTTCTTTTTCGCTTTGCGGCAAAGAAAGTTCTTTTGTTTCACGCAAATAATTACGGAGGTGAAATTCAAAATGGCAAGCGAAAAAATCAAAGCGGGCAAGCAGCAAATCGTTGCCGAGCTTTCGGAAAAGCTTAAAACGGCTTCCGCGGGCGTTATCGTAAATTACGCCGGAATCACCGTTGAAGACGATACGAAGCTCAGAGCCGAGCTGAGAAAAGCAGGCGTTGAGTACGCCGTTGTCAAGAATACCATGACCAAGAGAGCCGTTGAAGCTGTCGGCTACGGCAAGCTCGGCGAGGTTCTTGAGGGAATGACCGCTATTGCTATAAGCCAAAACGACCCCGTTGCCGCCGCAAGAATTATGAAGGACTACGCCGACAAGGTAGAGACCTTCGATATCAAGGCAGGCTTCGTAGACGGCGAGGTTCTCGACCGTGACGGCGTTATGGAATTGGCAAGCACGCCCTCCAAGGAGACCCTTATCGGAAAGCTCCTTGGCAGCATCCAATCCCCTCTTTACGGATTGGCATACGCTCTGCAGGCTATCGCAGACAAGGACGGCGAGGGTGCCGCAGAGGCTGCGGAATAATTTCCGCAAAGAATATTGCCGCTTAAAATTCATTGCGGCGTAATAAAAAAGAATGATCAGGAGGATCTACTGAAATGGCAAACGAAAAAACCACACAGATAATCGAAGAAATCAAATCACTTACGATACTTGAGCTGAAGGACCTCGTTAAGGCTATCGAGGACGAGTTCGGCGTATCCGCTGCTCCCGTAGCAGTTGCAGGTGCGGCAGGTGCGGCAGCTCCCGCTGCGGCTGCTGAAGAGAAGACCGAGTTCGACGTAGTTCTCGCTTCCTTCGGCGCTAACAAGCTTTCCGTTATAAAGGTAGTTCGTGAGCTTACCGGTCTCGGACTTAAGGAAGCTAAGGAGATCGTTGAGGGCGCTCCCAAGACACTCAAAGAGGGTGTTGACAAGGCTACAGCCGAGGATTACAAGGCTAAGCTGACCGAAGCAGGCGCAACGGTAGAAATAAAGTAATTTCACATTCGTATAAGACGGGATGGGACAATTCGTCCCGTCCTTTCTTTTTTTCATCTCGTACTTGACATAACGGCTCGAAAATGGTATACTGTATTATAAGCTATCGGAGGTCAAAAATGAAACGTATGAGAATAAAAGCAATTACGGCTTGCTTGTTTATTATTATTTATACAATATTATGTGCCTATCCCGTATCAGCACAGGATTTTTCGCTGTTTTTCGGACGGGATTACAACACCGGGGCCATAGAATGCGACCACGCCGCACTTGAGGCAACGGACAACGGGCTTGTTTTTACGCCCGATGTGACATTTCCGCCGTATCCGTCGGCGACTCTGCCGTATTCTATAATAGAGGACGATTATGTTTATTCCTGCCGTTTTACGTTTCTTTCGTCATATTCCTCAAATTGCCCGTTTGCGCTTTCTTTCGGCGAGAATGAACAGGAAAAACTGCTTTTGTCGCTTACGAAAGGTGCTGTAGCGGAGCTTGTGAGCCTGAACGATGCGGGCGAGTGGAATGTGCTTTATTCCGAGTCGCTCCTGTCGTATAAAGGCACGGATAAGATATCACCCTCGAAATTCATCGGCTCGGAGCTTGCAGAGACGGCAGAGCTTGAGTTGAGCGTTGTCGTAAAGGACGGCTATGTATTTATTTATGTTGACGGTGTGCTGATAGGCGAGGCATCGACACCCGACTTAATGCGTGGGAAGATAGGCTTTGCCGGTCACGGCTGCAGTGTGCTTATAAAGAGCATTTCCGTCAGCTATACCCTGCCGCGTATCAACAGTGCTTCCCAATCCTACGACACCGAGCTTTATTCAAACAAAAGTCTGAATCCGCTTGTGTTCTCATATGATAACGGCGAGGCTAAAGGCTCGGTCAATTCGGTAATATTCGATGTAAAAAGCGGTGACGGCGTGCTTTACGCTTATCATGACGGCAAGCACATCGACACGCTTGCCTCACGTATTGACTCGTACAGACAAAAGACGATACTGTCGTTTTATCTTTCCGATAACGAAAGCGCAGAGCTTTTTTCGACCTTTGCAGATGAAAACAATATTCACGATTCATATATAATATCGTCCTCGGAGAGCTGTATCAAAAAAGCGATAGGCACGAGCAAATTCAGACGGGGCGTACTCGATCTTTCCTCCGCATCCTCCGTATCCGTTGACGAATGCACGCAAAGGCTATATTCTCTCGGAATACGCACGCTTATTTTATCAAAGGAGTGTGCCGACTTCGATACCGTATACGCCTTTCGTCGTCGTATGATAAATGTTTTTGTTAGATCCTCCGCATCATATTACGACCTTTTGTCCTGCGCCTGTGACGGTATTATAACGGATGCACCCGAGCAGCTTGCGGAATTTGCCGAAAAAACGTGCGGCGGCAATATATATTCACCCCCGGTCGTAATACCGAAGGCAACCGGGCTTGAGGATATAAAAAATTATTCTTCCGTCGGAGCAATATATATGGACGCTCGCCTTGAGGGTGATGCGATATTCTGCGGCACGTTGTCGCTCGATGAGGTATACGAACAGCTAAAGGGCGGCGATTGCGTATTGTATCTTGTATCAAACACCGCCGACAAGGCTTTTTGCGACATCTTAAATGAATTTAACGAAAAAAACGGAAGTGCAACGAGGATATTCGCACTGCTCTCAAGTCCTCTTGCCCAATATTGTACAACGCTCGCCTCGGTCTACGCTCATATCTACCCAAGCTCCGTGCCTGCGGCGGAGAATGCAAGCACGGCTGTCTTTGAGCTTCAAGCACTGCTTGCCGCCGCTCCCTCCGCATTCATCACAAACGAGGGCATAAACGATGAGCTTCTGCTCGGCTGTAAGAGTCGCGGCTTCACTGCTTCTCTTTTCGGCGACGGCGAGGGATATTTCGCATATTTTACCGAGAACGGTGAAAAATACAAGGATGAAATAATGAGCATATCGGCAAGCGTCGATAAAGACGGCAGGCTCGATGTGGTAGGCTTGACATACGGCGGGGAGAAAATATCGCTCACCTCACAAGCAAGACCCGTCGTTATTGACGGCGAGATACATTTCGACGGCACTGCGGTAACGGGCAAGGGTACCTTTGCCGCAGAGGTGAGCATCGGAGAGCATGGGCTTATTTCCCCGAGCGTTTATTTCTCACCAATCTCCGGATCCGACTCGCTCGCCGAGCCGAGCGACGGAGGCGAGGGAGTGAGCTTCGTCACGCTTGCGGTGATATCTATCGTTGTAATAGTTACCGTCGTGGGACTTATCGTGTTTTCTGTACTGCGTAAGAAGCGTAAATGACCGTCAAAATGATGAATTATTTGTAAATTTTGCATTTTGCCGATTTTCAAGCCGCTTTTTTCTCCTCTCTGTGCTTGACAAAATCGAATAGTTATGGTAAAATACCAACGATTATGCGAAAAGCCTTTCCGCATAATAATAAAATCGGTACAAACAGCGCGTCAAACGGCGTGCGAGGTTGTATATAAACGAATAATATCTATGTAAGGAGGTGCAAGAATTGCCAACCTTTAACCAACTCGTTAAAAACGGTCGTGAGGACAAGCGTTACAAGTCTAAAGCTCCCGTGCTTCAAAAGGGCTACAACTCCATAAAGAAGTGCGCTACAGACCAAAGCTCTCCTCAAAAAAGAGGCGTATGTACTAAGGTAACCACAGCTACACCGAAAAAGCCTAACTCCGCTATAAGAAAAATAGCCAGAGTAAAGCTCGTAAACGGTCTTGAGGCTACCTGCTACATTCCCGGTATCGGTCATAACCTTCAGGAGCACTCCGTCGTACTCATAAGAGGCGGACGTGTACGTGACCTCCCCGGTGTACGTTACCACATCATCAGAGGCACTCTGGACGCTCAGGGCGTTGCCAAGAGAAATCAGAGCCGTTCGCTCTACGGTGCAAAAAGAGCAAAAGCCGGCAAATAATAAAGTCGGATAAGGTTACTTCGGTTTAATATTTCCATATCGTGGGGGCAGTACCTGAACAGATATAATTCGTTTATATACTATTGGGGACCTACCGTACACAACGGAAGAAAACTTTCGAGTACCTATGATTTCATTAAAAATTTATGAAGGAGGGAAGCACAGTGCCGAGAAGAGGTCAAATTACAAAGAGAGACGTTTTACCGGATCCGCTTTACAATTCCAAGCTCGTTACAAAGCTCGTTAATAACATAATGTACGACGGCAAAAAAGGCGTTGCACAGAAGATAGTTTACGATGCTTTCAATATAGTCGAGCAAAAAACAGAAAAAAATCCCCTGGAAGCTTTCCAGGCCGCACTTGAGAACATCACACCCAAGCTGGAAGTTAAGGCTCGCCGTGTCGGCGGTTCAACCTACCAGGTTCCTATGGACGTTCGTCCCGAACGTCAGCTCACTCTCAGCCTTCGTTGGATAACGAAGTACTCCAGATTGAGAAGCGAAAGAACCATGGCGGAGAAGCTTGCAGCCGAGATCATCGACGCTATGAACAATACGGGTGCATCCGTAAAGAAGAAGGAAGACACCCACAAGATGGCGGAAGCAAACAAAGCCTTCGCACACTTCAAATGGTAAGGAGTTACGCATATGCCGAGAGAATATCCGCTTGAGCTTACCCGAAATATCGGTATTATGGCTCACATCGATGCCGGCAAGACCACCACTACGGAGAGAATTCTTTTCTATACCGGCAGAACTCACAAAATAGGCGAGACTCACGAAGGTGCTGCCACCATGGACTGGATGGCACAGGAGCAGGAAAGAGGTATAACGATCACCTCAGCGGCTACTACCTGCTATTGGAAAAACAACAGAATAAACATTATCGACACCCCCGGTCACGTTGACTTCACGGTAGAGGTTGAGCGTTCACTTCGTGTACTTGACGGCTCCGTTACGGTATTCTGCGCAAAGGGCGGCGTTGAGCCTCAGTCCGAAACCGTATGGCGTCAGGCAGACAAGTACCGTGTACCTCGTATGGCTTATGTCAACAAGATGGACATCATGGGCGCAAACTTCTTCAGAGTTGTTGACATGATGCATGAGAGACTTAAGGCAAATGCCGTGCCGATACAGCTCCCCATAGGTGCGGAGGATACCTTTGTAGGTATAATCGACCTTATGGAAATGGAGGCGGACATAAACTCCACAAACGATCAGGGTAAGACCGTGACCGTTACCGCAATTCCCGACGATATGCTTGAAATGGCTCAGGAATATAGAGCAAAGATGGTTGAGAGCATCGCCGAGACGGACGAGGAGCTTATGGAAAAATACCTCAATGATGAGGAAATTTCCGTTGAAGAGCTTAAGGCAGCATTGCGTAAGGCTACAATAAACAACGAGATAGTACCTGTTTGCTGCGGTACTTCGTTTAAGAATAAGGGCGTTCAGAAGCTTCTTGACGCTATCGTTGATTATATGCCCTCACCTCTCGATATCCCCGCTATCAAGGGTGTAAACCCCGAGACCGAGGAGGAAGAGGAGAGAGTATCCGACGATAACGCACCCTTCTCCGCTCTGGCATTCAAAATAATGACCGACCCCTTTGTCGGAAAGCTCTGCTTCTTCAGAGTTTACTCCGGTAAGGTTGAAAAGGGTACAACGGTCTACAACTCGACAAAGAACGCTCACGAGCGTTTCGGCAGAATACTTATGATGCACGCCAACGAGCGTACGGATATAGATATCTGCTACTCGGGTGATATAGCCGCAGTTGTCGGCGTTAAGGAAACGACGACGGGCGACACGCTCTGCGACGAGTCGCACCCCATAATTCTCGAATCTATGGAGTTCCCCGAGCCCGTCATCAGAGTTGCGATCGAGCCTAAGACAAAGGCAGGTCAGGAAAAGATGGGTATTGCTTTGGCAAAGCTTGCCGAGGAAGACCCGACATTCCGTACCTACACCGACGAGGACACGGCGCAGACCATCATCGCCGGAATGGGTGAGCTTCACCTTGAAATAATCGTTGACAGATTGCTTCGTGAGTTCAAGGTAGAGGCGAATATAGGTAAGCCTCAGGTTTCCTACAAAGAGACGATACGCAAGAGCGTTGATGTCGATATGAAATACGCACGTCAGTCGGGTGGTAAGGGTCAGTACGGTCACGTTAAGATCACGATGTCACCCAGCGAACCCGGTAAGGGCTACTCGTTCGAAAGCAAGGTTGTCGGCGGTGAAGTTCCGAAGGAATATATCCCCGCGATCGATGCAGGTATTCAGAGCGCAATGCAAACCGGTGTACTTGCGGGCTACAACGTCGTTGACGTTGATGTAGTTTTGACGGGCGGTTCGTACCACGAGGTCGACTCCTCGGAAATGGCGTTCAAGATCGCCGGTTCAATGGCATTCAAGGACGGTATGAAGCGTGCGGATCCCGTGCTTACAGAGCCTATAATGAAGGTCGTTGTCGTAACTCCCGATGATTATCTCGGCGACGTTATCGGTGACTTCAGCTCACGCAGAGGACAGATCCAATCCATGGAGGACGTTACCGGTGCAAAGCAGGTAACAGCTTTCGTTCCGCTTGCCGAGATGTTCGGCTATGCGACGGATCTCCGTTCACGCACACAGGGTCGTGGCGTATACTCAATGGAACCCAGCCACTTTGCCGAAGTGCCTAAGAGCATTCAAGAGACTATAATCTCCGGCAGAGCAAAATAATATAAGCAAAATAAATTAAAGTTTTTCAAATTCAAGGAGGAAAATTCCAATGGCAAAGAAGAAGTTCGACAGAACAAAAGACCATGTAAACATTGGTACGATCGGTCACGTTGACCACGGTAAGACAACTCTTACCGCCGCTATCACAAAGACGCTTTCTCTCGGAAACGAGAACGTTGAGAGCATGGCATACGACCAGATCGACAACGCACCCGAGGAAAAGGCAAGAGGTATCACAATCAACACGCGTCACGTTGAGTACGAGACGGCTACCCGTCACTACGCTCACGTTGACTGCCCCGGCCACGCCGACTACATCAAGAACATGATCACCGGTGCGGCTCAGATGGACGGTGCAATACTCGTTGTTGCAGGTACGGACGGCGTTATGCAGCAGACCCGTGAGCATATCCTGCTCGCTCGTCAGGTTGGCGTTCCCGCTATAGTTGTATTCCTCAACAAGTGCGACCTTGTTGACGATCCCGAGCTTCTCGAGCTTGTAGAGATGGAAGTTCGCGAGCTGCTCAGCGAGTACGATTTCCCCGGCGATGATACACCTATCATCAGAGGTTCCGCAAGAGAGGCTCTTCTCTCCACCTCAACAGATCAAAACGATCCCGTATACGCTCCTATCCTTGAGCTTATGCAGGCAGTTGATACGTTCATCCCCACGCCTGACAGAAAGGCAGATATGCCCTTCCTTATGCCTGTCGAGGACGTATTCTCCATCACCGGTCGTGGTACTGTTGCAACCGGTAGAGTTGAGAGAGGTACCGTTAAGATGTCCGACACGGTTGAGATCGTAGGTCTTACCACCGAAAAGAGATCCACCGTTGTAACCGGTATCGAAATGTTCAGAAAGCTGCTTGACCTTGCTCAGGCAGGTGATAACATCGGTCTTCTTCTCCGTGGTATCCAGAAGAACGAGATCGAAAGAGGTCAGGTTATTTGTAAGCCCGACTCCATTCATCCCCACACGAAATTCGTAGGTCAGGTTTACGTTCTTACCGAAAAAGAGGGCGGTCGTCAAAAGCCTTTCTTCAAGGGCTACAGACCTCAGTTCTACTTCAGAACGACTGACGTTACCGGTATAATCGACCTTCCCGAGGGCGTTGAAATGTGCCGCCCCGGCGATAACGTAGATATGAGAGTTGAGCTTATCACTCCCATCGCTATCGAAAAGGGACTTCGTTTCGCTATCCGTGAGGGTGGTAGAACGGTTGGTTCCGGTGTCGTTTCCGATATCATCGAATAATTAAATTAAATATCCAATCGGTTATTTTCAGGGGTACTCCCCCGTGCAATGCGGGGGAGTACGGTGAAATTCCAAACCGGCGGTATAGCCCGCGAGCCGCATATGCGGTTGATAACGTGAACCATACGGTGATTCGTTAGCCGACGGTAAAGTCCGGATGAGAGAAAATAATTGCCGAATGACAATATTTCCCGAATATGCCCTGTTATTGTGCATATTCGGTTTTTTTCGGCATAGGAGAATTTACTTATGAACAAAAAAATCGTATTCGGGTCGGTTGCGACCGCACTGCTTGCGTCGCTCTCCGCCGTGCTTATGTTGCTTGAGTTTCCCGTGTCCTTTGCGATGCCCTCATTTATAAAAATGGATTTTTCCGATCTGCCCTGTGTTTTCGCCTCGATAATGATCTCACCCGTTTCGGGTGTTTTGGCGAGTCTTATAAAATGTCTTATCCACTTTCCGTTTTCATCGACGGGCGGTTCGGGTGAGCTTGCCAATTTTCTGCTTACCGCCGTTTTTGCTTTTACCACCGGAATAATATATCAAAAGCTGAAGAACCTCAAGGGAATGATACTTGCCGGTATTACGGGCAGTGTCGCAATGGCGTGTGTGAGCTTGCCGATAAATTATTTTATCACATATCCGGCTTATATTAAAATTTTCTCCATGACAGAGGAAATGATAGTTTCAATGTATCAGGCACTGAACCCCGGTATCGATTCTCTGCTTGCCGCACTTCTCGTTTTTAATGTTCCGTTCAATATTATAAAGTGCTTGATAAACGTATTTATCGCCGCTTTGATGTATAAGTCGCTGAAACCGCTTTTCAAAAAATTTATATAGCAAATACCCGCACTTTTTTGTGCGGATATTTCATTTTTTTACAAATATCTATTGCATTTAATAAGCAAATGCGGTATAATTAGAATAATTATGTTGTATTGAGGTTTTAAGTTTGAAAAAGTATCTGATAGCATTCGTTATTTCCATGCTCCCTATAGTCGAGCTGAGGGGCGGCATTCCCGCGGCTATATTCGGTGACAGCTTCATGGGTGGGGAAAAGATTGCTTGGTATTGGGCTTATCTGCTTTGCTGTTTCGGAAATCTGCTTCCCATTCCGTTTATTTTGATATTTATCGACAAGGTCATAAAGTGGATGAACGGCTCAAAGCATTTTTCAAAGCTCGGCACTTGGCTTGAAAAAAAGGCGGCGAAGAACACCGGTAAGGTTCAAAAATACGAATTTTTCGGTCTTATGCTCTTTGTTGCAATTCCCTTGCCCATGACCGGAGCGTGGACGGGTGCATTGGTTGCGGGCGTTACCAAAATGAAATTCAAGCACGCCATGATTTCGATAACGGGCGGTGTTTTGATAGCCGGTGCGATAGTTACGCTCATATGCACCGTATTCCGCACAACACTCGGCTTTATACTCGGAATTTGAACTGTAAAGAAGGTATATAAAAATGAAGAGATTTTTCACATCGGAGTCCGTTACGGAGGGACATCCCGACAAAGTATGTGACAGAATATCCGATTCCATACTTGACGAGCTGCTTCGTCAAGACCCGTATGCGCGTGTTGCTTGCGAATGCACGGCAACGACGGGACTCGTTCTCGTAATGGGCGAGATAAGCGCAGATGCATACGTCGATATACAGGGCGTGGCACGTCAGGCTCTGCGTGATATCGGCTATACACGTGCGAAATACGGCTTTGACTGCGAAACGTGTGCGGTGATAAACTCGATACACGAGCAAAGTGCCGATATAGCTCTCGGCGTAAACAAGAGCATTGAGGCTAAGAACGGTGAGCTTACGGACGGCTTCGACACGGGAGCGGGAGATCAGGGCATGATGTTCGGCTTTGCGTGCAACGAAACAAAGGAGCTTATGCCACTGCCCATATCGCTTGCCCATAAAATGGCAAAACGCTTGACCGAGGTAAGAAAAAACGGTACTCTGCCCTATCTCCGTCCAGACGGAAAAACGCAGATAACCGTAGAATATGAGGGCGATGTCCCTGTGCGTGTTGATACAATAGTCGTTTCCTCACAGCATGACGACGATGTATCGCTCGATACGATAAGAGCGGATGTCATAGAAAACGTAATACGTCCCGTGGCAGGGGAGTTTATGGACAATAATACGAAGATATATGTAAACCCCACCGGCAGATTTGTTGTCGGCGGCCCCATGGGAGATACGGGACTTACGGGCAGAAAGATAATAGTAGATACATACGGCGGATATTCACGCCACGGCGGCGGTGCTTTTTCGGGTAAGGACCCGACAAAGGTAGACCGCTCTGCCGCATATGCCGCACGATATCTTGCGAAGAACGTCGTTGCCGCAGGACTTTGCACAAAATGCGAGGTTCAAATAGCGTATGCGATAGGCGTTGCCAAGCCCGTTTCCGTGCTTGTTGAAACCTTCGGCACGGCAAAAATACCCGAGGAGGAGATCGCACACCGTCTGCTCTCCGTTGTAGACCTCAGACCCGGTGCGATAATCGAACGCTTCGGTCTGCGTTCTCCCATATACGCCCCGCTCTCCGCTTACGGTCATATGGGACGCGAGGATCTTAACACCCCATGGGAGAAGCTCGACCTTGTACCGAAGCTGATATGAGCGGCATTGAGGACGAAAAGCTTGAGCGGCTTGACGGTATCGTCGAGCATATAATATATTCAAACAATGATAACGGCTATTCCGTCGCAAAAATAACACTTCCGAGCGATGAGGAAATGACGATAGTGGGCATTTTGCCTTATCTTGTCGAGGGCGAAACGATAAGCGCTTACGGAAGCTATATAGCGCATCCGAGATTCGGCAGGCAGTTTTCGGTACAATATTACGAAAAACAGCTGCCCAAGACCGAGAGCGCAATATTAAAATATCTTTCCTCACGCACGATAAAGGGAATAGGCGCAATAAGTGCGAAAAAAATTGTAGAGCAATTCGGCACGGACAGCTTTGACGTTATTGAAAATCATCCCGATATGCTTGCCGAGATAAACGGTATAACGCCGGCAAAGGCAAAGACCATAAGCGAGGATTTCAAGAAACAGCACGGAATGCGTTCTGTCATAATGTTCTGCCGTGACTTTTTCGGTATGACTACCTCCGTTAAAATATATAAAAAATGGGGTACGTCCTCCGTCGATCTCATCAAATCAAATCCGTATATGCTGTGCGACGAGGAGCTTGGGATAGGCTTCGATCGGGCTGACAAAATAGCTCGCTCCGTCGGCTTCCCCTCTGATGCGACAGAACGCATACAGGCAGGTATAAAATTCGTTCTTTCGCACAATGCCGCCCAAAACGGTCACACGTATCTGCCGGAGGATAAGCTGCTTGCGACCTCCCGTCAACTGCTCGGCACGGGTGAGGACGAAACGGACGACGCACTTCAGGCACTTGTCGATAATATGAGCGTCGTCGTGCAAAAGATAGGCACACGGCGAGTCGTATATCTCAAAAAATATTTCGATGCCGAGCAATATGTCGCAAAAAAGCTTGAGTTGCTTGACGAAAAAGGACTTTCACTCGGCGGAGAAAATTTACGCGGCACAATTGACTCGATCGAGCTGAACGAAAATATCAAATATGCTCCGATGCAACGTGAAGCGATAAGTGCCGCACTCGACAACGGAATAATGATACTCACCGGCGGTCCCGGAACGGGTAAGACCACCGTTATAAAAGCACTTATAAGGATATTCGATCAGATCGGCTTCAAAATAGCTCTTACCGCCCCGACCGGGCGTGCCGCAAAACGTATGAGTGAGGCGACGAGCTGTGAGGCAAAGACGATACACCGACTTCTTGAAATAGGCTACACCGAGACAGATACAATGAAATTTATGCGATGCGAGAATAATTTGCTTGAGGAAAACGTAATTATTGTCGATGAAGCGTCGATGATAGATATTTTACTTATGCAAGCACTTCTGAAAGCGATAAAACCGGGAGCTAAGCTCGTTTTGATAGGCGACTGCGACCAGCTGCCGTCCGTCGGTGCGGGCTACGTGCTGAACGATATTATAGCCTCGGAACGCTTTTCGACCGTTCAGCTGACAAAAATATTCCGTCAGGCGAGCAAGAGCCTGATAATAACCAATGCGCACGCAATAAACAACGGAAAATATCCCGAATTAAATTGCAAGACCAATGATTTCTTTTTCATTCAGTGCAGTGAGGACGAAAAGATCGCCGCAACGGTTGCCGACCTGTGCAAAAGGCGTTTGCCGAAGACCTACGGTCCGGAAATAATCAACGATATTCAAGTCATTTCTCCCTCACGCAAGGGCTACTCCGGCACGATAATGCTTAATGCAAGACTTCAATCAATTCTAAATCCGCCGCTTTCGGGCAAAAAAGAACGACGGATGCGCGATATCGTTTTTCGTGTCGGCGATAAGGTCATGCAGATAAAAAACAACTATGATATCCCGTGGGAGAAGGACGGAGTCGAGGGAATGGGTGTTTTCAACGGCGATATCGGCACGATAACCGATATAGATACGCAAAGCGGCGAGATAAGCGTTTGCTTTGATGATAAATGCGTCGTATATCCGAGTGAGATGACCGACCAGCTTGAACACGCCTACGCTATAACCGTACACAAAAGTCAGGGCAGTGAATATCCCGTGGTAATAATACCGACCTATAATGCCCCGTCCATGCTTCTGTCCCGAAATCTCTTTTACACCGCCGTAACACGGGCGCAGAAGATGGTAATACTCGTCGGAAGCACCGAAATAATCTGCAAGATGGTAGACAATAACCGTCAATCGCTACGTTACACCTCGCTGTGCGAGGCGATCAAGCAATAAATTATGAAATTTATTCAATCACTGCTCTATCCGCCGTTCTGCTTGGGCTGTGGCGAGCTTATCGACCCGTCCGAATATGAGGCACGCCTATGCGATGAGTGTCTTCCGATATGGAACACGCTTTTGACCTATAAATGTCCGGTGTGCCGTAAGCGTATCTCCGAATGCGTATGCAATCCGAGGTTTAATGTTACCGGAATAGTTCGAGGATACTATGCGCTTATTCCGTATTTTTCCTATAAACCGAGGCTTTTGACCGAAAAAGAGCTTAAGCGGCGTGATATTTCCGAGTATGCGGTCCATACAGTAAAGCATATTTGCTGTAAGGCGCACTTGAAATATCTCGCAAAGCTGTTGGCTTATAATATCTCGCAAAAAATAACCGAGGATTTCGTTTTGACATACCCGATGCGTGACCCGAAACGGATAACGGAATACGGCTTTGACCAGGGGCGAATACTTGCGACCTACGTTTCAAAAATGCTCGATGTTCCTCTGCTTTCCGTGCTTCATCACCATATGTCCTCCAACGAGCAAAAGCGGCTCAATTACGACGAGCGCGGCTTTAACGCATACACGAGCTATTATGTCAAGGAAAGCGACAAGAAAAAGATAGAGGGCAAGCGTTTCATAATAATCGACGATGTCGTGACCTCCGGAGCGACGACGGTATGCTGTGCGGCATTGCTTCGCAAGAACGGAGCAAGTGAGGTATATTGCTTCAGTATTGCCAAAACGTGCAAGCATGGTGATTTTATACAAGATGACGAAGAGAATATTGTGCAAAATGACGGTGAATTATTAACGAAATCATCTTGCAATAATCGCAAAAAAGTGGTAAAATATAAGAAGAATATCAAAGGAGGCTCAGATGCTTAATAATATCGCCATAGACCTCGGCACATCCAATACGCTTATTTACGTAAGCGGTAAGGGTGTAGTGCTGAACGAGCCTTCACTCGTAACGGTAAATACGGGCTTGAACAAGGTCGTAAAAACGGGCGAGGAATCCGAGAGCGTTAAAGGAAAAACGCCCGATACCGAGCTGACCGTACGTCCGCTGTCGGGCGGCGTTATCAGTCGGTACAGGCATACTCTTATAATGCTGAGGCGTTTTCTTAAAAAATCGTGCGGACGGTTCGTTGTCCGTCCCAATATGACGGTATGCGTTCCGTGCGGAATTTCCGACGTTGAGGAGCACGCCGTAAAGGACGTATGCTCCGAGGTGGGAGCGAAGAACGTGTATCTTATAGATTCTCCGCTTGCCGCCGCAATAGGTGCGGGGCTTGATGTTACCTCCTGTATCGGAAACATGGTAATAGACATAGGCGGCGGAACAACCGATGTTGCCGTTATATGTTCGGGCGGCGTGGTCTGCTCCGATTCGATAAAGACAGGCGGCTACGCAATGAACGAGGCACTGATAAAATACGTTCGCCGTCGTTATCTGGTGGCGATAAGCGAATCAAGTGCGGAACGTGCGAAAATAAAAGCCGGTGCCGTTTGGCGACGTGATGACGGTATGACCGTCGATGTACGCGGCAAATGCTTGCAGACCTCGACTCCGAAGTCGGTAACGCTCGATTGTGCCGATATGGTGGAATCGCTCGAGGAGCCTATGACCTCGATAATAGAAGCAGTCTGCGGCGTGCTTGAAAGAACTCCGCCGGAGCTTATATCGGATATTTCGAAGAACGGAATACTTCTCGTAGGCGGTGCAAGCCGTATTTACGGGCTTGACCGACTCATTTCATCGGTTACGGGCATGGGCTGTCACCTTGCCGAAAAGCCGGAGCTTTGCGCCGTGATAGGTGCCGGACGTGCCGCCGATATCGGGCTGAGACTCGGTGCGGGCAACAATGCACGCTACAAGACACGTTGAGCCTATCTAATATTAAAATGTTAATTTGCGGTGCGGCTACGCATAAAAAAGCCGCTTAAAAAAAGGAGAAAAAATGAAAAAGCTATTATCCCTTTCCCTCATTCTCGCACTTGCCGTAACTGCTCTCGCATCCTGCGGTGGTGACAGCGAGGATTCAAAAGCAGAAGGCACCAAGGCTCCCACAACAGCCGAGCAGACAGAGGCGGGTACCGACAAGGTTACCGATGCCGCTACAGATGCGGCTACAGACGCAGCTACGGATGCCGTAACCGATGCGCAAAAGCCTGCAGGTAACGAGGCTGAGCTTTTCAAGTTTGATTTTACCAAAGAAGAGGATTGCGATTTTTGGGCACTCGGTGCTACCGGCACGGCTGAGGACCTCGGCTTTGACGAGGAAGAGAAATGCCTCGATGTTAAAATAGTTAAAGAAGATGCACAGATACAGTGCAATAGCTTCGGTGAAGAGATAGATGTTGAAGACATAACGAGCTTCACGTTTGAAGTAAAGAACGCAACAAACGACACAAAGGGTCAGATATTCTTCTTCCTTGACGGCGGTATCGCTCCCAGCGAGCCTTGCTCCGTTCGTTACACATATCAGAACAGCGGTGAAAACGCAGAATGGGAAACCATTACCGTTACGATAACCGATGACAATATGCCTTCACCCTGGACAGGCTTCCTTACCGGCTTCCGTTTCGACATAACCGATAAGGGTACAGAGGGTCACGTATCTCTCAGAAACTTCACAATAAACGGAATTAAATAAGCTAATCACTCAATGCCCTACAGCGATACAGGCCTCCGCCATCGCTGTTGCGGCTTAAAACCCTCCTGAAACGAGTGGCACGGATTAGATCCGTGCCACTCAATTCTTTTTTATTTTGCCTCTATTTTATCTATAAAGGAAAGCAAAAGCTGTGCCGTACCCGTTGCACCGAAAACGGAGCTGTCAAGCGATATATCGTAGTTTGTTATATCGCCCCACGTTCTGTTTGTGTAGAAATTATAGTAATTTGCACGCTTTTTGTCTGTCTTGATTATCCTCGTTTCCGCATTCTGTGCGTCGATTCCCTCTTTTGCGGCTATTCGTTCAACACGCTTTTCAAGCGGTGCATGAATGAACACGCTGACAAGATCGGGGTTGTCACGCAGGATATAATCGGCGCATCTGCCGACTATTACACACGAGCCTTGCTTTATCAGCTCGTTTATGATATTGTTCTGTATTATGTACAGCTTATCGTTAAGCGGCAGATCCGACATGGCAGTAAAATGGTTTGAAAACATATACGCACCTGTAGATAAGGCGTACAAAAGGCTGTTTGTCGCCGTTTCGTCTATGTGGGCATACACCTCGGGAGATACTCCGCTCTTTTCCGCAGCAAGTGCTATAAGCTCCCTGTCGTAAAAAGGCACGCCCATAAGCTTGGCAAGCGCCTCGCCTATCTCACGTCCACCGCTTCCGTATTGACGACCGATGGTAATTATGGATCTATAACTCATACAAATCTGCCTCCTTGTGTTTGTATGTGTAATTTTACCATATTATTTTGATTTTGTCAACCGTATTTCGGCATTTTCTCCGCATTTTTTCAAATATTTTTATCTCGGCTTTGTATTACGCATCAATGTGAGAAAACAACGCACTGCCCTTCTTTTTCAGCCACATAAGCATCAGAACGCACATTGCGCCGAGCAATACGGCAAGCAACAGCATATATACAAGCGGTGAAATAAGCGACGAGAGCAGATAATATACGACACCGCAAAGTATGATAATACACCACGAGCCGAGCAAAACGAGCAAAACGCTTCCGCTCTGCTTTATCGGCACTACCTCGTTTGTCCACGACAAATTACAGCCCTTAAGCCCGGCTATAAGACCGAGCTGCGCTGTCAAGATAACGAACAGCACCGATAACACAAGCACCAATGCCGCATATACAAGCTCAAGACGCAGTACCCACTGCATACAGCCGAACAGAAATACAACGGGCGGCAATGTGAGCAATAGATGAAGTCTCAGCTTTGCCCTCAAAACCGAGTATGCATCGACGGGCAGTGAGCGAAGAACCCAAATGCTCTTACCCTCAAGTGACACCGACGGGGCGGTAATATCGTTCATTGCCGCCACCGTGCAAATTGCCGCCGCCGCTATCAAAGCCACCAACTGCGGGGTGAGCAGTGCGGACAGCTCGTTTATGATCTGCCGTGCATCGTTCTGCTTTATCAGCAAAAACACGCCCATGATCACCGACATAAGACAGCCCAAGCCGCAGTTGAGCATATAATTTGCGCTTTTCGTAAAGCGTTTTATCTCTTTTTTAAGCAAGGCAAAATCGGCGGAGTGAGGCTTTGATATTTTCGCACTGCCTCCCTTGCCGACACTCTGCGCTCCTCCTGCCACCGTTTTAAGATAGGTCAGCTTAAGCACCGTATAAACGATGAAGAACAGCAGCAAGACGAGCATGGTAATGTAGAGCATCGATAATATATCGCCCTCTCCCGCACGTCCGAGAGCGTAGAGCGGATTGAGGGGATGGGCAAGCTTTTGTGCCACCTCTCCGGCATTGCTCATAAAGCTCATCAAATAATTATATGCATTAAAATATACATAATAGTAAAGCGCTATAAAGGCAAGAGAAAAGAACACGGTAACAAACGCCTTGTTTTTGACCTTGCCGCTTATCTTGCCGACTAACCAACCCAAAGCACACGAAAGGCTGAGAACGAAAACGGATATCACAAATATAAGCAGTACGCCGAACAGCACAACGGGCACCGTCACCTTGCACGTCATGAGCCACACGATAAACGAGGGTACGGACACCAACAGCTGATACAGCAGTCCTATGGCGTACACGCCCGAAAGTCGCATAATAAGAATATATCCCGTTTTTATCGGCATGGAGAGCAAAAAGTCGTTATCCTTTGCACGGTAAAGCGAAGCATAAGTATTGAACACGCACCCGAAAACGCCAAGCACGACCGAGAGCAATGAGGTTATCGAAACGTAAAGCCAGCCCAGCCCAAGCTGTACAAGCGGCTCGCAAAGCGAGCTTGCGAACATATAAAATATATATCCGAGCAGAAAGAACATCGCACAATAAAGCAGAACGGAAACGCACAGAGCCGTACCCTGCCGTCTCTGTCCTTTTTTTCTGTCCGTATACAGCCATGAAAAGGCTTCCGAGAGCTGTTTTTTAAACAGAGCCTTTATCATTTTTATTCCTCCGACTCCAAGAACACGCTTTCAAGCGACTCATCGCCCTTGACCGACTCCATATCTCCGTCCTTTATCAGCTTGCCCGCCTTGATTATAGCGACCTTATCGCACAGCTTTTCCGCAACGTCAAGCACGTGAGTCGAAAAGAATATTGCGCCGCCGTTTTCGCACAGCTCGTGCATAAGCCCCTTTAATACGTGCGTTGCCTTCGGATCCAGACCCACAAACGGCTCATCCATTATAAGAAGTGAGGGGGAATGTATGAGTGCGGATATCACGGCAAGCTTTTGCTTCATTCCGTGAGAATATGACGATATCGCCTGCGACAGCACCTTATCAAGCTCAAATGCCTCGGCGTATTCTTTTATTTTCGCACTTCTTGTCTTGGCATCCACTCCGTATACATCCGCTACGAAATTAAGCAGCTCCATGCCCGACATAAAGTCGTACAGCTCCGGATTATCGGGAATATACGCAAGTTTTTTCTTGCATTCGAGCGGTTCTTTTTTTATTGAGTGACCGTCGATAAATATATCGCCCGAATCGAAATCCAATATACCGCAACAGGATTTAAGCGTTGTTGTCTTACCGGCTCCGTTATGACCGATAAAGCCGTATATCTCGCCCGGACGAATATGCAGGCTGAGGTCGTCAACCGCCTTTTTCTCGCCGTAGCTCTTGGTTAAATGTTCAATTTTCAGCATTTTCCTCACCCTCATTCTTTTTTTCGATAAGCTCTGTCGCACATGAGCATATAAGTGATGCGAATATAAGCATAACGCCGAGAGTTATATTGTCCGAATAACCCACATCGAGCCTTTCGGAGTCTTTTATAATTTCACATATTACCGCACCTATAATTTCAACTGCAACAGTCGTTATTATAGGCACGCATATAGTATAGATGCCGAGTCTGAACAGCTCTTTTGTGCCGTCTGCGGTAAAGGGTGTGCCTGCATCAAGCTCGTTTTTGAAATATGCGTAGCCCTTTTTCGATACGATATACTCGCCTATGCACAGAACAGCTCCGCCTATCAAGGCTATCCAAATAGTACCGATGCCGACATCGGCTTCGCTTTGCAAAAACGAATGAAGTGTCATTCCGCCGAGCTTTAATGTATACTCGCCTATTCCCATAGCCACCGCACCGACCAAGCAAGCGCAAAGCCCGACTATACAGCAGATATATACTATCTTACTCAGTATCATACCTATCTTATGTATCAACTGAATCGCTTTAAGTGATCTCATTTTGTTTTTTTGCCTCGTTTATTTATTTTCTTCCGTTTTTTTCACCGCATCGCCGATCCACCCTGCCAAGCAGGACAGCCCGAGGCAGGCAGATGAAATTATGGGCGAACACTCGCATTTGCGTGTAATAAGCGAGTCAAGTGCAAATACTATGCAAGCAACATTGAACACCATACCTACGGTGCTTATCAGCTTTTTCTTCTCGATATTTGTCATTTTCATTTTGAAATTTCCTCCTTTTATATGGCAAAAGCTTTTTGTGCGGCTATATGAGACATTCGTTTCACTGTATATTGAAACACTTGTAATATAACCACTGTTATATTACACACATTATTATACACATTTTTTTGCCGTTGTCAATAGCTCGGAGGAAAAAAATTGAATAATTTTCAGAGTTTTCTCATTTTCAATAATTAGTTTAGACTTATTTTATAATTGGGGCTTGAATTGTGCACTATTTTGGTATACAATCAAAGTATGGAAAATAATATCAAAAAGCAAAAATTCAAAGTAACGGGAATGACGTGCAGTGCCTGCTCGGCACACGTTGAGCGTGCGGTGAGCGGACTTGAGGGCGTGCATTCCGTCGCCGTCAATCTGCTCTCGGGCGATATGACGGTAGAGTTTTCGGGAATAACACCCGAGGCGATATGCAAAGCCGTTGTCGATGTCGGCTACGGTGCAAGTGTGTGGGGCGAAAAAGCAGCCGCAAGCCGGGGTGAGGACGACTCACCCATCAAGCCTCTTTTGCGGCGATTTATCGCATCGGCTCTGTTATTGCTTCCCCTTATGTATGTTTCCATGGGTCATACTATGTGGGGTTGGTATCTGCCCGATTTCATTTCCGCTCCGGTGCAGATAGGTATTCTGCAGCTTATTTTGTCCTCGGTTATTTTGATAATAAATCAAAGGTTTTTCATATCGGGCTTCAAGAGCCTGATGCATAAAAACCCGAATATGGATACGCTCGTTGCCATGGGCAGCGGTGCATCCATGCTTTACAGCATTGTCATGCTGTTTATTATGTCCTCCGAAAACGCAAGTGCCGATCATATGCACGAGCTTTATTTTGAATCTGCGGCTATGATACCGACGCTCATCACGCTCGGTAAAACGCTCGAGGCGTACAGCAAGGGCAAGACCACGAGTGCGATAAAATCGCTTCTTGCCCTCTCGCCGAGTGAAGCAACGGTGATACGTGACGGCGTCGAGTCACGCATACCCGCCTCGGAGCTTATTGTGGGCGATATATTTCTCGTTCGCCCCGGTGAGAGCGTTCCGACGGACGGTATTGTTATCGAGGGCGAAAGCTCGATCGACGAGGCGGCACTGACGGGGGAGAGCTTGCCCGTTGACAAGACCTCAGGAAGCCGTGTAAGCGGCGGCACGGTAAACACGAGCGGCGTATTGAAATGCCGTGCGACCGAGGTCGGCGAAAATACGGCTCTGTATAAGATAATTCGCACAGTCGAGGATGCTCAGGCATCCAAGGCTCCCATCTCAAGGCTTGCTGACCGAGTGTCGGGTATTTTCGTGCCGACGGTAATGGCGCTTGCACTGCTTACGTTCTGCATTTGGCTTTTTCTCGGTGAGGAATTCGGCAAAGCCCTCTCGTTCGGCATAGCGGTTCTCGTTATCAGCTGTCCGTGTGCCTTGGGGCTTGCCACACCCGTTGCGATAATGGTCGGAAGCGGTGTCGGCGCAAGGCACGGAATACTGTTCAAAACCGCATCGTCACTCGAGGAGGCGGGCAAGACCGACATTGTAATATTTGACAAAACGGGAACGCTTACCGAGGGACGCCCGTATGTAACGGATATTTTTACCTACGGAATAGACGAGAACGAGCTTTTGACGCTTGCCGCCTCCGTCGAGCATATGAGTGAGCATCCCTTGGCTTTGGCAATAGCCGAATACGCCGAGCAGCGTCAGCTTTCGCTCAGGTCGGTAACGGATTTTTCCGCACTTGTCGGTCACGGTGTACGCGGTGTGATAGACGGGCATGAGCTGATATGCGGAAATGCGGCTTTAATGCGTGAGCATTCCGTTGACCTTGCCGCCGCCGAGGCTAAAATATACGAGCTGTCGGGAGAGGGAAAAACTCCGCTTTGCTTTTCGCTCGACGGCAAGCTTATCGGCTTGATATGCGTGGCAGACCGAATAAAGGATGAGAGCATTGAGGCGATACGCCGACTGAACGATATGAATATCGCAACGGTAATGCTCACGGGCGACAACGAACGCAGTGCGAAATGCGTCGGCGAAAAGCTCGGCATAGCCACTATAGTGTCCGATGTTTTGCCGACGGAAAAGGAGAGCGTGGTAAAGACCCTGTCGGACTACGGTAAGACGATGATGGTCGGTGACGGCATAAACGACTCGCCCTCGCTTGTCAGCTCCGATGTCGGCGTTGCGATAGGCGCAGGCACGGATATTGCCATAGAATCGGCGGACGTTGTGCTTATGCATTCCGATCCGCGCGATACGGTATGTGCAATACGTCTGTCACGAGAGGTGCTTAGAAATATCAAGCAAAACTTGTTTTGGGCGTTTTTCTACAACTGCATAGGTATACCGATAGCGGCGGGCGTGCTTTACCGTCCGTTTGGGATATCGTTAAGTCCAATGCTCGGTGCGGCGGCAATGAGCATGTCGAGCGTATGTGTCGTAAGCAACGCACTGCGGCTTAATTTGGTCGATCCCCAAAAACAAAAAAAGTATAAAAACAAAAAAGCGGTCAGCCTGCCAAGGCTTAAGACCGCAAAAGAAGATAAAGGAGATAATAATATGAAAAAAACAGTTTATATCGAGGGTATGATGTGCAACCATTGCAAAGCACACGTTGAAAAGGCACTTTCATCACTGCAAGGCGTTTCCTCGGTCGAGGTAAGCCTTGAGAACAAGAGTGCCGTTGTAGTCGGCGATGGACTTGACGAAAAAGCGTTGAGTAATGCCGTGACAAATGCGGGCTACACCGTAACGAGTGTAAAATAAACTCACAAAAAAGAGAACGCTTGCTTGCCGCAGTGCGGCGTGCAGGCGTTTTTTGTTTATTTCATCAGCTCATCCGTCAGACTGAGTATTTCCGAAGCTGATTTTTTTCTCGCACGCTTGACGAGCGAGGTGTATACGGGGTAGGCAAGGCATATAAGCGCAATGCCCGGCACGCCTATCGCTATACCGATAAGCATCGCCTCTTGGTACGAGCTTACGGAAAGCTCCTCCCACAGCTCTGTCATAAACAGGCTCATACCGCCGCCGAGCATCAGAGAACCCAATATACCGAGGACTATTGCCCATATGCTCGCATTTTTAGTCGTTTGAGCATCGAGGCGGCGAAGTCTGGTCAGCTTGTCCTCCTCTCCATTCTCGTACTTACGGCGTATCTTCAATATCTCATCCCGATTTTCGGTGCTGTAAGTATATTTAAACGTGCTATTTTCGTTTTTCTCTTCCATTTTTATTCGCTCCTATTCTCTTTTTTTCTTCTTTTATATGTCGAGTGCATTTTTTCACGGTATATATCGAAGAGGTGATTATCACAAGGCTTATGCCGCCGCCCGTCAGCATTACCGTAAGATCTCTGTCCGCTTTTGCCATATCCGCACCGAATTGCGAGAACATAGCCGTTTCAAGCGAGAGCATTGAAACGAGAGAGGCAGCCAATTTTATCATCTTTGCGGCGGATAGCGTCGGGTCGTCGTATCTGCCGTATTTTATAATATCGTATACGGCACTTGAGGTCACGCAAAACGTATACAGAGCTATGACGTATATAAAAACTCCGTCATATGAAAAGCCGCGTCCCATATATACCGCCATAAGCACATAGCCCGATATTATGGGGTTTATCGCCATAAGGATAAAGGCGCAGGCAATGCACCGTCTAAGCTCTGAGAGCCGACTTTTACACCTCACCACCAAAACGAGCCGCATCACCGCCATAGCCGCATAATAAGCGGCAAGCAGTGCAAACCAAGCGGTATGCTGCAAAGCGGCGTTTACCGCATTGAAAGCAACGTATGCCGTATTGAGCAAAAGCGAAAAAAGCAGATCCACATCGGTCTTGTATGCTCTGTCGGTAAGATATCTGTCCGTATATTTATTCTCGTGAAGTCTTTTCTTTGTTTTTTTGCTTATTTTCGGCAGTGTCCTTGCGCAAAAAGCGCAAAGCACGCAAAGCGAATAAAAGGAGAGGGCAAACACTCCGTAAGCATACCATTCGCCCTCAAGTCGAGCATAAAAAATATATGAAAGCAAGGCGGCGCTCATTACGGAAAGCGTTATCGTTATGATAGGATGGGGGAAAAGCAGCTTATACAATACTTTTTTCGCCATCATACTACCCTGCCCGACAGTCGGACGGTAAAGCTCGTACCGACGCCGAGTCTGCTTTCCACGCTTATCTCGCCCTTGCATATATCTATCACCCGTTTTACAAGAGCGAGTCCGAGTCCGTTACCCATGCTTGAGCGTGAGGTGTCCGCCTGATAGAATTTTTCAAATATATGCTCGCCGACCTGCGGTGTCATTCCGCAGCCGTCATCGCTTATCGTCACAACGGCATATTCCCCCTCCGCTCCGAGTCTAACGGAAATATGTCCCGAATCGGCGGTAAACTTAAAGGCATTTGACAAAAGATTGTTCCACACGATGAACAGCAAGCCCTCATCACCCTCAAGCATAATGCCGTCCTCTATATCAACATCAAGCTCGATATTTCTTTCCTCCCGGACCTCCTCATATTGAAGCAAGCATTCAACGAGCTGAGTGCCGAGGTCAAAGCTTTTGAGCTTCGGATATATTTTTTGATTTTCAAGCCGATCGAGCTGCAGTATATTGCTGACCATATTCGCCATACGCTCACAGCTCTGCCCGATATTTTCGGCGTATTCTTTTCTCAACACATCGTCAAGCCCGTCCTCGGAAAGCAGTACGGAATAGTTTTTTATCACCGCAAGCGGTGTTTTCATCTCATGCGAGGCATCGGCTATAAAATCGGAGCGAAGCGACTCCACTCCGCCAAGCTCCTCGGCGACTATATTAAAGCAATCTATTATTTCGTTAAAATTCGGGTCGGAAACGATGCTCGGCAAGGGCTTTATCCGAACGCTGTAATTTCCGCGAATAAGCTCACGCCCCGCCTCGTTTATTCTTTTTGTTATTCTGTCCGTAGTCAGTCTGCGACGTATCAAGTCTATTGCGCAAAACAGCACGCTCAGCACCATAACATTGAGAAATGTCAGCTTTGCCGCACCGCCGACGTTTTCGCGTGTCAACTCAACCTCAAGCGCCTCGGAAAGCTCCTTAACAAAAAGCGAGGTCGAGCAGGTGGCCAAAAACGCAACGAGCAAAAAGAAGATAACATATCGGTATATAAGACCGAGCAGGAAACCGTGTATACCGTTTTTCTTCATTTTATCACCGCCTTGTAGCCCAAGCCGTGTACGGTCTTTATCTCAAAGTCATCACAATCGGCAAGCTTTTTTCTGAGCTTAGTCATATAAACGTCAACGGCTCTGGGGGCAGTCTGCGACTCCATCCCCCAAAACTCGTCCATAAGCTGTAATCTGGTAAATGTTTTTTTCGGATAAGACAACAGCTTATACAGTATATCGAATTCCCTGCTCGTCAACACTATTTCCTCATCGCCGAGATACGCCGTATGCTCTGCGGCATCCATAACGAACGAGCCTACGCTCAGCTTTTTTTCGTTTGCTATTTTTGCACGGCGCAGAAGCGCATTTATTCTGAGCGTCAGCTCATCAAGCTCAACAGGCTTGACGATATAATCGTCCGCACCGCACCCAAAGCCGTTTTGCTTTGAGCGTATATCGTCCCTCGCCGTCATAAAAATTATCGGTATCTCCTTGTCCGTTGCTCTGATATTGCGTGCAAATTCAAAACCGTCATCACCCGGCATCATTACATCAGATATTATAAGGTCGAACACACCCTCGCAGTACGCATCATAGCCCTCGTCCGCACATCTGCAACCGCAGGCATCATAGCCCTTGTTTCTCAAAAACGTGCATACGCTTTTGTTTAATCCCTCGTCGTCCTCAAGCACAAGTATCTTAAACATTTCCACCTCGTCGATCATTCGCACGGGCGTAGCTCGTCCGCACTCGTTTTATCGTCTTTTATTATACAACGGATATGTTTAATTTTTGTTAATGCGACGACTCAAGGAGCGAAAATATTATTATTTTTCTTCCGTTATGCCGTGAGCAAGCTCTATTATCTCATGTGCATACTTCTTTTTGCGTGATTTGAGTATCGCATTATATATCGGATAGCTCACCAAGCACATGGCAAGCCCGACACAGCCGGTTATTATGCCGGGGAGCATACCGTCACCGAGCTTAAGCATATCGGATATGTCGGTCATTACAAGACTCATTCCCGCACCCATTATCAACGCACCTATCGTACCGAATGTGTAAGCAAATACCTTTGCGGGACGTTTAACACGTGCATCGAGCGTTTTCAGCTCGTCCAAGGCAGTTACTTTCTTTCCTTCATATGATTCTATAATTCTTTTTGCTCTTTCTTTCTCGTTCATTTTTCAATACCTCTTCGTTTTTTGTGAGCCTATTATACAACGGGTATGTTTGAGAATGATTTGAGAAATGTTTGAATTTTGTTAAAAGCAATTTTTTTCACTCGGCTGTGTACGGATGTTTTTTGAAAATATCGTTTGGAGACAGCTGAGAGAAAATATATTTTTTGCCTTATACTTGACTTGGTAAAAATAATATATTACAATATAGTATGCTATGATTTTTTCTTGAGGTTGAAATGAAATACTGTATTATAGATATAGGAAGCAATACCGTCAAGGCATCATTTTACGAGGTCGGGGCGAGTGCGTTTGAATGCGTTGACAAGTACAGCGTGAAATGCTCGCTCGGTCTGTGCAGAGAAAACGGTCGTCTGAATGAGGTCGGATGCGACAGGCTGCTTGAGGTCATCACACGTTACGCTTCAATAGCCGAAAAAAAGGGCTGTGGCAATATATCGGCTGTTGCGACTGCCTCTCTCCGTTCTCTTTCAAACGCCGATGATGTGGTTGAGCTTGTGCGGGCAAAATGCGGAGTCGATATAGACATGATATGCGGTGAGGACGAGGCTATATACAGCTTTTACGGTCTGCTCTCGGATATTCCCGATGCAAGGGACGGTATTATGATTGATATGGGCGGCGGCTCTACCGAGCTTGTCGGCTTTGAGTGCGGCAAGGTCACAAAAAGCGTTTCCCTGCCTTTCGGCTCGTTGCTTCTGAAAGCTCATCTCGGCGTGGGTGAGATGCCGAGTGCTTCCGATGAGAGAGGCATAAGAGAATATATAAGCTCATTTGACGAGCTTGCGGCTTATTCCTCGCCCGTATTATATTCGATCGGCGGCACGGCAAGAGGTATTTTCACACTTTACGGCAAGCTGAATGGAAAAAAGACGGCTCTGACCGCAAACGAGCTTCAAGACTTTTATTCGGAGCTGAAAGGCAGTGAGGGTATAGGCAAGCTTATTGCCGCCGAGCTTCCCGAACGTGCCGACTCGATAATGTGCGGCTTTTACGCCCTTTGCACGTTATGTGAAGCAACGCACGCAGAGCGGCTCGTTTTGTGTCGCGGAAGTGTGCGAGAGGGCTATTTGTTGAAAAAGGTGCTTGGACGATGAAAATAAAAAGGTCGATCTGTTTTTTCTTAATTATATCCTCACTTCTCTCCCTCTCCTCCTGTGCGTTACGCAACGGAATATATAAGCTTCTCGGTATTGACTCTGAGGACTATACCCTGCAGGCTGTAACCGGTCGAATAGACCTGTCAAGTGATGACGAGGACGAGGCGGAGCTTATACGCACACTTGTTGACGAGGCAGAGCATCTGCTGTGCGGCGAGAAAATAATATGCTTCAAGGGTCGCGGCGACCTCGGGTCTTCGTATTACGATTCGGTGCTTGACTGCATGGCACATAAGAATTATTCAAAGTATTCCGCCGACGGCGAGCTTTTCGCACGTCTTAATGAGTACTACCCCGAGCTTAACGTGAACACACTTATCCCCGCAGAGGATTACGAAAATATGATTTACCGCATATTCGGCGGCGGCACGAAGGTAAAGCACGGCTCGACATACCGATACACGTATCTTGAAAAAATAAATGCTTACCTGCTGACGGGTAAGCAAAAAGAATTCAACATAAAAGTATCTCCCATATCCGTTGAGGTCACAAAGGATACCTACAGAATGAGGGCAAGCCTTATGACAGACGGCACAGAGGGGAGAGAATATACGATAGTATACAGAATGCGGCAAGAAAAAGAGCCGTATATATACGCTCTTACAGAGGGTTAAAGGATAAAGCCGCCATCCACGCAAAGCACCTGTCCGGTGATAAACGATGCTTTATCCGAAGCAAAGAACATTACCGCCTCGGCAACATCCGAGGGCTTGCCGGAGCGTGATATCGGCGTTCTTGCCACTATGTCGGCTACCTCATCCTCGGTCAAATGCGCATTCATCTCCGTATCTATAAATCCGGGGGCTACGCAATTCACCGTAGTACCCGATATTGCAAGCTCCTTTGCAAGTGACCTTGTCAGCCCGATAACGGCGCTTTTCGCACTTGAGTAAAGTGCCTCACAGCTTGCTCCGGCAATACCCCACATAGACGAAATATTTATTATTCGTCCCGCATATTGTCGCATATACGGAGCTATTGCACGGCACATCGTAAAACAGCTTTTGAAATTGCCGTCCATCAAATAATTATAATCGTCCTCGTCAACGCTCTCTATTACGCCCACCCGACTCACGCCGGCGTTGTTTACAAGCACATCGGGGGCGCCGAATTTGCATTCGCAAAGCGATATGATGCGACGTGCATCACACTCGCACGAAGCATCCCCCTGTACGGGGTAAACGGAAAGACCCGACTCGTTAAGCCTGCGGCTAAGCTCGCAGGCTTTTTTCTCGCTCTTATTATAATTCAATATGACATTACAGCCGCACTCGGCAAAGCTCCGAACGCAAGCCGCTCCTATGCCGCCGCTGCCACCCGTCACGATGACGTTTTTCATATGTCCCTCCGACAGAAAGACTACATTCTTTTTCTTATTTTTTCGAGTGCCGCCTTTTCGATACGTGACACCTGAGCTTGGCTTATGCCTATCTGCTGTGCTATCTCGCTCTGCGTTCTGCCTCGGAAGAAGCGCAATGACACTATGCCCCACTCCCTCTCGCTCAACGTCTTAAGTGCCTCACTCAGTGCTATATCGTCCAACCAAGCCTCTTGCGCCGTGCCGTCATCGCTTATCCGATCCATCAAGCAAAGATTGTCGCCGCTCTCACAACTCACCGGCTCAAAGAGGGAAAGCGGCTCGCTTATCGCCTCCATTGCCTCGCCGACCTGCGCTTCATCCTCGTTTATGCTTTCGGCAATTTGGCAAATGCTCGGCTCCGTTGACATTTCCTCGCACAGGCGTTGGCGTGCCGCAAGTGCCTTATACGCCAGCTCTCGCACGCTTCTGCTTACCCGCACGGCGTTATTATCTCTCAAATAACGCCTTATTTCACCGATTATCATCGGCATGAGCGTACCGAGGTGAAATATTATTCAGGCGTTTACCTTACTTTTTACACTGTCCTTTATCAGTTCCTTCATGGAATACATTCCCGCACCCTTGCCGACGATATATTCCGCGGCGTGCAATGCGCCGTGTGCAAACACCTCACGACTCTCCGCTATATGCTTTATCGATATGACCTCGCCGCCGCCGCAGAAAAGCACCTCATGCTCGCCCACTATATCGCCGCCTCTTATCGAGGATATTCCTATCTCGTTCTTCGGTCTTGCCATACGTCTGTCGGCTCTGCCGTAAACGTATTCGCATTCGCCGTCCCGTGCTTGCTTTATCTCCTCCGCAAGCATAAGCGCCGTACCGCTGGGAGCATCGAGCTTGTTTCTGTGATGCTTTTCTATTATCTCAACGTCGAAATCATCTCCGAGCGTCTTTGCCGCCTCTGCGGCAAGTGTGGATATAAGATTTATACCGAGCGACATATTGCCCGAACGGAACATGGGTATGCTCTCCGATGCTTTTCTTATCAGCTCAAGCTCCTCATCCGTTTGTCCGGTCGTGCAGATTACGCACGGCTTGCCCTTTGCAACGGCAAAATCCACTATATCGCCTGTCAAGGCATGGTTTGAAAAGTCAACGATAACGTCAAAGCTCTCCTCGACCTCGCATATTCTGCCGTAAACGGGAAAGCTTGCCTCGCCCGATACATCGACGCCCGCCGCAATTCTCTGTCCCTCGCCGAGTGCGGAAACAACGGCACGTCCCATTCTGCCCATACAGCCGCTTAAAAGTATGTTCAGCATAGACCGTACTCCTTAAGCACCGCAAGCAGCTTTGCGTTTTCCTCCTCGCTCATCTCGCACAGCGGCAGTCTCATCTCTACCTCGCATTTTCCGAGCATTGCCATGGCGCTCTTTACCGGTATGGGATTTACGGTCATAAACAGTGCGTTTATCAGCTTCAGGTAATCGAGCTGGAGCTTTGCGCTCTGCGTGCATTTGCCCTCAAGGTACAAATGCGTAAGCTCCACCGTTTCCTTGGGCATTACGTTTGACAGCACGGATATTACGCCCTTTGCTCCCACGCTCATCATAGGCACTATTTGATCGTCGTTTCCGCTGTAAACGTCGAGCATATCGCCGCATTCCTTCATGAGATTTACGATAAACGAAAGATTACCGCAAGCCTCCTTTGTCGCAACTATGTTCGGATGCTGTGCCAGCTCCTTATACGCCTCTATCGAGATATTGACTCCCGTGCGTGACGGTACGTTATAAAGTATTATCGGCTTTGAGCATTCATCTGCTATCTTGGTAAAATGCTTTACTATACCCCTCTGGGAGGTCTTGTTGTAATAGGGTGTCACGTGAAGAAGCGCATCTGCTCCAACCTCGCAGGCGTGAGCGGAAAGCTCTATCGCATATGCGCAATCGTTCGAGCCGGTGCCGGCGATTATCGGCACACGATGAGCCGATCTTTTAACGGCAAACTCTATGACGTCTCTATGCTCCTTATCGGTAAGTGTAGCCGCCTCGCCCGTAGTACCGCACACGATTATCGAATCTATGCCCGCTTCTATCTGCTCGTCTATTATTTTCCCGAAGGCTTCATAATCGACTTCCCCGTTCTTAAAGGGCGTTATTATGGCTGTGCCGCAGCCGGTGAATATCGGTTTTTGCAATTTCATTTTTATTACTTCCTTTCGCATTTTTCGCATTAAAGGTTATTTTTCTTTATTATGCTATAGTTTACCACGATTTGCACTATATCGTCAAGTAATACGACGATGTATTCACAAATATTTTACATTATGAATTATCTTTTTTCCCTTGACAAGTCACGTATGTAATGATAAAATGTAAAAAAGCAAAAATCGTTGATGAGAGGGAGTAGGTACGTTTCGTTCCCACAGAGAGAAGCGGGGTGGTGTAACGCTTCGGATGAACGCATCGAAGGTAATCTCGGAGTGCGGGAAGAAAGCCCATGCGGGTGAGTAGAATCCGACGGTATGCTCTGCCGTATAAGTGAGGGCGGCAATTTGCCGCATGAGGTCACTCGGCGTGAGCCGTGCGATGAAGTTAGGTGGTAACACGAGTCAAACACTCGTCCTAATAAGGGCGGGTGTTTTTTATTTTTTGACACGTTATGCAAAGGAGAATAAAATGAAAGAATTACCGAAGAATTACGCCCCGGGGGAATTTGAGGACAGAATTTATCAAAATTGGTGCGATAAGGGATATTTTACACCCTCCGTCGATGACGGACGGGAATCCTTTACGATAGTCATTCCGCCGCCCAATGTAACGGGACAGCTTCACATGGGACACGCACTTGACGAAACGCTTCAAGATATTTTGATAAGATACAAGAGAATGAAAGGCTTTTCCGCTCTCTGGCTTCCCGGCACCGACCACGCCGGTATCGCAACGCAAATAAAGGTTGAGGAATATTTGCGTAAAAACGAGGGTCTTACCAGATACGACCTCGGACGCGAGAAGTTTCTCGAACGTGTATGGGCATGGAAGGAGCAATACGGCGGCACAATAATCCGTCAGCTCAAAAAGCTCGGCTCCTCCTGTGACTGGTCAAGGCTCAGATTTACGATGGACGAGGGGCTTTCCCGTGCGGTTCGCGAGGTATTCGTAAACCTTTACGAAAAGGGTCTTATATACAGAGGCTACCGTATAATAAATTGGTGTCCGAAATGTGCCACCGCACTGTCGGATGCCGAAGTCGAATACAGTGAGGATGCGGGCTTTTTCTGGCATATCCGTTACCCGGTAGTGGGTGAGGAGGGCAGATATGTTACCGTTGCGACGACCCGTCCCGAAACTATGCTCGGCGATACCGCCGTTGCCGTAAACCCCAACGACGAAAGATACGCCGACCTTGTCGGAAAAACGCTTATTTTGCCGCTTGTCGGACGGCAAATACCCGTCATTGCCGATGATTACGTCGATATCGAATTCGGTACGGGCTGTGTTAAGATAACCCCCGCACACGACCCGAACGACTTTGCCGTAGGTCAAAGACATAATCTTGAAATAATCAAGGTTCTTGACGATGAGGCGAAGATAAATTCCTACGGCGGAAAATACGAGGGCATGGACAGATACGAGGCAAGAGAAGCGATCGTTGCGGACTTGCAGGCAGGCGGTTACCTTGTAAAAGTCGAGCCGCACGTTCACAACGTCGGTAAATGCTACCGCTGTTCGACGACCGTTGAGCCGCTCACCTCGGATCAATGGTTCGTAAAGATGGGCCCGATGATAAAGCCCGCCGTGGATTGCGTAAAGGACGGACGTATAAAATTCGAGCCGGAACGCTTCTGCAAAACTTACATAAATTGGATGGAGGATCTGCACGATTGGTGCATATCCCGTCAGCTTTGGTGGGGTCATCGTATACCCGCATTCTATTGCGACGACTGCGGCGAGATGACCGTTTCGAAAACGGATATAACTGTCTGCCCCAAGTGCGGCGGCAAGGTTCATCAGGATGAGGATGTGCTTGATACGTGGTTCTCCTCCGCTCTTTGGCCGTTTTCGACTCTCGGCTGGCCCGACAAAACACCGGAGCTTGAAAAATATTATCCCACAAACGTGCTTGTTACCGGCTACGATATAATAACCTTCTGGGTGTCCCGTATGATATTCTCCGGTATGGAGCATATAAACGAAATACCGTTCAAAAACGTATTTATTCACGGACTCGTTCGCGATGCACAGGGCAGAAAAATGTCGAAATCGCTCGGCAACGGTATAGACCCGATTGAGATGATAAACAAATACGGTGCGGATGCATTGCGTTACGCTCTTATCACGGGCAACTCTCCCGGAAACGATATGCGTTTCTCCGATGAGAAGATAGAATCGGCACGAAACTTCGCAAACAAGATATGGAACGCCGCACGCTTCGTGCTTATGAATCTCACGATAGACGAAATAAAGCTGCCAGAGTGTGACAAGCTGAGAATAGAGGACAAATGGATACTTTCGTCCTTTAACACGCTTTGCCGTGAGATAGAAACGAATATAGACAGCTTTGAGCTGGGTGTTGCTCTTGCCAAGCTGTACGAATTTATCAGAGATAAATTCTGCGATTGGTATATCGAGCTTTGCAAGCCTCGCTTTGCTCAAGCGGGAAGCGATGAAAACCTCGTTGCTCAAAACGTCATAGCTTACGTTTTGTCCAACACGATGAAGCTGCTTCACCCGTATATGCCCTTTATCACCGAAGAAATATATCTTGCCCTACCGCATGAGTGCGAGAGCGTAATGATCGCCGAATATCCCACCTACAGTGAAGAGCTTCATTTTGAGCGTGAGGAGCAGGACATGAACTCGCTCATTTCAATGATAAGAGGCATAAGAAACCGTCGTGCGGAAATGAACGTGCCGCCGTCAAGGAAAGCGACACTTCACATAGTTTCCGAAAACACCTCGGCGTTCTGCCCCGAAAACGAAATATTCTTTACAAAGCTTGCGTCCGCATCGGAGGTAATATTCGATAAAGCCTACGACGATGCGGGAGCCGTTATCGTCGTAACGGACGACTGCAAGGCGTATATACCGCTTGCGGAAATGATAGACACCGAAAAGGAGCTTGCAAGACTCGATAAAGAAAAAACCAACACCGAGGGCGAGATAGCAAGACTCGAAAAGAAGCTGTCAAACGAGGGCTTCAGAGCAAAGGCTCCCGCCGCCGTTATAGCGGGCGAGGAGGCAAAGCTTGTCGGCTACCGTGACAAGCTGGCGGGAATACTCGCCGCCATTGACAACATGAAGAAATAAATGATAAAGCGTGTTCTTTACTGCGGTCTTTTTGAGCTGCCCGACCTCAACGCCGCCGCCCACAGAGTGCGAGGCATTTCAAAGGCTTTCGCACTCTGCGGTGTAAAGACGGTATTTCTCTCGGCAAAGCATTCGGTCAGCTCGCTTTGCCGCATGGATGACGATATATACGCCGAGCCGTACCCATGCTCGGCATCCTCCCGTATCAAGTATATGACAAGCACTGAAAACATAAAGCTCCTGCTCGATAAATACGATGATATCGATGCCGTGATGCTGTATAATCCGAATTATTCCCTGCTTAAAAAGGTCCGAGGCTTGACAAAAAAGTGCGGAATAAAGCTGCTTGTCGATCTGACAGAGTGGTGCGGCACGACGGACGGTTCACAGATCAAACGAGCTATTAAAAATATCGATTTCAAGCTTGCCAAAAACGGATGTGCAAAAAACTGCGACGGTATGATAGTGATAAGCTCGCTTATGTACTCATATTACGAAAAATTCAATATTCCCCTGCTTAAGCTGCCGCCGATGAACGATATTCAAGACGAAAAATGGCACGCCGAGCCGCTACGTGATACGCCGTGTGATGTGCCGACGTTCTGCTTTGTCGGCTCGGTGGGCGGCGATAAGGAGCTTTTGCCGAATATTGTCGATGCGTTTTCAAGAGTTAAGGAGAGCGTGCTGACCGTGGTAGGCACGACGGGCGAAGAGTTCAAACGCTATTTTAATTGCGATGACATACCCGACAACGTGATATTTCACGGCAGACTCGACCATAATACGTCGATAAGGTACGTCTTGGGTGCGGATGCCTGTATCTTCATTCGCCCGTGCGACGAACGCAACAGTGCCGGCTTTCCCACAAAATTCACCGAGGCGTTTACGTGCGGCATTGCGATATTGACGACCGATGTAAGCGACATAAGGCAATATATGGAAAAAGAAAATGCGGGAATGATCATTCCCGACCACGATGCGGAAAGCATCGAATACGGCATTCGTCGCATGATCGGCGGCAAAATACCGAAAAGCGACCTGCGTGATACATTCGATTTCAGACACTACACCGACGCTTGCCGAGCTTGGCTGAACAAGCTCTGACACACTCGTCCGTCAAGACTTCCTCCGATAGGGACTCGGCGGCGTAGCCGACTGAGGGAGAGCGGAAGATCGGCTTTTACATCAAATCGAGCCGTGAGAAGCTTTTACACTTGCGATCGCTTTTCGATAACCGTCGGAGTCTGCGACTCGGTGGGTTTATTCGATAATATCCATAATCGCACAGACTTTTCCCGGCACTCCGTGCAGCCCGTCTCTCCGAGACGGGCTTTATTTTGCGGGAGCGGCTCGGCGTGTTATATTTTTTATGCCGAAATTTGAAAAATTTATTCTTATCTATTGACAAACGGATAGATTTATGGTATCTCATTTACAGCAACCATATTAAATTTTACGGAGGTAATTCAAATGAAAAAAGTCGTTGCTCTCATGATGGTAGTTGTCATGATGTTCTCGATCGCATCCGTTGTATCTGCGGCAGATTATGACGTGGATATAACAAAGGTTGAAGGTGCCACTGAGTTTAAACCTGCCGGTTATACCACTAAGATCCTTCAGTTGGGTAACTTCGGTCACAAGTTTAACCTCGGAAAGATCGACCTGACAAAGTATTCCAAGGTCATCATTTCCTACGGCGCAGACAGTGGCGCAACGTTTGACGGTAAGGATTTCGTTGCCATCGCATCCGGCGCTCTTCAGAACGAGGATGGAACAACTGCCGATGCAAAGATCTTCGCCAAGGGCGTTCTCGAACCTAACTCAACCGGTTGGGTAGGCGGACAGCGTGAGGTTGAGGCTACCATAAGCGTAGCTGATTTCACGGCAGGCTCCGATGTATACCTCACCATGTTCATGGACAAAGGTGCTGACGATCGTGCGGACGGTATCGCAATCGATGAAATAACCTTTGTCGGCGGTAACCCCGGCTCTGAGACCATCCCCGGCAGCGGCGAAGGCTCAACCGATGACAAGAACCCCGCTACATCCGATGCTGCGGTAGTTGCCATAGTTGCAGTTGCGGCATTTGCACTTGCAGGTGTTGTTGTTTCAAAGAAGGTTAAGGCGTAAGCTTAATTCTTTAATAAAAAATGTGCCCTCGGGGCACATTTTTTATTTTCTTCTTAAAGCCTTCCGGGCTTTTGCGGACGTTCACCGCCGCCGAAGCCGCCACCGTGACCGCCTCCGCCGAAGCCGCCTCCGCCAAATCCGCCGCCTGAGCCTACACTCATAACCGTTTGCGAATGCGTATACGTTTCCCTCGCCTCACCCGATGTATATGTCCCGCCCTCGTAAAGTCCGTTTATGCTTTGTCCGTCGCACTGTCCGCCGGTAGATACCGTATAGCTTTGTCCCGTCTTTAATGCGGAGGTGCTTACAAGCACGCATTGGTACGCCTTTGACGGCGAATACGTTATCACGCTCTTACCGTTTGAGTCGGATATATTAAACAGCTGACCCGCCGAGCCGCTCACATAGCACATGACCGTGTTTTGCGTTGAGGTGCTTGACACGCTTTGAGCCATTCCGCTTGAACCGGACGCGATCAATATACCGCCGCTTATCGTAAAGCTACCGTCATAATCGAGTGCTCCGTCACCGTTCGAGGTCGGGCCGTCAACTATGACCGTGCCGCCGCTCATCTCTATCGTACCGTTTGAGTCAAGTCCGTCGCCCGATGCGTTTACATATATTCTGCCGCCGCTTATATTCAGCTTTGCGTTTGAGGAGGAAAAGCTGCCTGCACCGGGTCTGCCGAACGACGAGCCGTCGTTGCCGCCTGCACAGTTTATACCGTCGTCGCTTGCGATAAGCTGTATGGTGCCGCCCGAAATATTTACCTCCGTTCCCTCGATGCCCTCATACGATCTGCTTATATTTATTACTCCGTTTTCAATATTAACGCACGTATCGGCGTGTATTCCGTCATCTCCCGAGGAAAGCGTATATTTGCCGCCGTGAATATTTATCGTACCGTTTGAATGTATGCTGTCGTCGTTTGCTTCGATATTTATTTCCCCACCGTTAAGATTGAGCAGTGATGCGGCTTTTATTCCCTTTGCGCTTGCCTCACTTGAGGTAGGTGCCCACGAGCTTGATGAGCCGTTACCCGTTTTTATAGATATATTTCCCGAATTTATCGTGCAATAGCTTTCCGCTTGTATGCCGTCCTCACCTGCGGTAATATTAAGCGTCGCATCCTCAAAAACCACATAGCCCTTAGTGCTGTCCTCCGTATTTGTCGTTTTAAGTCCGTCGCCCGTGGCATTTACCGTTATTTTGCCGCCCGTTATCTCGATACTGTCCTTGCCTCTGAGTCCGTCATGTGCAGATGTGACCGTTATATTTCCGTTTTTTATCTTAAGGTCGTTTTTGCTTGTTATTCCGTTGTTATAATTTGCCGTGACCTCAAGTGAACCGCCGCCCTTTATCGTCAGATCGTCCTTTGAGAACAGTGCGGCATTCGGCTCGTTATCCGTTTCGTTTTCATATATATAGCTTTTACCGTCCGTAAGCTTGTTTTTGCTTTGCGCATAAAGCTCTATCGTCACCCTGTCGGCGCTTTTTATATATATCGGCGCAGAGCTTGCACACGTTATATCGGCATTGTTCAGTATAAGCGTTGCTTGCTCGTCCTTTGTCAGCTCAACTATTATTTGTCCGTCGTTGAGCCTGCCTGAAATGACATATTCGCCCGGCTTGTTTATTGTTATTTTACTGCCCGCTACCGTTGCCGAGCTTCCGCTGTATGATATGCTCGTTTCGTTTAAGATTATTTCCTCGCCCTCGCCCTCATACGGCACATACGGTGCGTCCGACTCCGTGTCGGGTGCTTTTGTTTCCTGCTCCGACTCCCAATTATTCATATTTGTATCGACAGACTGCTCAAAGCCGCCTTGCGGCATATCGGGCATACCTCCCATTCCGTCGGGAGGCATTTTTTCATCCGGTCGTCCGAACATTTCCGTAATTCCCTCTGTGTCTGCGTTGCCCTTGCCCGAACATGACGGAAACGACAGCAAAACACAGCCCAACGCCAGAAGTGCGGAGATATATTTCAAGCTGTTTTTATACATAATACCACTCTGCTTTCATTATTTGCTGAAATAATTATAAAATTATAGTTTGATGTTTTTTTGAAAACGGAGTGTTTTTTGCAAAAAATTTATTATTCTGCATCCACGATCTCGATAATACATACCGTCTTGTCGTCCGCTTCCCTCTCTTCTGCCGCACTTATTATCTCACGGCAAAGCTCCTCGGAGGTGAGAATGCTCTTTTTGCTCAATATCTCGTACAGAAATATCGGCTCGTCGAGCCAATCGCATATGCCGTCGCTCATCATGACTATTATATCGCCCTCGCACAGCTTAAAGCTCTGTTTTTCGGAATACAGCTCACGCATTATACCTATCGGCGGGGTGTGAGATGAAAGCTTGAATATCTTATCCCCACGCACGACGAGTGAGGGGCAAGCTCCGCATTTTACGAACACCGCATTGCCGCAGAGCAGATCCACGCATAATATATCGGCACTTGTAAAGCATTCGGTATTTGCGGCGTATATAAAGCCGTTCAAGCATTTCAGCACGCCGTCACATTCACAGCCGGCAAGAAAAAGCTTTTTCATAAACTCAATGCTTGAGCAAGATGTCGTATACGCCCCCGAGCCGCTTCCCATTCCGTCACACAGCATAACAAAGCCGTAGCCGTCCTCGGTCAAAATATCGCATATACTGTCCCCGTTTACGACCTCGCCGTGACGAGGGTGGGATATGCGGTGACATTTGATTTTATACGATTCTTTTTGGTACATTCGCAAAACCGTTGCCCCACCGTCAAGGCTCGGCTCAGGCTCCGAAAAACGAGCTGACAGAGCTTCGTTTATCTCCCCCACCAGCCGCCTGTCCGTTACTATACCCGTGTCGGGGGCGTGCGATACGCTGATAACACACCTTTTTCGAGTGCCGTAAACGGCACATGAGGTATGCTCATAGCCCAAACGGGTAAGCGTATGTAAAAGCACCTGCCCGTCCTCATCGTTCGGCATGTAGCTCTCCTCTCCGCGTCTTAAACAGCCGTCTGTCAATGCGGCGGCATAAGCGTAATCCGATGCCATTACCTCAAGACTGCCTCCCCTAAGCTTTTTTTCGGTGAGAGAGGACAAGCGAATATTTACCCCGGCGGTTATAATATCCTTTCTCGGACAGACCTCACCGAGCGGCAAAACGGTATTGTCGGGACAAAACACGCCCCTTTCATGTATCTGCTCGGCAATGCTGCGAAATGAAGAATAATCGGCTCGGCAAGCCGCGCATGAGCTTTTTTTCGGACAGGCTTGGCACGCCTCGGCAAACGTATTCGACAAAATATCGGTTATCTCATGCAGTGCCGGACGCTTTTGACGCTGTGCGAGTCCCTCAAGCAGCTCGGATATATCGTTTAGAGCCACGACAAGCCGCTTAATATTGCGTCTGCTCTCCCCCCTTGTGCATAAAGCCGTGTATTCGTCGGTCAGAGCCGCACCGGAGGTGTACGTGCTTTTGCGCGAAAAATACGAAATGTACCGCTCGGCAACAAGATACAGCACGGAGGAAAGACCTATCTCCGGCAAATAAGTCACCAAAACTTCAAGCCCGCCGCAAAACGCTCCGCAAAAAACACCCACAGTCGATGAAATGCAAACGGACACATACGACGGATACGACGAAAGCAAAGCGCATAAAAGCCCTATGCAGGCAAACATCGGGCAGAGCGATATATCAAGACAGCACGAGGCAAGCACGCCGATAAATGCACCCTTTATGGCTCCGTGCTTGCGTGAAACGAAAAATATTGCAAAAAACGCACAGCATGGAGCAAGAGAAAACGATAAAAACGTCAGTCCTCTGAGTGAGAGAACGAGCGAAAAGATCAAAGCCGCACAGCCCGTCTCATATTTTAACACCGTTGTATTGCCACGCTCAAAAACGGGCGAGAATATCCAAATAAAAAGCGGCACGGAGCAAAGCAAAAACACGGATGCTAAAAGATCGTAATACAAAAAGCCGCCCGATATGATACGATAAACGGAAACAACAAAAGACCCGAGCAAGCCCGATAATATGCGCATACTCAACGTGTCGTCGACAACGAGCGGTGAAAATCTTCTCTTTCGGATAAATTGAAGCGAATACCTGAGGATAACCGTGAGAACGCCTCCGAGCAGTCTGCCGCTTGAAAAGCCGTGTGAGAAGCCCGCACCTATAATATAGCCGACTGCCGAAAATATGACGTTGGTGCGGCATGAACAAAAGAACGCACTCGCCAAGGGATACGTCTCCATAATAAGCGTCGCTTGCGAAAAAAGATACGTTATAAGCGTGTACGAAAGCGATACCCCGATACGCTTGAGAGTGCTTTTTTCAAGGATGACCGATAAGCTTAAATGTTTTTCTTGCTTCATTTTTTTACTTCCTTTCCCGAATACGGATAAAAGATACCCGTGCTTGAGGTTTTTTGCCCTACGGTAAAATAATACTACAAACACGACGATAATAACGTCGAAATCCATATGCGGGAAATTATATATTTTAATCAAAAAACGCCGCAAAATAAAAAACACGGCAGATAAATCATACTTTACCGCCAATGCGATAAGAGCCCCACTTATCCGCCGATGCAAGCAATGTCACTCTCCCCTGCCGATATACCCGAAATAAAAACGGGCGGTCGCCCGCCCGAATTTATTTTATCAATATCCCCAATAATACGGATCCTCGGTTGCCGCCGCGGTTTCCGGAGTATCACGATAATAATCGTAGTAAGTTTCCGCATCTGTTTCCCAAGAATCGTAATAATCGTCATCGGTGTAGGATGAACCGTTCTTCAGCTCCTCAAGCTCGTCCTCATCGAGCGAAAGTATATCCTTTGCATTGCTCGGGAACGACGGCAGCTTTGTACCGTATGTAAACTCCAGAGTAATATCCAGATCGTACTTTTCCCCTTCAACGGTAGCATTGTCCCAATAAAGCAGTAAATGCTTTTTTGTGTTCTCGTACTGTCCTCTTATTTTCATCTTGCTATCATTCCCAC
Source organism: uncultured Lachnospiraceae bacterium (assembly GCA_964562175.1). Lineage (GTDB taxonomy): Bacteria > Bacillota > Clostridia > Oscillospirales > CAG-272 > CAZCJU01. Next base: position 222,921 of record CAZLRV010000001.1, read on the forward strand.
TGCGTTTTATCGTCATAACAAAGTCATTGTTTTTCTTTTCTTTTTCAAATATAATAGTATAGTCATCTATTTTCAAATCAAATCCCGTATCGGAGGTAGTATATGTTATAGTCAGTTTACCATCGTAGGGGGTTTTTACCGTCAGCTTAATTGTATCCTTTTCCATCATATCTACCGTTGCGGTAAGCTTTTCGCCGTCCATTTTCATCTCAAAGGTCAGCTCCTTCATATCGTGAGACATTCCGCTTGCGTGAAGCTCTACTTCGATTTCAAACTCGCTATCCTCAAGTTCCTCCAAAAGCTCGTCTATTTCGTCTGCGGTAAATACCTCCTTCCACTTTTCAAATTCTCCGCCACTTATGCTTGAAATGGGAAGATATGTATCGAGGAATTTCAAAAAGTCGTCGTCCTTCTTTGCCTTTTCGAGCAGGCTCTCTATTATATCCGCCATTGCTTCCTCGTCGATAGTCAATATTATTACCTTGTCACCGTTTTCTTTATGGGAACTGCGCTCCGCTTTTTCCCATACCGTATTGAATATTTCCTTAGCATATTTTTCGGCATACTTTTGTACATCCTTTGTAGCCTTTTCGTAATCGTCAGTCAGATTTATGAGGGCATCGAGCAGATCGCTGTTTTCCTCCGAATAAAGGTCATAGCACCTCTCGTACAGATAGTCGTTATTCTCTATTCTGTCAAACATTCCTTTGTATACTACACCGTAGCTGTCGTTCAAACCGGACGCTTGATAATAAGCACCCTCATATGACAAATACGCCGTCACATTCTTATCTTTGTCGGACGGAGCCGAAGCCTTGCAGACCAGCTTGCCGTCCTTTTGATTTGAATATATCTCCCAATTTTGTGCCCAGAGATTTCCGAATGTGAAAGGACCGTTGACATCGTAATCATCCGAATCGTGTTCCACGTAAAACTCGGAGTTTTCGCCCACCGTAACCGATGTCTTACCGTCCTTGAGTGCTTTCTGCACGGCGGCGGGAACGGGCTCGTCCAATACCCTGTCTATCATATTGCGGCAAGCACCCGCAAATACTGCCTTGTCACTGCTGTTTATGCCTAAAAATATGCCTCCGGCAATAAGAGCGACAAGTACAACACCTGCAATTATTATAAGCTTTATGTTTAAACGCTTCTTCGGAAGCACTGCACCGCCGTTCGCATACGGATTTGCATCGGTAGCATATTGCGGCGTAAATGCCGTGCTGCCGTTGGGCGCTTGAGTTGCATTGTAGCCGTTGAAGTTGCCGTAAGGGTTATTGCCGTCGGCACCGTTGTTGCCAGCGTAAGTATTTTCAAATACTCTGTCGCCCCCATCGGCACCGTAGGAAGCGTTGCTTTCGTTATCCGGATATACACCTCCCTCGGTATTGCCACCGTATGTATTACCTGTCCCGTTATTTTGTTCGTTCATCGTGGTTTCCTCTCATTCAAATTATTATATTATTATAACTAAATCAGCAAATTTCCTAATATTTCCATCCATTTGTCATCACAAATGCAGGTGAAATAATACGTACCGTCGCCGCACGGTACGCTTGGGTCAATTATTTATGTACAGCTCCGCAACGAGGACAGAACGCGCTGCCCTTTGCCATTGCCTGACCGCAGTTGGGACAATAATCCACTTCGGGCTGTGCAGGCTGTGCGGGCTGTTGGGTATAATTCTGCTGAGTAAAGTTCTGTTGGAACTGACCGGGAGTCTGTTGCTCCTGTTCGGGAAGCTTTCCGAGCTTGCGGTTCATCTCCGATGTGTTTCTGCAAACAACGAGCTTTACCATGCTAAACTCAAATACAAGACGGATAATAAGGTTTCCGAATACTATCGTTAATATGAATACGAGCAATGCCTTTCCAAACGAGCCGTAATCCACGAAAAACAGATTGCCCAGAGCCGAAAGCGAAAGCCAAGCGGCACTTATGATATACAATGTGCGAAGCAAGATCTCGGCAAAAAACGTCTTGAAATTCAGAAAATCATAAAGCTGACCTAAGAAGCCCGAGAATTTGTACTCGTTCTTCTTGGGCAAAAACACAGCAACAACTACAATACCGCCAACTATGGCGAGTATCAAGGTAACTATCATAATGATTGCGGAAGCGAATATAGACTCGATTATTCCGTTATTGCTAAACATAACAATACACTCCTTTTAATTGCAAGCACACTCGCCACCCCGCCTTGCGGCGACAAAAGCAAGGTTCGAGTATTAACTTGATATTTCGAAACAATTATAACAAACACAACAAAAAATTGCACATATTGTCAAAACTGAACCTTGAAATGTCAAAAAAGGGCATTTATCCGATCCGAAAAAACAACATATTTCTTCATATAATATCAAAAAAATATTTGCCCTTTTCCTTTGCTTCTATATTAGAAGGATGAGAATATAAAATCCTCGTTGGCGAAGCGGAGCTTATCGCCGAAGGCGAGCTTGACCTTTACGTTGCTGTTTATCAGCACGCCGTTGAGGTATGTATGATTTCGCGAGTTTGTATCCTCGATAAAGTACTCGCCGTTGTCTATGTGTATATTTGCATGGCTTCGACTTATGGCTGTATTATCGGCGATAAAGTAATCGACGTAGCTTTTTTCCTTGCCTATTCTGAAAATGGGCTTATTCACCGCAACACGCTCGCCCGTTCTTATTCTCGTAAGCATTGCGGTTGGAGCGGCCGAGCTTGCGTTAAGCACGGTAGTTTCGCCGCTTGTCGATATGGGGGAAAGCACTGTGGTCTCATTAAAATCGTTTGAAACGGGAAGCGGCGTCATTGGGGGAGTATAAGACATGGGCTTAGGCGTTGCCGCAGGTGCGTAATAACCGTTGCCGCGATTGGCAAACGGTGCATTGCCCGATGTGGCATTTGGCTGAGGTGCGGCAAACGGAGCATTCGGCTGAGGCGGTGTAGCTTGGGCATTCGGCTTTGGTGCGGCATTCTTTTTCTGCTCTGCGGCGTTTTTCTTTGCCGCCTTTGCGGCGTTCTTTTGATTTTTATAAAGCTCGGCGTTTTCCTTATTATAATGAGCCAAAAGTCCGAGGAACGATATCTTTTTGCCCTCGCTCTGCGCGGGCTGTGGTTGCGGCGTGGGTTGTTTGCCCGCAGTGTTGGGTCGTGATTGACCCGGAATCGCAAACGGAGCATCTCCCGACGGTGCGGCTTGACGCTTCGGCGGCACATTTTGATTGGGCATTACACCGCCCTTGGCTTGTGTGGGAATGCCCGAGCCTTGCATATTGCCTCGCATATTGCTCTGCATATTGCCTCGCATATTGCTCTGCATATTACCCTGTACGTTATTAAGGGGACCGGGGCGAAGGCTGTTTTGCATATCGCCCTGCGGGATGTTGAATCCTCCGGGACGAACACCGCCTTGCATATTGCCCTGTGAGTTGTTAGATCCTCCGGGACGAACACCGCCTTGCATATTGCCCTGTGAGTTGTTAGATCCTCCGGGTCGAACGCCACTTTGCATATTACCCTGTGAGTTATTGAATCCTCCGGGACGAACACCGCCTTGTATATTACCCTGCGAATTATTGAATCCTCCGGGACGAACACCGCTTTGCATATTGCCTTGCATATTGCTTTGCGGGCTAAATGCATTTCTTTGAGGAGCATACATTTCAGACGGTGCATCGAATGTATTTTCTTTCGGTGCTTCCGATGCGCCTGCAAGGTTGGGCATATCGTCTATTGATATAGTCAGATTCATAGGCGATGCCGATTGAGGCATTATCCTCGGTTTATCCTGCACATTCGGCGAGGGCTGAGCCTCCGGTGCGGTAGCGGGCTGCTTTTTAAGCTCATTTAAAAAATCGTTTAAGGTATATATCGTATATGTCGGCTCGTCCAAAAACGACTTTATTTTCTCTAAATACGATGTGTCCTCTCCTGCGGCGGGCTTTATCTCCTCAAGCGTCGCCTTAAAAAAGTCGGATACTGCGGTATGTATGTTACGACCGTTGATCACGGGAACACAAATAAGTCCCGTCTCGCAGCTTGAAACATTAAGAAAGATCCGATCCGCCGCCACTTCAAAGCACGACGGTTCTATCATATATTCATCACAGGAGCATATCGGAGACAATATATTTGACAATGCCGTCAAGGCTCTCTCTCGCTTTATCTCCGCACCGAAAAACCTTTCGGTGGTTATCTTTGCCGAAATATTGTATTTCAGATATCTCACTCCGTTAATTTCGGTATACAACACCTCCGATAAGCCGGAAATATGGTTATTCGTAAGCATACCGAGGGTAAGCGAGTCGGGCGTTTCGTCCTCCAGCTCGCATACCAAATAGTTAATGGCTCCCTGAGTTTCGTAACTGAATTTCATTTTATATTCACCTCATTCGGAATAATCGATAGCCTTGATGTAGTAGTCGTAATAACCGCCACCCTCTTTCGGTGCGTGGCATTCCTTGATGAAAAACATATAGTAATCGACTCTGTTGCCCGTACCGTAACGTATCAGGTAGCCCGTATCCGACGAATGGTTACAACCATTCTGGACGGGTCTTGAATTATTGAGTGTTTTTTGCCATTTATTGAAAAGGCTCATATTATAATTAAGCTTACCGTTATCCGACGAATTTATGCTTGTGGGATTCAATGAGCCTCTGCCTCCGACCGTCCGCCCCTCGGCTCCGCAGTTCAGTATCTCCGTCCATGTTACCGACTCCGTACGGTTCCACGTACCGCTCGTCGCCCATCCGTAATCTGCATAATTTTTCGCTTCGTTGAGGCTTGAGAAATAATGGCGGCGTTTTGCCGAATCGCGTCCGCAATAGGACACCATTTCAATGCTCTTATCCGCACTCACCGTAACGCTGTCGGAATAGGTCACGCCTTTGTATAGTATTGTAGCCGTTATCGTTGCGCTTTTTTCGGTGTTTTTCCAATATGCACTGCTTGCCCCGACCGCCGTCACAACGCCGTTGTTCACGGTAACACAGCTCGGATCGGAGCTTACCCAGCTGACAGTAAGTCCCGGCGGCACCGTTTGCACACTGAGTGTCGTACTGTTTCCGCCTGTTGTACCGCCCACTATCTTCACACTCGGTCTTACATCGTACACGGCTACATATGTGGTGTTTTCCGCAGGAACGGTCATACCGAATTCCGACGCGGTGCATATTTTATAAGGCTCGTTCTTTCTGCGCCAGCCCAGAAAATTGACGCCGCTTATTTCAGGCGTTGAAAGCTTGAAGCTCTGCCCGTAAGGAAGCGTTATGGAACGGTAAATTGAGCCGTTGTATACGATACTTGCCATATTCGCATCCATATTTTCCGTTTCGACGCTTATCGTATAGCTGTTTGCGGTGAATACGGCATATGCCGTTTTGCTTTGGTCGACCGTAAGGGTAACGGACGGGGTGTTGACCGAATAAAATGAGCCGTCCTTATGGTTTTTGATGTTCCAATGCGAAAAGCTGTAGCCCTCGCTCGGCGTGGCGTGTACTTGGGCAGACGAAAGATAAGCATATGTGCCGCCGCCGCTTACCGTGCCGCCGCCGTCGCAAATCGCATTTATTCCGAAGCCGTCCGGCTCAAAGCGTGCTATATAGGTTCCGGAGTCGTTGACGGTAAGCTCCATTTCCGCATCGGTACAGCCGTTTGACCAGCTGACAAATTTATAACCGTAGGCAGGCTCTGCCACAAGCAGGGCTTGTTCTCCGAATTCGAAAAGCCCGCCGCCCGATGCCGAGCCATGCTCATTGTTTGATGAAACTGCCTCCACGGTGAAACGTATACCGCCGAACGCCATCGTCCTCGCTCTTTTCGTCAGCTCGATTTCCTCAAAGCCGAGACACGGAAATTCAAGCTTGACCTTATATGTCACGAATACCGTGATATTGTTGTTCGTTATATCGAATTTCGTTCCGGCAAAATTCACGCCCGAAATTCCGTCCTTTACTCCAAGCGATCTGAGCTTTGAATCTGCCTCCGCTTCCGTCTGTCCGAGCGCATGAATAAACTTATCACGTGCTATATACTCCACATTTGCGGAGCGTAGGCTCATAAACGATTCCTCGCTTATTTCGTTCGTCTGCCCGAATCTGTTTGCCAGCTCGGCGACTGCCTCCGCATTTCCGTGATATACCGCCTCACGCAGAAACGACTCGATCGACGTGGCATCCGACGCTTGCATAACGGCGTGAGATACCGCACTGTGTGCCGCATAAACACGTGCAAAGCCGAACAGAAACAGCATAAACAGCACCGTTAGGGTCAAAACTATCGAAGCCTCTACCGAAAGTATGCCATCTTCTCTTTTTTTCATTTTAATAACCTATATATTTAGTGCTTTCAAGCTTGACGGCACGCAGACCGCCCTCCTTGGTCGGAGAAATTACGGGTAATATCGGATTGAAGTGACCTTTAAGATCGACTCCGATGTAGGTAAAATAGTGAAACAGCTTCGCATCCGGGTCAAGTCCGACAGATACTCTCTTTTGATTGATCTCAAGCTCTATAAGATCCGCCGTGCGTGCGACCTTGTCCGAATTTCCGACAAACCAAAGAGCAAACGCCAATGCGCTTTTGTAATCATAAGCAAACTCGTCGTAGCCCTCCACACGGTATATCCCGTTCTCACCGTTCTCGGTGTAAAAACGGCTCACCGTCTGTACGAAATCACCCGATGCTGTCGTGCTTATGACCTGCTGTGCATCTGTTACGGGGAATATCATTTCCCGCTTGTCTGCGGCAACAACGGCGCCGTAATCGAACAAAAGTCGTGTATCCGCATACGTTTCGTAATACGCCCATGCTATATAAGCGGCAACGGAATATGCGCTGCCCGGGTTGAATGTATTGGGATCGTTCAATTGGCTGAAAACGGAATAAAGATTATACACGAGCCGCGATGCCATTATATAATCGTAAGCCGAGGCTTGATTTTCCTTTTCGTCCCTGCTTGCAGTAAATATGTACTCGGCGCAGGCGTGAGAGAAATTACAGCCCTCCGCACCGCCGCTTTGCTCAGCCGCAAGGCTCGCTCCCTCGATGTCGCAATTTTTGCTCGGAAAATACCGTGTGATATATGAGTTCAGCAGCAGTGTTTCCTCCATGTCGTCCCTGCTGTTTGAAACGGTCGATAGCACACCGTTAAGGCTGTGGATAAGACTGCGGCATTCCTCAATAGCCGCATATGCATTGTTGTATATCGCATCGGAGCTTGCAAAATATCCGTCCGCATTTTTGATAAACTCCGTATCTATCGAAACACTGTCCTCGACATACGGCTTTTCATCGGGGCGCAAGGCCTCGCCCTCCGAGCCGAGGATCGTCGTTGCGTCGTTGCGTGCTGCCTCTATTCGCTCATCCCACATTTGATACGTTGCCGTTGACACCTTACTCGGCAGCTCCTTGTGCATATCCTCTATTATGAGCGCATCGTAGCTGTCATTGTATTTTTTCGCATCCGCAAAAACACCTCGCATACCGTCAAGTGCCGACAGCACCTGTTGCGGCACATCGCCCCCGGAGCCTGCATTCGTTACGGAATTGAGCTTGCTTTCCACAAGATCGCATTTTGAACGGTAATCGGATATGATATAGTCCATATTGTAATAATTCAAATAATAATCCTGTGGTACCGTATTGTACTTCGCACGCACGAGCATTTGTCTTCTCAAATGGATAGGCTCGGCAAGCGAATAGTAAAGGACAAAATGACTGTCATCGGTAAGCACTGCGGGCGAGGAAATATTGTTTTCCGAATATTCCTCCTCAGACAAACCGTTCATGAGAAAGAACGCATTCTCTTCTCCTTTGCTCGAACCAAAAACGTTCATGCTGAGAATGCCGAAGCGCTCATAAAGAGCTTTGTCGTAATTGGCAAGAAACGACGTTCCGATGCTTGCGCCGGCATCGTCCATATATGTTTTAGCCGCCTGATATCTGCTCGACTCTATGACAAGCGTGCCGAGGGAAAGTATTCCCGTCATGAGCAGTGATACAAGCACGGTTATAACGCCGCTTTCACTTTTTTTCTTCTTATTATTCAACGCTATCCTCCGTTATATTATCCTCACTCGGCGAAGCATCCTCCTCACAATGGTAAAGATCGATATTCGGCGAGTTGTCGGAATACATATCCACATCGTAGCAACGGAAAAACTCAACATTAAGCACATTCTCGGATAACCTTGCGCGCATATACCAATACGTGCCGTACTCGTCAAATACCGAAAGCCCGTAAGAAGCCTTTGACTCGGCAAAAAGCGTGTAAGCGTTTTCACTGCCGTAAATGGGCGCGCCTATCTCATTGTATATGCTATGCTCGAAATCGTTTGTCGAAAGTCCGAAAAGACGTGCCGCCACGCTGTCAAGGACGTGTAACGCCGCCTTGACACTGCCCTCGCTCACCTCGGTGAGCGTGTAGCTGCAATAGCCGTCAAAACGCAACAAGCTTCCGTCATCGTTTAAGGAGTAGTAAAGATCTGTCGGTGAGTCGTTTATGTACAGCTCGCCTACACCGAACAGAGTGGATGCGCTTGAGGGCTGTGTGCAAACATTGCCCTCGGCGATATACGCCACAAGCTCGTCCGTCGTGTTTAGCTTGAAAAAGCTTATCGTATTTACGACCGACTCAACGTCGATATCAAGTGCGTACTCACCGCTCTCGCCGCCCGTCTCGATCTCCCCCGTCGTCACACCCTCGCCGCTGTCCTCGCCCTCACCGCTCTCACTGCCTTTCATAAGCATGAAAAACACTGCCGTGGCTGCAAGCAGAACGATAAAAAGCGAGAGAGATATAATAAATATTTTTTTCTTCATCAAGTTTTTCCTTTTATTGATTTTTCCGGCTTGATTTTATAACCATCTTCATAACTGATGATATGTATTGTTTTGTCGCTTGTACTTATATTTTTCCAATTTGCACTATATTTATTATGTTGAACACACCATACCGTATTGCTTGAATATAATACTTTCTCTTTACCGTTATCATTTACGTGCCTCGGCTTTAAGTAGTTTTTATATTGGCTATAATCACCTTCGCCATTGCAAGGCTTGAACATTCCGCAATGAATGCATGTTAGGCATTGAAATCCTTTTTCCCATACATGGTCTATCTTATACGTTTCACCGCAAGTCGTTGAAAATTTATTTTGATAATAATGCGTTGTTCCGCATCTACCTTCGTATACATGAGCCGTTTTTGCTATTGAATCATCTCTTGACGTTTCACAATATACACATTTATAATGCATTATGCCTTCCTGTTGACAAGTTGCGGCACGTGTTATTGTTCCGCTGTCCCAACTATGATCTCCATTTACAATAACCTTGGAAATGCATTTACACCTTGTGCAACGGGAAACATTCTTCTCGCCGGGTTCTATGCATGATACTGCCGGTTTATCGGGTAACAGCTCATCGTATCTGTCCGTGTACACCGGGTGGTAAAGATGAGAACCTATCGCCGGTATAGTACCGCTTGACAGCTCTCTGTGACAATGCTTACAGCTTACGGAATAGGCGCCGGGGGTCGTGCAGCTCGGTTGTGTTGTCGTTACGTTTTCGCCCGGCTCGCAGCTGCCGTATGTTCCTTTATAAAAGGAGATATGACCGCAAAAGTCGCAGGTACGTTTGACTGTGCTTCTTTTTCGGCAATGTCCGTGGTCGACCACGGTATCTGTGTAGTATTTATGCAAGCACTTCCAGCTTGCGTAAAGTGTTTTGTTTTCGTAAAAACGTGTTATGTCGGAATAATATTGTGTTCCCGTGCCTTCTTTGCCGTCGAACCAGCCCAAGAATTCGTAGCCGTCACGCGCAAATTCGGGAAACGGCGTTGTTTTTGTATACGGCACTATCCGCTCGACGGGTGTCTCGTTTGAGCATGGGT
>CAZLRV010000002.1:0-43915 GCA_964562175.1 uncultured Lachnospiraceae bacterium
TTGGTATCGTAGCCAATATGGACTTTATTCTCATAGCTGCTTATGAAGCAAATGGCGAGAATCCTGAGCTTGTTATTTATAAAAAGAGATAATCAAATTCCGATTTATCCGATAAGATCATAACCACCGACCACTGTGGGGCATATCGATAATACATCAATTGTTTTATATGGATGAGCTGTTTTGGAGTTCTCCGATAAGAATATTATCAATTGCTTTGAGGAGCTTTTTTATCCGTTTGCTTTAACCGTATGTCCTGATTATATCCTCCGCTATTTCACGTTTTGACAGGCACATATCCATTGCTTGTTTTTCGATGTGACGGTGTGCGTCGGACTCGGTCATTTTAAGTCGGTCGATAAGTATCCATTTAGCTTTGTTTACTATACGTATCTCACGCATCTTTTCTTCGGTTGAGACTGTCTTTTTTTCGAAAAGCTTCAGACGTTCTCTTGTTGATATCATCCAATCCAGTGCCTGTGTGAATATCGTCTTTGAGGTCGGCTTAGGCAAAACGTAAACGCCGTGCGAAAAAACTCGGTCGTAGACCTCGGCGTAAAGCTCGGAGCGAACAAACAGAAGCACGACGGAGTTACCGAGGCCGGACATATCTATTGCGAAGCGTATGCCGGCATCGTCGGGCAGAGGTGAATTTACGACTATAAGATCGAATGAGCGCTCAGCCAATACACGCTTTGCGCTGCCGACATTGCTTTCGGTAATGACACATGAAAGCTTGAAGCTCGGAAGCAGTGAGGTCAAGGTCTCGTTGAACGTATCCGATGCCGAAACTATAAGCATACTGTAGACGCTTTCCGATAAGCTCACACCTCACACCTCCTTTTTTCGGATTTTATCGGATAGAATTTTTTATGTACATTTCAATTATCTGCTCCGGCAGATAATTGTGTATGAATTCGCTGTCCTTCATAAGAAATACCGCCTCGTTTAATGAGGAGGGGAGTCTTTTGAAGTGTGACAGCGTTGAAGCATTTGCTTTGAAAAAGTTGATATCGGCGGCTTGCGGCGGCGTTAAGTTGTTTTGTATTCCGTACAGCCCGGCATATATCAAAAGAGCAAATGCAAGATACGGATTTGCACTCGGGTCGGGCGAACGCAGCTCGACTCTTTTTTTGTCATATATCGATGCGGGAACACGCACGAGCTGTGAGCGGTTTTCGGCAGACCAAGAAATATATGCGGGGGCTTTGTTTGAGCCGAATCTATTATACGATGTTTCAAGCGGATTCAAAAATGCGGTCATATCGGGGATAAATTTCAAAATGCCTGCTATAATGTTCGGCAAAAGCTCCTCTTTGCTATCACTTAACGCCGATATGTTTATGTGAAATCCGTTTCCCGCTCTGTCCTTGAGCGGCTTCGGAGAAAAATCTGCCCAAAGTCCGTTTCTGCCCGACACGGTCTTTACCACCGTTTCAAAGGTCTGCGTGTTGTCTGCCGCACAAAGTGCATCGGAATATCTGAAATCTATCTCGTTTTGCCCCGGTCCCTCTTCATGATGAGAGCTTTCGGGCGAGATACCCATTCTCTCAAGCAAAAGGCATATTTCACGGCGAATGTTTTCGCCCTTATCCTCCGGTGCTATATCCATATAGCCCGCCTCGTCATACGGAATATAGGTCTTGTTACCGTATTCATCGAGCTTGAATAAATAAAATTCAAGTTCCGGTCCGAACGAAAAGGTGATTCCGGCTCGTCCGGCATCCTCTATCGCTTTTATAAGTATACTGCGAGTATCGCATTCGAATATACTGCCGTCGGGACGGCAGATCGTGCAGAACATTCGCACTACCTTGCCATGCTCCGGACGCCACGGAAGCACGGAGAGCGTTGAGGGGCAGGGCTTGAGTATCAGATCGGAGTGCGTTTCATCTCCGAAGCCCCTGATCGCGGATGCGTCAAAGGCGATGCCCTTATCGAATGCACGGTATAACTCACTTGGCATTATAGAAATGTTTTTTTGTTTTCCGTAAACGTCGCAGAATGCAAGTCGTATAAACTTTACATCCTCCTCGGCTGTATATTGTATAACTTCCTCTTTTGAATATTTCAAATCCGTTCCTCTTTCCGACGAAAAAACGTCCTATCAAAATAATTATACAACACATAAGATGAAATTTCTACAATATTTTGTAAATACACTCATAAACAGTAAAATCCACGCCCTAAATACGATACCGCTGCCGTATTGCACAAAAATCACATGACAGCTTGATGATATGCAACACTGCGTGTTGATGATATGCAAGACTACGTCTTGATGATATGCAACACTTCGTGTTGATGATATACAACACTGCGTGTTGATGATATGCAACACTGCGTGTTGATGATATGCAAGACTTCGTCTTGATGATATGCAACACCCAGGGGGGCATAACAAGTGGTAAGATACATGAGTCGGGTTGATCTCCGGGGACTGTTCGGCAGATGGACGGGGAATGGTGAAAATACGTTATCGTCATTTTCGATTTATACTAAACAAAGCGGAACCAAGATGTTTCAAAAAAAGTGTAAAAGTGTTCGACAAGCAAAAGCTTGTCGAACGCTTTTTTTGTTCGGAAAAAAGAATTGATAAAAGTCACCGTTTAGAGACGATTATCAAAAAGTTTTGTCCTGCATTGTCGTATGAATAAATATGAAAAATTGAAAAATAAAAAAGCCCGGAGGGGGCGAAAACAGTTGCAACGGCGATGTTCGAACGGTTTTGTGAATGAGTCAATACGTGTAATGAAGTAACACACTTTATTACACACAAAATCGGCTAAATCATTGTATATTTATTCATTTTAATATTATATCACAGTTCGACAAAATTGTCAATATATTTGAATTAAAAATACCGGATGCGTAGCCAAAAAATGGGCCATTTTTGCAAAAAAAACACATTTATGCGGGATTATATTCCATTAAGAACATTATATGAGTAAATATCATAAAAAATGAAAAGTCGGCTTAAAATGATAAAAAGTAATCAATTCAGAGAAATCAAAATCTCTTAATTCTCTTAAAAGAACAAGAACAGATCACAAAATATTCGTTGAGTGTGTAATGAAGTGTGTTACTTCATTACACATCGAATTAACGATAAGACGGCAAACGCCGAGCTGTTTAAGCGTGCTTTTTAAGCTCGAAATAAGAACTTTGCGTGCTTGAAATCGAATAACAAAAGATGCGGAATTTTCATCTGCCGTGTATACGAATCACGGTTCGATGAGTGCATAAGCCGATTCGTCTTTTGCCAAGTCACAGCAGGGTGTGGAAAAATAAATAAAAGTAGGTGTCATATGAAAGCTGAGTACAATGGCAGTTTAACAAGAGAACAATTTTTGTTTTACGAAGCAAGGATCGTTTCATCGTTTATTGACAAGGGGGTGAGCCGTAAGGAAATATTGAAAAAAATCAAAGAAGAAAATTTGTTTCAATATCCGACAGAGAGGATGATATCATCAATGACAGGCACTTGCTTTAAGAGGCTCGACGCTTTAAACTCGGATGTGCTGGTCTACCACCTTGCAAACGCTACGGCAGAGGTTGCAAAACAGATAAATCTTTATGCAATGATGAAATATAACGGCATTGTTTGGGATTTTATGACAACTGTTATCGGTGAAAAATACAGGACGCGGGAATTTGAATTTTCCAAAAAGGATCTCAATTTGTTCTTTTTCCGTCTTGCAGAACAAAACGATTCCGTTGCGTCATGGAGTGATATAACCGTCGATAAAATTAAGCAGGTATTGAAAAAAGTATTGGTGGAATGCGGGTATTTGGATACTACCAAAGCCACACAGCTGAACAATATGACAATTGAGCCGGTGCTTGAAGATGAAATAAGAGCTATGGGCGATTTAGCCGCACTTCCGGCATTTAATTGCTTTAGATAAGGAGAAACTTATGGAAAGCATTACAGATAGATTGAGCAAGGTATCGCCTCGTTTGTCCGATCCCGGTTTTCTCAGCAACAAGGGTTTGTCAAATGAGGTGGGAATACACGTTTTTTGCTATGACCCGTCACATGAGCTGACGGTAAGAGCATACTTTGAAAGCCTCAAAGCCCGTTCGGATAAACCGTACCGCTTGATAGAGTGCGATCTGTACAAGATCTTTCTTGAAATATGCGAAGAAAAACGAATATTGAAAAGTATTCCGAGTATGGAGGAGCGAAAAGGCAAAGAACATTTATTTGCACAGCTTCAAAAAATCGCAACTCCCGAAGTATTTGTCGCAAAAATGAAATGCGATTTTCAGGCAAACAGAGATGTATTGCTTATTACCGGTGTTGGAAAAGTATATCCGTTTATGCGTTCGCACAAAATACTTGACAATATTCAACACGTTTTTGCCGATATACCCGTTTTGATGCTTTATCCCGGAAGCTTTAACGGGCAGGAACTTGTATTGTTCGGGAAATTTTCGGATGGCAACTATTACAGAGCCTTTAATTTGCTTTGATGCAGGAGAATGGAAATGCAATTACAGTATATTTACAAGTCCGATATTGACCGTGATATCAACGGTGTTATCAAGGTGGCACAGGATGATGAAAGAAGCATCGAGCAGGAGCTGAGCGAATACATAATCACACGAGAGCTGAGAAAGCATTTCAATACGTTTTTCGGCAACTACGAAAGATCCTTGAGCTATCCCACCGACAAAATAGGTGTATGGATATCAGGCTTTTTCGGAAGCGGTAAATCTCATTTTTTGAAGATCCTTTCTTATCTGCTCTCAAACGATACGGTTGCGGGCAAGCCAGCTATTGAGTATTTTTCGGATAAATTCGACGATCCGATGATGTATGCTCAGCTGAAGCATTGTGCGAGCATTCCCACGGATACCGTTCTTTTCAATATCGATTCCAAAAGCCCGATAAACAAAGACAAGACTGCGATCCTACGTGTTTTCGCAAAGGTATTCTATGAATATCGAGGCTTTTACGGGGACGATTTGAAAGTGGCAAGACTTGAGCAATTTATCAACAAGTGCGGAAAGACCGAGGCTTTCAAAGCAAAATTCGCCGAGGTCAACGGAGACGAATGGGAAAATGCACGTGCCGCATTCGAGTTTTTTGAGGATGATGTTGTCGAAACTCTTGTCGATACGCTCGAAATGAGCGAGGGAGCGGCACGCAACTGGTTCAACGGAACGGAAACTGCGGATATGTCCATTGAACAGCTTGTGAAAGAGATAAAAGAGTATATAGACTCCAAAGGAAACGATTTCCGCCTGTTGTTTATGGTGGACGAGGTGGGACAGTACATCGGCTCGGACGGCAATCTTATGCTTAATTTGCAGACGATCGTTGAGGAGATCGGCTCCAAGTGCGATGGACGTGTATGGGTAATGGTTACGAGCCAAGAGGCGATAGATTCGATTACCAAAATAAGCGGAGACGACTTTTCGAAGATACAAGGTCGATTTAACACAAGACTCAGTCTATCATCTTCATCTGCCGACGAGGTAATTAAAAAGCGTATTCTCGCAAAGACGGAGATCGCCGAAAAGATGCTTGCCATGAGCTACGGCAATAACAGCGCGATTTTGAAGAATTTGTTCACGTTTCACGATGCACTTCTTGATCTTAAGGGATATTCGGATGAATATGATTTTATCGAAACATATCCGTTTGTACCTTACCAATTTCGTTTGATACAAAATGTTTTGGCACAGATACGCAAGCACGGCAATTCGGGAAAGCACCTATCCGGCGGCGAGCGTTCAATGCTTTCGGCGTTCCAAGAGGCGGCACAATCCATTAAAGAAAAGGACGAAAACGCACTTGTGCCGTTTTGCTTATTTTACAAAACGGTACATACCTTTCTTGAAAGTGCCATTCGCCGTGTAATTGACCGTTGTCAAGGCGCCGCAGACAGACGTGACGGTATTGAGGCGTACGACGTGGATGTGCTAAAGCTTCTGTACCTTATACGTTATGTTGACGATATTAAAGCCAATGTGGATAATATTACCACTCTTATGGTGGATGATATTCGTGCAGACAAGATCAATATGCGTAAAAGCATTCAAGCATCGCTTGACAGACTCGTATCGCAGAATTATATCGCCCGAAACGGCGATACATACACCTTCTTGACGGATGACGAGCAGGACATAGAGCGTGATATAAGAAATACGCCGATAGACAGCGCCCAAATAACCCAAGCTATCGCACAAATCGTTTTCGGAGATCTGTATGTCAGCAAAAAATTCAAGTACGGCAAATACGATTTTGCTTATGACCGGTTTATAGATGAAACGGCTATAGGTCAGCTCTCCGGCGCAATACGCCTCCGTGTTATTACAGCAGCATCGGATCTGTATACATCCACCGAGCAGTCACTTATTATGAAGTCAAACGTAAATAACGAGGCTATTCTCGTGCTGTCCGATAAATATCCGTATTTTGATGATTTGGAGAACGCCGCAAAAATTCGCAAATATGCAAAAAGTCGCAATGTGGCACAGCTCCCCGATGCGATCCAACAGATCATTAGCAATAAACAGAAGCAGGCAGCCGCATATGAAAAGACGGCGAAGGAGCATATTTCCTCGGCGCTTCTTGAAGCAAAGGTCTATGTTTACGGCGATATCTTATACACAAAGCAGTCCTCCGTTAAGGAAAAAATAGAAAGCGCATTGACCGCATTGGTTGAAAGCGTATATTCAAAGCTCGGCTATATCAAGCATAATTTCGATAACGACAGCGAGATATTGCAAGTTTTGGATAGCAAAAGCGAGCAGATGAGCGCAAATGGCGCCGTTTGTATGTATAATCACGAGGCACTTGAGGAAGTCGAGCAATATCTTGAGCTTCAAAGCGTGAAGCTTTTGCCCACCTCAATGGGCGATATACAACGCCGCTTTTCTGCCGTTCCTTACGGATGGCGTGAGATAGATATAGCCGCGATCGTCGCAAGCCTTGTGAACCTGCAAAAGGTCGTTATTCATTTCAGCGGTAACGCAATACAGCCGGACGACAGACATTTCCCGGATTATTTGAGAAGAAAAAGTGAGATAGATAAAACGCTCGTGAGCAGAAGAACGGCTATTGCCGATTCTTTGATGCGAAAGTCCCGTGAATTCTTAAAAGAATATTTCAATACGATGGATGTTCCCACCGACGAGGACGGGCTTATCAAATTTGTGATAGACAGCTTCACGGAACAATGCTCAAAGCTGCAAGGGCTTTTGAGTGAGCATTACGGCAGTACCGCATATCCCGATAAAAATGTCGTGGAAAACGGCGTTGAGCTATGCAAAGATATCCTTTCACAGAAAAAAGATAACAAGACGCTTCTTGAAACCATGGTGGCTCACGAGGATGAGCTTCTTGACCTGTCCGAGGATATGACAGATGTGTGGGCGTTCTTCAATAATCAAAGGCCGATATTCGACAGTGCGGCGGAATTGCTCGACTCGCTGTCCGCCGAAGAAGAATATTTGAACGGACAGAACGAGGCAAAGGACGCATTATCGCAGATAAAAGCCGTGGTCGATATGAAAAAGCCCTATAAAAAGATATCGACACTTCCCGGTTTGATACAAAGCGTTAATAGCGTATACGCCCGACTGCTTAATGAGAAAAAGCAAGAGGTAAGCTCCGAAATAATGGCGGCAATGGATGAAATATACCAAACCGCACAGCCCGAACAAGCGGATATAGTACTCAAAGCCGACGAGGCACTGAAAGCAAAGGAAAATTCGATATCGAACAGTGCAACATTGACACAGCTCGATGCCATGCGCATTCAAATAGCGAATATCAAACGTCAATATATCAACGCTCTTATGATACCGACCGAAGCCGACGAAAAAACAGTGACCGTAAGCAGAGGAACACTCGGATATTCCGTCAAGCTGAAATGCGAGGAGGATATCGACAAATATCTATCCGAGATAAAACAAAAGCTTATGTCAAGGCTTGACGAATGCGATGTACTGCATATTGTGTAAACGGCTGATGAAAAATGAAACGGAGCAGGGGTAAGGAAATGAACAAAACCGCAATAAAAAACTATGCCGTATGGGCACGTGTTCAGCTGATAGAAGCCGTAAAGCAGAAAGCATATGAATACGAGATAAACGACGGCGACAACAAGCCGATAGATGTTATCGGCGACAGACCGCTCACAAAGCAAGAAAAAGAGCAACGGCGACAGCTTATTGCCGAAATAAACGAAAAGGGCTATGAAAACGTAATGGAGGAGGTAGCATATACCTGGTTCAACCGCTTTATCGCTCTGCGGTTTATGGAGGTAAACGGCTATCTTCCCACCAAAATTCGTGTATTCACGGACGAGGACGGAGCATTTAAGCCGCAAATACTAAAGGAAGCCGTAAGCGTGGAGCTTGGCGGCATAGACCGTGAAAAGGTCATTGAGCTGTTTTACAGACAAGACAACGAAACACTTTACAGATATTTGATTATCCTGCAATGCAATGCACTGAGCGAAAGTCTGCCGCTTATGTTCGAAAAGCTCGATAACCCAACAGAGCTTCTGTTCCCTGGTAATCTGCTAAAGCCCGACAGCGTCCTCGGTCGTATGGTCTCGGATATTCCGGAAGAGGATTGGACAGATCAGGTTCAAATAATCGGCTGGCTGTATCAGTATTATAATTCCGAGCTTAAGGACGATACATTTGCACAACTCAAGAAAAATGTGAAAATATCAAAAGAGCGCATACCTGCGGCTACTCAGCTATTTACCCCCGATTGGATAGTTCGGTATATGGTCGAAAACTCGCTCGGCAGAATTTACATAAACGATCGTACCTCACAGCATATCGGAGAGTGGAGCGAGCAAGAGCGTATCGCAAGAGAAAAAGATATCGCCGATGAAATGGGCTGGCGCTATTATCTGCCCGAGGCAGAGCAAGCCCCCGAGGTGCGTGCAAGTCTGAATGCCGAGCGTACTGTCACACTTGACGAATTGCCATCCTTGAAGCTGATAGATCCTTGTATGGGGAGCGGTCATATACTCGTATATGCATTCGATGTGCTTATGGATATATATTTGCACTCCGGCTACAATGAGCGTGATGCGGTTCGAAGCATTTTGCAAAATAATTTGTACGGACTCGATATAGACGATCGTGCCGCACAGCTTGCCTATTTTGCCGTCATGATGAAAGCACGACAGTATGACCGCCGCGTATTTACCCGCTGTGTTCAACCCCATGTGTACGCAATTGCCGAAAGCAACGGCATAGATAACACCGTCGCGGACTACTTTACAAATAATGACCCAAAGCTTAAAATCGCCCTCGATACACTGCGCCGTGAGCTTTTCAACGCAAAGGAATACGGCTCGATCCTCAATATATCCCAAGTAGACCTGCACGCACTCTACACAAGAGCGGATGAGGTGTGCGACGAAATAGGCGTTTTCTGTGAGGATGTTCAAAACGATATTCTGCCGCTTATACATACCGCAGAGGCAATGTCGCAGAAATATGATGTAGTCGTGACAAATCCTCCCTATATGGGTTCCTCCGGTATGAGTGCAAATCTTTCGGAGTTCATAAAGAAAAATTACCCCGATAGTAAAAGCGATCTTTTTGCGATATTTATCGAGCGTTGCGGACAAATGACAAAAGAAAACGGTTATCAAGCCATGATTACACAACACTCATGGATGTTTTTGTCAAGCTTTGAAAAATTGCGTTTGAAGCTCCTTGATACAGATATAGTGAATATGGTACACCTCGGTGCAAGAGCGTTTGAGGAAATAGGCGGTGAGGTAGTTCAAACCGCTTCCTTTGTTTTTCGTAAAAGCAATGTATCAAAATATAAAGGCGAATATTGCCGCCTTATCGAACCGACAACACAGCAAGCAAAAGAAGATATGTTCCTCGCAGGTGAGAATCGCTACGCCTCCGACCAATCCAACTTCTCTAAGATCCCCGGCAGCCCCGTGGCGTATTGGGTGAGTGATAATATATTATCGGCATTTGAAGTGGGTATTCAATTAGGAAATATAGCCAATCCTCGGCAAGGAATGGCAACAGGCGAAAATGAACGGTTTGTCCGCTTCTGGCACGAGACGAATATTATCAACACATTCTTTACGGCTCAAACAAAAGAAGAAGCGCAAAACTCACAAAAAAAGTGGTTTCCGTATAACAAAGGTGGCGACTTTAGAAAGTGGTACGGTAATAATGATTTCGTGGTCAATTGGTATAATGATGGCTACGAAATTCGTCATTTTACAGATAATCAAGGGAAACTGCGCTCTCGTCCACAAAATACGGATACTTACTTTAATGAAAGTATTACATGGTCAAAAATTTCAAGTGGAACAATTGCATTCAGATATAAACCCTTTGGACACATTTATGATGTAGCCGGAACAAGTATTTTTGCCGACCATAATAAACAACCATATCTTTTAGCATTTTGCAACTCTAATGTTGCAATGGAAATTGCAAAAATTCTATCCCCTACAATCAACTATGAGGTAGGACATATAGCAAGTTTTCCAATAATCTTTTCTGACAAGTACAACGATCTTGTAAATGAAGTTAGCATAAATCTGACAGAATGCTCTCACAATGACTGGGACTCCTACGAAACCTCGTGGGATTTTAAACGGCACCCGCTGGTGTGAGGAAGTAGCTATGATAGAAGAATTAGAAAACCATCTTACACAAGAGCAGATTGATGGAATAAAGACGATAATAGCTAATCAGTATCAATCGTTTAAACACTTAAACAATACTCCGGAATACCGGAACTTATATCTCGATGAATACAGTGCACATAGGAGACAGCACAACATTTCGTGGGCAATTGCAAGTGGATTCCCTAACAACGGAAACAATGTGGGGGGGCTTCGGAATATTTGCTTTAAATATAATGGCGGGCATACTTGTCCTATGCTGCAAAATGAACGCTTTGTGATACATATTCTAAATGATACAACCAATTTTGACGCACAATATTTGAAGTCCTTCTACAAGAAAAATGAAAATAATTTTAGTGGTGAACAATTGTATTGCTATGTCAAGTTTTTGGTAGAAGGCACGACCCTCACAGAAATCACGTTGTGCCTGCCCGATGAAACGGGCATGGTTGTCGAAAATGAAGTTTTGTTGGCAAGAGATGAAATGTGCAGACTTGCAGGCTGATAAAGGAGTGTAAAAAATGGCAAGGTTGATAGAGGATAGATACAATGCGTGGAAAGATGAGTGTGAGGCTCGTTTTATGCAATTGAAAGCAAACGAGGAGGAGTTGAACCGCATATTCATTGACATATACGGTTTACGGGACGAGCTGACGCCGGAGGTCGCGGACAAGGATATAACGGTACATAGGATATTTGACGACAAGGACAATATCCCCGACAGCATGAGGGGAAGCGCTTATGTACGCACAAAGCATGACGAGATAGTTTCACTCATCTCTTATGCCGTCGGCTGTATATTCGGTAGATACTCGCTTGATGTTGACGGTCTTGCTTACGCCGGCGGTGATTGGGACGAGTCCAAATACGTCACGTTCAAGCCGGATGAAGATAATATCATCCCCATCTGCGACGATGAATATTTCGATGACGATCTGGCGGGGAAAATATTCAAATGGGTGCAGGCGGTATACGGCAAGGAAACGCTTGAGGAAAATTTGAGATTTATCGCCGGAGCCTTGGGGGGCAAGGGAACGCCGAGGGAGGTCATAAGAGCCTACCTATTAAACGGCTTTTACGCCGACCACTTGAAAACATATCAAAAAAGACCTATATATTGGCTTTTCAGCTCCGGTAAGAAAAACGGCTTCAAGGCACTTATATATATGCACCGTTATCAGCCGGATCTGCTTGCACGTATGCGTACCGATTACGTTCACGAGCAGCAGGAGCGTTATCGCACTCAGCTTCAAATGCTTGAGGACAGCCTTGACGGTGCAAGCCCATCGGAGAGGGTCAAGCTCGGCAAGCAAATAGCGAAGCTTAAGGAGCAAGCACTTGAAATACAAAAATACGAGGAAAAAATACATCATCTTGCCGATATGATGATACCGATAGACCTTGACGACGGTGTAAAGGTAAATTATGCCAAGTTTCAAGATGTGCTTGAGAAGATAAAATAATACATTCGGTTTTTAATTGAGGGATCGCATATGAGTATAAACATAGAACGAAGCTTGAAAGAGCGTTTTGCCGCTCCGCCGGTGGAGGACCATAAGCGGCGTATCATATTTTGGCAAGACCCGGACGGGGAATTTGACAGGCAGGTAGATGAGCTGAGCATTGACGGAGTGAAAATAATCAAATTAAACGGAAAAAACAGCTTTTATGTTAAAATGCTTCTTTCCGAGACGGATATTGAGGGCGATTATTTGGTTTACGACCCGCTTACCTATGCGGATATACGTGACGATTGGTTGCTTGACATTAAGCTATACAGCGAGGAATTTCGTGCCGACCTGCACTCAATTCGCATGGATGAGCTGAATATGCCGAACAATGCGCAATTGAGAAAGGCAATGAAGGCTTATTCCAAATTCTTTGACAACAGGGAGCGTGTTGCAAGGCTTGCCTCGTTTAAGAGCCGTTACGACAGTGTCGGTCAGCTTCATATCGACATCATGGCGGTGCTTGCGGGAGCGGAAGCGAACAATGCCGCATCGGTCATAAAAGCGATATTGTTATCTTGGCTTGACAACGAAAGCAACGAGGCTATTGCGAGCATAAGAAAATTCGGCAACGAAGCTGTCATGTGGGAGATGATAAGTCGCTATACGGGATATATATATTCCGAAAACGCTTCTTTGACATCTCTTGCCGAGCATATTCTCATGACGGCACTTTCCGTCACAATGAATACGGCACATCTCGTTAAATTCGATAAGCTGATATCCTCCTCACACGGTCAGCGATGCTATGACCTTGTCAATGAGTGGCTTCATTCCGACAAAGACGATGAGCTGTACACAATAGCGCGTATTGTCGAGTATGAACTCAATTTGGAAGAACATTTTGATAAGCTTGAGATTGAGGCACTTCTTGACAGCGAGTGCTTCCCGTGCATAAACGAGTGCATTCTCAGAAAGTATATGACGGAGATATCCGACAGCATCATAAAAGCCGAGGATATAGTGAGGGCTGTGGAAAAGCGCAGAACCTTGAAATGGTATAAGCGTGTTCGCCATTACTTTGACGGTCTGCTTCAGGTGGCTAAGATGCAACAGTTCTATCAAAGCAATATAAGCGGATTTCATATTGCCGAGTACGGTAAGCTTTGGTGTGAGTATTGCGATAATTATTGCAAGATGGATCACTACTATCGTAGTTTTCATGTCAGCTTTGCCGCAAGCTTGCGGGAATCAAGCACGGTGCTTGAGGATATGTATAAAAATGTTGCCGATTATGTGGAGAAGCTATACAAAAATTGGTATCTGTCAACACTCGGCACTGCATGGACCTCGCTTATCTCCGATGAGATAGTAAAGGACACACGGCTTTTTGATATTTGCAATCAAGCGGATTTTTACAGGTGCTATGTAAAGTCGCATTTGGCAAACGGAAGTCGAGTATATGTTATTATATCCGACGCACTTCGCTATGAGGTCGGCAAGCAGCTGGCAGAGGAGCTTTTGAAGGAAACGAAGGGAAGTGCAAAGCTCTCGTCAATGCAAGCGGTGTTTCCGTCGGCGACAAAATTCGGAATGGCGGCATTGCTTCCGCATTATAAATTACAGTTGACGGACGAGTGCAAGGTGCTGTGCGACGGCAGATCGACCGACGGGCTTGAAAATCGAGGAAAGCTTCTCGAATCCGTGCATTCGGGCAATGTTGCTATTACATACGGTACACTGCGTGACATGAAGCAAGCCGAGAGACGTGAAAGGGTCAAAAATGCTCAAGTCGTTTATATCTACCACAACACGATAGATGCCGTAGGCGACAAAGCACTCACTGAGGATAATGTGTTTGATGCCTGTGAGCAGGCGGTGACCGAAATAAAGAATTTGGTTCGCTTGATAGCCAACGACATGAGCGGTACAAATATCATTATAACGGCAGACCACGGTTTTTTGTATTCACGCAAGCCGCTTGATGAATTGGATAAAGCGGAAAAGAGCCTAATATCCGGAAATATCGTTGAGCTTGACCGAAGATATGTAATAGCGGACGGCGATTGCAGTGCGGAGCATATGCTAAAGCTGCCTATGAAGCATATGAACAGCGAGCTTGTGGGCTTTACGCCCGCAGACTATATTCGTATAAAGAAGCAGGGCGGCGGTATGAACTATGTACACGGCGGTATATCGCTTCAAGAATGCGTTGTGTCGGTGATCGAGTATAAAAATATCCGCTCCGGCTCAAAGAAGTTTGTCGATGCGGGCAGAGTCGAGCTTATGCTTATCAGCCAAAGCCGCAAGATATCAAACAGTATCTTTTCACTTGACTTTTACCAAAAGGATGCCGTCGGCGGAAAGCTTTCCGCGGCAACATATGAGGTATATATGGCGGATGCATCGGGCAAGCCGGTCAGCGATAAGAAGATGATAATAGCGGATAAGACGAGCAATAACGATTCGGAGCGCTTATTCAAGGTCGGATTTGCGTTAAAGAGCATTGAATTCAAAAAGACGGATGCATATTATCTTACAATAGCGGAAAAGGACAGCGGAAACGTAATTGACAGAGTCGAGTTTACGATAGATATCGCATTTATAAATGATTTTGATTTTTGATGGGAGGACAGAGGTGTGACGGAATTCGATAAAAAAATAATAGAGCATTTCAGCGGTAAAGCGGTAAGAAAAGATCTTACCATGATGATGAAAAAGGGCGCAAACGTGCCGACCTATGTACTGGAGTATCTGCTCGGCTCGTACTGTGCAACCGATGACGAGGACAGCATCGAAAAGGGCTTGGAGATGATACGCAAAATATTGAGCGAGAACTATGTGCGTCCCGACCAAAGCGAGTATGTAAAATCAAAGATAAAAGAAAACGGTCAGTATACCGTTATAGACAAAATCACAGTCTCACTCGACGACCGTGAGGACAAGTATATTGCACGCTTTACAAATTTGAGAATGGATCCGTTTGAAGTACCCTCGGATCTTGTGGTACATAACGAGAAGCTTCTTGTCGGCGGTATATGGTGTATCGTCAAAATAGAGTACGTGGGGCTTGAAAGGGATGATGACACAGAGGATTACGAGGAGGATATTTTCGATAATCGAAAGAGAAAAAAGAAGATAAAGAAAAAGAAATCGAAGTGCGAATCTCCGTTTGAAATATCCTCTCTCAGACCTATTCAAATGGCAAATCTCGATTTGGAAGAGATGATAGAAGCAAGAGCGGATTTTTCATCGGACGAGTGGATAGATCTGCTCCTTCGCTCCGCAGGCTATGAGCCGAACGAGCTGAGCAAAAAAGAAAAGCTTCATTATTTGCTGCGCTTCGTGCCGTTTATTCAGAAGAATTATAATCTGGTAGAGCTGGGTCCTCGCGGAACGGGTAAATCTCATGTTTACAGCGAGCTTTCTCCTTATTCCATCTTAATGTCAAGCGGTACGACGACCGTATCGAATATGTTTTACAATATGTCGTCACGCAGAGTGGGACTTGTCGGCAATTGGGATTGCATTGCATTCGATGAGGTCGCCGGCATTACTCAGGCAAGCGGCGATATGGTTCAGATAATGAAAAACTACATGGCAAACGGCAGCTTTGCCAGAGGCTCCGACTCCATAAGCTCCGATGCTTCCATTGCCTTTGAGGGCAACACTTTCAGAAGCGTTGCGGATATGATGCGCACCACGAACCTGTTTGAGCCTTTTCCGGAGGAATTTAATAACGATTCCGCATTTTTTGACAGGATCCACGCATATTTGCCGGGGTGGGAAACGCCAAAGCTCCGTTCCGCTCTGTTTACAAAGAGCTTCGGCTTGATCTCGGATTGCTTTTCGGAGTTCTGCCATGCCATGAGAAAGTACGATTTTACAAATTCCTTCGGCAAATACTTTGCTTTGAATAAGTGCTTCAATACACGTGATACGATTGCCGTGGGCAGAACCTTTTCGGGGCTGGCAAAGCTTATTTATCCGGACGAGAAAATGAACAAGGAGGAGACTGCCGAAATTTTGGAATATGCGATAGAATGCCGCCGCTGTGTTAAGGAACAGCTGAAGAAGATGACACCGGCTGAATTTGCGGATGTGGAACTTGGATATATAGATCTTGACGGCGATGAGGAAACTATCGTAACACTTCCGGAGGTGGCAAACGGCACGCTTATCTTTGAGGGCTTTGAAACACCGGGCTATGTCTACGGAGTCGGAAGATCCATCAATAGTGTTATCGGAATTTACCGCCTTGAAAACAAGCTAATAAACGGCACGGGTCAACTCAGCTTTAAGAATGTCGAAGGCATCGCACGTGCCCCAAAAAGCGTTAAGGACAGCATCATGGCGGCATTTAACTACTTCGGCGAAAACTGTGGGAAGATAATTTCAGGCTCTTACGGAGATTTCGATTACAGCTTATACTTCAATGACTTACAAAGCAGGGGCGTTAGCGATGAAATATCCGTTGCGGAAATAGTCGGATTATTTTCGGGGTTGGCAAACAGAGCCGTATTGCCGGGGCTTCTCATTTGCGGCCGTGTCGTAATGTCCGGAAGTATGATGCCCGTTACAACGGAGCTTGATGAGATATTTGCCGCCGCAACAAATGCCGGTGCAAAAAGGCTCATGCTTCCCGACGAAAGCAAGGATAAGTACGACGCTTTATGTTATGATATAAAAAAAGATATTCAGGTGATATTCTATTCAACGCCGATTGATGCGGCAAAAAAAGCACTTGGTGTAGATTGACTATGGCTGTGTATAAGTGTATCGGTTGCACGGCAACCAAGGAAAGCGAAGAGGTATGCACCTGTCCAATGTGCGGATATAAAATGTTCAAGCTTCCGTATGATTGCACAGATGTGCTTATATCGGAATCGGAGCGTTTCGATCCGGTCAGCCAATATTTCGGAGCTACAGCCGAGAAAACGCAGAGTGTAATACAGCGAGCAATAGGCGGCGTATTGTTTGTTGACGAGGCGTATGCACTTGCCAATAATTCGGATATCAACGGCGTGACCGATTACGGCAAGGAGGTAATAGACACTCTTGTAAAGGCTATGGAGGACTACAGGGGACGGCTCTGTGTTATTTTTGCCGGATACAAGGATGAGATGAAAAAAATGCTCGGCTCAAACCCCGGACTTGAGTCGAGAATACACTTTACACTTGATTTTCCGGATTATACACGAGCTGAGCTTTGTGACATTGCAAGTGCTTTTCTGAAAAAGAAAAAGTATGAGATCAATGACGAAGCACTTGAGGCTGTGTCGGGGCTTACCGAGTATTACAGAAGCAAGCCGAATTTCGCCAACGCAAGAACCGTAAGAAATATTTTGGATAGTGTCATCATGAACCAAAATCTTCGCACGGAGGATAGCGACGGAGATAATTCGATAATAATTGACGATGTAGAGGAATACATAACGGAGCAGGGGATCGACCTTTCCCAAAACCGTGACAAGCAACGGCACATTGGGTTTATCTCATAAGACAAAGCGTAATATAACGAAAAAAGAACCGAGGGTAGATCATCCACGGTTCTTTTACATTTAACGAATTTTATTTTGCGGACTTTATGAAATTATCCGCAGCATCAAGTGCCGCAGAGGGGTTTACCGCACATACCAAAACGGCATAGCTGCCGAATACCTTATAGGTACAGCCCTCAACTATGGGTTTCTTTGATTTGTCCGTGTCATAGTTCTCGTTGCTTGCGTAATTTGATTTTATCTTTGTTATTCTGTCCTCGCACAGCTGGCTTATCTCAAACGAGGGCGTTGAGTTTTTGAATTTGAAAACACATATTTCGTGAACGTCAAGCGATGCGGTGGGTGTGTATATTGCATATGACTCAAGCTTGTTATACACATCGGGATATGCGATTCCGTCCTCGCCGAATACAAGGTCGTAGCCGAAGAAAGATGAAAATTCGTTTGCTTTCATCTCGGCACTGCCGTCAGCTTCGGGCTTGGAATACTTCTTTATGTTCGGAAAATCGCTGTAGCTCTTATATATCAGATCGACAACCTCAAAGACGGTAGCCTTTGAATTTGCGTAATCCTCAGATACGGACTCTGTAGTCAATGCGTTATCGGAATCGTTACCTGCGTTGTCGGTGTCGGTCGCATTTGCGGTAGATGTGCCTGCTTCGTCGGTGTTATTTGCGTTATCCGAGCAGGAGGTCGCATATACGCTCGAGAGTATAACGGAGGCGAGAATTATAGCGGAAAATAATCTTTTTTTCATTTTTAAGCCTTTCTTTCTTTTATCTGATTATATTTTACATATAAAATATTAAACATTCAAGCGAAAAAAAGAATGTTTACAACAATAGTTACTCAAGTTTACATATTTATTTTAATTATCACGTCTCATCGACATATTGCACGCTCATTTGCACTTCAAAAATGGTATAATATGGTAAAGAAATGAGAGGAGAGTAAAAATGTCGGTAGTCAGATCGTTTATTAACAGATTCGACGGAGAATATACGAAAAGGAAGAACCGTCTTGAGGAATACGAGGATAGGCTCATGGCGCGTGAAAGGAGTCTTGAGGAAGCGGAAAAATGCTTGATACATATGATAAGTCCGGATAGGATATGTCCGAACAGAAGTCAACCGAGAACCGTATTCGACGATGAAAGCATTTTTTCACTTGCCGAGAGCATACGCAATTACGGAATAATACAGCCGCTTACGGTTCGCAGACTTGCAAGGGAGGATGAACCGTTCGGAGGCCTTTATGAGCTTATTTCGGGCGAGCGACGTTTGAGAGCCTCGAAGATAGTGGGCTGTAAATATGTTCCGTGTATGATAATTGACTCGGATGCCGAGGAAAGCGCAAAAATGGCACTCGTCGAAAATCTGCAAAGGCAGGATCTGAATATGTTCGACGAGGCAAGTGCGATATCAAACCTCTGCAACACCTTCGGCTTGAAGCAAGAGGAGGTCGCCGCAACTCTCGGAGTGAGCCAATCTTATGTCGCAAACAAGCTGAGACTTTTGAGATTTGAGGTGAGCGAAAGAAATTTGATAATCAGAAATTGCCTTACCGAGCGGCACGCAAGAGCCTTGCTTCGCATAACAGACGGGGTAGAACGCTCAAAGCTGCTCAATGAGGTGATAGAGCATTCGTATAACGTAGCACAAACGGAGGAGCTTGTGTCGGATGTTCTCAATGTAAGCTCCGCAAAAGCAAAACCGAAAAGAAAGCTTCTTTTGAAGGATATACGCATATTTCTCAATTCCGTTGACCGTGCCGTCGTTATGATACGGGATGCCGGCTTTGATATAGAAAGGTCGAAGCGTGAGGTCGGAGAAAATATCGAGCTTGTTATACGTATACCTAAAAACAAATATACAGAGAATTTAAAATAAAGCCGATTTTCTTACACAAAAAAAGCACTTTGATATTGTATAATATCCTCTGTTGATATGGAGGTATTCTAATGAGTTTTAAGGAAAAGCTTGCCGCATTTATGTACGGCAGATACGGAATCGATGAGCTGTCATGTCTTTTGATCATACTGTCCGTTGTTTTATCCGTAGTGCGTATGTTTATCCCGTTGGTTATTGCCGGCTTGGTAATCTATTTGACGGATATTGTACTGCTCGTTGTTGCGGCATATAGAATGTTTTCGAAAAATACGGTCAAAAGACGCAGAGAGAACGAGAAATTTAAAAGCTTTTTTAAGCCGATAAAAGCATTTTTCAGCATAAATTTCAATCGGATAAAATACAGAAAAACACACGTTTACAGAAAATGCCCGCACTGTAAGAATATGCTCAGACTGCCGCGTGTCAAGGGGAAGCACCATGCCGCCTGCCCCGTCTGCGGCGAATCCTTTGAAGTAAACATCTGACACATCAGCCCCTGTTTCCCAAGCGAAAAAAAACGCAAAGCCGCCCGAAAGAGAGAACCGTTCCCTCTATCGGGCAGCTTTTTGCATGGAAATATAAATATATATGAGAAAAGAGTAGGGCGGATCGACCGCCCTACTCGAACTATTATTATTCGTACAGCTTGCTGTAGTTCAAGAGTCTCTTGTATTTATCCTTTGCTTGCTTCTCGGCTTGTGCGAACAGTTCTTCTGCACGCTCGGGGAATGCTCTGAGCAAGGAATTATAACGAGTCTCGGTCATGATGAAATCACGGTAGGAGAGTGTAGGCTCCTTGGAGTCGAGTGTAAACGGTGCGTCAAGTGCGGGATTGAATCTGAACAGATGCCAATATCCCGATGCAACGGCGTGCTTTGTTTCAGCCATAGCGGTTGCAAGACCTTTCTTTATTCCGTGGTTGATACAAGGAGCGTAACCTATAACGAGCGACGGACCGTGATATGCCTCAGCCTCGGTGATGGCCTTGATGCACTGGTTGTAATCCGCACCCATAGCTACCTGAGCGGTATAAACATAACCGTAAGACATTGCTATCATGGGAAGATCCTTCTTCTTCGTTGCCTTACCTGCCGCCGCAAACTGTGCTACCGAGCCGGTAGGAGTTGATTTGGAAGCCTGTCCGCCGGTGTTGGAGTAAACCTCGGTATCAAATACGAAAATGTTTATGTCCTCACCGGATGCAATTGCATGGTCAAGACCGCCAAAGCCTATATCGTAAGCCCAACCGTCGCCGCCGAATATCCATATCGACTTTTTGGTGAGCATATCCGCTTCTTCGATAACCTCGCGTGCAAGCGTACAAGCCTGACAGGGACATCCGTCCTCAACACCGTCACGGCAAGCGGCAAGAAGTGCATCGCCTGTTGTACGTGATGCGGCGGCATCGTTCATGCTGTCAAGCCAAGCCGCACCTGCGGTCTTTATATCTGCCGTTGCGTATTCAACATTTATGAGAGCCTTGACCTTTTCGGCAAGCCTTTCACGTCTTTGTCTTACGCCGACAGCCATACCGAGACCGTACTCTGCGTTATCCTCAAAGAGGGAGTTAGACCATGAGGGGCCTCTGCCGTCCTTATTCTTCGTATAAGGCGTTGAGGGAGCCGAGCCACCCCAAATAGAGGAGCAGCCTGTAGCGTTCGCTATCATCATTCTGTCGCCGAAGAGCTGAGTTATAAGCTTTGCATAAGGAGTTTCACCGCATCCGGGGCAAGCGCCGGAGAACTCAAGCAGGGGCTGCTTGAACTGACTGCCCTTTACCATGGTGGGCTTGAATTTCTCAAGCACGGGAGCCTGATCGGTGTATTTATATACGAGAGAGAAATATTTTTGTTTGTCGGTCTGCGTGTCGATGGGTCTCATCGTAAGAGCCTTTTCGCCCTTCTTTCCGGGACATACCTGTACGCATGAGCCGCATCCGGTACAATCAAGTGCCGAGGTTATAATAGCGAACTTATATCCGGGCATACCGGTCATGGGCATGGTCGAAAGTCCTTCGGGTATCTCATCGCCCTCGGGTATTGCAACGGGACGTATAACGGCGTGAGGACAAACGTAAGAGCAGAAATTGCACTGTATGCAGTTTTCGCCGTTCCATTCGGGAACATCTACGGCTATACCTCTCTTCTCAAAAGCGGCAAGACCCTGAGGGAATGTACCGTCCGCTTCTTTAACGAATGTGGAAACGGGAAGATCGTCGCCCTTTTGAACGCTTACGGGAGCAAGTATCTCTTTCTCAAAGCGTGAAAGCATATCCTCGCCGCCCTCGGCTTTGCCCTCGCTCTTATCATCGGTATAATTTGCCCATTCGGGTTTTACGGGAATCTCCACCAGCTCCGCAATACCTCTGTCTATTGCGGCTTGGTTCATTCTTACGATATCCTCGCCCTTTTTGGAGAACGATTTAACTACCGCATCCTTCATATATTTAACGGCTTCGTCTATCGGAATGATGTTAGCCAGCTTGAAGAACGCCGCTTGAAGCACCATGCTGAATCTGTTACCCAGACCAAGCTCACGTGCTATCTTAACGCCGTCAACTGTGTAGAACTTAGCGCCCTTTACTGCAAGATCGCGCTTTACGTTTGCCGGAAGTCTTTCTTCAAGCTCTTCCTTGCTCCAACCTGTGTTGAGCAGGAACGTGCCGCCGTCCTTGATATCCTTCGTCATGTCATACTTGTCGAGATATGCCACGTTGTGACAAGCGACAAAGTTTGCCATGGAAACATAGTAGGGGCTCTTTATGGGCTTGTCGCCGAAACGCAGGTGAGAGATCGTAACGCCGCCGCTCTTCTTTGAGTCGTATGCGAAATAAGCCTGTACGTTCTTGTTGGTGTGGTCACCGATTATCTTTATGGAGTTCTTGTTTGCTCCGACTGTACCGTCTGCACCGATACCCCAGAATTTGCAGGATATCGTACCCTCGGGAACGGTATCGGGATTTTCCTCTCTTGCGAGAGAAAGATGCGTTACGTCGTCCTCTATGCTAAGGGTAAAGCGGTTTACGGGCTTTTCGGCATCGAGGTTCTTATATACGGCTATAATATCTGCGGGTGTCGTGTCCTTTGAGCCGAGACCGTAACGACCGCCGACAACTACCTCGGGATGAACATTTTCGTCAGCCAAAGCCTTTACGACATCGAGGTAGAGAGGCTCGCCTATCGAACCCGGCTCCTTCGTTCTGTCCATAACGGCTATCTTCTTCACACTTGCGGGAAGTGCGGCAACGAAACGAGATGCCGAGAAAGGTCTGTAAAGGTGAACGGATATAAGACCTACCTTTTCGCCTCTTGCATTCAAATAATCTATTGTTTCCTGAATGGTCTCGCAAGCCGAGCCCATTGCGATTATAACTTTTTCCGCATCCTCTGCTCCGTAGTAGTTAAAGGGCTTGTAATTCGTGCCGAGCTTTGCGTTTACGGCATTCATATATTCTTCAACTATTTCGGGTACCGCTTCATAATAGGGGTTGGATGCCTCGCGAGCCTGGAAGAAAATGTCGGGGTTTTGAGCCGTACCTCTCAATACCGGATGTTCGGGGTTGAGCGCACGCTGCTTGTATTCCTCGACCGCCTTCATGTCTACCATCTCGGCAAGATCCTCGTAATCCCATTGCTCTATCTTCTGTATTTCGTGGCTCGTTCTGAAGCCGTCGAAGAAATGGAGGAACGGAACTCTCGACTTGATAGTCGAAAGATGCGCTACCGCACCTAAGTCCATGACCTCTTGCACGCTGTTGGAGCAGAGCATTGCAAAGCCCGTTTGTCTGCACGCCATAA
The DNA here is from genome assembly GCA_964562175.1 of uncultured Lachnospiraceae bacterium. Lineage (GTDB taxonomy): Bacteria > Bacillota > Clostridia > Oscillospirales > CAG-272 > CAZCJU01. Next base: position 23,282 of record CAZLRV010000002.1, read on the forward strand.
CGTCGGAGTGATCTCCGAAAATGCTGAGTGCGTGCGATGCGACCGCACGTGCCGAAACGTGGATAACGCAGGGGAGTAGCTCGCCCGCTATCTTATACATATTGGGGATCATGAGCAACAGACCTTGTGACGCCGTGTACGTCGTGGTCAAAGCACCTGCTTGCAGAGAGCCGTGAACGGCACCTGCCGCACCTGCCTCCGACTGCATTTCAACGACCTTAACGGACTGACCGAAGATATTCTTCTGTCCCTTTGCGCTCCATTGGTCTGTGACCTCTGCCATGACGGACGAGGGCGTGATGGGGTAAATGCACGCAACCTCGGTAAACGCGTAAGAAACGTGTGCCGCGGCGTTGTTACCGTCCATGGTCTTCATTTTTCTTGCCATTTATGTTTTATCCTCCTGATAAATAATCTTTTCCACCGCTTATAATAGCATTTAAGCGTAAATGTTATTATTTAATTATGTTATATTTTCGTAAATTTTTGCGTTTTGCGCTTATTTTTTCTGTTTTTTCATAAAATTCGCTCAGCCTATTGAAATTATCGACAAAATGTGATATTATAAGAATATATATAATCGTTGATAGGACGGTGCTTATATGCTATCTCTCATATCGACCGCGGGAATATTCGGTATAGACGGATATCCGGTCACGGTGGAATGCAATTCGGTAAATGCAATACCGCAATTTGAAATAGTCGGTCTGCCCGATACTTCAATACGGGAATCGAAAGAAAGAATTAAGGCGGCTCTGGGAAACAGCGGTATTATTTTCCCCGATATGGGGCTGACCGTAAATCTTGCCCCCGCAGACAAGAAAAAAGAGGGTTCGTCGTACGACCTTGCAATCGCCATCGCCATACTCTCCTCGGCAAATCTGATATCACCCGACGCAAAGCTCGATAATTGTGCTTTCATAGGTGAGCTTTCGCTGTCGGGAGATGTGCGACCGATACGCGGCGTGCTTTCAATGTGTATGGCTTGCGTGGAAAACGGAAGCACGGAGCTTTTCGTGCCTGCGGAAAACGCACCGGAGGCGGCTGTCATTAAAAGCGCCAACGTCTACCCGGTGCAGAGCCTATCCGAGCTGTTGATACATTTGAATACGAAAAAGAAGATTGAAAAGTGTGATTTCAATAAAGCGATGTTTACCGACTTTTTCAACGATACGGAGCTTGACCTTGCAGATGTAAAGGGACAATACAAGGCGAAAAACGCTCTTGAGGTAGCCGCAGTCGGCTCGCATAACTTGCTTTTGATAGGACCTCCCGGCTCGGGTAAAAGTATGCTTGCAAAAAGACTTCCGTCGATAATGCCGCCGCTTACGCTTGAGGAAGCACTTGAAACCACAAAGATACATTCGATAGCGGGTATTTTGCCGCCCAACTCCACGATAATAACGACAAGACCGTTTCGCTCACCTCACCATACCATGTCGTCTGTAGGCTTGGCGGGCGGAGGCCACATACCGATGCCGGGCGAGATATCGCTCTCGAACAACGGAATACTGTTTTTGGACGAGCTGCCGGAGTTCAAGCGTGAGGCGCTTGAGGTACTCAGACAGCCAATGGAGGACGGCACGGTCACGATAACGAGAGTGAACGGTAAGATAAGCTATCCGAGCAAGTTTATGCTCGTATGTGCGATGAACCCGTGCAAATGTGGCTTCTACGGCTCTCAAAAGAGAAGGTGCATATGCAAGGATTCTGACATAAAGAAGTATCTTTCAAAAATATCCGGTCCGTTGCTTGACAGAATAGATATACAGATCGAGATGCCGTCGGTAATGTACGACGAGTTGACAAACCTGCCCGATTCCGAGCCGTCATATGTTGTAAGAAAGCGTGTAATTGCGGCAAGAGAATATGCAAACGCAAGAAATGCGGAGATAGGAATAAACAGTAATTCGGAAATGACGAGTGCCCATATAAGAAAGTATTGCATTTTGACGGACGATGCGCAAAGATTGCTTAAGCTGGCGTTTGACAAAATGGGACTTTCCGCAAGAGGCTACGACAGAATACAGCGTGTCGCACGCTCCATTGCCGACCTCGACAAGAGCGAGAAGATAGACGAGAGCCATATGGCAAGAGCAATAGATTTCCGTTCGCTTGACAAAAAGTATTGGCGATACGGGGCATCACCTTTCTGAGGTAAAAATCAAATCACATAAAACGGCAATTGCTTCAAAGACATGAGGCAATTGCCGTTTTGGCTTTACACGGATTTTACGCCTTTGTGATTTCGGATTTTACGGTAGACGTATATAATGAGGGTAAAGTTAAAAAAACAAAGGAGAAAATGAAAGAATGAAAAAAATGATATTTACCGCCATTCTGCTTGCCGTGTGCATTTCGGTGTGCGGTTGCGGGGGAGAAAACAATGCGGTGACGACAGACGGCTCGACCTCAATGAGCAAAGTCATCCTCTCGCTTGCGGAGGCATACAAGAACGAAACGGGTGTATCCGTATCGTACAACGCAACAGGCTCGGGAACGGGAATACAAGCCGTCCTCGACGGGCGATGCGATATAGGGCTTTCAAGCAGAGCCTTGAACGATGAAGAAAAATCAAAGGGCTTGGTGCAAACAACGCTTGCGTATGACGGCATTGCCGTTATTGTAAATCCAAAAAACGATCTAACCGATATCGACATTCCGACGCTTGCCAAGGTGTTTACGGGTGAGATAAAGAATTGGAATGAGCTTGGTGTAGGTGACGGCGAGATAGTATTGATAGGCAGAGAAGCCGGAAGCGGTACAAGAGACGGCTTCGAAAGCGTTACACAGACGGCAAACAAATGCAAATACAGGCAAGAATCGGTTTCAACGGGGGACGTTATATCTATCGTCGCAAGCAATGAAAACGCAATTGGCTACGCCTCTGTCGCATCGGTGAAGGATAACGTAAAGGCGATAAAAATAAACGGAGTGTTGCCGAGTGAGGAAAGCATAAAGAGCGGAGAATATGCACTGCAACGCCCGTTCGTACTCGTCACGAAAAAAGACGGGCGGCTGAGTGAATATGCAGACGGATTTTTTAAATACATTACCTCATCCGAGGCACGGGAAATAATAAGTAAGTCCGGTGTTGTAGCGGCAAACTAAGGCAGAATAATATGAATATCAAAAAAACGACGGAGAGCGTTCTGCACATTGTGTTTCTCCTGCTCGGACTCGTCACCGTGGGGTGTGTGCTTGTGATAACCGTTTATCTCGTGCTTTCGGGAATAAAAGCTCCGCTGAAAATAGGTATAATTGATTTTATCTTCGGCAAGGAATGGTCGCCGACTGCGGATGAGCCGAGATACGGTATATTGCCCTTTATTCTTACGAGCGTGTACGGAACGGCGGGGGCTGTAGCAATAGGTGTACCGATAGGCTTTTTCGCCTCAGTCTATCTGTCAAAGCTTGCTCCCGCACCCGTTCGCACGGTGACGGAGGGAGCGATAGAGCTGCTTTCGGCTATTCCATCGGTAATTTACGGTCTTGTCGGAATGCTTCTGCTCGTTCCGCTTATCGGGCGAATTTTCGGAACCTCCGACGGCTCAAGTCTGCTTGCGGCAATGCTCGTGCTATCGGTCATGATTCTGCCCAACGTAATAAAAGTTTCCCTTTCTGCACTTGATGCCGTACCCAAGGAATACGAGGCGGCATCGCTTGCACTCGGTGCGAGCGATGTGGAAACCTATTTCGGAGTGTCGGTCATGTGTGCAAAAAGCGGCATTGCCTCCTCCGTGGTTCTCGGTATCGGACGTGCCGTCGGCGAGGCAATGGCGGTGATGATGGTATCGGGAAATGTCGCAAATATGCCGAAAATGCTCGGAAGCGTTCGCTTTTTAACAAGTGCGGTAGCATCTGAAATGTCGTATGCAACCCCGGAGAGCCTGCACAGAAATGCACTTTTTTCAATTGCACTTGTGTTGTATCTGTTTATATTGCTCATAAATGCCGTGCTTCATCTGTTTTTGAAAAAAGGCAAGAGGGTGTAAAATGAGTAAGAAAAGAAAGCTGTATTCGGCATTCATGAAAGGCGTCTCCGCTTTTTGCACATTTATTTGCGCCGCATTTACCTTGTCGCTCGTCGGTTATGTGTTCGTGAAAGGAATACCGCATATAACGTGGGAGCTGATATCCACCGAGCCGAGCTACCTTGAAGGGCGTGTCGGAATTTTGCCGGACATACTCAATACGATTTACATTACGGTGACGGCAATAGCCATTACTATACCGTTTGGCGTAGGGTCGGCAATATATCTTACAGAATATGCGAAAAACCGTAAGCTTGCAGGTGCCATTGAATTTGCCGCAGAGGCGTTGTCGGGCATTCCGTCGATAATATACGGCTTGTTCGGAATGCTGATGTTTTCAAATAATTTCGGCACGAGTCTGCTCTCCGGAAGCTTAACGCTTGCGATAATGAATCTGCCGACTGTAATGCTGTCGACACAAGAAAGCTTAAAGAGAGTACCGACATCTTACAGAGAGGGAGCATACGGTCTGGGTGCGGGAAAATGGCGTGTTATTCGCACGCTCGTCTTGCCGAACTGCGTTGACGGAATAATAACGGGCTGTATTTTGGCACTCGGAAGAATACTCGGAGAATCTGCGGCACTTCTCTTTACCTCCGGCTTTTCCCATACACTGAACGGATATTTCGATGCACTGAGCCGCCCGGGTGCGACTTTGACCGTCGCATTGTATGTTTACGCAAAAGAGGAGGGCGAATTTGATGTAGCCTTTGCCTCGGCGGCAATCCTTATTCTGCTTGCCCTTTTGCTTAATTTGTCGGCTAAGGGCTTGAGTTCCCATTTCAAGAGAAAGAGAAAAATATGAAAAGCATTATAAAAACCGAAGAGCTGAGTCTTTGGTACGGAGAAAACAAAGCTCTGAATAACATAAATACGGAAATATACGAAAACAGTATCACCGCACTTATAGGGCCGTCGGGATGCGGAAAAAGCACGTACCTAAAGACACTCAACAGAATGAACGATCTGGTTTCGTCCGTCCGCATACAAGGCAGAGTCTTGTACGACGGGGAGGATATATACGCTCCGAGCGTCGATGTAAACGAGCTTAGACGTGAAATAGGAATGGTATTTCAAAAGCCGAATCCGTTTCCGTGCAGTATCTACGATAACATAGCCTACGGACCGAGGACGCACGGATTGAAAAACCGTGTGAAATTAGACGATGTGGTAGAGGAAGCGCTGACGGATGCGGCACTTTGGGACGAGGTAAAGGACAGACTTAAAAAATCCGCTCTCGGTCTGTCCGGCGGACAACAACAACGGCTGTGCATAGCCCGTGCCATAGCGCTTAAGCCGCGTGTATTGCTTATGGACGAGCCTACAAGCGCATTGGACCCGATATCCACATCAAAAATTGAAGAATTGGCATTGACATTGAAACAAAAATATACTATAATAACCGTAACGCATAATATGCAGCAAGCACTCAGAATATCGGATATGACAGCTTTTTTCCTTATGGGCGAGCTTGTGGAATACGGTGAGACGGAAACAATATTTTCCTCGCCCTCCGATCCTCGCACGGAGGACTACGTAACGGGGAGGTTCGGTTGATATGAGAAGCAGTTTAGACGAAGTGCTGGCACAGCTTAACAGAAAAATGATAGAGCTGGGAGCAATGTGCGAAAGCATTATCGCACTTGTTGCAAGTGCCTTGCTCGATTGCGATACTGCCACAGCGGCAACGGTCATTGAACGAGGCAAGGAGATAGACAGAGCGGAGAGGGAGATCGAGGGAATATGCTTAAGGCTCTTGCTCCGACAGCAGCCCGTTGCACGCGATCTTCGCACGATATCGTCCGCACTTAAAATGATAACGGATATGGAGAGAATAGGCGATCAAGCGGAGGATATAGCCGAAATGGTCGTTTTTCTCAATAAGGACGATATAGAACAGAGTGGGCAGATACGCAAAATGGCAAAGGATGTAATAAAAATGGTGAACGACAGCGTCGATGCGTATGTGCGCGGTGATGTTGAGCTTGCACGGGCGGTATGCAGGTATGACGATGTGGTAGATGAAAGCTTTGTTGCAATAAAAAGGACGCTTATAAAGCTGATAGAGAACGGTTCGGCTGACGGAGAACACGCACTTGATATACTTATGATAGCAAAATATTTTGAACGCATAGGCGATCATGCCGTAAATATCGCACAGTGGGTGGAGTTTTCCGTAAACGGAGTTCATGATGAGGTGAAATAAATTATGATCTGGTGTGTTGACGATGACAGCACGATAAGAGATATAGAAGTCTATGCTCTGACTCAAACAGGCTTTGAGGCACGGGGCTTTGCCGACGGCACTTCTGTGCTTGAGGCACTGCGGAGAGAATGCCCGACGCTTATCGTGCTTGATATCATGTTACCCGACCTTGACGGAGTACAAGTCTTGGAACGAATAAGAAAAGACCCGAAAACAAGTCACATTCCCGTGATAATGGCGAGTGCAAAGGGCAGTGAAGCAGATAAAATATCGGGACTTGATACAGGTGCGGACGATTATCTTGTAAAGCCGTTCGGAATCATGGAGATGATATCGAGGGTAAAAGCCGTGCTTCGCAGATGCGAGAAAAAAGAGGAGGAGATGATAAGCTGCGGTATTGTGACGATTAACGACAACGCACACATCGTGACCGTTGCGGGTGAGGCGGTGAGCTTGACACTTAAGGAATACGAGCTGTTAAAGCTGTTTATGAAAAAGCCCGACACGGTGTTTACCAGAAGCGAGCTGCTATCGCTTGTATGGGGCTTGAATTATCTCGGAGAGTCGAGAACCGTTGATATGCATATAAAGACGTTGAGACAAAAGCTGGGCGCAGCGGGCGGATACATTGAAACGGTCATCGGAGTGGGCTATAAGCTGGAGATAAAGCAATGAGCAAAAAAATATTTTATTCGATAGTAGTCGTTGCAATGGCGGTTCTGACGGCGAGTCTTGTCATAACCAACGGCTACTTATACGATTATTTCAACAAAACTCAAATAGACAGGCTCAAGGAGGAGTTGACACTTGCAAGCGTCGGAGTGGAAGCGGAGGGGCGCGAATATTTTGATAATTTCACCTCGTCGCTTTTTCGTTTTACATTGATATCCTCAACGGGCGAGGTGCTTTACGATTCACAGGCAAGCTATGACAAAATGGAAAATCATATTGACCGTGAGGAGATAGCCGAGGCACTCGAAAGCGGTACGGGAGACGGAGCAAGATACTCGCAAACCTTGACGGAAAGAACCTTTTACGAGGCTAAAAGGCTGAAAAACGGCGATGTGCTGAGGATTTCGGCAACGCAAATGACGATAGCTTCACTTGTTATGAGAATGATGCCGGCAATATGCGCGATAATAACGGTCTGCCTTATTTTGTCCGTTCTGCTGTCGAAAAAAATGGCAAAAAGCATCGTTCGACCGCTCGAAGCGCTTGACCTCGACTCACCTGAAAACAACGATACTTACGAGGAGCTTACCCCACTGCTTTCACGCCTTGAAAAACAGCATAAGCAGATAGAAAAACAGCTGAGGGAGCTTGAATACCGAAAGGCGGAATTCAGACAAATAACCTCATCAATGAAGGAGGGTCTTATACTTCTCGACAAAAGCGGCAGGATACTCAGCATAAACGATGCGGCAATGAAGCTTTTCAACACGGAAAAAGAAAACGTGGGAAGCGATATATTACACATAGACCGCAGTGAGGGAATGCGCAGAGCCGTAGATAAGGCACTGGGCGGGGAGCATAGTGAATTTCACGAGCAGAGGGACGGAAGAGAATACGCATTTATGATAACGCCGAGCCTTGACGGTGAGACACTCGTCGGCACGGTCGTGCTTTGCATAGACGTTACCGAGGCGGTAAATGCGCAACGTAACAGGCAGGAATTCACCTCAAACGTATCTCACGAGCTTAAAACGCCGCTTCAAGCAATTATCGGAAGTGCGGAGCTTCTTGAGCGAGGACTCGTCAAGCAAGAGGATACCGCGCGTTTTATCGGAAATATAAAAAACGAGGCGGAAAGACTCGTTGCATTGATAAACGATATAATACATCTCTCGGAGCTTGACGAGGAAAAACAGGTATGCTCGGAGGTGACACGGCTTGACATGGTCATAAACGATACGCTGGAGCAGCTTGCGGTGCCTGCCGAGAAAAAAGGCGTAAAGCTGAGTGCGGATGCGGAGCCTTGCACGATAAAGGGCAGGGAAAGGTATGTTCACGAAATAGTGTACAATCTGTGTGACAACGCAATAAGGTACAACAAAACGGGTGGCACTGTACACGTAACGGCGAAGAAGGACGGCGGAGGAGTAATGCTTACGGTTGCGGATAACGGTATCGGTATCGGCAAGGAGCATTGCGACAGGATATTTGAAAGGTTTTATCGAGTTGACAAGAGCCATTCGAGGCAGACGGGCGGCACGGGCTTGGGACTGTCTATCGTTAAACACGCCGTTGAGCGTTGCTCCGGCACGATCAAACTTGACAGTACTCTCGGCGAGGGAACGACGGTAACGGTTATATTCAATGAAAACTGAAAAATATTTACATAAAATTCAAACAAATCAATTATTGCCATTATGTTATTATTGTAAAATATAATCAATTAAGCTTTATCATACCGTATGAAAGGTAAACCTATGAAACGCATTCTTAAAATGTTTTTATCTGCCGCTTTGATATTTTCACTGCTTTGTCCGTCGTTTTCGGCATTGACCTATGCAGAGGGCGGAGGAGATCGGCTTGCGGCACAGCGTTCTATAATAGATACCATGGCGACGACGTTTCCGACATGGGCGTGCAATCAGCTGTATACAAGACTTCTCACGACGGCGGGAAGTGTACTTGTAAAGGGCGCGGCGGCAAGTGAAAACGAGACGTTTCAAGAGGTCGCTTCGATTTTGAATAAGCTTGTCTTCGGCGGCAATGACACCGGCTCGGAGCTTGCGGAAATAAAAGAAATGTGCAGTATGATACTTGAGGAAACAGAGGAGATAAACGAGTATCTTCACGCCTCAAGTGCGGATATATCCTCGACGCTGGCCGCACAGAATATGCGGGATGTATATGAAAAATACGAAAATGCGTGGGAGAATGAGGTAGAGCTGCCGATGAGGTCGGCAGCCGCTCCGAATTATTATCTTGCCCACGGCGCATATAAAGAATATCTTAAATATTCGGAGAGCTACGCAAACGGCACGACTCTTACCGAGCTTGGACGTTCGGCGACAAAGGACGAGGTACTCGGCAAGCGTAAAACGCTTTTCACACAGTTTACTTTAATGTCGAAAAAGAGAAACGACGATATAACACTCTCCGACGAGGAGTTTTACAAGAATGCGATCTTTAATTCGGATGATATAGACAATCAGATATATTCCGTGCTTGAAGCGCTTCTTGACAATATGTATGCAAAAACTTCATCGGGCAGTAAGCTGAGATTCGTCGATACGGCGGCTCAGGTCGCATACTGTTCGCTTCCGTACAGCACCGAGCAAGCTCGGTTTGTCGATACGGCGATAAAAAGACAGCTTGATGAGGTAAGCATTGTCATACTCGTTTATCAAGAGTTTTTGGCACAGCGTGCCGAGTATTTCACCGAGCTGTACGAGAGCAAAAAAACGGAGCTTGACTCAAAGGAGCTTGAGGAATACGCAAGCACACTCAACGATTATTATATTGCACGCCAAAACAAGCTTGCGGGCATATACTCAAAAAACGCATTGCATGGCGGTATTACGGGCGTTATCGAAGCGTGGTTGACACGTGAGATATACCTTGAGGGAAGCCTTACGGGCGGTTATATATATCTTGACAGCTACGTGCGCGAGGATATGACGGATAAGACTGTGCTTGAGATTACCGACGATACGTTTTTGAATCAAACGGATTGGACGTTTTATTATAACGAAGCCAAAAAAGGCAATTTGGACAGCACCTTGGTAACGCATTATGAGCAAAGCGGCGTAAGACGCGATGAGGTAAGCAAAAACGGCTTTGTGGGCAAGCGTGTGCCGTTCAGACGAGAGGGAGTTGTCGTAGCTCGTGAAAATGCGGCGGCTGCGGTAGTTCCGATATATGTATTGGATTCGGATTCGGGTGCGGAGAATTTCTATATGAAGAAGTTCGATTTCAATTATGAAAACGCATTCGGTCTTAACGATCTCCATGTTCCCTCGGTCGATTACTACAATCTTGTCGGGGCAACATATACGGACGGAATAAATACATACAAATGCATATCGTCTACCGCACAGCTGCGTGATGTTATCGCAAATAATTATTATGCATATTTGAAAAACAGTCCGTATGCATATCTCGCACCCATGCTCTCGGAGAGTACATACGGTAACAGACCTATCTTTTTATTGCTCAATACCCCGACGAAAGACAGCAGTGCGTCAATACATACAAGATATGCCGTATTCGGAACGCTCGATATATCCAACGGCAAAACGTACACATCGGGCGAAAATTGGGCTGTAACGAGCGTAGACCAGTATAATCTTCAGGATGACAGAAAGTCGGACGAAAATAAGACAAATTATATGTATTCCGCCATGCTTTTGGGCGAGGACAGCTTCAGGTCGAAAATTACGGCATTGGTCAACGGTTCAACCGACTGCAAGGTGACATACGCCGCAGACGACAATTACACGGCGTCGGATGTTGATATCGAGGTTCTGAATGACAATACTATAACGGCTAATGCGGGTACGGCGGTAACGATAGATCTCTCTCTGCCCTCATGCCGCAGTGTAAAGAAAATAGTCATACGCAATTATAGGGATGCGGACATGACCGCATTTGTGAATGAGAGCGTTATACTTGACGACACGATGACGGGCTACACCGAATATTTCGGCACTGACGAAAAGCTTAGGGTAAGAGTACCGTATGCAAACGCTCAAATAGTCATTACGACCGAGTGTGAGGAATACGACAACGGCTTTTGCCACTCATGCAATAGCTGTGAGGCTCCCGAGCTTGTATCGGAGGACGGTAAAAGCTATTACGAAATTTCAAACGCAGGTCAGCTCTATTGGTTTTCCGCATTGACTAACGGCGACGGCACGAATGCGACATTTACCGAAAAGAATGCATCTGCCAACGCAAGGCTCGTGTGCGAGATAGATATGTCATACGCACCGCATATCTGGATTCCGATAGGCAACTCGGCAGAGGGCTACGGCGGTGAATTTGACGGCAACGGATATTGCGTGTACGACCTGAACAGAAATATGAATATCGACAACGAGTGCCGCGGCGGCTTGTTCGGCGTTTTGGCAAAGACGGCATCGGTTTACGATCTTATAGTTGACAACGCAACTGTATTCCCTAAAAATACACCCGTTGTCGGTGCGGGCGTTATAGCAAAACAGAATTACGGCAGCATACAAACGACGCTTGTGCGAAATTCCTCGGTACAGCTCGGAAATTGGGCATATCTCGGCGGTATAGTCGGTGTGAATCACAAGGATGCGGTCATAATAAATTGTGCGGTCGTCAATACGGATATAACGAGAAGATACGGGGCATCGTCAAGCGGCACCATGGGCGGCATCTGCGAGGTAAACAAAGGAGTGCTTCATCATAATCATACGTATAACTGCCGATTTAATAACGGAGTCAAGGCAAATAACGGTGCGATAATCGCAAGTGCGGGCAAGGATTCGACAACTTATTTCAATTATTATTACACTGCCTCGGAGGTATCGAATACTTTCGGTACATCAAAGACTGTGCGGGAGTTTGAGGCAACGGGCGACGTTCTGTTTTTGCTCGGAAGAGTAAATTCGGAGTGCTGGGTACAGCCCGATGAGTATGAATATCCCGTACCCGTTTTGGAGAGGCTCAATAATTGCCATGTGACATATGTCACCTACGGCGGTGAGCATGACAATTCATCCGATATCAAAACAGACGAAACGTATATACTACACCCCGCAAGCCGTCGCGGCTACGATTTTGAGGGTTGGTATACCGAGGATACATACGAAAGAAGGTATGCATCGCTTACACCGAATCAAAGGAAGCTCACCTTGTATGCGAAGTGGAGCTTGAGCGAATACGAAATACAATATGTGTTAAACGGCGGCGAAAACGTCTCCGCAAATCCGATATCATACAATATGCTCGATGAAGATATCGTTTTATCCTCACCGAGCCGTAACGGCTATGAGTTTGTCGGCTGGTCAGCAGATCCCGACGGCACTCTTATAATGACGAGTATAGAAAAAGGCACGGTCGGAAATATCACACTTTACGCAAATTGGAAAAAAATAAATGTCCTGACGCAAAAGGACGGGGCGTATCTGATAACAAGCTACGACGACCTTGTCACAATGTCAGCTCTTGTACAAAGAGAGCCGAGCAAGTATGCGGGAGCAAAATATATTCAAACCGTAAATATAGCCTGCGGTATGCGAGCTTGGGAAAAGAGCATTGGCGACGATACGGTGCCGTTTGTCGGAGAATATGACGGAGGCGGCAATTATATTGTCGGACTGAGACCGACAAAATACGTAGCCGGACTTTTCGGAGTCGTCGGCGCAACGGGACGGATCAAAAACGTACACATATCCGATTTCGATTACGACAAGACAGCGGAATACGCCGCCGGACTTGTCGGAAAGAACTACGGCGAGATAACAGGCTCCACAAGCGGTGTAAATCTTACCGTGTCTATCTTCATCGAGAGGGAAAACGGCGAAAAGGTTCCCGTATCGGAGATGAATACGACGATAAGAGGCGAGCTTGTTGCCGGCGGTCTTGCGGCGTATAACTACGGCACGATAAAGAATTGCGCAAATAAAGCCGAGGTCTATATAACCTCCGTCGGGCTTGAAAGCTACGCCGGCGGTATTGTGGGAAAGAATTATGGCGAGATAATAAACTCCTACAACACCGGAACGGTAGAGGGCGCAGCCTATGCCGGCGGTATAGCGGGCGTTCACGCAACGGATGAGGATGACGGCTTTTCATTGATCAAAATTGCCTACAACAGCGGTTGCGTAAGCGGCATACACAACGGCGGTGCTGTCGGCATTTGCAATAATAAAAGTATAGAAAATACCTTCTATCTCTCTTCTAACCGCACCGGCATATACGGTGTTGACGAAGACCCGAACGGAGTTTCGGCGATGGATGAGGAGAGTATGAAGAATGACGCATTTTTGAATACGCTCAACGAGCTTGTTTCGGGTACGGAGCTTTATCATTGGGAAAGAAAGGCGAATTTGAACGGCGGATTTCCCAAATTCGCAAAGGATACGAGCGAAACGAAAATGATAACGAGCGTGCGCAGAGGCGATTTCGGACCCACCGTTGAAATATCACAATCGCCGAGTACCTCGCAGAGCATTATTCCCGTATGCTCCGTTACATTTATCGCACTTTCCTCAGCCGTATTCATATATACAAAAAAGCGTCGTAGGATAGCAAAATAATAGAAGAGGAGCGGTCGGATGCCGCTCCTTTTAATGCGCCTTGCAAGTTATCTGTTCGACATTTAACTCAAACACACATACGCTTTCAATTGCCGATCTGTCAAATTGCAGATTCGTTTTTGACGTGTAATGCCCGATTATTTTATTTAACGCATATAGTATTTCATCTTTATTTTCAATAAATCGTACTGTGCCCTTGCCCATTACGCATTTATACGAATACGAATAATTACACGCCGTGTTGCCCGGTACGAGTGACAGTGCGGTATCCATTTCAAAGCCGACCTTGCAATTGTTTTTCAACATTTTGATTTTTTTGCCGTCTTTTGCGGAATGAAAATATAAACACAGCTTATCGCATTTATTATCATAGCCGAATGACAACGGTACAATGTAGGCACCGTCCTCGTCGTTCATGCCGATCCGACAGCAAGGGCATTCGTCAATAATATCGACGATAACGGACTTGTCGGTTATCTGCCTGTCTGTTCTTCTCATCTTTCACCTCAAATATATTTTAATCATTATGCAATAAGCAAAGTGAATTGTCAAGAATAAAAATACAATCAACAATGTGAACATATTTGCAAAAATCGGTATCATTTTATGTAAATCCATTGACATTGCGGTAATAATCGACTATACTGTTATTTATGCTTAAAATAGGATGGGGATTCAAATATGAAAATAATAACGATAAGCAGAGAATTCGGAAGCGGCGGACGTGAGCTTGGCAAGCGTCTTGCAGACCATTTGGGATATGATTATTACGATAACGAGATAATCTGCATGGTTGCCGCAAACAGCGGTATAGATGCCGAGTATATAGAAAAGACCTTCGGCGATCACGGCTGGAAAAATCAGAATATTTCATTCGGCAGTACCTTCGGTTCATCCATGTACGCTCAAAGCGAGAAGATAGAGCTGTTGTTGCAGCAGAAAAAGGTCATTGAGCATATAGCATCCCTCGGCAAGGATTGTATAATCGTCGGACGAAATGCGGATGTGATATTGAGAGAGTACAAGCCGTTTAATATATTTGTCTGCGCCGAGATGAACGCAAAGCTCAGACGCTGTATTCAGCGAGCGAAGGAAGGCGAAAAGCTGAGCGAAAAAGAAATGATAAGAAAAATAAAGCGTATTGACAAGGCACGTGCCGAAACGAGAGAGATAATAACCGGTATGCGTTGGGGCGTGCGCGACAGCTATCATATGACAGTAAATACGACTGAATGGAATATAAAGCAATTGGTACCTGCCGTAGCCGATTTTGCCATGGCGTGGTTCGGGAGAGAAGAATGAGCAAGCAAATTCAATTATCCGACCATTTTACATATAAACGACTTCTTCGCTTCACCATGCCGTCGATATGTATGATGATATTCGCATCTATCTACAGCGTGGTTGACGGTTTCTTTGTATCTAATTTTGCGGGAAAAACGCCATTTGCCGCCATAAACCTGATAATGCCGTTTCTTATGATACTCTCTACCGTCGGTCTTATGTTCGGTACGGGCGGCTCGGCAATAGTAGCTAAAAAATTCGGCGAGGGCGAGCCTGAGGCGGCGAACAGCTTCTTTTCACTTTTCGTATATGTTGCATTTGCACTGAGTATAGTCTTTGCTCTTCTCGGAATAATTTTCGCACGTCCCATTGCATCACTGCTCGGTGCGGAGGGTGAAATGCTCGACTGTGCGGTGCAATATGCGAGAATAATTCTTACGGTGTTGCCGTTTAACGTGTTGCATTTGATGTTTCAATCGTTCTTGGTAACTGCGGAGCGCCCGAAGCTCGGCTTGTTTGTGACCGTTTCTGCGGGTGTTACAAACATAATCTTCGATGCAGTGCTTGTTATACTTTTGCCGCAGGAATATAAGCTTGCCGGTGCGGCTGTGGCAACCGCTTTGAGCCAGGTAGTCGGCGGCGTTGTTCCGCTTATCTATTTTGCGAGAAAAAATACGAGCATTCTCAAGCTCGGTGCGGCGAAGTTTGATTTCGGAGCCATTGTACACGCCTGTATAAACGGCTCCTCCGAGTTTATGAGCAACATTTCAATGAGTGTTGTCGGTATGCTTTACAATATGCAGTTGCTTGAATATGCGGACGAGGACGGCGTTGCCGCATACGGTGTAATGATGTACGTAAGCATGATATTTGCCGCCGCATTTATGGGCTATTCCATAGGCACTGCACCGATAATCGGATATCATCACGGAGCAAAGAACTATTCCGAGCTTAAGGGCTTGCTCAAAAAGAGCCTCATAATGATAGGTATTTTCGGTGTGGCAATGATTGCAAGTGCCGAAATACTCGCTTATCCTTTGGCAAATATATTTGTCGGCTATGATGATAAGCTTATGGATCTTACGGTGAATGGCTTCAGAATATTCTCGCTTTCCTTTGCATTTATGGGATTTGCGATATTCTCCTCGGGTTTCTTTACCGCACTGAATGACGGTCTGACCTCCGCGATTATATCTTTTTTGCGAACTCTCGTATTCCAAATTGCCGCAGTCATGTTGCTTCCGCAAATATGGGGAATCGACGGCGTTTGGTATTCAATAGTCGTGGCGGAGCTTATGGCGGTAATTTTAGGCGCAATGTTCTTGTTTATAAAGAAAAATAAATATCATTATTTTTAATAAAACCAAAGGCAAAAAAGCCGCAGACCTTAATGTCTGCGGCTTTTTGAATTATTACATACGCTCGTAAACGCACATTCCGAAGTTGTACAGTAAACAGCCGTCATCGGTGAATTCGAGCGGAACGAACGGGTCTACCTCCTCGTCCATTATCTCACCCTCGGCACCCGTATCGTAGTAAACAACTCCGTCACGGTTCTCCCACGTTGCGGGAAGCACTACGATGAATCCGTCCTCACGTATTTCAATGCCCTCATCCTTTGCCATCTGAGCATACTCGCCGACAGCCTCGGCAATCACATTGAACGTGCCGTCTTCAAGAAACTCAAGCAAAAATTGATTTGCCTCGTCATAATTCTCCGTGTACTCCTCGGGTAATGTGTCCTTTGTGTAAAACTCAAATCCGTTTTCGGTGGGTATGTTTATACCCTTGAGCTTCCATTTCCCCAAAAAATCTTGCATTACTGTATTCTCCTTTTAAATTATTTACCGTAAGATTCCGTTAAGCGATAAAAGAACGCTTCAAGCTCATCTTGCCGTGTGTCTGCCGCATATTGCTCACCGTCCGAGAAGGTCAGAACAAAGCTGTAGCTCTCCCCATCCGAAGCGGATAGCTTTTTCGGTTTTTTGTAGGTCTTTACATATGAAATGCTGTTGTTTTTTTCCAATATGCCGAGAAGCTCCGTCGCCTCATCCTCGCCGAGCTTGCATTTTTTCAAAACACTCTCGGTGCTGTAATTCCGTGTAAAGCACTGTGAATCGAGATACCAAGCGTCATCCTCTTTATATGCGGAAAACGAATATCCCATTGTGCGATCCATATGTCCGCACGCTACGGAAACACAGGTAATGTCGGAAAGCCCATGCTTTTTTTGCGAGGTGTTACAGCCGAAAAGGGAAGTGAGCGTGGTAAGCAATGCCATAAAAAGTACCGCCTTGTAAAAATTATTGTATTTCATTCGTCAATATGTCGTGTAGGCTCTGCCAAAATACCTTCGATCTGCGTTTATTTTCTCTTTTTCAGATATACTACCGTGCAAACGACCGCAATGACAACTACTGCCGCTATGATTATTATCCAAATCATAGCGCCTCCGCCGCTGTTTTGCTGCGATCCTTCATCGGTATCGGCTTTTGTTATTTCATCACCGGGTCTTGTATCGTCCGAGCCTGCGGTATCGTCGGGCTTTTCGGGTGATGTTGTACCGTCGGGCGATGTCGTGTCGTCGGGTGAGGAGGTATCGTCATTCGGTGCCGTTACAGGCGTATCGCCGCTGTCTGCGGGGAGTGTGGTATCGTCGGGAGTGGTTGTATCCGCAGGGGTGGAGCCGAGCGAAGGTATTACCGCAGAAGCCTTCTTATAGCCGCAGACCTTGCAT
Organism: uncultured Lachnospiraceae bacterium; assembly: GCA_964562175.1. Lineage (GTDB taxonomy): Bacteria > Bacillota > Clostridia > Oscillospirales > CAG-272 > CAZCJU01. The sequence continues at coordinate 40,781 of CAZLRV010000002.1, forward strand.
TCTTCGTGCTTTGAGCCTGCCGCCGTTGCCGTTGCCGCTTTGTCGATAACGGTCTTGAAGTCGTGCGCTGCCATGCTCGATGATATCATACAATTACAGCCGTTCACCTCACAATACTTGAAATGCTGTGTGGCATTGCTGTTCCAAGCACCGCTCTTGTGCGATTCCGAGCCGTATGCACCGCATACGGAGCATGACCATGCATGTGTATTATTGTTTGCGTAGGAATATACCTTCGTGTGCTTACTGCAGTATGCGGGCAATACCTCAACACTGCAAACGGCTTTTTTACCGTTCAGCTCAACGGTAACATTTGTCTTGCCTTTTCCCACAGCCGTTACCTTGCCGTTTGAGTCGACCTTCAAAACGGATGTGTTGCCACTGCTCCATTTGAACGTACCGCTTGCATTAACGGGGTTCTTGGTTGCTTTCAAGGTTGAAGATTCGCCGACACGCAATGTAAGCTCCTTCGGAATAAGTGAAATGCTTTCAAGTACAGCTGTCGGTTTTTTGGTTACCTTAACTTTAAAATGCGCGAAATAGCTGTCTGCCGTAACCGGTGTGGAGCTGTTCGTTTTCGCAAAAACGTATACAGTTGCCTCACCCTCTTTCACCGCACTTATAACGGCGTTGCTTATTGTACAGCTGCCGTCCTTAGAGGTCTGTCCGACATAAGGCATACCCGTCATATTATCCTTTGACAGAAGATAAGCGGAATACTTGTATTTGCTCTTGTCAACTCCGTCGGGTACGAAAGGAAGCTTGCTCAGCTCGGTGAGATCTACCGTGTATTTATCACCGATAAACAATTCGACGGTGCCGAGATCCGTTTTGATTAAAGGCACGGAGCTTAGATCGCTCGGGTCGTATACGATAACATTTATTGACCTGCCCATGTTGCTGTAGTCCGAGCCGTAGTACCACGGTGTTACACCGTCCGAGGACTTGTAAGCCGTAATGAAGGTATTGCCTACCTTGTTTGCCTTGATAGTCAGTGTTTTGCTTGCCGTGTCATTGGTTACGCCGACACAGCTGTAGGTTGTATTCCATTTTGGCAGATTGGATATTGCACCGGAGGGGTTGATTTGATATTTGATTTTAATGGTACTGCCGACCTTCATATATATTTTAGGTGTCTTCGTATCATATTCGGGATATATAAGATCCATTGCATATCCCGTGCTTTGACCCTTTGCGGGAACTATTATACTGCCACTGACAAAATACGAACTGCATTCGCTTGTTGCCGTTTCGGCGTAGCGTGCATAAATATAATAGATCTTCGCATTTTCCGAAAGCTCCTTATCAAAGCTCTTTGAGGTGATTTTTTGACTTGTGGGAAATTTGGAGCCGGTTACGGCACTTTCCGTTACAACGTATTCCACATCGCTCTTATAATTGTGTATCTCGATGCGAGCGTATTCCTTACCGCCGCTTTTTGTTACGGTGTAGCTTAATTGCGGGGTATCGAGTGCTTTGTTTGGTATGAGCTTTGCTACGAGCTTTGACGCACCGCATACAGAGCCTTGGTAACGGGAGGATTTTGCACTTACCTTGACACGTATATACTCACCGACTAAATCCGCCGAGCTTATCTTAAGTGAATTCTTGTTCGCGGCAGAGTCTATTTCGACCCAATATCCGTTTTTATGAACCTGCCACTCATAAATAAGCTCCGCACCCGAGGGCGTACCGCTTACATGTGCGTATATGGTACTGCCGAAGCGAGGATCTCCGCTGTAGCTTACCTCGCCGGTGAGCGCCGTGGTGCCCTTGAAGTTATATGTTACATATGTTATACCGCCGAGGGAATAACCGTCATTTGAGGTGTTGTCTGAATATGGGTTTACACCAATATTGAGAGCGGAGGCTGTACAACCGAACGCCGTACAGTAATAGTTAAGATCGCACGATAATCTGCCGTTTGAGGAGTCTAAATCATCGAGCGAAATTATTGTATTTTTGTTTCCGACATAAAGCTTATACGCTTTAGCCTTGGGATATGCATCCCACGAGAGAATACCGTCGCTTGATACCTTCACATTTTTGATATACTTATCCGACAAATTCTGCTCGAGCCACTGTTTGTCTTTTTCATTGGCAAATGCATATTCTTCACTCCTGAAATACCCGTCGGCAAAGGCGGTCAGATAGATAGAATACTCCGTAGTCGTGGGAACGTAGGCTTCCCTGAGGTCTATATTGGTGTTTGAAGTTTCGTATCTGAATGTCGTATCGATGAGTTGGGTCGTGGAATTCATCCGATGTATTACGACACTGTATTTTGTGGCGTTCGGAACGGGATCCCATGACAAATCAAAGGCACCGAGCCTTACGTTTTTCGGCTTGGAAAGCTGTGGCTTATCTGTCACATATGTGTATTGACCGCGCCAAAAGGTCGTCAGATCGGAGCCGCCCCTCCAGCCGTAATCCGTCATTGCGCATAATCTTACGTCAAAGGTTCCGCTCGGGATCTCGTGCTCTACGCAAAAATCCTTGAGGTTGATCTGCTGACGCTTCAGGATCTTGCCGCTCGAATCGGTGAGCGGATCAAAGTATCCCCCCGCATTTTTAATACCGAAGGTGTAGACCTTGGCGTTTTCGTAAGCATCAAAGTATAGAATATCGCCGACTATTTCAACGTTTATCATAGTCGGTAAGCTATCCGATGTTGCCGCTGTGACAGGGATAATGCCGAGAAGCATTACCAACGTGAGCAAAAGCCCCGTTATTCTCATTGCACTGTTGATTTTCATTTTTTCCTCCTTTTGCCCGAGGCGCCCTAAGCCCGACGGGTCTGAGTTAAGCGGATATATCCGCTCTTTAGATATATTATATATATACATAAGGCTTTTGTCACCCACCCAAAACGCAAAAAGGTGGGGAAAAACGGGCGTAATCATAAATAATCATGCAAAAAATCGTGAAAAACCGTTTTTGCATATGATGTGTGACCTGTTCTTTTTGCCCTATGAAAAAGACGGATTGGATACACGCTTGCACGCGATGATATACACGCCGGTGCGTGATTACATGCACGCTGACGCGTGATTACATACACGCTGACGCATGATTACATACACGCTGACGCGTGATTACATACACGCTGACGCATGATTACATACACGCTGACGC
>CAZLRV010000002.1:44015-110962 GCA_964562175.1 uncultured Lachnospiraceae bacterium
CACGCTGACGCGTGATTACATACACGCTGACGCATGATTACATACACGCTGACGCGTGATTACATACACGCTTGTGCGTGATGATATGCACGCATTCGCGTGATGATATGCCATTGTTACGCAATGGATAAAAAATTCAAGTCTTACGACTTGAATTTTTTGTGTCTGCACCCTCGGTTCGATACAATATACCCAATTATAACGCAAGGATGTATAATCAAAGTTTGTAATGCTATCGTTGAACGGTCAAAACTCAAGCCATTCACTCAGCAATTAATTGATCTTTAGCGGAGGCTTCATATCCCGTGTGGTCTCATGGATGTGTGATCTAAGACAAAGCAAATCGATTTGTGCCACTGCACCAAAACAAAATCAGTTAAGGTCGGTTTTGCGGTTGCGAATGGAAATAAATTATCTACGCAGAGTTAAATCTGCGGTTTATTTATTCAAAGTTTCATTTGAGAACAACATAAATGTAAGATAATCAAGCTCAGATAATGAAATCATAAAATAATAATCATAAAAACAATTATCGCCGAAATATAAAGAAACGACAATCAAAAAGCATACAAATAGTATAGACACAAAATGTTATTATATAAAACATAATAAAAACCGACTTGTTGAAAAATATCCGAAATAAAAATAAAAAAAGTATTGCATTTTGCACTTTCTTGTGATATAGTACCACAGATAGACGATAAAGTACACTTTGTATTTTAAAATAGTATAAACATTTGTAAGATATGATCGAATTCTTCAATATAAGAAATGCATTAAGTATATCGGTTATACGAAAGGAAGTGTGCATGTCATATTTTATTGAATTTTGCTACACGAGTAATGTCGGAAAATGCAGAAAAGTAAATCAAGACAATTTTTTCTGTGTTGATACATATATGGATCGTGAAAGCAACGGAACCGACGGAGTGGTATTCGATGATATATCGTCGTCTGCTTGCCCGGTGTTTGCGGTGTTTGACGGCATGGGAGGTGAAGAATGCGGCGAGGTGGCATCATACCTATCGGCTAAACAGCTTTCTGAATTTGAATTCGGAAAGGATATTAAGAACGAGCTGTTGAGCTATTGCGAGCTGTCAAATAAGATAATATGTGAATATGTTCAAGAAAACGGGCTGAATTATATGGGAACCACTGCGGCTATGCTCGCTTTTTCAAAGAAAAAAATCGGCTTATGTAATGTTGGAGACAGTAAAATATTCCGGTATTCGCAAAAGGAGCTTAAGCAAATATCGTTAGAGCACGTAGGCATATCCGTATACGGGCAGAAGCCGCCGCTTTCCCAAAATTTAGGTATGCCGGAGGACGTATCATATCTTCGACCGTATGTTGCACTCGGCGAATACTGTGCGGGAGACGTATATCTCATATGCTCGGATGGGCTTACGGATATGCTTGGCACAGATGAAATAGCAACCTACCTAAACGGTTCTTCATTGCAAGAGATCGGTCAAGTGTTGCTCAATAAAACACTTGAAAAGGGCGGACGTGACAATGTTACGTTCATCTTGATAAAAGTAAAAAAGAAAAAATTTAAGATTTTTAAAAAAAATAAATGAGGTATATTATGTTGGAAGAAAAATTAGCAGGTGTCTGGCCGGAGTGGCAGATCGAAACACAGCTCGGAAAAGGCTCATATGGGTCGGTATTTAAAGCGGTGCGTCGTGACAATAATGTGGAGAGCTATTCGGCGATAAAGGTGATTTCCATTCCGAACGATGAATCCGAGGTAGATACACTTCGTTCCGAGGGAATTGATATGAACGGAACAAGAACGTATTTCAAAGGCATCGTCGATGACTTTGTAAGCGAGATCCGCCTGATGGAATCACTCAAGGGCATACAAAACATTGTCAGCGTTGAGGATTACAAGGTCATCGAAAAAGAAAGCGGCATAGGCTGGGATATATACATACGAATGGAGTTACTCACGCCGTTTAATGCTTATATTTGCAACAATAAGCTTACCGAAAAAGATGTAATAAAGCTCGGTATCGATGTTTGTACGGCACTTGAAATATGCTCACAGCGCAATATAATACACAGAGACATAAAGCCGGAAAATATTTTTATAAATGATTTCGGATATTATAAGCTCGGTGACTTCGGAATAGCGAGAAAGCTTGAAAATGTTACAGGCGGTCTTTCTCAAAAGGGTACATTGAATTACATAGCTCCCGAAGTGGCAAACAGCAGTAATTACGATGCAAGAGCGGATATATATTCACTCGGTATAGTGCTTTATCGCTTGCTTAACGGAAATAAACTGCCGTTTATTGAAAACGATGCTCAATTACTCGATCCCATGGCAAGAAAAAGTGCGGTGGAAAGAAGGATAAGAGGTGAAAGGCTCCTGCCGCCGTGTGAGGCATCGCCGGAAATGGCAGATGTCATTCTTCGTGCTTGTGCGTATTTACCGCAATCACGCTTTGCAAGTGCCGAGGAAATGAAAAAAGCACTTATAAGCGTAAGCGAGGGAAGATATGTTATAGTCGGTGACCCCGATATGACCACAGCTGTACATCCCGCTCAGACCGATAACGACGCTACCACCGCCGTAAGACGTGCCGCTGCCGCCTACGACAATACAACGACATTAAACGAGCCTACACCGACCTTCGGTAAGAAGAAATCAAAAGCCCCGGCAATAATAGCGATACTTCTGATAGTTGCATTGCTGATCGCCGCCGCAGTGTTTGTATTGCCCAAGTTCTTGGGTGACTCTGACGGAGACGATGTCGCAGCGGAAGAAACGGATAAAAAACATAACAAGAAGAATGATACCTCAGAACCATCGGGTGATGACACTGTCGGAAAGACCGATACGAATGGTGTAAGCACAAACAACGGAAGCAATACAGAATCGGAGCCTGATGAAACAGATGGCTATTACAGCGATCCGGATCAACAGATAGCATCGATAATAAGCGATGCGGAGAAGTTTGCGGCATTGGGCAACTATTCAAGAGCAATAGACAAAATAAATGCCGGACTCGCATCCTACCCCGGCTCTGTTGAGCTTCAAAACAAGCTTGATGATTACAAAACTAAGCTTGCACAGCAAAACAAGCAAAAGGTACTTGATGATGCCGCAGCACTTGCCGCAAAAGAGGATTATTTACAGGCACTCAGAACGATAGAAAACGCTCAAAAGGATCTGCCGAGCGATGTCGATTATGAAATAGCATATAATAATTATTGCTCGCTTTACGAGGATGCGGTGATAAAGCAAGCGGATGAGCTTGCCGCAAAGAACGATTTTGACGGTGCAACGGCTATTATCGTAGCCGCAGAGGAAAATGTTAAAAACAGCAAGAAATTCAGTGAAGCAAAGGACAGATATTCTCAGGTGTTGCCGGTAACAACATTGAATAAGCTTCAACCGACGAAGTTCACCAACGATAGTTATACCGAAAATAAATATTTTGTTATAAACGGCAAGGTCAAGTCTTACTTGGGAGATGTTTATACCGACGGCTTGATCTTCAAGCAAGGAAAGAAAAGGTCATCCTCCATTGAATACGATCTTGGAGGACAGTATAGAAAGCTTACGGGTAAGATATCCATGATAGAATCCGGCAATGTGCTCGGCTTGGGCGATTTTACAACTGATGTTGGGGATTTTGTATATCTTGATTTTATTGCAGACGGCGAGAGCATATACACCTCGCCCTTGACAAACCCTACTATAGACTATGAGCTTAATATAGATCTTACCGGAGTAACCACGCTGAAAATAAGGATCGTGGTGCAAAACGAAAACGGATACTATGGTTATAATGCTTGCACTGCACTGACCAATATGCAGCTGTATAAGTAATATGGCAAGCACGGAAAAGACAACGCTTTTTCAAAGCAGGTCTGCAGTGTCGGACGAAGTAAGCATTACGGTGTTCGACACCGACCGTGAGCCGTATTCTCTGCCGTTATCAAACAAGCACAAGGGAGAGATGACCTTCGGACGTGCTGAGGAGAACGATATCGTGCTTCGCTCTCACCTTGTATCGCACCATCACGGCTCGTTCATATATGAAAACGGCAGATGGTTCATATGCGATATTGAAAGCACCAACGGACTCATTTATAATAATTCCTCAATTAAGCGCAGAGCCGTATGCGACGGCGATCTTATACGTATAGATGACGGAGTGCAGACCGTTGCGGACGGAGTGCTGTTTCTTGTGTCCGATTCGGCGTCGTTAAACAAGTGGAATATATTGCCCCTGTCGAATAAGCATACGATAAGCATCGGACGAGCCTCGGAGTGCGATATTTGTCTGCCGCATATAAGTGTATCAAGACACCATGCAACGATAAGTTGTGAAAACGGTGAGTATTATATTACAGATAATAACAGCACAAACGGGGTTTTGGTAAACGGTAAGGGCGTGCATTCAAAGCGAGTGCTTCACGAAAAAGACGTTATCACGGTAACAAATTCAAAGCTCATTTTTACATCGTATGCCATATATTACTGTCACTACAAGAACGGTATAAATGTAGATGCGTCGGATATAGTTATTAAACGCGGAAAAGGCAAAAAGTCATTCATAACCTGCGATCATGCAAGTGTCGGTATCAAGCCCGGTGAGCTTGTATCTATAATAGGCGGCTCCGGTGCCGGTAAATCCACAATACTCAACTGTATGTGCGGATATTTGAAGCCTACGCAGGGTGAGGTATATGTAAACGGTGTGGAGCTGTATCAAAATTTTGATTCGCTGAAAAAGCTTATCGGCTACGTTCCTCAAACCGATATCGTATATGACGGGCTTACACTGTACGATACGTTGCTTTATGCGGCAAAGTTGCGACTTCCCACGGATATTTCCACAAAAGAGCGTGAAAATGCAATAGACAAGGCAATTGCCACCGTAGAGCTAAATGAAAAGAAAAACAGTTTGATAAGGTCGTTGAGCGGAGGACAGCGCAAAAGAGCAAGCATAGCACTTGAGCTTTTATCGGATCCGAACTTGTTGTATTTGGATGAACCGTCATCGGGTTTGGATCCCGGAACCGAAAGAAATCTTATGCAATCGCTGAGAAATATGGCTGACAGCGGAAAAACGGTAATTCTCGTTACTCACAGCACTCTTCAGCTTAAAATGTGCGATAAGATACTGTTTATGGGCAAGGGCGGAAAACTGTGCTTTTGTGGGTCATACTACGATGCATTACGGTTTTTCGGTGTTACGGATATTGTGGATATATACAATATGATAACGGATGACGCAGAGTATTGGAATGACAAATTCGTAAAGATCAGTACAGCTCCGAATATACCGAGAAAAAACAATGTGACAACCGCTCAGCAAAAGAGCGAATGCTTGAAGCAGCTCGGTGTATTGTGTAAGCGTTATGCAAAGCTTATCGTAAACGACAGGCAAAGAACGTCCTTGCTTCTTCTGCAAGCACCGCTTCTCGCATATCTAATATCATTTGTCGCAAACGGAAAACAATTCGAGCAATATGAAATTACAAAAAGCCTTTTGTTTGCACTTTCCTGCTCGGCGTTTTGGATAGGAATGCTGAATGCAATACAAGAAATATGTAAAGAGCGGACGATACTCAAAAGAGAGTATATGACCGGATTGTCACTCACTTCATATGTTGTATCGAAAATAATCGTGTTAGGTGTTTTATGCCTTATCCAAAGCTTGCTTGTGGTCGGCGTGTTTACCGCTTTGGTTGGCTCACCGAATAGCGGAATCCTGATGGAACCGTTTGCGGAGCTTTTGGTCACGACATTTCTCACCGCACTTTCTTCTGCCGCCATGGGGTTGTTTGTCTCGTCATTGTTTACCAATGCCGACAGAGCAATGACCGTTGCACCGATACTACTTATGCCGCAAATTCTGTTTTCGGGTCTTATATTCAAGTTGAGCGGTACGACCGAAGTGAGTTCTTGGTTCGCAGTATGTCGTTGGAGCATGGAGTGTTACGGAACCACAGCAGATCTTAATGCCTTGCCCTTAAGATTACAGCAAGAGGGAATAATGATACCTCACGATGCGGAGAACTATTTCAACCATACGGTATTACATATGTTGTCATCATATGGCATACTTATTGCATTTACAGTGGCATTTTTGCTACTGTCTCGAATAGTATTGGGCAAGACCGTAAAAAAACAAGCGTAATACGAATAAGCGCACCTTGAAATCAACATATCAGGGTGCGTTTTTCCGTGAAAGTGCATTGATAGTTTTAACGATATAATGCAAACAAATTCTCTATTATCACTTGAAATTTTCGATGAAATATGTTATAGTATAAAAAATACGTTAAACGGAGGGAAGATGATGGGTGCAGAGGTTTATTTTTCAAGGGACATAAGTCCGCAAAGTGTTTTGTCACTGTACAAGAAGCTTGGAAAAAAGCTTGGCGGAAGGGTTGCGATAAAGCTCCATTCTGGTGAAAAGGGAAATCAAAACTTTTTGCCGCCGGAGTTTTGGGCGGATATCATCAATTATGTTTCCGGTACTGTCGTTGAATGCAACACGGCATATGAGGGTGAGAGAAATACGAGTGAAAAGCATCTTAAGCTGATATCGGAGCATGGATGGGACAAGTATTTCAAATTTGAATTGCTTGATGAGCATTCACCGGATATTTGCTTTGATATAGAGCGGGGCAAGGTCATAAAAAAGAATTATGTCGGCAGAGGCTTGTTGAATTATGATTCCATGCTCGTGCTGTCACATTTTAAGGGGCATCCCATGGGCGGCTACGGCGGTGCATTGAAGCAGTTGTCTATCGGAATTGCCTCATCCTACGGCAAGGCATATATACACGGAGCGGGCAAGCCCGAAAACATTTGGACAGCGGATCATAATTCTTTTCTTGAAGCAATGGCAGACGCATCGCTCAGTGTGATAGAGCATTTCGGCGGCAACATTGCCTATATCAACGTGATGAAAAACATGAGCGTGGATTGCGATTGCTGTGCCGTTGCCGAGGATCCTTGCATGGCAGATATCGGAATACTTGCTTCGCTTGATCCCGTGGCGATAGATAAGGCTTGCGTGGATCTTGTCTATGCAAGCGACGATCCGGGACGCGATCATTTGATAGAGCGTATCGAGAGCAGAAACGGCGTACATACGATCGAGGCAGCCGAGGCATTGGGTTGCGGTACGAGCAAATATAAGCTTATAGAAATCAAATAAGAAAGAGAGAGAATAAAAATGCGTAAGAATTTGGGAGCAATGACGGCGGTATATCCGATGCCGGTATTTATAATCGGCTCATACGATGAAAACGGTATACCGGATGCGATGAACGCCGCATGGGGCGGTATAAGCGAGGATAAAGAAATATCCATATGCGTAAGCGCAGAGCATAAAACGACAGAAAATATTTTGAAAAGCGGAGCCTTTACCGTAAGCATGGCAACAAGAAAATATGTTGCCGAATGTGATTATGTCGGTATCGTTTCGGGAAACGATGTTCCAAATAAGCTCGATAAATGCGGCTTTCATACGGAAAAGAGCGAATATGTAAACGCACCGATAATCGAAGAGCTTCCGATGTGCCTTGAGTGTAGGCTCAAAAGCTATGATAAAGATACTTGCCGACTCGTCGGAGAAATCGTAAGCATTTCGGCAGATGAGAGCATACTTACCGACGGGAAGATCGATGTGAAAAAGCTTGAGCCGATAACGTACGATCCCGTGTGCCACTTGTATTATGTACTCGGTGAAAAGGTCGGCAATGCTTTCCGTGACGGGGATAAGCTGAAGTCTTGAAAAACGAAGTCGTGCTTGCTCGGGCAAGCAAAAAAGACCTCGATGAGGTCGGCAAGCTGTATGAGAATGTGAAGGGTGGCAAATTCTGCCCGTGGAATGTGGATTATCCGACGATGCGTGAAGCGGAAGGCGATCTTGCCGCAGGATGCCTGTATGTGCTTAAGGACGGAGCGAGACTCATCGGTGCTTGCTCAATAGAGCCTGTAGCCGAAGACTCCGATCTGCCGCATTGGCGTGAGCGTGAGTCGTTTGTTGAGATCGCAAGAGTTGCCGTGACACCAAATATGCAGGGCAGGGGATATTGCACTTATATGATATCAAGCCTGCTTGACGAAATAAAAAAATCCGGCTGTCGCTGTGTTCATTTGCTTGTACAGGTTGATAATGTCACGGCGATAAAGGTCTATCGCTCTCTCGGCTTCGAATTTTTGGGCACTTGTCATCGCTATGGCAGTGAATACTACGCTTGTGAAAAGATACTGTAAATAAAAAAATGACCCTCGCCGACTTCTTTACGTCGCCGAGGGTCATTTCCATTCACTCTTGGTATCTAACATCCTTTGTTATCCTCGCTTTCTGTTCTTTTCGAAAAATACGTTTATGCAGAATCTACGGTTTATTTATGCGATTCGATAATATATTTTTACATCATCTATATTTGCGTAACACCGCCGTGCTTCTACACCCTTACTTTCCCCCATTATCGACTCGCCCGTAGGTAAGATACTTATTTGTACATCGGACCATACCTAGTCTTTCCAAATCAATGGCTCAAAGCTTTGAGCATTTTTCCTTAACACTCATTCCCTCTATGCATATACCTTATGACTTGGGAAACTTAATTGTTCATTGGACTATACCTTATCCTTTCGCATTCTTGCTTTTGTAGTGTTGAATTTTCGCTCTTTGTTTCCTCTATGCATATGCTTTTATGACTTGGGGAACTTAACTGTTCATTGGACTATACCTTGACCTTTCGCACATTGTATTTAACCTAACTCGTTGACTTAACTGTTCATCGGACTTTACCTTTCCTTTCTGCACTTATAGTGTACCACAAAATCAAGCATTTTTCAATAGGCATATTGTAAGAATATCACAGCAAAATTTTGTGCAATAGGTAGAAATTATTGCGATATCACAAAAAGCTCTTTACAAATCCCACAAAATATGATATAATAGGTATGTTACGTTGCGCAAATGCCGAGTGTTTGATTTGTACAAGTCCGCCGAAAAATCTGCCGTGGAGGAATTAAAGTACTCTTGCCGGATCACCTGTTAAAGTTTCGACCATTGGAACGGCAAACCCCCGATTTTATAGGGGGTTTTTGAGCAATATTTTTTAATTGCGATTCTATGGTGGAGGCGAGGGGAATCGGTCTCGCCTGCCGCTCGGTCAGGGTGCGGGCAGACCTGCCACCGGCCGGTCTGCTAACACGCACCCGTTCGATTCCCTTCTATTTATTCCACCAAACAAAAAGCCCCCAAGGGGACTTCTTTATTTGGTGGAGGCGAGGGGAATCGAACCCCTGTCCGAAAAGCTCGCAAAATGACTTTCTCCGGGTGCAGACGACCTTTATTATTCCCTTGCACTATTCCGATCGACGGGGACAGTGTTCGGTAGCCTTTTTATGCATGACCGCTTCAAAAGCAAAAGGGCGGTTCACGTTCATCGCATCGTGACATCGAGCTGCGGTCTGCGATATTTCCGCAGGCGATGGGCCGCACTTAGGCAGCCAATGCTACTTCGTTATTAGCGTTTAATTTTAAAAATTGCAGCTTTTTAAGAGCTTCTGCCACTCTACCCGCTTATCAAGTTTTAAGCTCCCCGTCGAAACCTTTACGCCCCCATATTTGACGGATTTATCTGCCGAAGAGGGAAAAACGCTTTTTCTCGCATTCTTCACTTCTGATATCAAGCACTGTATAGCCGAGGCTTGACACGACCTGCTTCAGCTTTTCCGTGTCCGGTATCGAGTCGGAAACGATGACGGCTTGCTTTTTCTTATGTGAGCTTTCGACCTTTTTCACGTCGAAGGTCGAGCGTATTGCGTCGTTCACATGACATTCGCACATACCGCACGCCATGCCGTCTATTTTTACTACGGTTTTATACATTTTTTTCTCCGAGTTGTAAGACTCAAAAAGCACTTCCGATGGAAGTGCTTTTATGGCGCGCCCGGGGGGATTCGAACCCTCGACCTGCCGGTTCGTAGCCGGACACTCTATCCACTGAGCTACGGGCGCATATCGGATTACCCTATTATAATACCACAATTATCGTGATTTGTCAAGAGGTAATCGAAATATTTTTAAAATTATTTTTTCAGATACTCACGCACGAGCGTATTCAGCAATTCATCGCGGTCGATCCTGCATATCATTCCTCTTGCGTTTTTGTAGTTGGTAATATACGTCGGATCTTCGGAGAGAATATAACCGACGATCTGATTTATTGGATTATATCCTTTTTCTTTAAGTGCGTCGTAAACGTCGGATAGTATCTTTTTCGTTTCCTGCTCTTTCTCGTGAGACAACGAAAAGCGGATAGTCGTATCGTTTTGTGAAGAATGCACGTTTATCACCTTACCCCTTTCATCGTAAAACGTATTTCTGCTTTATTGTATCACACATTTTGAAAAATATCAATAGCTAAAACGAATATTTTTTTGAATTTTCCGTTTTTTGGGTATATTTTTTGCCTTGACAAACGGCAGCGGACGATATATAATATAGCAAAAGGAGAATTTACAATGCTTACCGAAGAACAGAAAAAATATATTTTAAATGTTGAAAGATGTTTATGGGGAATGCCGGAAACGGGATTTCGAGAGGTGAGATCCACCGCTTTCATGAAGGAAGTGTTTTCCGAGCTTGGTTATGAGGTCTGTTCCTTTGAGGATGTGACGGGATTTTACGCCGACCTCGATACGGGAGCAGACGGACCGACAGTTGCGGTGCTGGGTGAGCTTGATTCGCTCATATGCAAGAGTCATCCGGAGTGTGACAAGCAGACCGGAGCGGTACACGCGTGCGGACATAATACTCAAAATGCAATGCTTGCCGCAGTCGCGGCGGATCTGAAAAACAAGGGTATGCTCGACGGGCTGTGCGGACGCATTCGCTTTATTTCCGTACCTGCAGAGGAACTTATCGAAATGACATACCGTGAACAGCTGAGAGAAAGCGGCAAAATAACATATTGTAGCGGAAAACCGGAATTTATTGCAAGAGGCGTATTCGACGGCGTGGATATGGCGATAATGATGCATTCGTCGGGCTTGCCGAGCGGGAAAAAGCTTGCGCTTGATGCCGGATACAACGGATGTATAGCAAAGCGCGCCGTATTTACGGGCAGAGCATCGCACGCGGGAAGCTGTCCGCAGGGCGGTATAAACGCTCTTTACGCCGCAACGAACGCACTTACCTCGGCAAACTCACTGCGTGAGACGTTTATAGATTCGGGAAAACTGAGATTTCACCCGATAATTACCGAGGGCGGCACTGCGGTAAACGCAATTCCCGACCGAGTAGTCGTTGAGAGCTATCTGCGAGGTGCCGATATAAACATAATCAGAGAATATAATAAGAAGATAAATCTGGCATTTGCCGCCTCTGCCGCCTCTGTCGGCGCAAAGGTAACGCTGTGCGATACGCTCGGCTTTTTCCCGCTGAGTGATGACCTCGGACTTATCGAGGTGTTGGCTGAGTCCATGCGTGAGCTTGAGGGGCAGGACAGCGTTATAGTGTCATCGTCAAGATGCTCCGCTTGTACGGATCTGGGCGATCTGTCAACGCTCATGCCGGTGGTTCAGGGCGTTGTTACGGGCTGCAGCGGTGCTTGTCACGGCGATAATTTCTATATTACAGACCCGTATTCGGCGTGTATAACCGCCTCCGATTGTGTCGTGCGTGCGATACAAAAGCTTCTTTGCCATGGCGGCGAGCGTGCCGAGAAAATAAAAGACAATTACAGACCGATATTCAAAACCAAGGAAGAATACGCACGAGGCGTGAGCGAATTTACATTCACCGTAGAGGGCGTTACTTACAACGACGACGGAACGGTGACGTTGCGATATAACGGCGACGCTCAACCCTCGAAGAGCTGAACGACATTGTCGCAGAGCATTTTATGCAACAATACATCGTCAACGCCTTGCTGCCTCAGCATTGAAGAAAAGGTATCGAGTACTACGGTAAATTTGTTTTCATCTCGATTCAATGCACCGGAAAAGCCCTCGGAGGAAAAATCAAAATGCACGTCGCCGTCACGCGAAAGCATTATGCGATCCTCATAGCCCATATCGAGTAAGCGAAGCAGTGTGTCGACTTGCTCGGGACGGTTGTAGACTCTGTCAAAACCGACATAAACGCCGTAGCCGAGTATCGATGCGATATATTCGGCATCGGTTATGTCGCTTACGTGACCTATGATCGTTTTTTTCGGGCTACAGCCCTCGTTCAAGAGCAGCTCAAGCTGTGGAATTGCCGTTTTCTTTGAGTGAGTGCAATGCACGAAAAGGGGCAGGGAAGTCCTTACCTGCGTAATTGCCATCGTTCGTAAGCAGATCTTGTTGATGTCGGTAAGTCCCGCCCTGCCCGTGGCACATTTGAGCATACCGGGAAGCACGGGTGTATCCGATTTGTATGTGTTCTCCATACCGTTCAGGCACTCGTCAATGAAATACTCCGCAAGGCTTTCGGGCGATTTGCACAGCAGATAACAGCGATCGTCATAGTAAAAGCCGGTGGAAGCGATAATATTCACTCCGCTCTCGCGGCTTACTCTGACAAGAAGGTCAACGTCACGCCCCAGATCGGGCGGTGTGCCGTCGATGACGGTGTTGAGCGAAAAACGCTCACGTGCGTATTTTAGCTGAGAAGAAGCAAGCTTGACGAGGGCATCCTTGTCGTACCATCTGTCACCGAACGCCTTGGATAAGTCGGTACTGCCGACAAAAATATGCTCATGACACAGAGTCGTGCCGAGGCGGTGTGGCTCAAGCTTGCCCAAAACCGTGTTTATCATGGTATCACCTATAATAATTAACATAATTAAATGTTTGAATGTCGATACACCGAGAAGGTCGCTTGCATACGGTAAGTAAAGCATACCGAATGTGAATATGTGTATTATTATATCTCAATAAAATGTCGATTTCAACTGAAATGATCGCAAAATAGGGCGTATTATTTAAAAATTATGAAAAAAATTTCATAAAAAGCTCGAAAAGCCTTGACTTTATTCGATTACAATGGTATAATTATAATATTATATTTAGCCCCACGGGGTGAACTTGGGAGTTAGTAGAATGAAAAAAATGATATCATCCGCTCTTGCCGTTATTTTGGCGGTATTGAGCATTACATCCTTTGTCGGATGCCAAACACAAAGCGACAAAACCGTTTACAAGATCGGTATTTGTCAGCTCGTTCAGCACGATGCACTTGACAGAGCCACCGAGGGCTTCAAAGCCGCCGTGATTGAAAAGCTCGGTGCGGATAATGTTAAATTCGATTATCAAAATGCGGGCGGGGAGGGTTCTAACTGCACGATCATCGCCGGTCAGTTTGTTGCTTCAAATGTCGATCTTATAATGGCTAATGCGACTGCCGCACTCCAAGCCTCGGCAAACGCAACGACAACTATACCGATAGTTGCCACCTCCATAACGGATTACGCTACGGCTCTCGGCATGACCGAATGGTCGGGTAAGACGGGACGTAACATAACCGGCACCTCGGATCTTGCTCCTCTTGCCGAGCAAGCGCAGATGCTGAAGGAGCTGTTCCCCGATGCGAAAAAGGTCGGAATACTTTACTGCTCTGCAGAGCCTAATTCAAAGTACCAGGCGGATGAGATAACGAAGAGCTTTGTGTCAATGGGTCTTGAGGTCAAGTCATATACCTTTGCAGACACCAATGATATAACCGCCATAGCAAATAATGCATGTGCGGAAAGCGACGTTTTATATATACCCACCGATAATACCGCCGCAACGTGTGCCGGCACGATAGAGCCTATAGCAAGTGCGGCAAACGTACCCGTAATAGCTGGTGAGGCGGCGCTTTGCAAGGGCTGCGGCGTTGCCACGCTTTCGATAGATTACTACACAATAGGATATAAAGCGGGCGAGATGGCTGTCGATATTCTTAAAAACGGCAAGAACCCCGCCGATATGGAGATACAGCTTTCAAGTGAGTTGACAAAGCAGTACATTCCCGAACGTCTTGAAAAATTCAATGTAACAGCTCCCGAAGGCTACGAGAAGATCGAGCTTTCATAATTCGGGATTTGATCGGAGTTTTATAATATGTCGATCTTATCGGTGTTTATCGCCTCTTTGCCCGGTGCCGTTGCTCAGGGTATAATATGGGGAGTAATGGCAATAGGACTTTATATAACCTTTAAAATAATCAACCTGTCCGACCTAACGGTTGACGGAAGCTTCGCAACGGGCGGTGCGGTGCTGACGGTATGTATGGTATCGGGCTTGAATGTGTATCTGTCAATGCTTATAGCATTTGCATCGGGCTGTATTGCCGGGCTTGTTACCGGATTGCTGCATACAAAATTCGGTATTCCCGCAATACTTTCGGGTATTTTGACACAGCTTGCACTTTTTTCGGTCAATCTGCGTGTAATGTCGGGTAAAGCAAATTCGCCCTTACCCTCCGGACAATATAAGGTCTTACTTTCACTTTCGAGTACCCGTAATTCGATAATGATATCCTCGGGCGTTGTATTGGTAATAATCGCCGTTCTGTATTGGTTTTTCGGCACGGAAATGGGTCATTCGATCCGTGCAACGGGCTGTAACAGTGCAATGGCGAGTGCAAACGGTATAAATAATAACTTAAATAAAGTGTTCGCATTTGTTCTTTCAAACGGTCTTGTCGCTCTGTCCGGTGCATTGTTTTCACAGTATCAGGGCTATGCCGATGTAAATATGGGACGAGGTGCAATAGTTATCGGACTTGCGGCAATAATAATAGGCGAGGTGCTGTTCTCAAAGCTGTTTAAGAATTTCGCACTCAGACTTCTTGCCGTTGTTTTCGGAAGTATAATATACTATGCGGTAATAAATTTGGTGCTTGCGCTCGGACTCAATACGAATGACCTCAAGCTGTTTTCGGCACTCATCGTTGCCCTGTTTATAGGCGTAACGCATTGGAAGAAGATATACGGCGAAAAGCACAAGAAGAAGGCGTAGGGACGATAAATGCTTGAATTGGTTAATATTTGCAAGACCTTTTATCCCGGTACCGTAAACGAGAAAAAAGCGTTGAATAATCTTTGCCTGACACTGAACGACGGTGATTTCGTTACTGTGATAGGCGGTAACGGTGCGGGAAAATCCACAATGCTGAATATGATATCGGGTGCTTATACCGTTGATTCGGGTTCGATCATAATAGATGGTATAAATGTTACCGGACTTGCGGAGCATAAAAGAGCAAAATATCTCGGCAGAGTCTTTCAAGACCCTATGATGGGTACTGCGGCGGATATGTGGATAGAAGAAAATATGGCGCTTGCCGCACGCAGAGGACAAAAAAGGACATTACGCTGGGCAATAACGAATAAAGAGCGTGATATGTTCAAGGAAATGTTATCACAGCTTGACCTCGGACTTGAAAACCGCCTTTCTACAAAGGTGGGTCTGCTCTCCGGCGGTCAAAGACAGGCTCTAACACTGCTTATGGCGGTAATGAAAAAGCCCAAGCTGTTGCTCCTTGACGAGCATACCGCCGCACTTGACCCCAAAACGGCGGCAAAGGTGCTTGAATTGAGCGAAAAATTCATTACAGAGGAAAGGCTGACGGCACTCATGGTAACGCATAACATGAAGGATGCCATAGCATACGGCAACAGACTCATAATGATGAACAGCGGCAGAGTTATACTCGATGTCAGCGGCGAGGAAAAGAAAAGGCTCACGGTGGATTATCTTCTCAAAGCCTTCTCCGATTCCTCCGGCTCCGAGTTTTCAAACGACAGAGCATTGCTTTCCTGACAGAATCAACAATGACAGCCTTCCCGAAACGGCAGGGCTGTCATTTTTTTAATATACTCGGATAAAGCATACCGCACCGAGCGGAAAAGCCTCGATAATTGACTTTCCCGTTTTATCGTCAACGCTGTAAAGCCTCGGTTCGCCGAAAACGGAAAAGCCCACCATAAGGTGGGCTTTTTTGATTAAGTGCGATTATTTATCCGACTTTTTCTTTTTCAGAATTACAAGAGTGCCGACTACTATCGCACATACCAATACAGCGCCTATAACGCATACAACGATGACAGTCGTGTTGCCGCCGCCGGCATTTGCAACGGCGGTATCCGATGTGCTGTCGATGGGGGCTTGCGATTCGTTATCCGTTACCGGCTCGGTCTCTGCGGCTTTACCGGACTTAAGCACGACAGGCTCGGAGTATATGGAATAGGTATTTGAGTATGTATATTTAAGCGCGTAGGTGAGTGTGGAATCGTCGTTTACAAACGTGAAGGTATGACCGTTCAGAGTTGCGTTTCCTTTTCCGTCAAGCACGATTATCTCGCACTTTCCGTTTCTTGAAGATGCGAATGCATCCTTCGTGTCACGGTCATAGGTCGTCAATGTTGCGTTTATTGTGTGTGTGCCTTTGTTTTCAACTGCGTACTCCGTGGCATCGGTGGTTATCGACTTGGGGAAGGACTTGACAAGGCTGCAGTTGTTTGTTGTAATTCCGTTGAAGCCGGAAGTGAAGTAATCGACATACGTGTTTCTGTCGTCTATTGTCCACGGCCATGTCATAACGCTTCTCATGTTGGCGTTTACGATATAATCCTTTGTGTGACCGTTGTATGAGGGGTTATATGTTGAGCCGTACTTTTGGATCGTATTAAGTACCGTCAGTGCCATTTCCGCACCGTTTGAACCGGATGCTATACCGAGCATAAGATATCCCGCGGACATTTCGGGATAGAGCTTCTTCAAACGTGATATTTGGTTCTGGTTAAAGGTTATAACGGATACCTGATCTGCCATATCGTACTTTTCTGTCAGCTCTTTGAATTTGTCTATCATTTGAGTCTTTGCACTCTTTATCTCACAGAATATCATAATATCCTTGTCTTTGAATTCTTTATAGAATTCCTCAAGAGTGGGTATAGTGCAATCGGTAAAATCTTTATTGCTTGTAAAGCCTTTGTTTGCTTTCAGCTCCTTGAGCTGTGCAAGCGTGCAGTTTTCAACGGTGAGGTTCTTGTCACACGTTCTTCCCGTTGTCGGGTCGTGCATAACGACTACCTCGTTATCTGTTGTGAGATAAACGTCTATCTCGATAACGTCCGCACCGTTTTCATATGCAAGCTGAGCGCCCTTTATTGTGTTTTCGGGAGCTTTCGTGGGCAGACCTCTGTGTCCGATATTGAGAGGAATACGTGTCAGAGCCTTTTCGGACAAATAATTTTTTATCGTGTCTATTATGAGTTTTTCATTATTTGAAATTATTCCGTGAGCGCCCGATACGGCAAGTCTGTAAGCCTGCGCTGCATTCGATACGTTGTCGTCCTTTACCCAAACGGTAACAAGACGGTCGTAAATGTATTTTACGTTTTTCTGCGTGGCAAGATGTGAGGGTAGAACTACTACGGATGCCTTGCAGGAATTTGTCTGACCTCTTATGTCAAGCAGCTCCGCCTCGCTAAGCTCTTTTTTATCCGCAAGCGAGCTTGAAAGATCCAACACACCTCTGGATATCGTGACAGTCGAACGCATTGTCTTCACAAGATCCTTGTTTTCGCTCATTACGAAATAATCCGTTTTCTGCTCGTCCTTGAGGTATTTGCACAGAGCCTGTGCCGCATCCTCGGATGAAACCTTGAAGGTGGGCATTATAACTCTGTTGAGTGCGGTGAATATCTCATCAAGTGTTGCAAATTCCGTGCCGTCGGCACCGACTGCCTTACCCGATGCGTTTATCTCGAATATAGCATTTGCGGGCTTAACGGATGCGGAGGATATCTCATCAAGTATCGCCTTCGAGGTTACGGGTCTTGAGAGCGTTATACCGCCTATGATATTCGTCGCAGGCTGAGCTATTTGAACGCAATCGGGTTCCTTTGTCTCCGTTTCCGCAAGCTCGGTGACCTTAACGCTGTCTATTTTCATTATTGATTTGTTTGCCTGAAAGCCTATTGCGCCCGTTTTGTATGAGTTGAGGCTCTGACTTTCGACACAGTCCTCACCGTTTATGCTATGCACGGTCGAGTGTCCGCTGACATTTACGGTGTAGGTGTACATTTTATTCTCCGATATTTTTTCGGAGAAGGATGCTTTAGCGGAAACAGCCCAGCTGTTTGCCGTTGTTCTCTCGGCAAATTCAACACCGTTTTCAAGTGTTGCATCGCTTCTTATTGCCATTTGATAGTAGGGATAATCCTCTTTTTGTACTCTGTACATTATCGAGTTCCAACGTGATTGGTCGGAGGGCGAAAGCAAAGTGGCTTTTACCTCTATTCTGTAATTTCCATAGCTGTCAAGGCTCTTGGGAAGCAGTACGCGAACGCTGTCGAGTCCGGTGGCATCAATGTACAGAAAACCGCCCTCTGCCTTTACTCTGCTTGCGTTGCCGTCAAGAATACGGTACTCGGAGGAGAGGGTATCAAAATCATCCTCAAACAGTACCTTTTCTTCTTTTGCCGCCGATACGGTGAATGCCGATGTCAGTATCGTAACAGCGGCAAGCAGTATCGAAGCAATTCTGTTCTTTTTCATATTAGCTCCTTTCGTATACCGTACTATCGAGCGTATCGAAATGAACGGTTGATACATAATATAAGAATATCATAAATAATCGCCTATGTCAATAAAGTAACGGAAAATTCTTTTGATAATTTTTTATTTTGTCGATTATCGCATGGAAAAAAACGGTATTGCACCGCACAATTCGACTTATTTTTTAATAATCTTAAAAATTATTATTAAATGGCTTGCATTTTGGGAATAATATGGTATACTTGATAGCAATGCGAAAAAAAATTCACTACCAAATGAGAATAGAGGTATAAGTATGAAATTCAGAAGTATAGGCGTGTTGACCTCGGGCGGTGACGCTCCGGGAATGAATGCCGCCATAAGATCGGTCGTAAGAGCCGCTATAGGTAAAGGCGTGGAAACATACGGTATATATTGCGGTTATCAGGGACTTATCGATAACGATATGAAGCTGCTCACCGTAAGAGACGTATCGAACATAATATCAAGAGGCGGTACAATGCTGTACTCGGCACGCTGTGATGCGTTTAAGACCGAGGAGGGTATGGAGAACGCAGTTAAGGTATGCAGACAAAGAAAAATTGACGGTATCGTTGCCATAGGCGGCGACGGAACCTTCAGAGGCGCAACGGATCTTACCGCACACGGTATTCCGTGCATAGGCATTCCGGCAACGATAGATAACGATATTTCATCCACGGATTACACAATAGGTTTCGACACGGCAATGAACACCGTTATCGACCTCGTGGATAAGCTCAGAGATACATGCGAATCGCACGCAAGATGTAATGTCGTTGAGGTTATGGGTAAGCATGCGGGCGATATCGCTCTGCAGACGGGTCTTGCCACGGGTGCGGTCGCAATAGCCGTAAGAGAGCTTCCGTTTGACGAGGAACGTGCAATTGAGAAGATAAACACGGCAAAGAAGAACGGAAAACGTAATTTCATCGTTATAGTTGCCGAGGGCAGAACGAACTACGCAGAGGGCTTTACAAAGAGAATCGAAGAAAAGACAGGCATTGAAACGAGATTTGCCCGTCTTGCTCACGTACAGAGAGGCGGAAGCCCCACAGTTCGTGACAGAGTTACGGCTTCCCTTATGGGTAAGGCGGCTGTTACCGAGCTGCTTGAGGGAAAGAGCAATCTCGTTATATGCGAGCGTGACGGTGAGATAACATCTATGGATATAGCAAAGGCGCTTATGATAGATAAAATGTTTAAGGGTATGCTTACCGAAAAGGAGCATATGGAGCTTGACAGCAAATTCGATGTTGCCTCTATGAGAGCGCACTGCGAAAAGCGTGCCGCAAAGAAGCTTGAGCTTTACAGACTCGCAGACGAGATCTGTAAATGAAAGACGAGCTTTCACCGAGGCTTGAGGGCGTAATTTCACTTATCAGACACGGCGTGGTCGTAGCCGATATAGGCTGTGACCACGCTCTGGTATCTGCGGAGCTGTTACGCCGAGGTATTGTAAAAAAAGCGATATTGTCGGATATTCGCCCCGGACCTGTCGCACGTGCGAGAGAAAATGTATCACGCTATTGCGAAAGCTGCGGTTTATCGTCCGAGGCTTTCGTTATTCTGCTCGGTGACGGGCTGAGCGAGGCTTGTCGCTATGCTCCGGACGATGTCGTAATTGCGGGAATGGGCGGGGAAATGATAGCCAAGATACTCGACGACAGCGAATACGCCAAGAGTGAGGGAGTATCGCTCATTCTTCAGCCCATGTCCTCTATCCCCGAGCTTCGCTCATATCTTGCCTCAGAGGGCTATGAGATTGAGACGGAGCGCAGAATACGCGAGGACGATAAATTTTATGAAATAATACTTTGTCACTACAACGGTCACTCTTACGAGCTTGACGAGGTGGCACTTGAGTGCGGTATGTCGGATAAAATATTAAAATGCGATATACCCACCTACCGTATGCAGCTTGCCGATAAGATAAAAAGGCTGAAAAAAATCGCCGCCCAAAAGGCGGCGAGCGGTGTCGATAATGAACACGAGCTGTATATTATAGGTGAGCTGTCAAGAAAACTTTAATGCCTCTTCACAGGCTATTGCGTCACATCTTTCGTTGTATTCATGACCGTTATGACCCTTTATCCAATCGTATGTAATATTATGTCCGCGGACGGCAGAAAGCAATCTTTCCCACAAATCGGGATTGAGCGCTTCCTTGCCGTCGCTTTTTTTCCAGCCTCTTTTTTGCCATGAAACAGCCCAATTCTTGGAAAGACCGTCTATTACGTATTTGGAATCGGAGCAAAAAACCACATCACATGGGCGAGTCAACGCTTCAAACGCCGCAATTGCGCCCATAAGCTCCATTCTGTTGTTGGTAGTGGAACGCTCGCCGCCGCTTATGACTTTTTCTTTTCCTCGGCAAACGAGTATGGCACAGTATCCGCCCCGACCGGGGTTGTGCTTGCAAGCACCGTCGGTGTAGATATATACTTTATCCATTACTTGATACGCTCCGTCATGCTTTTTTTATTTCTCCCGCTTTTGTGAGAGATATTTTTGTAAGTGCCGGTCCGACAAGCTCGTAAATGAGCGTTCCGCACAGAACCACCGCACGTATTTTCTCGGCGTAATCGGGTACGACGCTTTGAGCTACTATTGTCAGACCAATCGCAACGCCCGCTTGAGGCACAAGCGTAAAGCCGAGATATTTAGATACGACCGACGGCGTTTTTGTGAGCTTTGCGCCGAGCCATGAACCGAGTAGCTTACCTATGACACGCACGACTATATATATTGCGCCGACAAGACCGACTTCGGGGAGAATACCGAGGTTGAGCTGAGCGCCGCTCAAGGTGAAAAACAGCAGAAATATCGGAGGTGTTATGTAGTCGGACAGATCGAGAATGCTGTCGCTTTCAATGGATACGTTGCAAAATACACAGCCGAGCATCATGCAGGAAAGAAGCGAGGAAAATCCGAACTGAGTCGCCAAGCCCGCACAAAGCAAAACAAAGCCGCACATTATTATCATGCGATTGCTTTTTTTCTTGAAGTATTTAAGCGGAAGCTTTATAAGTATACCGCATATCGCGCCGAGAAGCAATGCGCCGATGATTTCGGCAAACGGCATAAGTATAGACAATGCGATATTATCCTGCTTGCCCGTCATTGCCTTGGCGATCGTAACGCAAAACGAGAATGCAACGAGTGCAACGGCATCGTCAAGCGCAACAACGCTCATAAGCATCTCGGTGACCGGACCCTTTGCGTTGTATTGCTTTATTACCATGAAGGTTGCGGCGGGAGCGGTTGCGGCGGCGATGGCACCCAAAACAATGGAGAACGGCTTGTCAAAGCCCGCCAAAATAAGTGCGCCTTGCACGAGAAATACCGCCATCATTGCCTCAAGTATTGCGATTATTACCGGAGCAATACCGACTCTTTTGAAATATGAAAGCTTAAATCCGCATCCGATATTAAATGCGATAAACGACAGTGCCACATCCGATATCGCCGAAAAAGACATTACGGTGGCAGAGGGTACGATATTCAGCACATACGGTCCGAGCAAAAGTCCCGACACAAGATATCCGGTGACATTCGGAAGCTTTATCAGCTTTGCGAGTCTGCCGAAAACAAGTCCCGAAACGAGAAGCAGACCGAGGTAAACAAGGGTATTGAGGTCAAGCTCGATCATATTCTTTTTTTCTCCTCGTTTTCGATACCCTCGGAGAAGAGCAGGGGAACGGAAAAGAGAATTGCCGTGTTCGGCTTTGACAGATCTCCCGCAACACGGTGTATAACGTCACGTGCAAGCTTTGCACGCTCGTCGTCGCAGACGAGAAATATCGTTTTGTTTTCCTCACGGTCATGCGAAAAGAAGATACGCAGAGAGCTTATCATATGACTGTCCTCTTTACCCGCCAAAGCGTGTGCCATACCGGTGGAGTTGATAACGGTAGCCCCCGACACGCCCGCACGGTAAAACTCATCGAGCAATGTACCGAGAAGCTCGATCTTGTTAAGCACAAGAACAAGGCACTGATTGGGTACCATTTTTTATTCATCTCATTTCTTTTTGAAATAATGCGACTCATACGAAAACTACCCACCGTTGGAATAGCGGGTAGTTCGTATTTATCGTTTCAATAAATTGCGGTCAAGAGAGGCTTAATATGCCACACCCTGCCACATCATCGCATCGGCAACCTTAAGGAAGCCGGCTATGTTCGCACCTGCAACGAGGTTGCCCTTAAGACCGTATTCCTCAGCCGCACTTGCGGTGTTCTTGTATATGTTCTTCATTATGCCGTGAAGCTTTTCGTCAACCTCCTCAAAGGTCCAAGACAGACGCATCGAGTTCTGGCTCATCTCAAGTGCCGAGGTAGCAACGCCGCCGGCGTTTGCCGCCTTTGCCGGTCCGAAGAGAACGCCGGCATTCTGGAATGCGGCAATAGCCTCCGGAGTTGAGGGCATATTCGCACCCTCCGCAACAGCCGTTACGCCGTTTGCGATAAGTGCCTTTGCACTCTCCTCATTTATCTCGTTCTGAGTAGCGCAGGGCAGTGCGATATCGCACTTGACCGTCCAAATACCCGAACAGCCGGGAGTGAATGTGGCACCGGGTACTTCCTTGGCATATTCGGAAATACGCTTACGCTCAACCTCTTTCAATCTCTTTATGATATCGAGCTTGATACCGTCGGGATCTACCACATAACCGGATGAATCACTCATGGCGATGACCTTTGCTCCGAGCTGAGTAGCCTTTTCGCAAGCATATATTGCGACATTACCCGAACCGGAAACCACAGCGGTCTTGCCCTCAAAGCTGAGTCCGGCATCCTTGAGCATTTCAGCCGCAAAATAGCACAGACCGTAACCGGTCGCCTCGCGTCTTGCGAGTGAACCGCCGTAGGAGATGCTCTTGCCCGTCAAAACGCCCGTAAACTCGTTGCGCAGACGCTTGTACTGACCGAAGAAATATCCTACCTCTCTTGCTCCTACACCGATATCACCTGCGGGAACGTCCGTGTCCGCACCGATGTGCTTTGCAAGCTCGGTCATGAAGCTCTGGCAGAAACGCATGATCTCTCCCTCGCTCTTGCCCTTGGGATCGAAATCCGAGCCGCCCTTACCGCCGCCTATGGGCAGGCCGGTAAGAGAGTTCTTGAAGGTCTGTTCAAAGCCCAAGAACTTGATAACGGATGCGTTTACCGAGGGATGAAGTCTTATACCGCCCTTATAAGGACCGATAGCGGAATTGAACTGGTAACGATAGCCTCTGTTTACCTGTACGTTTCCATTATCATCTACCCAGCTTACACGGAATTGGATTCCTCTCTCAGGCTCAACGAGTCTGTCGATAACGCCCGACTTTACGATATCGGGTCTGCGTTCAACGACGGGGGTGAGCGATTCGAGAACTTCGCCTACAGCTTGTAAAAATTCGGGTTCATTCGGATTTCTTTTGCAAACGTCGGCATATACTTTTGCAAGGTACTCATTTTTGAATGTCATAATAAGCCTCCAAATAATTCTTTTTTCTGAGATTATATCACTCATTTTGCAATTTATCAATAGCAAATCCGTAATTTTAAAAAAAAATTAAAAATTTTATTTGCCATTTCACACGCACCGCTACCGCCGTGGCAGGTGCCGCTTACACTTTTACAAAATATATCATTAAATCGCCTTGACAATAAAATGATATGGTGATAAAATAAGGTGAATATATCTATCGGAGGCTCCGTTATGAATAAGAAAATTTCGTTTATCGGCGTCGGAAACATGGCAGGCGCTATTTTGGGCGGCATACTGTCCGGCGGTGCCGAATTTATGCCCGATGACGTTATATTGTACGATAAGCTGCAAACGCAGCTTGATAAATATCCGAGCTTGACACAGGCAAATTCGCTTGCAGAGGCCGTACGGATGGGCGACTATGTTCTTTTTGCCGTAAAGCCGCAGAATTTCCCCGATATGCTCAAGGAGATAAAGGACTCAAATGTCTGCCTCGACGGCAAGGTGTTTATAACCATTGCCGCAGGCGTTAAGATCGATACGATAACAAAGGCACTGGGCGAGGTTTCCGTTGTGCGTGTTATGCCGAATACGCCCTTGCTTGTCGGATGCGGTACGACTGCACTTTGCAGAAACGACAAGGTAAGCGACGAAATGTTTGATGTGGCGTTTTCGCTTTTCTCAAAGCTCGGAGAAACAGTCGAGCTTAAAGAAAGCAACATGAACGAGATAATAGCTCTGACCTCATCCTCACCGGCATACGTGTTTCTGTTTATCAAGGCGATGTGCGACGCCTCGGCAGCTCAGGGACTTGAGCTTGAGTATGAACAGCTGGTACGCCTCTGCTGTTCGGCGTTTATCGGCTCGGCAAAGCTGATGATGCAAAGCGAGGAATCCGCTGATGAGCTTATTCGCAGAGTCACCTCACCCGGCGGCACCACGGAGCGTGCAATGAAGGTGTTCGAGCAAGCGGGAGTTGCTGAAATAATCAAGCACGCAATGGACGAATGCACAAAGCGCGCATACGAGCTGTGCGGCGATTGATGTAATATTATTTATCCCTCCGTCATATAATCGTTTTGACGAGTAGTCAGAGCTTAAAATAACGGAGGAATAAAAATGGAGCATATCAACGACGAAAACAACGATATCGTGGCGGACACGCTGTCAAGCCTTGCGAAAAGAAGCGCAAGACGCGAGTATTTCAAGCGTTCGGTATTCATCTGCTGTCTTGTCATGACCTGCTCTATAGCATTCGGGGCAATAGCTTACATTAAGCTATCCCCGCACGGCTATATCAAGCTGACCGATGCTTATTTTACGACATTGCCGTTTTCTTACGGAATTAAAAAGTCACTTCGCCGTATCTTGAAAGCGTATTCACTGTGCTGTTTGCCCTTGGCGCTGCAATTTGCATCGGGCTTCACACTGTTTTCGCCATATATCTGCCTGCCGACGCTTGTATACACGGGCGGCAGCTGCGGTGCGGTGCTTTCGCATTTGGCGATCTCTCGGATAAACGGGACGGCAGATACACGCCTTTTGTGTTCGTATCTGCTTTACGCCGTGGTGCTTGCGGCATATTGTATCGCAAGCGTGTATATGGCGTGCGTTTCCATGAGCTTTTGTTATTCCGTAAAACGCAATTCACGAACCTCAAGCCGTATGAACGACGGCGATGTATCGGAATACTTTTCGTTTTTTATGAATACCGCATCGGCATCACTCTTGCTTTTTGCGGTATACTGTATCGGTATGTACGCCATTGCGCTTTTCAAATAGTATGATCGCTTACGATGAGCGAAAGGATGAAAAAGGAGAATAATGAAAAACACGGACGAGAAGGACGAAAAAAAGAAAAAAAAGAAATTCAATATATTTGATACTCAAAGAGAAGGAAAGGGTGTTGAAAAAGGCGAGGTCAAAAAACCTACCTTTTTGAACTTTTTCAAATACTACGGCAGAAGTATAACGAGATTGCTCAATGTAAATCTTATGTTTACTCTGCTTTGCTTGCCTGTATTTTTCTTCTTCTTCGGTATGGCGGGCTTTTTCGATAAGTTTGCATACAGTGCATCAACGCCGATGTTTGCTCCGGTGCTTGCCGAGGTGGAGCTTGGCAACTGTAATCCCGTTACGCTGTCACTGTACGGTGCGTTTTGCCAAAGAACGGAGCTTGTAAGGCT
This sequence comes from uncultured Lachnospiraceae bacterium, assembly GCA_964562175.1. Lineage (GTDB taxonomy): Bacteria > Bacillota > Clostridia > Oscillospirales > CAG-272 > CAZCJU01. Next base: position 70,230 of record CAZLRV010000002.1, read on the forward strand.
CATCTCACCTATCTCCATAGCTTTTATGTGCCTGACCGGACTGCTTATATTTACATGGGGATACGCAAATTGCGGTATGTCCTATGTCGTGCGCAATATGCAACGAGGCGAGCCGGTGTTTATGTTTGCCGATTTTAAGGAAACGATAAAAAACAATAAGCTTCAAGGAATGCTTCTCGGTATGCTTGACCTGCTTTTCGGCTTTGCCATTGTTTACGGACTTGAATTTTACAGAATAAACGCATCGCAATATATGTACGCCGTGCTGTTCTATGTAATGATATTCATAGCGCTTGTGTATCTGATAATGCGTTTCTATATGTATCTGCTTCTTGTGACCTTCGATCTGTCGATATTCAAAATATTGAAGAACTCGTTTTTGTTCGTATTTATAGGTATCAAGCGTAATATCCTCGGCTTTGTGGGCGTGGTATTGACGGTTGTTATAAACCTGTTTGTTTTCGCGGCATTCCGCCCCCTCGGAGTGGTGCTTCCGTTCGTGCTTACCGCATCGACTATAGCATATATATCAACATATACGGCTTATCCCAAGATAAAAGAGATCATGATAGATCCATATTACGGTGAGAACGGTGAGGAGCTTGAAGAAAATGAGCAGACCTAAAGAGAGTGTGCTGTCAAGATGCACGGTAGTCGCACTGAGTGTCATTATAATTGCCGCCGTAGTGACCGGCGTAATTGCCGTGTCCTCACTGCTTAAAAAAATCGCATATCGTGACCTCGGTATAGAATACGATAAAAACGATGTGGCTTCGGTAGATGAAAAAATGGAGCTTGAATTTGATAAAGGCGAAAACGGCAAGGACGGGGGAGATGTTATAGACGAGCTTCAAAAGCAAGGAAAAAAGCTCGGCGTGGATTATACGATAGAATATTCCGACTATCAATACAAGACAATGTATCTGACCTCAAACGAGGCTACCGCACTTATAAATGAGCGTATGCCTTCACTTGCGTTTTTGACCGATGCTCAGATAAAGATAGGCGAAAAAAAGCTTGTCGAATTTACATCCGGTTGTGACCTGCGCAGTGCATTGGATTATCTCTATCCGAACACCGAGATAAATGTACCGAATTCCGTATCTGAGATGACTAATATATATCTTAAAGCCGTGCCTGTCGTAAAGGATGATATACTTTATGCAAGCGAGCTTGAAATGGAGTCGGGTATATTGGAATTTGTCGATGTTGAGATAAAGTCGGAAATGAGCGTGGATATTTCGAATATGCTGAAAAACGCTCCGGAGCTTAAGCTGTCGGATATGCATATCACCGACGACGGGCTTATGTCGTTGACCGGCTATTTACCGACAAGAGCCAAGGTAATAGAATATTAAATATAAAGGCGAACGCATTTTGCGTTCGCCTTTATCGTCCGTTTTTTTGATTTTGGATCATTCCCTTACCAGCTCGGTGCATACTAATCCGGTAGTTTTGTTAGAATCGGGTAAAGATATTTCGCATTGAAAGTAGTAGTTTTTTGATGAATCCGCGATCAATCTCGGATATTGATTGACACAGGTAGGGTGCATATTATTCAATATGAAATTATTTGCATTGTAAATTTCATTTTCCAAATAAGCAATATCAGTTTCAAAGGATGAGTCAAGCATAGGTGCATTTAACAAACGCACACTTCCATTTGTATCTATTTCGATAGTGATTATTACATCTGTGCAGCAATGCAACAAAATCATTGTATGTGTAATAATGTAACTTGAATATTTGTCTTTTTCTTGACTTGTTATATTCTCAATATCAAATTTATTCAGCGTATCCGTACCATACAACTCGGAAATTATAGCCTCGCTTTTTTTCAATGCATCTGTTTTTGAAAGGTTACCGTTTTCTCCACTACTGTTATCGCAAAAATACAATAGCGTTCCGTCATTTATTGAAAGCCGGAATGTTACCGTGCCGTTTGAGTATTCGTCGTAATCGTAGCCGAGAAATGCGTTTTCGGAGGATTCCTTATAATCGAGCGTGTATGTTTTTCCGTCAAGCGTTATCGAGGCTTGAGCGGGAGCATCGGCGCGCTTTATCACGGTAATGTCACTTGACTCAAATCGAGAGTCATACGGTCTTAGCTCAACGTTCTCCGATATATATTTCGATAAAAAATCATAACTGCTCTCAAGTGAGCTGCTGTAATATATAACCTGCTTGTTTACCGGCGGTTTTTTCTCTGTTTGAGCTTCAAAGGTGTTTTCACCGAAGCTGTTTTCCGTAACATCGCGGCTTGATGTAATATACGCCGTGTCGGATCCCGCTTCCGTTTGAAGCTTGTTTTCCTCCTTGACGCAGGAGGTGCATACAAGCGAGAGAAGCAGAAGCATCGCAATTACGGTTATCTTTGCTTTCATATTATACCTACACTTTTTTACTGACCTATATCGGGTGTAATTTCAATATACAGTGACCCTTCAATGTTATCGGAACTTGAAGATACAACACGACTTTGATAGTAGTATTTTCCCGATGAATCTATTATCAATTGGGGTGTTTCTTCTTTAAATCCAATGCGAAAAACAAAGGAAGTAGCTTCCATGGCTTTGTTGGCATCTTGTTCGGTAAAGAACTGTTCGGCATTAAATGTATACCCCAATAATGGTGCTTGAATTAGGTGTATATTACCGTTTGCATCCATTTCAATAGTGATCTTTATATTTGTGTAAAAGTGCCACACACTTGCAACATAAGTGATGGTGTAGCTTGATATACCATCCTTTTTGTTGCTTACAATATTTTCAAATTCGTATTCCTTTTGTACTTCATCGCCATACAGATCGGAAATTATGGTCTGACCCTTTTTCAATGCTTCTTTCTTTGAAAGTGTGCCGCTTTCAATGATACCGTTATCGCAAAAATACAACAGTTTGCCGTCCTTTTTTGAGAGTCGAAACGTTACCGTGCCGTCCGAGTATTCGTCGTAATCATAGCCGAGGAATGCGTTTTCTGAGGATTCCTTGTAATCGAGCGTATAAGTTTTCCCATTAAGTGTTATGGAAGATGTTGCGGAAACATCGGATAACTTCTTTGTGGTTATTTCGGTCGGCTCAAAACGTGAATCTATTGGCTTTAGTTCTATATCCTCGGATACATTGGAAGAGAGAATATCATAATAATTCTCAAGCGTGGGAGTATAGTACAATATCCGTTTGTTTCCGCTTATATGTGTATCGTCGGTTTCCGAAGATATACTGTTTATTGTCGTAGAGGAGCTTGTGTTATTTTCGTTTATCTCGTCAGACGTGAAACCGTTTGAATTGTCGTCTTCTTTCACACAAGATATACATATAAGCGAGAGAAGCAGAATGTAAACAACGAGCGTGTTTTTAATTATTATATTCATAATATTTACCCTTTCGACTATCAGGCGTTCAGTGCTTAATTGCTTGTTGTATATGTTATCACAAGGGAGGGTTTGTCTGCGGCATTGTTGAACGATGCGAATGTTCTACTTGCATATGTCGTGCCGTTTTCCACATCCGACATTGCAGTGAAAATGATTCCTTTTTCCGGATCGCTGTTACCAATGCTCCAGTCAATAATAGCTAATTTTACATCAAATTCGTAGCGAAATTTTGGTTGAAGTGAATTCCCCACAGCATAAGAAATGATATTTCTCGACATATATGAAGAATAGCTATTCGGATCTACATTCGACCAATCCACAGTCGATTCGTTCCAAGCATTGCCCAAAAACTTATGGCAACGGACAGTAAACTCGCTTTCCTCGCACATAACATCACGCAGCTCTACCACCGCTTTTGTAATTGTTACATCATCGCCGAGTGTGCTGAGATCAAGTCCGGGGAATTTCATAAGTATACGTGAAATGCCGTATGTTTGACGCTTGCCAATATATAAGAATCTTGAGGACGGTGCGCAATCGTCAAGACTGTTAATGGTTACGTCCGATATTGCGCCCGCACCGCCGCTGCTGTAGTTTACTTCTATTGTCGGGTCTATTCTTATCGGATATTTTGTTTTTGGGTCGCTTAAGTATTCCGAATCGATATGTATGGTGAGCAAATAGCGTTCGTTTGCCCGAACGGTCTTTGCATCGATGGTGCCGAAGGTGTTGTTTCTGTTGTCCGAGGTGAATATCACAATATCGCCTACAGTTGCCTTTACTGTACCGTTTTCGTCGGTCAGACAATAAGAGCCATTTATCCGCTCAAGTGTCAGACCGTTTGTATTTAGGATGAATTCGTATTCCGTTTGTCCCGTATACTCCTTGACTACGATATCCTCCTTGAAGCCCGTATAGGTCAGCGAGTATTCGATATCCGTTTTGCTGTCATATGTATACGATACGGTCTTTTCGTTTGCCAAGCGAGCAATTGAAGCCGCTTGCGTGCCGGATGAGCCGTTTGCCGTCAACGATTCGGCGTATACTGTCGGCAGCTGTGGGTAAAGCGATATTTTTTCGCCCATACCCGACAGGGTGATGCCGTCTTTTATATTTTTTGAAAATACGGTCGTTGAGCAGCCGTTTTTGCTTTTGAACGAGCCGTTTGATACGCTTGCGATATCAAGCGATATATCATTTATATTGCCGTCGGAATCCGTATATTTCACGGGATAGCCGAAGATATAAGCCGTTTTCGAGCCGTCCGAATTCAGAAAAATTACTTTGTTAAGCTCGTTGCCCTCATCGGCATACAGCCTTTTTACGTGTGAGCGTGCGATTGCGTTGTCGTAGCCGACTGCATCGGGTACCGATGAGCGGGACAGCACTTGACTTGCCTCGGCATCCTCATCTGCGGATGCGGAAGGGACGAACGAAAGTGTGCCGAGAATGAACGCCATGCAAAGCACCGTTGCGATGTGGCGTTTGAGCAGATAAAAATTGATACGTTTCATATTATTGCCTCCTGAAACCATAATAATATTCGCGTAAAGCACATACTTGAAAAGCATATGCTTGCCGCAATATAAAATAAAATGTATTTATCAAATTATATCATATAAGAACGAGAGTGTCAAGAGGAATGAGGCGTGTAAAAGTGAAAAAACGATATAAAAACTTTATTAAGTCGTAATTTGAGTGAAATATTGCTTATTGACAAAATCGACCGTGCGTTGTATAATAGTAAAAAACGGAGGTGTGCATTGTGAGAAGTGAGCTTTACGGTCTGCTTGTCGTAAACAATTTTTTGGAAACAAAAAAATTTCTGTCACTGTACGAGCTTTTGTCAAAGAGTGCGGAAAGGCACGGAATGAAACTCGATATCAAAAAAACCGGTGAGCTTGTGCGTGTGCTGGGCGAGGACTTGAAGCAACGTCCCGATGCGGTCCTGTTTTGGGATAAGGACATTATGTGCGCAAGAGTGCTTGAGGGAGAGGGAATACCCGTTTTCAATTCTTCGTCCGCCGTAGAGCTTTGCGACAACAAGGCACTTACATATATTACCCTGTCAAAAGCGGGCGTGCGAATACCCAAGACCGTTATCTGTCCAAAGACCTTTGAGGGAGTGGGTTATTGCGATACCGATTTTGTTTATCGCTGTATCGATGCGCTTTCCTTGCCCTTGGTCATAAAAGAATGCTACGGCTCATACGGCTCGCAGGTATATCTTGCACATACAGCAGAGGAGGCATTGAGCATCGTTAAGTCCGTATCGCCGCACGAGATGGTGATGCAGGAGCTTGTAAAGACTTCCTACGGTCGAGATGTGCGTGTAAATACAGTGGGCGGTCGTGTCATATGCAGTATGCTCAGACAAAGCGCAAACGGCGATTTCAGATCCAATATCACAGCCGGCGGCGGCGGTGTCGCATATGAAGCGGACGGGGAAATGTGCCGAATTGCTCTTGCGGCATCCGAGGCACTCGGACTTGAGCATGCGGGCGTTGACATTCTCTTCGGCAGTGACGGGTATTACGTTTGCGAGGTGAATTCAAATCCGGATTTTAAAAGCACGCTTGAATGCACGGGCGTGAATTTGGCGGATCATATTGTGGAAAACATGATAAATAAACTCACATCGGGCGGTGATAAAATATGAAAAACGGCTGGCTTATATACGACAGGGCAGGGGCAGGCAGAAACGAATGGTTTATCAAGAGGCTTACCGAAGCGTGCTTCGAGTGTAATATATCGCTTAAGCTTCTGATCGAGGAGGATATTTCTTACGGAATATTCGACAACGAGGCGTGTATCATATCAAATGGTGAGCGGCTTGAGCGTGCGGAGCTTGCCGTAGTGCGTGCCATAGACCCGCTTTTGTCGCATCAGCTTGAGAGCATGGGCGTGAGGACTTTCAATTCGGCACGTGTAAGCGAGGTGTGTAATGACAAACGCCGCACGCATATTTTGGCATCGGATCTCGGCATTCCGACGCTTGATACGGTCTTTTGCGACAAACGGCACTTTGACAGATCGTCCGTACACTATCCGTGTATTTTGAAATCTGCATCGGGTCACGGCGGCTCTGAGGTGTTTTATATAACCTGCGAATCGGAGCTTTTACCGTGTCTTGAAAAAATCGGTCAAAACGAGTTTTTGCTTCAGACACGCGCAAACATATCGAGCGACGATATACGAGTATATGTTATGGGGCAAGAAGTGCTTGCGCAGGTAAAACGAAGCTCACCCGATGATTTCAGGAGCAATTACTCACTCGGCGGCACTATCGAGCGGGTCTATGATAAACGCTTGGAGGAGTATGCATTGAATATCGCATCGTCACTTGCCTCGGACTTTGTCGGAGTCGATTTTATCGTTGACGGCGGCAAAATATATTTGAACGAGGTCGAGGACGTTGTCGGTACGAGAATGCTGTACGCACTCGGCATTACGGAGGTGTGCGAGCTTTATGCACGTTATATCTCAAAAAAATTTGATTTTTTTTCGAAAGGCACTTGACAAATAACGAAATTCGGTGTATAATGTACACAATAGCAAAACCTTTGATTAAGAGTAGTAGCTTAAGCAGTCTTACCTGCAGAGAGCGGCGGTTGGTGTGATGCCGCGGTGAGGGCTTATGTGAATGGACTTATGAGGGCGACAGGAAAGCATTCGAGCCGGCTGAATGCGAGTAATGGTCGACGGCATCTGCCCGTTACGGCAGAACACATATGTAGTATGTGGTTGAGTGGGCGAAAGCTTTTTTCGTCAATTCAGGTGGTACCGCAAGGTCTTTCCTTGTCCTGATCTTATGATCGGGATTTTTTCTTTTTCACGGAGTTTGCACCGCTTCTCCCACATCCGACAGGCGGAGAAGATAATAATATATCGTCGGAAGAAAGAGTGTTAAAAATGGCAGATACGAAAACTTATAAGGATTTTTCAAATTATCTTAAGGAATACCCCACGCAGGACGGTCGCTTCGGCCCCTATGGCGGTGCGTATATTTCCGATGAGCTGAAGCCCGCATTTGACGAGATAACGGATGCATATCAAACGATATGCCACTCGGCTAAGTTCATTGCGGAGCTTCGCAGAATAAGAAAAGAGTTTCAGGGCAGACCTACCCCCGTGTATCATTGCGACAGGCTGTCGAACAAGATAGGAAAATGCCAGATATATCTTAAGCGTGAGGACCTTAATCATACGGGCGCTCACAAGCTCAATCACTGCATGGGTGAGGGACTTTTGGCAAAATACCTCGGCAAGAAAAAGCTCATAGCCGAGACGGGCGCAGGTCAGCATGGCGTTGCACTTGCGACGGCGGCAGCATATTTCGGACTTGAGTGCGATATTTATATGGGTGAGGTCGATATAGCAAAGCAGGCTCCGAACGTAACGAGAATGAAGATGCTCGGTGCAAGAGTCGTACCGGTGACTCACGGTCTAAAAACGCTTAAAGAAGCGGTTGATGCGGCGTTTGAGGCTTACGCAAACGAATACAAGGATGCGATATATTGTATCGGCTCGACACTCGGCCCTCATCCGTTCCCGCTTATGGTAAGAGATTTCCAATCGGTGGTCGGTATTGAGGCAAGAGAGCAGTTTTTGGAGATGACCGGTATTCTTCCCGATGCCGTTACCGCATGCGTGGGCGGCGGCTCCAACTCTCTCGGTATGTTTACCGCATTTTTGGGCGATCCTGTCGATATATACGGCGTTGAGCCGGGCGGTCGCGGCGATAAGTTGGGCGACCACGCCGCTTCCATGGCATACGGTACACCCGGTGTAATGCACGGCTTTGAAAGCATCATGCTTAAGGATGCGCAGGGCGATCCCGCTCCCGTATATTCCATAGCGAGCGGTCTGGACTATCCGTCTGTCGGACCGGAGCATGCATATTTGCATGATTGCGGACGTGTTAAGTATGTGACGGCAAGCGATGAGGAGGCTGTGGAAGCGTTCTTTATGCTCTCAAGATACGAGGGCATAATCCCCGCACTTGAAAGCTCTCATGCACTTGCGTATGCGATAAGATACGCAAAGGAGCATAAAACGGGTTCGATACTCGTAACGCTTTCGGGCAGAGGCGACAAGGACGTAGACTATGTAGCCGAGCATTACGGATACGGCGACCAATATTTTAATAAATAATACTTTAAGCCGACTCGGACAGTAAAATGTCCGAGTCGGTATTTCAAGGGATGTTATGGATATTAAATTGTACGAGCGCACCCTTGGGGAGGGCTTGCCGTTTATCATGCTTCACGGAAACGGTGAGGACGGCACTTATTTTGCACATCAGACAGAGCATTTTTCAAAAAAATACAAGACGATAGCTTTAGATACGCGCGGGCATGGCAAAAGTCCGAGGGGCGATGGCGCATTTACGATAGAACGCTTTGCGGACGATCTGTATGATTATATGACCGAGGCGCATATCGAGCGTGCCGTACTGTTAGGCTTCTCGGACGGAGCGAATATCGCAATGCGCTTTGCCGCAAAGCATTCGGATATGCTTGCGGCGTTGATACTGAACGGCGGAAATACCGATCCAAAAGAAGTCAAACGCAGCGTGCAGCTGCCTATCGAGATAGGCTACGGTATCGTGTGCTTCTTTTCGTATTTCTTTGCGGGAGCGAGGAAAAAACGTGAAATTCTCTCTCTTATGGTAAACGAGCCGCACATTACCGCACGGGAGCTGTCCGAAATAAACGTGCCGACACTCGTTATATGCGGCACCGATGATATGATAAAGGAAGAAAACACAAGATATATCGCAAACAGCATTAAAGGCTCCGATATGGTCATGATAGAGGGCGATCACTTTATAGCGGACAAGAATCATGCGGAGTTTAATTCGGTAATTGACGAGTTTTTGGACGGAGTGCTTCGCCAAAAGTGATTTTTTTGAAAAAACCGAGTTAAAATATGCGATTTTCTGTTGACAAAATCGCAGATATGTGGTAAAATAACCATGTACTGTGATGTCGTGTAAGTAGCGGACGCATTAAGTCGAAAGAGAACGAATGCCATAGGCTGTAAGCATTCGGCGGCAATGCGCTTGTGAATTTCAGCGGCGGAGTACTCTGCGAAAGCGTAACGTATAAGCAGGGTGTAATGCACACGCCAAAGCATATTTTGAGTGCGGAGAATATTCCGAATCAGGGTGGTACCACGGGTAACAGCTCGTCCCTTTTACAGGCGAGTTGTTTTTATTTTTATATATTTTGAAAGGAAAATGTAGTATGTCCGAAAAAACGGTGCAGGTAAGAGACAATTTTATGACAGCCTTGGAAAATATTACATCGGCTGAGGAGCTTGAACGCCTCAGAGTCGAGTATATCGGAAAAAAAGGTTTGGTCACGGAGCTGCTTAAAGAAATGAAGGAGCTTTCGGTCGAAGAAAAAAAGCAGTTCGGTCAAGACGTAAACGTATTGAAGAACGACGTAAACCGACTTATAACGGAAAAACGTAAGGAGCTTGAGCTGAGGGAGATAGAGCTTGAAAACAGCCGCACTCCCGAGCTTGATATTTCTCTCCCCTCCGAGCTTAGCCGAGGCTCATATCATCCCATAACGCTCGTACAGCGTCAATGTGAGGAGATATTCAAGTCAATGGGCTTCACCGTTGAGGATTACAGCGAGGTGGTAAGCGATTACGAGTGCTTTGAATCACTCAACATTCCAAAGGATCACCCCGCACGCGATATGCAGGACACGTATTATTTGAGTAACGGTCAGCTGCTCAAAACACAGACCTCGGCGGCACAGAATGCCATATACAAAAAATACAAGGACAGTCTGGTAAACGAGGGCAAAGCCATAAAAGCGATATTCCCCGGACGTTGCTTTAGAAACGAAGCGACGGATGCTTGTCATGAAAACACGTTCTTCCAAATGGAGGGCGTTATGGTGGATAAGAACATATCGATATCAAATCTGATATTCTTTATGAAAACGATGCTCTCGGAGGTGTTCGGACGTGATATAAAGGTGCGCCTTCGTCCGGGCTTCTTCCCGTTTGTCGAACCGGGCTTCGAGCTTGATATAAGCTGTCTTATCTGCGGCGGCGAGGGCTGTCCCTCCTGCAAGCACAGCGGTTGGCTTGAGCTTTGCCCCTGCGGTATGATACACCCCGAGGTGCTTAAGGCGGGCGGTATAGACCCTGAGGAATATACCGGCTTTGCGTTCGGTCTGGGCCTTACCCGTCTGGCTATGATGAAGTACGGTATCAAGGATATACGCGATCTCAACGGCGGCTCACTTAAGGTGCTGTCGCAGTTTACCGACGATAAATAAGAGGGAGTAGAATATGTTTATTTCAATGAATTTCATTTCCGACTTTGTAGATCTGTCGGGTGTTGATAAGCCGGCGCTTATAAATAAATTTTCGCTTTCGACCGCAGAGGTGGAAAACGAGATATTTCACAAGGGTGCGGATATAGACGGTATAGTTTGTGCCGAGATAGTATCGGTACTGCCGCATCCGGAATCGAAAAAGCTGCATTTGCTTAAAGTCGATATAGGACAGGGCGAACCCGTCGATGTTGTATGCGGTGCGCCGAATGTGCGTGTGGGAATGAAGACCGCATTTGCAAAGCTCGGTGCAAGAGTCGGAGAAATAACGATAGCGCCGAGAAAGCTTGCCGGATATACCTCAAACGGTATGTGTTGCTCGGAAAAAGAGCTTGGCATAAGCGACTCAAATGACGGAATAATGGAAATTGAGGACGATATACCGCTCGGCGTTGAGCTAAAGCAGGTGTACGACATAGACGACATAGTTTTCGAGGTCGATAACAAATCGCTGACAAATCGTCCCGACCTTTGGGGTCATTACGGAATAGCACGTGAAATGGCGGCTCTTGCCGGACTTGAGCTTAAGCCGTTGCCCATAGCCGAACTCGGTGTATACGACGGACTTGACAAGGTCGATCTGAAGATCGAGGACAAGCTGTGCTACAGATATTCGTGCCTGCAATTCAATAACATATCCAGACACAAAAGCCCCGTTAATATGCGTATACGCCTGTATTATTGCGGTATGCGTGCTTTGAATTTCTTGGCGGATCTCACAAACTATATAATGCTTGAGATAGGTCAGCCCATGCACGCGTTCGATTCGAGAAAGGTTGAAAAGATACGCATAAAACGCTTCGATAAGCCGTTTGTATTCCGCACGCTTGACGGTGTTGACCGTAATATAGACGAAAACACGCTTATGATATGCAACGGCGACACGCCCGTTGCGATAGCCGGTATAATGGGCGGTCTTGACTCGGAGATAGTTGAGGATACCTCAACGCTTACGCTTGAGAGTGCGACATTCGATGCCGCATCGATACGTAAATCGACGGTTCGCCTCTCACATAGAACGGACGCTTCGATGAGATACGAAAAGAGTCTTGACCCGGAAATGACAACGACAGCCGCCGCTCGTTTTGTAAAGCTGCTTACGGACTACGACAGCCAAGCACGTGTTGTTTCGGCTCTTACGGATGAATACGCCTATAAGTATCCCGAAATAAAGCTTGAGTTTGACCGTGCCTTCGTCGATCGTTATACGGGCATTGATATAAGCAACGAGACCATAGTAAAAACGCTAACCTCGCTCGGCTTCGGCGTATCGCTTGACGGACAGCGCTTTACGGTCGATGTTCCGTCATGGAGAGGAACGAAGGATGTAACGATAAAAGCGGATATCATCGAAGAAATAACACGTATATACGGTTACGATAATTTTGATGTGCATACAGCCTCCGCTCCGCTTTATCCCGTTCGCGCAAGCATCGAAAAGACGGATGAGGACAGAATAAAGGATATACTTGTAAAACGCTACGATATGCACGAGCTTCACTCGTATATATGGGCGTATTACGATGAATATAAGCAGCTCGGTATTGAAGTGGAGGATAATGTGGAGCTTGTAAACGCAAGCAATCCCAACATTAAAACGCTTCGCCACTCGATAATTCCCACACAGCTGTGCCAGCTGAAATACAATATCGGCTACGCCTCCGATATCGGAGTGTTCGAGATAGGCAGAGTCGTTGACGGCATTGACGATGAGGGACTGTGCAAGGAGCATAAAATGCTTGCCATGACTCTGTACGGCAAGGGTGCGGATATCGAGAAGCTCTATTTCAAGCTGAGAGATATCATAGCCACGCTTGCGGACGATATAAAGCACGAGAGCCTGAGCTTTGAAAAATGCACTGCCGAGCATTCGTATCAGCATCCGAAGAATCTTTACAATATATTCTGCGCCGGCAGAAAAATAGGTCAGATAGGCATGATAAACGCACAGGTCGCAAAAAATATCGACAAAAAGGCAAGTATCGTATATGCCGAGCTTGATGTATGCGAGTTTGCGAAGATAAAGAATGTGGGAATCAAGTACATGCCCGTCTCGAGGTTCCCCGAAATAGAGATAGATCTGTCGTTTGTGACGGATACATTTGCACCTATAGCAAATGCGATAAAGACGGTCAATTGCCCTCTGATAAAGAAGGTGGGCGTTGCCGATATATATGACGACGAGGGAGGCAGATCCATCACCGTGAGAATGCTCTTCTCGCATCCGGAGAGAACACTGACAAAGGACGAGGTAGGAGAGGTGACAGACAAGCTTATAGCCACACTTGCCGAGGGTGGGGTAAGACTTAAAGCGGAATAACGTAAACGCCGAGAGGTCACATGACCTCTCGGCTTTTTCGATATATGGTTTATGTAATAATGATTTTACGAAAATATTACAGCCGAGTGCCATAATATCACGCCTTTCGGTATTGACAAGCAATACTCGTATATGATAAAATATAATCAATATAAGTAAAGGAAATGTTATATGGAAAAAATCACGGCTAAAGAAATTGCGGGCAAGAGTGCTTTTATGTGCGATATGGACGGTGTAATATATCACGGAAACAAGGTGTTGCCCGGTGTTGCCGAATTTATAAAATGGCTGCACGACGAGGAAAAGCAATATTTGTTTTTGACAAATAACAGCAATTACACGCCGAAAGAGCTTCAAAACAAGCTTGCACGGCTCGGACTTGACGTTACCGAGGAGCATTTTTATACAAGTGCCTTGGCAACGGCTACGTTTTTGTCGGAGCAGGCACCCGGTTGCTCTGTATATGCAATAGGCGAGGCGGGTCTGTTCAATGCTCTGTACGATGCGGGCATAACCATGAACGACTATAACCCCGATTACGTAGTTGTCGGAGAGGGAAAGACATACTCTCTCGATACGCTCACAAAAGCGTGCAACCTTGTCTTAAAGGGCGCAAAGCTCATAGGAACGAACTCGGACGTATCCGGACCCATCGAAAACGGAATATCGCCCGCCTGCGGCTCACTTGTGGCTCCGATAGAAATGACGACGGGAACTCATGCGTATTTTTGCGGAAAACCGAACCCGCTTATGATGCGAACAGGCTTGAGATTGCTCGGTTGTCACTCTGCCGACTCGGTAATGGTTGGCGACAGAATGGACACGGATATAATATCGGGTCTTGAAAGCGGCATGAGTACCGCACTTGTCCTATCCGGTGTATCGAGCATGGCAACGCTTGAGAGCTATGCGTATCGCCCGTCGATAGTATTTGACGGCGTGGGCGATATCGTCAGAGCCGCATACGGAAATTAAAAATTTCAAAATAGTAAAAGCAAATGTGTTGAAAAATACATTTATTGCGGCATATAATTAATATGAAAATTTAGGAGGTAATATTATGCTGTTCGGATTTATATTTGCAGTGCTGTTCGTCATATTTATTGCGGCGGGCGTGCTGTCGCTTATAAGTGCGTTAAAAAACAAGAAGAGCGGAAAAAAGATACTCGGTCTGACCCTCGCATTCGTCGGTATCATCGGCGTTATTTGCATACCGTCGAGCTTTCACACCGTTGATTCGGGTGAGATAGCCGTGGTAAAGCATTTGGGTAAGGCGCAAAAGGTACGCAGTGCGGGTACGTATTTCGACTTTTGGCTGACCGATACATATGAAGTTTACGATTCCAAGGTGCAGAATATGGAGATCGCCGCACAGGCGTACTCAAAGGATGCACAGACCATGGATATCGCAATGACGGTGCAGTATCAAATAGATACGGGAAAGGCCATTGACATAGCCAATCAGTACGGTACGATAAGCGTGCTTGCAAACCGTATTCAGAGCATCGCAACGGAAAAAGCGAAGGCAACGCTTTCATCTTATTCGGCAATGAATATAATCGAAACACGTTCCGGAATCTCTCCGCAGGTCGAGGCGGCAATAAAAGAGGCTGTTGACGAGGAGTATTGTGTAAATATCGTTGCCGTTGTGCTTACGAATATCGACTTTTCGGATGCGTTTGAACAGACCGTCGAGGATAAGATGATAGCCGAGCAGGAAAAGCTTAAAGCCGAATACGAAAAGGAAACGGCTATAGTAAACGCAGAAAAGGCACTTGAGGTGGCAAAGCTGGACGCACAGGCGAAGATCGAAAAGGCAAAAGCAGACGCACAGGCACAGATAGAGGTGGCAACTGCGGAGGCACAGGCGATAAAGCTTAAATCCATTGAGGCGGCTCGTTCACTCGGCTTTAGGATAAACGAAACGGAGATCAAGGAAAACGGCGAGGTCACGGGCATTGAGTACGAAATAGACTTCACCGGTAAGAGCGTTGAGGAAATAAGACTTATTACGGAATATTTGAAGTATATTGAGTATCTTGCAAAGTGGAACGGCGAGCTTCCGAATGTAATGACGGGCGAGGGCGCAACACTTATGATACCGACAACAGAGCAGACAACGGCAAAATAAAAAAATCGCTCCCGCGGCATACCGAATGCTGCGGGAGCTTTTTGCTCCGATGTCAAATAAGAGCGGAATATACATCCTTTTCAAAAGTGCAGGCGGCGGCGGCTCCGGCACCGCCGTCGTATGATGAGTTTCTCATATATACGGCGGTGATATTGTTTATCGGGTCTACCCAAAAATGCGTGCCGTAGGCTCCGCTCCAACCAAAGCAGTGCTTCGGCAGATAATAACCGTCTTTCACGATAACACGTACACCAAGCCCCCAACGCTCGTGTGCCGGCATTATCCGCTCCGGAACGTGTGCGGAGGATAAAAGCTTAACCGATTCGGGGCTGAGAACTGAGCAACTTCCGACTTGCCCGTTATTTAAAAGCATTTGGGCAAACGAGGAATAATCATCGAGGGAGGATATAAGTCCCGCACCGCCGAGATAATGCGTGGTGGGAGTTGATTTGAAGGCACAGCCGACGGGCATATCGCATACGCCGTTGCCGTTTTCAAGACGTGCGTGCATAGGCACGACTCTTGCCCATTGCTCGGCACTCGGAGTAAAGGTCGTATCGGTCATACCGCACGGAGCAAATATGTTCTTCATTAAGTATTCGTTGTAATCAAGCCCCGATACAAGCTCTACCGTCTTTGCCAAAATGTCAAAGGCAATAAGCGGGCTGTATTCGTTAGCCGTATAAGGTACAAAGCCGAGTGCCGTTTTCGCATAATACTTTATGGCACTGTCAAGTGTTTTGTCATCCTCCGCACTCATTTTGGAATAAAAATAATCGCTCAGACCGCCGGCACATATACCGGAGGTGTGTGTAAGCAGATGTAAAATGCGAACTTTTTCATTGCATTTTTCCTTAGTTATGTCCCCGTTCTCACCAATGTGCATAAGCGGCATATCGGCAAGCTCCGGCAAATACTTTTCTATCGGGTCTTGCAAGTCTATCTTTCCGCACTCTGCCAGTTGCATAACGGCTACGGCGGTGATGGGCTTTGTCATAGATGCAAGCCTGAAAAGAGAATGCGAGTCTATCCTCTCTCCGTAAACTCTGTCAAGCAGCTTTTCACCGTTTTGCATGACACGCAGGGAAAGCCCCATTATCTTGTGTTGTTCAAGGTCGTCGTGCGCACGTGTATCTATTACTTTTTCAAGCTTTGTTTTATCAAGAATCTTCATTTTTAACCTCTCCGTATTTATTGTATTGTATTCTATCACAAAATTTGAAAAAATGCAATAGGCGAAAGTAAATTGACGCCTCATACAATGCGTTTTCAATCAATTATTAACATTAAATAAAATAATGGTAAAAAACCGCAATAAGGTATTGACAAATCTCACATAGTTGGTTATAATGTACAAGGAACGCCGAGTGCGGCGTTTACGAAAATCAAGAGGAAACGATAATGGCAGAATCAATACTCGATGCTTATAAGCATCAACAGACTACCGAAACAAAAATAGATACGGATCGCAAGCTGAAGATAGGTATCATCGGCACGGGTTGGATAGCCGACGCTCACGCAACAAGCTATTTGAAACAGCCCGACGTTGAGATAATCGCCGCGGCGGATCTTGTACCCGGTAAAGCGGAAAAGTTTTTTGAAAAATATCACATAACGCCTCGTTGCTATACCTCACATACGGAAATGCTCGAAAACGAGCCTGAGCTTGATGCGGTAAGCGTATGCACGTATAACGCAACTCATGCGGAATGCGCTATAGACGCACTTAACAAGGGCGTAAATGTTTTGCTTGAAAAGCCGATGTGCGTTACCATAGAGGAAGCGGCGGAGATATGCCGTGCCGAGAAGAAGAGCGGTAAGGTGCTTTCCATAGGCTTCCAGCCTCGTTTTGACGAGAATATGAAGATGATAAAGAAGCTCGTTGAGGACGGCGTCCTCGGCAAGATCTACTACATTCAGACGGGCGGCGGCAGAAGAAGAGGTATACCCACACCGTTCGGCACCTCGTTCATTCAGAAGGATACCGCAGGTATAGGCGCACTGGGTGATATCGGATGTTATTCACTCGACATGGTGCTTAATGCGATAGGCTATCCCAAGCCTCTCACCGTTTCTGGCTATAAGTCCGATTTCTTCGGCAAAAGCCCGGATTATCCCCATCACGATGTATTCGGCGTTGACGATTTTGCGGCGGCGTTCATCAGACTTGAGGGCGGTATAATCATTGACTTCCGTATAGCATGGGCTATGCACGTTGACACCCCCGGTGATACGATAATATTCGGTACAAAGGGTGCGTTGCGTATACCCTCTACCGACTGCTGGAACGGTACTGTCGGCGGTCCTATGACACTGTATCACGATGTAAGCGGACTTCAGACACAGACGACGATTCCCGTGCTTAAAACAAACGGCGATCTGTTCGATATGAAGATCCGTTCCTTCTGCGATGCGGTAAAGAACGGCACATCATCTCCAGTTCCCTCATCTCAGATAATCTACAACCAAGCAATAATAGACGGTATTTCACGCTCTGCCGAGTGCGGACATGAGATAGAAATACAGATTCCCGAGATCTGAACAGAATAAAAAAACACCGCTTGAACGTAAAGTTCAAGCGGTTTTTTTCAATCGTGCTCCGTACACGGCGTGCCTTCGCACATTCGCTCACGCCGTTGTACTATAAGCAAAAGCCGCTTCAGCTTCGGACGATTATACCGTTGTATCAGAATATACGGCAGATTTCCGAATATTATATAAAGCACATAAACTATAACGCCGCCTATTCCGTGCCAAAGCTTAAGGCAATAAAGACCGGTTATGATAAGCACGACGTGAATAAGCTCGGCTATGCACGTTTCGTTTATAAGCGTTTTTATTTCTTTCGATGTGTAACCGAACTCGACCTTTTTTTCGGGCATTGCAAAGGGCATTATTTTGCTCATGTCAAGCAGCTTATCTTTCCAATGCTTAATGCCGAGCTTCTCATAGATCTCACCGTTACGCTCAAACCCGAATGAACGGAACGGAAACGAGTCGTGATCTGCGGGAAGAAACGATATGAGCCTGCCTATGAGAAAGAAAATAAATCCGGAGAGTGCAAGATAGATACAGCAATGAATAAATCCCATATTCCCACCTTTCCGCCCGAGCGGGGCATATTATATGATATTCTTCATTTGAGAAAATTATTCTTTAATTTTTTGTCAGTACCTTTTCTTTTTCGGCGCGCTTTGAAAACAGGGGAGAGGAACGACCGAACGCCGCAATATGCGCAAAGCCGCAGATCGGCAGAGCCGCAAAGATATCAACGGCTGAATGCTGCTTCAAAAACACCGTGGAAATGCTTATCAATACCGCCGCAACGATGTAATATGTACGCCAGCCGAAGGATGAAAATCTTTTCATGTTGAGCGATGCGGATAATACCGCCATTGAGCCGATAACGTGCAGAGAGGGACATACATTCGTGTTTGTATCGAAGCTGTAATAGTGATCCATTATCATGGTAAAGATATTGTTTCGCTCAAGCCCGTCTATCATGGGACGAAGCTCCTGCTTTGTGGGGTAAATAAAATATATGATGATCGTAAGCGTATACGATACCATAACATACACCATCATTTTTTTGAAAGCGTTTATATCGTAAAAGAGGGTATAAAGCAGCATACCGATAAGAAAAACGAACCACCAAAGATATGGAATCACAAAAAATTCGCAAAACGGAATGTGCTTGTCGAGTGAACAGCTGACCGAGGTATAATGCACCTTTGTGAGCGTCGGCAATATCCGCTCCAAAAAGAGAAACAGAAAGCCGAAAACAGGCCAAAAGAACAAAAGCTTAAGATGCTCAAATTCAGGTGTGTTGAGCTTATTAAGTCGAAAACGTCTGTAATCGACCTGTGGAGAAGGAATCTTCATATTTAACCGTATCTGTCGCCGAGCGACCGAAATTATTATATTAAAACGTGTAATAATTATAATATGAAGGTCTTTGAATATCAAGTGGAATTTTTAAATATTCTGTTTATTGCAAATTAAATATATTCAAAACAGAGAAGCGAGGCATCGTATAATATTTAAAAAATATTAAATTAAAACGCTTGCCGATGCTCTATTATATATGATAAAATATACCGATGAATTATGCTTTTACGTATGCTCCGTCACTGTGCATATTATTGTTTATAAAATAAGCGGTTATTTTGGTTGAATTGCGGCATAAAAAGCACTTGACTTTAGCGTGCTAAAGTGATATAATGGTAAAGCATTAAAACGCTTGGAGGAATAATAAGAACAGAATGAAAATAGATGAGGGTATTTTGAAATACGACGAGGCGACCGCTTTTTCGCTCCGCTCGCTTTATCGCCGTTTCGGTTACAGTCAATATAAAATGAGCAAATTCGAGGAATATGACCTATATGCGAAAAATAAGGATTTTCTAAAATCGGACGGAGTTATAACCTTCAATGATACCTCCGGCAAGCTTTTGGCACTCAAGCCCGACGTTACGCTCTCTATAATAAACAATTCCGGACTTGATTCCGATACGGTGCTTAAGCTATACTATGACGAACACGTATACAGAATTTCGAAAAGCTCAAAGACCTATAAGGAGATAATGCAAACGGGACTTGAATGCATGGGCAATATCGGCACGTATGAGGTGTGCGAGGTGCTTATGCTTGCGCAGATGAGCTTGGCTACGATATCGGATGAGTATATACTTGAGCTGTCCCATATCGGCGTGTGTGAGAAGATAATCGGCAGGATCGTGCAAAACGAAGCCTTAAAAAAGAAAATTATGACCTGCATAAGCTCGAAAAACGCTTGCGAGCTTGACAAGCTCTGCGATGAATATGAAATAAACGAACAGGGCAGACAGACACTGCACGTATTTGTTTCAAGCTATCCCGACAGCTCCTCGGCTCTTTCCGCACTCGGCACCATATGCGAGACTGAGGGAGAGAGGGAGGACTACGAACAGCTTGTTTACGTATGCTCACTGCTCGACGATAAGCATTTGAGTGTTGATTTTTCCGTATCAAACGATATGAGCTACTATTCGGGCGTAGTGTTCAAGGGTTATATAAAAGGCGTACCGACGGGCGTTCTCTCCGGCGGTCAGTACGATAAGCTTATGCGAAAAATGGGCAGAGCAAGCCGTGCCGTGGGCTTTGCGGTATATCTTGACGAGCTGGAGCGAATGGAGCTTAAAGAAAAGAAATACGATGTCGATACACTTCTTATCCGCTCCGACGACAATGCGGCAACGCTGAGGACGGCACGTGAGCTGTCCGAGGACGGACGCACGGTGCTTGTATGCGATAAGATACCCGAGGGGTTAAAATACAGAATGATAATGAAGATGACGAAGGACGGTGTGCGGATATGAAGAATACTCTCGACATAGCGTTGCCCAAGGGAAGGCTCGGCGAGCGTGTATATGCCATGTTTGAGTCTGCGGGCTTTGAATGTCCGTCGATAAAAGAGGCAAACAGACGGCTCATATTTGAAAACGAGGCTATCGGAGTCCGATATTTCTGGGTAAAGCCCTCCGATGTTGCAATATATGTTGAGCGAGGTGCGGCGGACATAGGAGTTGCCGGTGCCGATATTTTGCTTGAGTATGAGCCGGATGTTTACGAGCTTCTTGACCTCAAGCTCGGTGCGTGCAAAATGGCGGTTGCGGCGAAAAAGGGCTTTTGCGACAATACCGATCTGACACTGCGTGTTGCGACGAAATTTTCAAATATTGCCGCACGCTTTTATTCGGAGCGGTGCAGAGATATAGATATAATCCACTTGAACGGCTCAATAGAGCTTGCTCCGATACTCGATCTGTCCGACGTTATCGTCGATATAGTCGAAACGGGAAAAACACTCAAAGAAAACGACCTTGAGGTGATCGAGGATGTATGTAAAATAAGCGCAAGACTGATATCGAATAAGGCAAGCTATAAGTTTAAAAACGATATGATAGAAAAGGTAAGACGGGGACTTGAAGATCTCGTCAAGGAGGACTTGGTGAAATGATAAAAATATATAAAAGCGAGTCGCTTTCGCTTGAGGAGATACTGTCACGCAAAAAGAACGGGCTTGACGTTTCGGATACGGTATCTCGGATAATAGCCGAGGTAAGAAAAAGAGGAGATGCGGCTCTGTTTGAGTATTGCGAAAAATTCGACAAGGCACAGCTCAAAACGCTTGAGGTCACGCCCGATGAGATAGAGGAGGGCGTATCACTCGTTGATGAAAAATTCATCGAGGTACTTAAAAAGAGTGCGGAAAACATAAGAGCCTTTCACGAAAAGCAGATAAGAAACAGCTATATCATAAACGAAAAGGACGGGGTCATACTCGGTCAGAAGATAATACCGATAGAAAAGGTCGGTCTGTACGTTCCCGGCGGCACTGCCGCATATCCGTCAACCGTCTTGATGGACAGCATACCCGCAAAGCTTGCGGGTTGTAAGCAGATATGCATAACCACACCGCCCGATAAAAACGGCAAAATATCGCCCGTAATACTTGCGGCGGCAAAAATCGCCGGTGTTGACAGGATATTCAAGATAGGCGGCGCACAGGCTATTGCCTCCCTTGCATACGGTACGCAGAGCGTGCCGAAGGTAGATAAGATAGTCGGACCGGGAAACGCATATGTTGCCGAGGCTAAAAAGCAGGTATTCGGCGAGGTAAATATAGACATGATAGCCGGACCGAGCGAAATACTCGTTATAGCGGACGGCTCATCCGATCCGGTATGCGTTGCCGCCGATCTGCTCTCGCAGGCAGAGCATGATAAAATGGCAAGTGCGGTGCTGATAACGGACAGCGAGAGCCTTGCAAACGAGGTGGCGGCTCAAATTGAATTGCAGCTGCCCGCACTTCCGAGGTGTGAAATAGCCCGTGAGTCGATAGAAAACAACGGAAAGATAATTATAACGTCCGATATAATACAAGCTACGGTCGTAGCCGATACAATAGCACCGGAGCATCTTGAGCTGTGCGTTGATTCGCCGTTTGAGTTGCTTGACAAAATACATAATGCCGGCTCGGTATTTATGGGCAGATACTGTCCCGAATCGCTCGGAGATTATTTGGCAGGTCCCAACCATACGCTTCCCACCTCCGGCACGGCAAGGTTTTCAAGTCCCTTGTCGGTAGACGATTTTGTCAAGAAAACACAGTATATATATTATTCAAAACAAGCACTTGAGGGCGTTTACCGAGATGTGGCGTATTTTGCCGAGGCGGAGGGACTTTCAGCACACGCAAAAAGCGCTACGATAAGATTTGAGAGGGACGAAAACAAATGAGCAGATTTATGAGCGAGAGATATGCATCGCTTGATGCGTATACACCCGGTGAACAGCCGACGGATATGCAATATTTGAAGCTGAATACAAACGAATCTCCCTATCCGCCCTCCGACGGCGTGCTTGCGGCGATAAGCGGCGAGGATATGAAAGCCCTCAGACTTTACCCCGACCCCGATTGTACACAGCTCAAGGACGCTCTTGCCGCCTACCACGGGGTAGGACGTGAAAACATATTCGTTTCAAACGGCTCGGACGATATATTGAATTTCTCCTTTGCCGCCTTTACAAAAGTCGGCAAAAAAGCATATTTTGCGGATATTACCTACGGCTTTTATAAGGTCTTTTCAGCCCTGCACGGCATAGAGTACGAGACAATACCGCTTACCTCCGAGCTTTCGATACGTCCCGAGGATTATATGGGACGGCACGGGCTTATAGTTATCGCAAATCCAAACGCCCCGACGGGTAAGCGACTCGATGTCGCTAAGATCGAGGAAATAGCTTGCTCCTGCCCGGACAGTGTCGTCTTGGTGGACGAGGCATATGTCGATTTTGGCTCTCAAAGCTGTATTTCCTTAACAAAAAAATACGATAATGTACTTGTTGTGCGTACTTATTCAAAATCACGCTCCATGGCAGGGGCACGGCTCGGCTATGCGATAGGCGAAAAAGAGCTTATATCTGACCTTGAAAAAATAAAGTTTTCGACAAATCCTTACAGCGTAAACCGCTTGACGATGAAAGCCGGAGTTGCCGCACTTAAAGACAATGACTATTACGAAAAGAATTGCCAAAGAATAATCGAGGCAAGAGAATATACCGAAAAACAGCTTAACGCACTCGGTTTTGAGGTCATACCCTCCTGGGCAAACTTCGTATTCGCACGCAAGGACGGCTACGACGGTCAGATGCTTTACAGCAAGCTTAAGGAAAACGGAATACTCGTTCGCCACTTTGGGGACGAGAGGATAGCTGACTATATAAGAATAACGATAGGAACCATGCACGATATGGAGCATTTCATTTCGGTCTTGAAAGAAATTACGGAGAAAAACGATGAGATACGCTAAGATAGAAAGAAAGACGGCGGAAACAGATATAGTGCTTGAATTGAATATCGACGGTGTGGGGGTCGCCGAGGTCGATAGCGGTTGCGGCTTTTTCGATCATATGATGACTCTGCTTGCACGCCACGGCGGCTTTGATATAAAAATATCGTGCAAGGGCGATACGCAGGTCGATTATCATCATACGATAGAGGATATCGGAATATGCCTCGGCGATGCCCTCAGGTCTTGCATGGGTGACAAGCGAGGTATAAAGCGTTACGGCTATTTCATACTGCCGATGGATGAGAGCTTGATACTTACCTCGCTCGATCTGTGTGACAGAGCTTACCTCGGATATGATGTAGAATATTATTCGCAAAAGGTCGGAGAGCTTGATGTTGAGCTGATAAAAGAGTTTTTCCTTGCCCTTACACGCCGTGCTTCGTTTACACTGCATATAAAAAAGCTGAGCGGCGAGAATACGCACCATATTATTGAGGGAATATTCAAATGCGTTGCTCGTTCACTGAGGGCGGCACTTGAAACGGACGGACGTTTTTCGGATACGATACCGTCAACAAAGGGAGCATTGTAATGACGGCGATAATAGATTACGGTGTCGGCAATCTGTTTTCTCTCACCTCCTCGCTTCGTGCCGTCGGAGCAGATGCGGTGATAACGGACTCACACGACGAGATACTCAATGCTGACAGAGTTATTTTACCCGGAGTCGGTGCATTCGGCGATGCCGTGACAAGACTGAGGTGTGACGGGCTCGACAAGACAGTGAAGAGGTATGCCGAAAGCGGTAAGCCGATACTCGGTATTTGTCTGGGAATGCAGCTTTTATTTGAAAAAAGCCATGAATTCGGTCTGCACGAGGGACTTGGACTTATTGAGGGTGAGATAATTCCCATGAGCGGCAGTATACCGTGTGAGCTGAATATACCTCATATAGGTTGGAACGGGTTGAGCATTAAAAAAAGCTCACCGATATTGAAATATACAGAGCAAGGCGACTGTGTGTACTTCGTTCATTCGTTCTATTTGAGCGGCGATGACACAGCTGTGACCTCGTATACGGAATACGGCGTTAAAATAGGTGCAAGCGTGCAACGAGATAACGTATTCGGATGTCAATTTCACCCCGAAAAGAGCGGTGAGGTCGGACTTAATATTTTGCGTGCGTTCTGCGAGCTGTAAAGGAGAATAAAATGAATATTTTTCCCGCTATTGATATAATAAACGGTCAAGCCGTGCGACTTTATAAGGGCGATTACGATAAAATGACGGTTTACGAAAGCGCCCCGACACTTATCGCCCGCAGGCTTGAGGGGTGCAATGCGCATTATTTGCACGTTGTAGACCTCGACGGTGCGAAAAAGGGCGAGATATGCAATATCGATACCGTAAAGAGGATAAGGGAAGCAACATCAATGTTTATAGAGGTCGGTGGCGGTATCAGAAATATAAAAAGCGTTGATGAGTATTTGAGTGTCGGCATTGACAGGATAATACTCGGCACCTCGGCGTGCAATGACGAGCCGTTTCTTAAAGAATGCATAGCCGAATACGGAGGAAAAATAGCCGTCGGTGTCGATATGAAGGACGGATACGTTGCCGTAAACGGCTGGTGCGAGTCATCGGGCAAGGACGGCGAGGAATTTTGCCAATACCTGCAGACCCTCGGCGTTCAGACGATAATATGCACCGATATATCGCGTGACGGAGCAATGAGAGGCACAAACAGAGAGCTGTACGGCAGGCTTTGCAAGAACCTCAGCATCAATATAACCGCATCGGGGGGAGTTAGCAGTATAGATGATGTCAAGGCTCTGAAAAAGCTCGGGCTTTACGGCTGTATAATCGGCAAGGCATATTATACGGGCGACATAGATATCAAAGAGGCGTTGGAGGCGGCAAAGTAGTATGATCACGAAAAGAATAATTCCGTGCCTTGATGTAAAAGACGGACGAGTGGTAAAGGGCGTTAATTTTCAAAATATAGGTGATGTTTCCTCTCCCACCGAGCTGGCAAAATATTATTCCGACGGCGGTGCGGACGAGCTTGTGTTTTACGATATTACCGCCTCATATGAGGGTAGGGCATTGTTTACCGATATCCTCACAAAGGTTGCCGAAACCATTTTTATTCCACTGACCGTGGGCGGCGGTATAAATACCATAGATGATTTTGAGCGTGTTTTGAGGTGCGGAGCCGATAAGGTCAGCGTAAATTCCGGTGCGATAAAGGACCCGACGATAATAAGCCGTGCGGCGGAAAAATACGGAAGTCAATGTGTCGTGCTTTCGGCTGATGTAAAGCGTGTCGGCGGCGAGTATCGTGTATTTTCAAAGGGCGGCCGTATCGATACCGGCATGGAGGCAATAGAGTGGATAAAGCGTTGTGTGGATATGGGTGCGGGCGAGGTCGTTGTAAATTCGATAGATACCGACGGTGTTAAGGGCGGCTTTGATATCGAGCTGTTGTCGAAGGTGTGCGATAGTGTGAATGTGCCTGTCGTCGCATCGGGCGGTGCCGGAGGTGCCGACGATTTTGTTCGGCTGTTTAAGCAAGTCCCCGATGTTTCCGCAGGTCTTGCCGCATCTATATTCCATTTCGGACAGATAAGCATAGGCGATCTGAAAAAAGAATTGAAAAATGCGGGCGTAAATGTCCGTATGAGGTGAAAATAATGATAGATATAAACAAATTGAAATTTGACGATAACGGACTTATACCCGCCATAGTTACGGATGCATATTCGGGCAAGGTTCTCACGCTTGCGTATATGAACCGCCAAAGCCTTGAAATATCATTGCAAAAAGGGCTTACCTGCTTTTACAGCAGAAGCAGACAAAAGCTTTGGCTCAAGGGCGAAACGAGCGGAAATTATCAACATATAGTTTCGATCACATCGGATTGCGACAACGATGCACTTGTCGTAAAAGTCGATAAGGACGGTCCGGCGTGCCATACGGGCAGTGAGTCGTGCTTTACAAATGAGGTGTGGCACAGCGAGGAGCGCGAGGAGTTTTCGCTCGACGGGCTGTATGAGCTGCTCGAAGGCAGAAAAAAAGAGCTTCCGGAAGGCTCTTATACCACGTACTTATTTAATAAAGGAATTGACAAGATATTGAAAAAAGTCGGCGAGGAGTCAACGGAGGTCATCATAGCCGGCAAGGACAATGACAAACGCGAGACCGTGTACGAGATAGCCGACCTTGCGTACCATGTAATGGTGCTTATGGTGGAAATGGGCATATCTGTCGACGATATAAGACGTGAGCTTGCCTGCCGCCATGTTATCGACCATAAGGTCAAGCAAGAAAAGATGGCAAGCGACAACGATAAATAATAATTTAGGCTCGGCATTACTGCCGAGCCATTCTGTATTATTCCGCAACGAAAATGTAAGGGTAGATATCTTGCATACCGTATACCGGATAAAGCTCTATCTCGGGATATTTTTCGCCTATTATTTTCTCAAGTCTGTTTATATCGTCCTCTGCGGCATCCTTGCCGTAGAAAACGGTGAGTGCGAATATATCACCGGAATCAAGCTCCATGGAGTCAAGAAGTCCGAGGCAAGCATCAAGCACCGACTTGCGGGAAACCCTCATTGATTTTCCGATGAAGCCGATATGGTCGCCACATTCGATATGAACGCCGTCAAGCTCACAATCACGAATAGCCGGAGAGATACAACCTGTAGTCACTGCGGACATTGCTTCGCTCAGCTGCTCGAAAATGGCATCCGGATCGTCACATTGGTAATTTATAGATGAAATAGCGGCATATCCCATTCCGAGGTCCTTGCTCTCAACGACATAAACACGTGAGTCTTTGTAAAGCTGTGCGGCTTGCTTTGCCGCCATAACGATATTTCCGTTATTCGGAAAAACGTATATAACATCGGCATTTACACGCTCAAACGATGATAAAAAGTCCTGAGATGACGGATTTTGCGTTTGACCGCCCGCTATTACAGCATCAACGCCAAGCTCCTTAAACGTCTTACCGATACCCTCACCGGAGGCAACGGCAACGGAGGCGTAACGCTTGCGCTTTGCGGCAGTTACATTTTCACGCTCCTGCTGTTTATCTATTATCTTGCTGTTGTGCTGAACGCTCATATTCTCTATCTTGACTGTCAAAAGCTCACCGTACTGTCTGCAACGCTCTATGACACGTTCGGGGGTTTTTGTGTGAACGTGAATTTTCACACGGCTGCCCGTTTTGAACGCCGCTATGGAATCGCCGATTGTCTTTAAGTAGTCGGTGAGTATATCAACGGAAAACGCATCGATATCGCATTTTGAGTGCTGAAGCTGTAAAATAAGCTCGGTGCAATAGCCGTATGTCATCTCATCATCCGGACCGAATGCGGAAAGATCGACCGTCGGTGCGGGTGCGGCGGGAAGTGACGCCGATTCGGCTTCCTCTATATCCTCGCCCATAAGTATCTTGTAACAGCCCTGCATTATATAGAACAGACCTGCGCCGCCGCTGTCAACGACACCGGCATCCTTAAGCACTGTGAGTATTTCCGGGGTACGCTGGAGTGAGTTGTACATTTCCTCGATAAGATCGGCAAAAAGCGTTCTCATCGTGCTGTTTTCGTTAAGCCTTTGGCAAGCGTATTCCACAGCCTCACGTGCGACTGTAAGCACCGTACCCTCTGTCGGTGTTATTACAGAGGCGTAAGCCTGCTTGACACCCTCGCCGAGTGCGTGAGCTACCGTTGCGGCATCTGCCCTCTCGCAATTTTCAAAGCCGTTCTTCATGCCGGCAAAAAACTGCGAAAGAATAACGCCGGAGTTGCCTCTTGCACCGAGAAGCATACCCTCGCTCAGCTTATCCATAACATCTGCCAAATTGCTCGTATGCATACCCTCAAGTGCGGCAACGCCACCCTCGATAGTCAATCGCATATTGTCGCCCGTATCGCCATCGGGAACGGGAAAGACATTGAGGTCGTTTACCTCTCTTGCGTTGGAGCGGAGCTGAGCCGCACCGCCTCTGACCATTTTCGCAAGAAGCTCGCCGTCCAATATATCTTCGTTATCTATCTCTAAATTATCCTTGTTTTCCATATCATCGGACCCTATCGTAATTTAATCCTCTCGCACATCGCCCCAGAAGAACAATGCAACCGTACCTGGACCTGTATGTGCGCCTATAGTCGTGCCGACGCTGTTTATCTCGACCTTGCCGCACAGCTTGGGGAATGTCGACTCGACAAGCTCGGCAACCGCACGGGCATCGTCATAGCAAGCGGAGTGGGAGATATAGCATTTGCCGCTGTAATCCAAGCCGCCTTCGGCATGCTCCTTCATTCGCTCGACTATTTTCATTATGACCTTCTTTTTGGGACGTATCTTCTCTCTCGGGGTCAAATGACCGTCCTTATCCATGTTGAGCAAAGGACAGATACCGAGCAAGCCGCCTATCGCACCTGCTGTTTTCGATATTCTGCCGCCTTTTATGTAGAAGGTAAGATCACTTGAAAAGAACCAATGATGCATATTAAGCTTGTTTTTCTCGACCCATTGTGCCAGCTCGTCAATGCTCATACCGTCATCACGCAGATCCGCCAGCTTATCCATGAGCAGACCGTAACCGGAGCTTGCGGCAAGCGAATCGACAATTATGATACGCCTATCGGGAAATTCCGTTTCAAGCATATTCGCCGCCGTGCGTGCCGAGCCGAAGGAGCCGGACAGACCCGTGGAAAGAGAAATATGTATGATATCCTTGCCCTCGGCGAGAAAGGCTCTGAAATATTCAACGTACTCGCCGACACCGACCTGAGACGTTTTTGTTTCCGCACCGTCTACCATGGCTTGATAAAACTTGTCAAACGGCAGTGTCTGACCGAGGTCATCGGGCATTTCCACCCCGTCCAAATAGTAGTGGAAGCAGATATATTTAATATTCCTGTTTTCAAAATGCTCCTTTGCAAGATCTGCAGTCGAGCAGCAGCTGAGAATATACTCGCTCATAAAATTTCCTTTCTTTTCTTTGGAGAACAAAATGATTCGTTACAGCGTAAAACGTGTACATACAGCGATATTGTATCACACAATTCGTAAATTATCAAGTATTTTTTGAAATATTTCTTGTTAATTTGCGTAAATTGTATCGGCAAGGGAGCAAAAATATTAAATTATCACGCCGAAACGTATTGCAAAAAACGCATAAGTGTGGTAAAATGAAGTGCGCAATAAATAAAAGATCAAGGCTTGACGATAAAATTTATGAATTATTCAATAATATTACACTAAAACCGTTGATTTATAATTTTATTTATAGTATAATATCAATTAAATATATTTATATGAGGTGATTATGCCCAATAGTACCTTTTTGACATTCCCGCTCGGCATGAACAGAACCAACTGTTATTTTTTGATAAACGCCTCAAGCTGTGTGATAATAGATCCGGCATTCGATGCGGAATTTCTGTGCAACAAGCTGAAAGAAAAAAACTTAAAGCTTGAGATGATACTTCTCACCCATGCGCATTTCGATCACATAATGGCACTTGACGAGCTGAGGGACGCTACCTCCGCACCCGTTTATCTTCATTTTGCGGATTGGGAGATATTGACAAGTGCCGAGCATTCGTATCTTTCGTTTGTCGGCAGAACGACGGGAATGCGAGCGGCAGACGAGATATTGGCAGACGGGGATATTCTGAGGCTCGGAGATGAGCGGATAGAGGTCATCCACACGCCCGGTCATACGCCCGGCTCGTGTTGTTTTGTTGCAGGGACGGATGTTTTCTGCGGCGATACGATATTTGCCTCGGGCTACGGCAGATGTGACCTCTACGGCGGCTGTGACGAGCTTATGCGCGGATCGCTGGATAAGCTCAATCGGAGATTTGAGGGAACGGAATACAGATTTCACCCCGGTCACGGCAATTCGTTTAAATTCGACGGAGTGCGTCGAATATAGTACAGCTTATAAAAATATTATTTATATAATGGAGAAAAAATCAAATATGGATTACGATCATTTATCACAGCTTCTTTTTCCCGATGTCACCATGACAGCTGAGGAAATAGAAGCAAAATACCCGCAAAGACAGCTCCCCGAGGGCGCAAAGGTAACGAGATTTGCCCCCTCGCCCACGGGCTATGTACATTTCGGCGGTCTTTTTCCGTCAACGGTCAGCGAAAGACTGGCGCACCAATCAAACGGCGTTTTCTATTTGAGGATAGAGGACACTGACGACAAGCGTGAGGTCAACGGAGCAGCCGAGGCACTTATAAAAACATTGGCAAAATACGGTATAGAGTTTGACGAGGGTGCCTGTCTTGACGAAAACGGCAGGATATGCGACAAGGGCGCATACGGACCGTATAAGCAGAGCCTGCGGCGCGATATATACCGTGTATACGCAAAAAAGCTTGTAGCCGAGGGCAAGGCTTATCCTTGCTTTGCCGACGACAAGGAGCTTGAGGCACTTCACTCGATAGATAAAAAAGCCGAGGTAAAAAACAGAGAATGGACAGCGGAGCTTGAGGAAGAACAAAAGGCACAGCAGCTGAAAATGCGTGAGTTTACGATAGAGCAGGTGCAAGAGCATTTGAAGCTGGGACATAAGTTTGTCCTGCGTATGCTTGCCTCCGGCGACGGTGAGAAGAAAATAAAGATAACGGATCTTGTAAAGGGTACGCTTGAGCTGCCCGAAAACGATAAGGACGAGGTGCTTTTGAAGAGCGACGGTATGCCGACCTACCATTTCGCACACGCAATAGACGACCATCTTATGGGAACAACGCACGTTGTACGAGGCGAGGAATGGCTGCCGAGTCTGCCCCGTCATATTATGCTCTTTAATTATCTCGGCTTTAAGCTGCCAAAGTATCTGCATATAGCGCAGATAATGCGTCTTGACGAAAACGGCAACAAGAAAAAGCTCTCAAAGCGTGATATGGGTGCGAATATGGACGACTACACGGCTATGGGCTACAGCCCCGAATGCGTTCGGGAGTACGTAATGACACTGTTGAACTCGAATTATGAGGAGTGGCACGCACGCACACCCGAAAGCAGTGTTTACGATTTCCCGTTTTCGATAAAGAAAATGAGCAATTCCGGTTGCCTGTTCGATTTCGGAAAGCTGAATGACGTATCGAAAAACGTCATAAGCAGAATGAGTGCAGAGCAGGTGTACAGCGAATCGAGCGAGTGGGCGAAAGAATACGATAAAGAGCTTTACGGCGTTTATACCGCCTGCCCCGAATATACAAAAAAGATACTGTCTATCGGCAGAGGCGGCAAAAAGCCCAGAAAGGACATAACCACCTGGGCGGATATAAAGCCATACGTATCGTTCTTTTACGACGAGCTTTTTGAAATGAAAGACAGTCTGCCCGATGGCTACGATAAGAACGACGTAATCAAAGCACTTGATATATATCTGCAAACGAGAAACACGGACGATGACTCGGACAAATGGTTTGAGAGGCTGAAAGGCATAGCCGAGGCGATAGGCTACGCCCCCGAGGTCAAGCTGTACAAGCAAGACCCGTCGACATATCGCGGTCATGTCGGTGACGTAAGTATGTTTATCAGACTTGCCATTACGGGAAGAATAAATTCACCGGATTTGTTTGAAGTGATTAAAATTATAGGAGAGGACAGAGCGAGGGCGAGAATACAAGCCTTTGCAAAAAGTCTTTAATATGGAAAAAACATCGAATTTCATACACGATTTCATAGACGAGGATATAGCGAAGAATCCCGAGCTTAAGGTGCATACGCGTTTTCCGCCGGAACCAAACGGCTATTTGCACATAGGACATTGTAAGGCTCTTGTGATAGACTTCGGCACGGCACGCAAATACGGCGGTATATGTAACCTCCGTATGGATGATACGAATCCGGCAAAGGAGGACACCGAATTTGTCGATGCGATAAAAGAGGATATTCATTGGCTCGGCTTCGATTGGGATGACAGATTTTTCTACGGAAGCGATTATTTTGAGCAAACATATCAAATAGCGGAGAATTTGATACGCTCCGGTGACGCTTACGTCTGCGAGCTTTCGGCAGAGCAGTTCAGAGAGTACAGAGGTGACACGGAAAAGCCCGCAGTATCGCCCTACAGAGACAGACCGGCTGAGGAATCGCTTGATCTGTTCAGACGAATGAGAGCGGGTGAGTTTGAGGAGGGCAGATACACACTGCGTGCAAAGATAGACCTATCCTCCGGCAATTTCAATATGCGTGACCCCGTGCTTTACAGAATACGCTATATCGACCATCACAGACAGGGAAGAAAATGGTGCATTTTCCCGATGTACGATTTCGCTCACCCCATACAGGATGCAATAGAGGGCATAACTCACAGCCTATGCTCGCTTGAATATGAGGATCACAGACCGCTTTATAATTGGGTGATAGAGCATTCGGGACTTTCATCAAAGCCGAGGCAAATAGAGTTTTCAAGACTCAATATAACATATACGGTCATGAGCAAGCGTTTTTTGCGTTCGCTTGTCGAGGGCGGTCTTGTTGACGGCTGGGACGATCCGAGAATGCCCACACTCTGCGGTCTGCGCAGACGCGGCTACACGGCAGAGTCCATACTTGATTTTATCTCTCGTATAGGTGTTGCAAAGTCAAACAGCACCGTGGATATAGAGCTGCTTGAGCATTGCATAAGAGAGGATCTGAACGAGCATTCTCAACGCCGCATTGCAATTCTCGACCCTGTTAAGGTAACGGTCACGAATTACCCCGAGGATAAAACGGAGTATTTCAATATACCCAACAACCCGAAGGACCCCGAGGCGGGTACTCGTGCATTGCCGTTTTGCCGAGAGCTTTATGTAGATCGTGATGACGTAAGCATAGCTCCGCCGCCGAAGTATTTCAGACTTAAAGAGGGCGGCGAGGTCAGACTAATGGGAGCGTATATCCTCAAATGCGATAAGATAATAACGGACGAGGGCGGAAATATCACACAGGTGCTTTGCACGGCAGACCTTGAAACGGGTTGCGGAATGCCTGCGGACGGACGCAAGATCAAGGGTACGATCCATTGGCTCGGTGCAGACTATGCCGCAGACGGCAAGGTGGCCTTGTATGACAGGCTGTTTACAAAGGCAGACCCCAACGATCTGGGCGAGGGCGAAACATACGCCGACTATTTGAATAAAGACTCTGTAAAATTGCTTACGGGCTGTAAGCTTGAGCCGTCGCTTGCCGAGGCTGAGCCGGGGGAGAAATTCCAATTTGTCAGAACGGGATATTTCTGCCTCGATACGAAAAACAAGGATACGTTTAACAGAGTGGTTACTCTGAAGGATAGTTATAAAATTTAAAACCGATTTTTGAAAGAGGTCAATTATGGAAAAGATCTATGATGAATTTAAGAACCCCTCTGCCCATTACAGAGGCAAGCCGTTTTGGTCGTGGAACGGAAAGCTTGAGGAGGATGAGCTACTCCGTCAGGTAGACGTAATGAAGCAAATGGGCTTCGGCGGCTACTTTATGCATTCGAGAACGGGACTTGTCACAAAGTATCTCGGTGATGAATGGTTCGATCTGGTGAACAAGGTTGCCGACAAGGGTCAGACACTCGGCATGGAAAACTGGCTGTATGATGAGGACAGATGGCCCTCCGGTACGGCAGGCGGCTTTGTGACGATGAACGAGGAGTATTCACTCCATTTTATCAGAATGGAGATGATAAAGGGCAGTGAATTCAAGTTCGAGGGCGAATATATTGCGACCTTCGCCTGCGATATACTCTCCGAGGAGGATTATTCGTTTGCAAATGATTTTCCGATAGACGAAAATACAGACCCCGAAAAATATGCGGATAAGACCGTTCTCACCTTTAGAGTAGAGGTAATGGAGAAGGACAGCTTCTACAACGGTTACACATATGTAGATACGATGAATCCCGAAGCGATAAAGAAATTCATATCGCTCACACATGAAAAATATGCGGAAAACTGCGGAGATAGAATAGGCACATCCATATCGGGAATATTTACCGACGAGCCTCACAGAGGTGCGGTAATGTGCGGCTTTTCCGCAGGACGCAAGGATCCGTTCTTTTTGACACCCTATACAGGCAAGCTGTTTGAAAAATTCGAGGAAAAATACGGCTACGACCTTAAGGAAAAGCTTCCCGACCTCTTCCTGCTTCGTGACGGCAATATAATAAGCCAAGTAAAATGGCATTACATAGATCTGCTTGAGCATTTGTTTATAGATGCGTTTGCAAAGCAGATAAATGATTGGTGTAACGACCATAATATGATACTTACCGGTCACGTTCTGCACGAGGATTCACTTACCTCACAGGTGAGCATGATAGGCTCGATCCAGCGCTTCTATGAGTATATGGGCACTCCCGGCGTTGACGTGCTGAGCGAGTTCAACAGAGGCTATTGGATAGTTAAGCAGCTTTCGTCCGTCGGTCGCCAAATGGGTAAAAAACAGCTCTTGAGCGAGCTTTACGGTTGTTCGGGCTGGCAGATGGATTTTGAGAGTCATAAATGGACGGGCGGCTGGCAATCGCTGTTCGGCATAAATCTGCGTTGCCATCATCTTTCATGGTATTCAATGAGAGGCGAGGCAAAGCGTGACTACCCGGCAAGTATATTGCATCAAAGCGCATGGTATAAGGATTATTCGGTGGTTGAGGATTATTTCTCACGCTTGCACGTTGCACTCGGCGGCGCACCCGTTTGCGATACGCTCGTTATAAACCCCGTCGAGAGCGTATTCGGTATGATCCGTCCCGGCTGGAGCAAGCATTTGGGAACGGCTCACCCCGAGGTCGCAAGGCTTGAGAAAATGTATGTCGATCAATTCCATTGGCTCGCATCCTCACAGCTTGATTTCGATTACGGCGATGAGGAAATGATGAGCCGTCATTGCAAGGTCTCCGTTGAGGACGGCACACCCTATATCGTATTCGGAGAAATGAAGTACAAGAGAGTACTCGTATCCGGAATGAGACTTATGAGAGCCTCAACACTTGCCCTGCTAAAGGAGTTTGCGGCAAAGGGCGGAGAGGTAATAGTTGCCGGCGAAGGACCCGATCACATAGACGCATTGCCCTCGAATGAGTTTGACGAGGCAAGCGCGGCGTTTAAGAAAATTGAATTTGACAAGGACGCCATCGTAAATGCAATATGCCAAAGCGAAAAGAGACTTGTCGAGGTAACAAACGGTGTCGGTGAGCCTATGAAGGATATATTCTGCCAGCTCACGCATGATGATGAGGGATATTCCGTTGTGCTTATGAATATGAGCAAGGACAAGAGCTATTTCGATTGTAACGTAAAGCTTGCGTTCGACGGAGATTGCGAGGAATGGTCACTTGATGACGGCTCGAGAGCATATCTCACCTCCTCAAAGGACGGAATTATCGAGATAAAGACAGACTTTTACGCCGTAGGCGAACACGTATACCGTATAGTGGAAAAGTCAAAGCTTGCTCCCAAGCCCGTATATAAGACGGTATGCTCGTATACTCTCGGCGAGGAATACGACATAGAGCTTGATGAGGACAATGTAGTCGTGCTTGATATGGTCAATGCTTGGGCAGACGGCGAGGAAATAGGCTACAGCGAAATACTTAAAGCAGATGCGGCAATACGCGATAAATACGGTCTTGCACACAGAGGCGGTTCAATGGTACAGCCTTGGTTCTTGGGCTTGAGCGAACAGAAAAAGCATGGCACGATAACGCTTGAATATAAGTTCTATGCCGAATACATACCCGAAAAATTTTCGTTTGCCTGCGAAACGCCCGAGCTTTGGAGTATAACACTCAACGGACAGACCATAAGTGCGGATAAGCGTAACGGCGTATGGATAGATGAAGCTTTTCATAAATTCGACCTTGACGGCTCAATGCTGAAGGCCGGTGAGAATATCGTAAGAATGACTGCCGATTTTTATGAAACACTCAACCTTGAGGCTGTTTACATACTCGGCGATTTCGGCGTTAAGCTCGATCACAGCAAGAAAACTATAACACCGCCCGTTAAGCATATCGTCCACGGCGATATAGTATACAAGGGACTTCCGTTCTACAGCGGACAGATAACCTATAAGGCAAATATCAAATACAACGCATCAAAGGGCGAGAGAATATTCATAAGCCTGCCCGATTTCGAAGCGGCACTTGTAAAGGTATCTGCAAACGGAAAAGCACCGAAGCCGATAGCGTGGATGCCTTATGAAGCGGATATCACCGATATGCTTGAGGACGGAGAGAATATCGTTGATATAACATACGTCCTGACACGCAGAAATACGTTCGGACCTCTCCATGCCGTACCCGCAAGATGGGGCAACTACGGACCGGGCAACTTCTTGACCGGCGGAGATAATTGGACAGACGATTACGTGTTCATACCCTCGGCTATGACCGCAGTACCGCATATAATAGTTAAGAAATAATGAAACGAGTGTTTTTCCTCTCTCTTGCGTTCATAACACTTGCGTTGATACTGTTTTCGGCATTTACAAAGGGCAGTGAGGTAAGAGAACGGAACGAATACGAAAAGCTTAAGGCGGAAATAACAAACGCCGAAAGACAGAGCAGGGGACAGGCGGTGTATTTCAACCGCCTATCCTCTACCGAGCAATATTTGTACGACAAAATAGCGACTGCGGCATCCGAGCTTGATAAACAGACGGCAAAAATGCCCCTTACACCGAGCCTTGAGGAAATAAAAAACGCCGCAAAAGCGCTTATGCTTGACGACCCCTCCATGTTCTATATCGACCCCGAAGCCTTCAGCCTTGACGATATTGTCATCATTGTTACCGAGGAGGCAACTCAGCCGATAACGGAGCAGGTAACACAAGAGCCGAGCTACAACGAGGACGATCCGCCGGATGTACCTGTTGAAACGGATGAGGTAACACAGCCGATAACAGATGATGTTACCGAGTCTGCGGGCGATAAAACGGAGATAGTAAAGCAAGTCGAGCAAGAGCGTTATACTACACTCGTGATACCGTACATAGATACGACGGAAAATATAGAGCGTATGCGTAAACGTGTCAATATGGCACTTTCGCAAGCCGATATAATAACCGCAAATGCACAAAGCGAATGGGAAAAAGCATTCGTATTGCACGACCATATTGCGAAAATAAGCAAAAAAAGCAGTGTCGGTGCCTACGGCAATACCGCATACGGCACACTTGTAGAGTGCGGAGGCGACAGCGAGGGCTATGCGCTGGCATATAAGCTTCTGCTCAACAGATACGATATAGTATCGTATATCGTCAAGGGCACTTGCAAAGGCGAGGGAAGATATTGGACTATCGCATTGCTTGACGGCAAGTACTATAATATAGATACATACGGCGACGACGGCGGCGAGGTTGCAATACACGCATATTTTGCACTTGGTGACACGGAGCTGTCAAAAACTCACGCAAGCGAGGACGATTCATTGCCCAAATGTACAATAAACGGCGATTATTATGAGAAAAACGCCCTGCTTTGCATGAGCGAGGACGTTTTCAAAAATGTTGTAAGCGAGAATATAAGCAAGCAAAACAAGCGATTTGAGATAAAACTCGGATATACCGCAAGCGTAAACGAGCTGACGGAGCTTATACAAGGCTTAGACGAAAGAGTCGATGCAAGCATTGTACAGCCGCTTGAGGGCGAGAAGTGCTATATAGTTACACTTGAATACCTCTTGGATGAAACTACGGAGAATGCGGCTATATCGGATACACCGCAGACAGATGCGCAATAAAAAGGACTGCCTGAATAGGCAGTCCTTATTTTCAGGCGTGTACTCAGCCCTGGGAGGACGGTATTATTTCGGCGTATAATTTCACGCCTTCATACTCTACTCCGTCTACCGAAGGGTAAAATATACCGTATTCAACGTAATATTTTCCGTCAGTATCAAGTATTATTTGAATGAATGTACAATCACATGTACTCGACACCGAATTTTCAATGGCAGCCTTTGCGGCCTCGACATCCGCTTTTGTAAATTGTTGCTCCGCATTATATGCACCCTCGAACATAGGGGTACGTATTCCCGCACAGTTTCCGAACGTATCATAGGTTATTGTAATGGTATCGCTCGTGGGATATCCCCAAGCCCGAACCATGTAGTCAAAATGATAATACGGAAGTCCCATGCTGTCGGGTGACGCTTTGTAGAATTGGTATTTTGTCTGTGCTTCCTTGCCGTACAGCTCAAGCAACAGAGCATCCGCTTTTTCACGTGCCTCATCTTCTGTCACAGTACCTGTTTCCTCATTGATTTGTTTGTAAAAGAAAACTATCGAGCCATCCTTCTCGGACAATCTGATCAACGCGTCCCTCACTTTGCCGATCATTTTTACATACTCATTATAGTTACGTCCCAAAAAAGCATTGTCATATGACTGCCTGTAATCGAAGGTATATGATGTATGACCGATCGTTATGGTATTTTTATCCGAAAGCTTGGAGTCTTTTTTGATTTTCGCACCACTTATTTCAAAACGCGAGTCAACGGGTTGGAGCGATATCTCATTGCTATTTCCGAAGCCGTCCGGAAAAGAGACAAAATTATCCGTCGTATCATAATATAATACTCGCTTATCCCCGCTTTGAACGTCGGCATTCTTATCCTCCGCACTTACCGAGGCGGTATTTTCCGCACCTTGCGTTGCCGATACTCCGTCTGTCTCACCTGCGGGATCCACTCTGCATGAAGCGCATATAACAGCGGCAAGCAGTAAACATAATGTAGTTGTTAATAACTTGATTTTTTTCATGTATTTCCTCCATTTAATATAAATACTGATCGGAATCACCTACTGCGTATATGGGAAGTCCTTTACTAGTTCCTGAGCAGTATTCACCATTATCGTTATAGTATTTGATGGTTATCTCACCAATTTCTCGATTTGCATAAGCTATTGCATCGGCAATAGTATTATCGGTGATGCTTTCCAAGAATTTCTCAGTCCATGCGTTTCCGTCTTTTGTGTATATTGTTGCTGTCGTTCCCATAACATAGTGTGCTCCTTTTTCGTAGGTAGCATCCACCAAGTTATACGTGCCGGTGCTGACTGTGCAATCTAAACCGGTCATGCAGCCTATATACATGATACAGCTTGCGTAAGATAATTCATTATCTTGAAAACTTTCTATATAACAATCTGTTGAATTGTTACTAATTTGGTTATTGACAGTAAGAACACCTTTCGATGAAGTGTGTCCGTCGTTAAATGCAATATAACCGCAATTTCCGTGCCCACGAAAGATGAAAAAGTCAGTGACCAATAGTTCGTCAACTGCGTCCGATGGTGTAGCGTTTATATAATATTTCGGCTCAGAAGCGTAATTCATACTCGTTACCGTGTTAACAAAATTATCGATGTTTGTCGATGTATCATATACAGATTGCTTACCTTCTCCATTAGTGTAAGTATATTTGTGGCAGAAGAAAGAACCGAATACTTTTTCCGCTACTGAAATAGACCACACATAATTGCCGGACGTACTCGTTGTTAAGTAGACATTACCGTTATAATCTTGGGTAACATAATAGTCACCATACATTATATAGTACCGTCCCTTATGATCATTGCTATTTATGCGGTATATCGAAAACTCCTGAGCACTTGTGTTATTATCGGTGTAGATATCGATATTTGTACCTGTTACATGAAGCACCTTGTTACTCGGACTGTAAACATTGATAAGCTGAAATTTGCCGTTAGTTTGCTTCTCCAGCTTCCATTGTTGTACAGTCGAATTACTACGGTCTTTTGTACACACATTTGTATAATTCGTATCGGTTTGAGTTTCAAGCGACATATATTTTTTGGTTGAACAATTCATAATGCGATAGGTTTCGTTTGTTATCAAACCCGCCGAATCGTATATGTACAAGCGATATCTTGCACTATAGGATGTACCGTCAGAACTTGTAGTTCTTGCTTTGGCTTCAACAATGCCGGGTGCTTTGGCGGTGACAAGGCCGGTGCTGGTGATTGAGGCGTACTTACTGTTGCTCACAGACCACGTAACGCTCATTCCGGAAAAGGGCGTTACTGCACTCATTTGCACCGTTTTACCGACTAAAATGTGTCTGACCGGAGCCGATAACGTCAGGACACTTTCATATGTTATACTAAGTGATGGCTTGTTTGACGAACGGTTGTATGAAGCAAAGGTTCTGCTCGTGTAAGTGCTTC
>CAZLRV010000003.1:0-108831 GCA_964562175.1 uncultured Lachnospiraceae bacterium
GGCTCCGGACAGCCGTGGGATCTTGACAAGACCTACGGAGGCGTTAATATTCTCCCTCCCTATCAGCGTCAGCAGGGAGCGGACTGGTACAAGGGTACGGCAAACGCCATTTTTCAAAACCTTGATTTTATCGCACGCTACGATCCCGACTATGTGCTTATACTTTCGGGCGACCATATCTACAAGATGGATTACAGTGCAATGCTGGAATATCATAAAAAGATGAATGCCGATTGCACGATAGCCGTTATCGATGTGCCGTTGTCGGAGGCAAGCCGCTTCGGTATAATGAATACCGAGGAGGACGGACGCATATATCAATTTGAGGAAAAGCCGAAGGTGCCGAAAAGCACAAAGGCATCTATGGGAATTTACATATTCTCAAAGGATAAGCTGTTCAAATATCTTACCGAGGACGAGGCAGACGAATCAAGCTCAAAGGACTTCGGCAAAAACGTGATACCTGCAATGCTGAACGCCGGTGAGCGTATGTTCGCATATCCCTTCAGCGGTTATTGGAAAGACGTTGGAACGATACAGAGCTTATGGGAAGCCAATATGGATCTGCTCGGCGAAACTCCCGTATTCAATCTGCGTGAGCCGGATAAGCGTATCTATTCAAGAAACGCCGCAGAGTCGCCGCATTTTACAGGCTCGGAGGCGGAGATATCGAACTCACTCATTACGGAGGGCTGTGAGATATACGGTCAGGTCGAAAACTCGGTGCTGTTCAACGGCGTTGTCGTGGAGCATGGCGCAGTGGTTCGCGATTCGGTCATAATGCAGAACACGGTCATTAAAAAGGATGCTTGCGTTTCATATGCGATAATAGACTCGGATACGACAGTAAACGCACATTGCCGTATCGGCGAGGGCGTTGGCTGTGAAAACGGTATAACGCTTATAGGCTCTCAGCTTGACATACCCGAAAATACCGTTATAGGCGGCGGTCAAATGGTAAACGAAAAGGCACTTACGCAAATAATAGGAGGTAAATAAGCATGGCAACGGTTGGAATCATATTCCCGAACATACACGATAAAAACATTCCCGAGTTGACTGCGCTTCGTTCCATGGCATCCGTTCCGTTCGGATGCAGATACAGATTTATAGATTTTACCTTATCAAATATGGTAAATTCCGGCATCTCAAAAATAGGCGTTATAACGCAATACAATTACCGTTCCCTTATGGACCACATCGGAACGGGTAAGGATTGGGACTTGGCAAGCCGTGCCGGCGGTATAAAGCTTCTGCCGCCCAACATATCGGGCAACGATATCTACTCCTCGCAATTCTCCTCCCGTCTGAATGCGCTCAAGGGTGCGGTGACATTCATATCGCGCTGTAAAGAGGAATACGTCGTATTATCGGATTGT
This sequence comes from uncultured Lachnospiraceae bacterium, assembly GCA_964562175.1. Taxonomy (GTDB): domain Bacteria; phylum Bacillota; class Clostridia; order Oscillospirales; family CAG-272; genus CAZCJU01. The sequence goes on from CAZLRV010000003.1 coordinate 1,380, forward strand.
GATGTTATATGCAACGTCGATCTGCGTGATATCATAGATTATCATATCAAGCACTCCGCAGACATTACGATAGCCGTAAAGAACGTAAGGCTTGATGCAGAATCTTGCAAACGCAACGTTATAGTTACCTCAGACAACGACGGTGCGGTAAGAGATTACTTCGTATACCCCAACGATAAGGTAGGCAGCTACGACATAAGCTTGAATATCATGGTAATGCGTCGTGATTTCTTAATGGGCGTTATAGCCGACTCGATAAGCCACGGCTACAACAGCTTCAACAGCGATATAATACAGAAGAATTTGAGAAGCTACAACATAAGGGCGTACAGATACAGCGGTTATTTTGCTTGCGTTTCCTCCCTTGCCGAGTATTTCTCATGCTCACTTGAGCTTCTTTTGCCCGAAAATCGCCGTGCGCTGTTCGGCATAAAGGATCGCCCCGTGCTTACAAAGGTAAGAAACTCGCCTCCCACAAAGTACAGCATCGGTTCAAGCGTTAAGAACTCGCTTATTGCCGACGGCTGTATAATTGACGGTGTCGTTGAAAATTCAATAATATTCAGAGGTGTCAAGGTCTCCAAGGGTGCCGTTGTAAAGAACAGCATACTCATGCAGGACTGCATAATCGGCAACGCCTCATTGAACTGCATGGTGCTTGACAAAAACGTCGTTGTACGTGACGGCAGAACCCTTTCGGGTCACGATACAAAGCCGTTCTACATAGAAAAAGGCTCGATGGTGTGAGGGGATACATATGAAACAAATATTATACGTTGCCACCGAGGCACTTCCCTTTGCATCCTCCGGCGGCTTAGGCGATGTTATCGGCTCACTTCCGCCCGCCGTCAAACGATCACACCCCGATGACGATATCAGAGTGGTTATGCCGCTCTACTCCGCTGTCGGCGAGAAATTCAGAGAAAAAATGACAAGGGTCTGTGAGTTTACGGTGGATCTGGCTTGGCGCAGGCAATATGCCGGTGTATACAGCTATTGCAAGGACGGGGTAATATACTATTTTATAGATAATGAGTATTACTTCAACCGTCCCTCTCTTTACGGAAGCTTTGATGACGGTGAGCGATTTGCGTATTTCTGCTCTGCCGTGCTTCAAATGATGAACAAGCTTGACTACTTTCCCGACATTCTTCATGCAAACGATTGGCAGACGGCTCTGTGCGTTATCTATCTCAAAACGACATATTCCGTGCTTGAGAGATATGCCGGTATCAAAACCGTATTTTCGATACATAATATATTGTATCAAGGACAGTACTCGTTTGACATACTCGGCGATATATTCGCACTCGACGAAAAGTACAAGAGCATAGTCGATTATAACGGTTGCATAAATCTCATGAAGGGTGCGATGGTCTGCTGTGACAGACTCTGCACCGTCAGCGAAAAATATGCCGAAGAAATAAAAACGCCTTATTACGCTCACGGTCTTGAGCATATAACAAATGCCTGCTCGGATAAGCTGTCCGGTATACTCAACGGTATCGACCTTGAGTATTACGACCCGTCAAAGGATGCGTGTCTGGCACGCAATTACACATGGCGTTCGATAAAACGCAAGGGCGAAAACAAGCGTGAGCTGTGTTCCCGCCTCGGTCTGCCCTACCCCGAGCGTCCGATGATATCCATGATAACACGTCTGACCGACCAAAAGGGACTCGACCTCGTGACGGCGGTGATAGATGAGATACTGAGCGATGATGTAAGCTTTGTCGTGCTGGGTACGGGCGATAGCGCATACGAGGAGTTTTTCCGTGACCTACAGCGTCGCCACCCCGATAAGGTTGCCTCGGTGATAGCCTTTGACAAGGAGCTGAGCAAGCAGATATACGCATCGTCCGATATATTTCTAATGCCCTCCAAGACAGAGCCGTGCGGTCTGTCACAGATGATAGCCTCACGCTACGGTGCCGTTCCCGTTGTGCGTGAAACGGGAGGTCTTTACGATTCCATAAAGCCCTATGTCAAAAACGGAGATACATTTGATGGCAACGGCTTTACCTTTGCAAACTATAACGCTCACGATATGATGTACACCGTTCGCCTTGCGCTGTCCCTCTATGCTCAAGGTGAGGAATGGTATAAGCTTGCACGGCGTGCAATGCGTACGGATTTTTCATGGGATGCGTCGGCAGTTAAGTATATAGACCTTTATAATAATTTGTAAGAAAGAATATAACCAAGCAATGCAAAACAATTCAAAAGAAACGCAAAACACGATCAAGCAGAACATTCTCAACAAGCTCTCTCGCTATTTCGGCACAAGTGCCGAGGAGGCTACCGAGGATCAAATGTATAAAGCCGTGCTTTATACGATACGTGACAGAATGGCGGAGAAGAACGCCGAATTCGAAAAGCAGGTAAAGAAGACCGGCGGCAAGCGCGTATACTATATGTGCATGGAATTTCTCATCGGTCCCTCGCTTAAAAACAATCTTCTCAACCTCGGCGTATACTCCGATTACAGCCAGGTTCTTAAGGACATGGGCTTTTCGCTGGAACGCTTTATACGCACCGAAAACGACCCCGGACTCGGAAACGGCGGTCTGGGCAGACTTGCGGCGTGCTTTATGGACGCTTTGACGAGCCTTGACTATCCGGCGTGCGGCTACTCGCTTTGTTATGAGTACGGTCTTTTCCGTCAAAAGATAGTTGACGGTGAGCAGGTGGAGCTGCCCGACGTATGGCTGCCCACGGGCGAGCAATGGCTCGTGCCGAGAAACGACCTGCGCTTTACAGTTCGCTTCGGCGGCTCGTACAAAGAGAATTGGCAGAACAATTCCATGTACATCGAATACAATGATTGCGATGAGGTCGAGGCAGTTCCCGTCGATATGATGATATCGGGCGGTGACAGCAAGGCTGTAAACGTGCTTCGACTTTGGCGTGCAAGAGACGTTTCGAGCTTCGATATGAAGGCTTTCTCGCAGGGTCAATATGTCAAGGCGATGGAGGAAACGACAAACGCTCAGGTGATCTCAAAGGTGCTTTACCCCTCCGATAACCATTACGAGGGCAAAATGCTCCGACTCACCCAGCAATATTTCCTCGTTTCCGCATCACTTCAAAATATTCTTAATGACCACCTCGATCAGTACGGTACTCTTGACAATCTGCCCGACAAGGTTGCGATACACATAAACGACACGCATCCCGCTCTGTGCGTTCCCGAGCTTATGAGAATACTTCTCGATGAATGCGCATACAGCTGGGAGCGTGCATGGGATATAGTAACGCATACGCTCTCCTACACGAACCACACCGTAATGCCGGAGGCTCTGGAAACTTGGAAAGAAGATATCTTCCGTATGCGCCTGCCCCGCATTCATGCGATAATCTGCGAGATAAACCGCAGATTCTGTATAAAGCTGTGGGAGCTTTATCCCGGTCAGTGGGATAAGATATCGCGTATGTCGCTCATTGAGGGCGGACGTGTTAAGATGGCTAATTTGAGCATTGTGGGAAGCCACTGCGTAAACGGCGTTTCTCAGCTTCATTCACAGATATTGAAGGACACTATATTCGCAGATTTCTATCAAATGGAGCCTGAAAAATTCACCAACGTAACGAACGGCATCGCACACCGTCGTTGGCTCTGCTACAGCAACCCCGGACTATGCAAGCTGCTTGACGAAACGATAGGCACGGACTACAGAAAGCACCCTGAAAAGCTCGCCGATTTTGCGAAGTTCTCCGAGCAGGCTGACGTGCTTCATTCACTCGATCGCATAAAGCGTGAAAACAAGGAGAGATTTATAAAATATCTCAAGGGCAAGGTCGAGCATTTGCCCGACCCCGATTCGATATTCGATGTTCAAATTAAGAGAATGCACGAATACAAGCGTCAGCTTTTGAATGTTTTGCGTATTCTTTCTATATATGCCGACCTGCTTGACAACCCCGATATGGAGATGAGACCGCAGACGTTCATTTTCGGTGCAAAGGCGGCATCGGGCTACTATATGGCAAAGCAGACGATAAAGCTTATAACGCACATCGGTGCGGAGATAGACAAGAACCCCAAGATAAGACAAAAGCTCCGTGTGATATTCATGGAAAACTATTCCGTATCGAATGCCGAGATACTCATTCCCAGTGCCGATATAAGCGAGCAGATATCTCTTGCCGGTAAGGAAGCAAGCGGCACGGGTAATATGAAGCTCATGATAAACGGTGCGGTTACCATAGGTACGCTTGACGGTGCGAATGTGGAAATGCACGAGGCTGTCGGAGACGACAACATATTTATATTCGGTATGAAGGCACATGAGGTGGAGCAGATATGGAAGGACGGCTATAAGTCGAGCGTTTACTACAACGATTCCGTTAAGCTGAAGCGTGTGGTCGAGCTGCTCAACAAGGGCTTTAACGGTCAATCCTTCTCCGAATTCACCGAATATCTGTTATTCGGCGGCGGCATTTCCGACCCGTATATGTGCTTTGCCGACTTCGGCTCGTATATGACGGTTCACGAAAGAATGAACAAGGAATACGAGGACAGAGAAAAGTGGCTTAAGATGTCCGCTGTAAATATAGCCTCTGCGGGACGCTTTGCCGCAGACCGTGCCGTAGCAGAGTATGCCGAAAATATTTGGCACGCAAAGCCGATAGAGTAAAATATGGTAATATATTCACTTGACGATATAAAGCATATCAAGTGCGGTGTGAGGGTAAACGATGCCCTCAACCGCACCTCGCCGTGCGGTGAGGTGAAAATATCGCTCACCGTACCCGTATCGTACGCCGCATTCGGCGGCAAGCTGTGTTTGATATGCGACGATGACTCAACCGAGCTTTTAACCCCCTTACGTTATGTCGCCCACCTCGGCGGCTGTGACAAATACGAAGCAAGCCTTGAGCCTGGTATCGGTCTGTATTATTTTTATTTTACGCTCGATACCGCACTCGGTTCGCTCACACTCGGCAACTGCGGCGATGAGCTTCATTCCCGTATTTTCGATTCGTATCCCGAAAAGCACCAGCTTTTGATATACGATGCCGATTATAAAGCACCGGATTTTTCATCGTCCGCCGTATATCAGATTTTTGTTGACAGATTTTGCAAAAAAGGCAAGGTGCGGCTCAACAAAGGTGCGCTGTATGACCCCGATTGGGATAACGGCATACCGGAGTACGCCGAGTACCCCGGTCAGGAGCTGAAGAACAACACGTTTTTCGGCGGTAATCTTGACGGCGTTATTGAAAAGCTTCCGTATCTGTCACAGCTCGGTATCAACACAATTTATTTATGCCCCATATTCAAATCAGCCTCAAATCACAAATACGATACCGGCGATTATGAAAAGGTCGATATATCATTCGGAACCGTTACCGCACTCAAGCGGCTTATCAAGGCGGCGCATGAAAGAGGGATAAAGCTTATCCTCGACGGCGTTTTCAACCACACCGGAGATGACAGCCGTTACTTCAACAAATACGGCAATTACCCCGAAAAAGGGGCTTATAACGGCAAGAACTCAAAGTATTATTCTTGGTATAAATTCACGGAATATCCCGATGAATATAAATGCTGGTGGGGCGTTAAAATATTGCCGACGCTTGACACCTCAAACGATGATGTTATTGATTATTTCACCTCAGAGGACGGAATTATCCGAAAATATTTGAGGCTCGGCATTGACGGCTGGCGGCTCGACGTTGCCGACGAGCTGGACGAGAGGTTGCTTGTACGAATAAAAGAGGCGGCTGTAAGTGAGCGTGCCGACTCGATAATCATCGGCGAGGTCTGGGAGGATGCGTCAAATAAGATATCCTACTCAAAACGCCGCCACTATTTTTCGGGTCATGAGCTTGACAGCGTAATGAATTACCCACTGCGTGACTGCATAATTTCGTTTATCAAGGGCGGCTCGGCTTATGATTTTGAGCGTGAATATACCGTTCAGCTGCTGCATTATCCGCCGTCGGTGTCGGTTCAATTACTCAATTTTCTCGGCACGCACGACACGGAGAGAATAATGACCGTTCTCGGCGGGCAGCCTTGTCCCGATGTCTGCGGCTCGACTCTTGCCAAAATGAAGATGAGCGATGAGGAGAGGCAGAGAGGCAAGACGCTCGTTTCGCTTGCCTTTGCGATATTGTCCGCTTGCCCCGGTATGCCCTGTATCTACTACGGCGATGAGGTTGGAATGGAGGGCTACAGAGACCCGTTTAATCGTAAACCCTTTCCGTGGAAAAACGGTGATTTCGAATTTTCAAATGTCTTTGCCGAGCTGCTTGAAATACGTCGGCAAAACGCAACGCTCAGGTGCGGTAGCTGTCGTGTAAAAGCCTGCTCCGACACACTGCTCTGCATAATAAGAGAATACGAGGGCAAGCAGACGTATGCCTTTTTTAACGCCTCGGCTGAAAAAGAGCATATATATCTGCCCACTATGTGCGCATCGTCGAGAGGCGGTGTTGAATGCAGAGAGACGGAGCTGTCACCGTTCGGGTATGAATTTTTCAACGCACTTTAATATAAAGGATATAAAATATGATAAAGCTTATTGACGGCGGCGTGTATCTGCTTGACGGCAACACCGTTATTCCGGCAGAACACGACACCGAAAAACTCATTAAAGCAAAATACGGTATCGACTGTGACAACGAGAGTGCGAAAAGAGGTACTATCGCATACGGTATACTTTCCTCGCATAACAGGTCGGGCGATGAAAATGAGCTGAGAATAAAATTCGATGCCATGGCATCGCACGATATAACCTATGTCGGAATTATCCAGACCGCACGTGCCAGCGGTCTGACCTCATTTCCGATACCGTATGTTTTGACAAACTGCCACAACTCGCTTTGTGCCGTCGGCGGCACGATAAACGAGGACGACCACGTTTTCGGACTTTCGGCAGCCGAGAAATACGGCGGTATATTCGTACCACCGCACATTGCCGTAATACACTCTTATATGCGTGAAATGATGTGCGCCTGCGGAAATATGATAATCGGCTCGGATTCTCATACACGCTACGGTGCTTTGGGAACTCTTGCCATCGGCGAGGGCGGCGGTGAGCTTGTTAAACAGCTCCTCGATCAGACCTACGATATAAAGCGTCCGCAGACCATTGCCGTGGTACTTAAGGGAAAGCCCAAGTACGGTGTCGGTCCGCACGATGTTGCGCTTGCGTTGATCGGTGCGGTATTCGAAAACGGCTTTGCACTCAACCGTGTACTTGAATTTATCGGCGAGGGCGTGGGAAATCTTTCGGCTGATTTCCGTTGCGGTGTCGATGTAATGACGACTGAAACAAGGTGCTTGTCCTCTATTTGGAGAACGGACGATATAATCAAGGATTATTATATCACTCACGGCAGGGCTGAGGCTTACCGCAAGCTTGAGCCGAGTCGTTGCGCATATTATGACGGGGCTGTAATAGTCGACCTTGATAAAATTGAGTGCATGATAGCTCTGCCGACTCACCCGTCAAATGTTTATCCCATTCACACTCTGAATGAAAATCTTGAGGATATTCTTGCCGAAACGGAAAAGGCGGTATGCCGTGAGCTTGGCGCAAAGCCGGGCGATTATACCTTGCTTGACAAGATAAAGGACGGACGGCTCAGCGTACAGCAGGGCGTTATTGCCGGCTGTGCGGGCGGAAGCTATGAAAACATAAGTGCCGCCTCGGATATTCTGCACGGCGCCGATATCGGTTGCGGTGAGTTTGCACTCAGCGTTTACCCGGCTTCCCAGCCCGTTTACATAGAGGGTATGCGAAGCGGTATATGTGCCGAGCTTATGACCTCGGGTGCTACAATGCGAACGGCGTTCTGCGGTCCGTGCTTCGGTGCGGGCGACGTGCCTCCCAACAACGGGCTTTCGATACGTCACTCCACCCGTAACTTCAAAAACAGAGAGGGCAGTAAGCCTTCGGACGGTCAGTATTCCGCTGTCGCTTTGATGGATGCACGCTCTATTGCCGCCACCGCTCGGTGTGGAGGACGGCTCACTGCGGCAGATGAGCTTGATGTTGAGCTTGTTAAGAGAGAATATCATTTTGACAGAACCGTGTACGACCACAGAGTATACAACGGCTTCGGTAAACCTGTTGAGCGTGAGCTTGTTTACGGTCCCAACATTGCCGATTGGCCCAAAATGCAAGAGCTTTCCGACAACATTCTAATGTATCTTGCTTCCTATATCGACGACCCGGTAACGACAACGGACGAGCTTATCCCGTCGGGCGAGACATCGTCATACCGTTCAAATCCGGAAAAGCTTTCATCCTTTGCTCTTTCTCGTCGCGATCCCGATTATGTACATCGTGCAAAGACGATAAGAGCGATAGAAGCACGCAGACTTGAGGGCGAGGACGTATTTTCCGCCCCCGAGCTTAAGAAAGCGGTCGATGTACTGAAGCAAAGCTTTGACATAAACCGAAGCAATTGCTCCGTATCCTCGTTCATATACGCATATAAGCCCGGTGACGGCTCCGCACGTGAACAGGCGGCATCGTGTCAAAAAGTACTCGGAGGACTTGCCAACGTCGCAGTTGAATATGCCACGAAAAGATATCGCAGTAACCTGATAAATTGGGGTATGCTTCCCTTCACAATTGATTCGCCGCTCGATGCGCAAGTAGGCGATCTTCTCTTTGTCCCCGATGTTCGCACAAAGCTTTTGCACGGTGATCTTGACTTTGAGGGCTATATCGTAAGCGGCGGTGAGATGAGGAAGATAACACTTCATTTGCCTCCACTTACGGAAAACGAGAAGAATATCATATCAAGCGGCTGTCTTATCAATTTCAATCGGGCTAAATTATTAAATCAATGAAAATAATTATCCCGTAATTGTTAATTTCTCTCCATAGTTCTTGATATTTAGCACTTTTTGGTGTATAATTACACTGTTTATATAACAAAATACATTATATAATTCGGAGGAATAAAAAATGTCAGTAAAAGTTGCTATTAACGGTTTCGGACGTATAGGCAGACTTGCGTTCAGACAGATGTTCGGTGCAGAGGGTTATGAGGTAGTTGCAATAAACGACCTTACCAGCCCCAAGATGCTCGCTCATCTTCTCAAGTACGATACGGCTCAAGGCTCATACCTCGGTCATATCGGTGAGAACAAGCACACCGTTGATTCCACAGAGGATTCTATCGTTGTTGACGGCAAGGAGATCAAGATCTACGCTTGCAAGGACGCCGCTGATTGCCCTTGGGGTCAGATCGGTGTTGACGTAGTTCTCGAATGCACAGGCTTCTACACCTCAAAGGAAAAGTCCATGGCTCACATCAACGCAGGTGCGAAGAAGGTAGTTATCTCCGCTCCCGCAGGCAACGATCTTAAGACCATCGTTTACAGCGTAAACGAAAAGACCCTTACCGCAGAAGATCAGGTTATTTCCGCAGCTTCCTGCACGACCAACTGCCTCGCCCCCATGGCTAAGGCTCTTAACGAGTATGCTCCCATACTCAGCGGTATCATGACGACCGTACACGCTTACACGGGCGATCAGATGATACTTGACGGTCCTCAGAGAAAGGGCGACCTCAGACGTGCAAGAGCCGGCGCACAGAACATCGTTCCCAACTCCACCGGTGCCGCTAAGGCTATCGGCTTGGTAATTCCCGAGCTTAACGGTAAGCTTATCGGTTCCGCTCAGAGAGTTCCCACCGCTACAGGTTCAACGACAATACTCGTTGCGGTAGTTAAGGGCAAGGATGTTACCGTTGACGGCATCAACGCCGCTATGAAGGCAGCCGCTTCCGAGTCGTTCGGTTACAACGAGGAGCAGATCGTTTCGTCCGATGTTATCGGTATGCGTTACGGCTCACTCTTCGATGCTACTCAGACGATGGTAACGAAGATAGATGATGAGACCTATCAGGTTCAGGTAGTTTCGTGGTATGACAACGAAAACTCCTACACCAGCCAGATGGTAAGAACCATTAAGTACTTCGCAGAGCTTGCATAAGTAAAACAAGCCTAAAATACCCCGATGACATTAAGTCATCGGGGTTGCTTTTTTGATCACGTTTATTTTTTCATATTGTATGAAAGCGAAAGTATACCGTCGATTATAAGAAGAATGCCGACTACTATAAACAGCCCGTTTATAACACCACCTTGGTTGAAGATGAGGCAAAGACCCGCAAGTATGCTCACGCAGGGCTTTGCATACGACAATATTTTCTCTCCCATCGTAGCATTAACGGGCATATTTTTGTATGCGTCAATAATACGCAATATTCCCATTACGATAAGAGCCACGGAAACAAATATCAAAGCGACGGATACGAATATCCATCCGAAAGCGATAACGGCAACGCCGCATGCGGCTTTGATAACACCCATAGTAGTAGCCTTATTTACGATATCTATTATGCCGAGCGCAATGGCACACACGCCGAGCAGTGTCAGGGCGATACCTATTACACCGCCTTTGAAGATGATAAACAGTATTCCGAGCAGAATATTTACAAGTCCGCTAACTTGATCTTCCTTAAATTTCATATTTTCCTCTCCATATCTCGCTTCAATCAAGAAGCATTTTTTTCATACTCGGCTCAACGCCGAGCATTCTACAATTATTTAAGTATTCGTCAAGCCTTCTTTGACGCTCCGCCTCGCCGATTCCCTTGTAGGTGGCACGAATGAGCATATTTTTCGGCGTTTCCTCGGGGTCTATAAATTCAAGTGTCGTGACCTTATAGCCGTAGCATTCAAGCAACGAGCAACGCAAGGCATCGGTAGCACACTCGCAAAGCTTCTTTTTCAGCATTGAATGCTTCGTTATAAATCTCAGCTCCGGGCAATCCATCATCGAGTAAAACTCATGCTGACAGCAGGGCGAGGACAGTATAACACGTGCATTGCATTTTACGGCCTTGCTCAAAACCGTATCTGTTGCGGTATCGCAAGCATGAAGAGATATAACAAGGTCGGCTCGCTCACCGCACCAGGCATTTATATCGGAGCAAACGAAGCTCAACCCGTCCCAACCGAGCTGCTCGGCAATGGCGTTGCATTCGCCGACGACATCGGCTTTCAAGTCAACGCCTGTCATCTTGACTTTTTTGTTTTTCACATAAGTCAAATAATAATATGCGGCAAAGGTCAAATAGCTCTTTCCGCAACAGAGATCCCAAACGGTAAGCTCATCTCCGAAACTGTCGCACACATCTGCTATTATCTCCACAAATCTGTTTATTTGCCTGAACTTAGATTGTTTCTTATCGTAAACACGGCCGTCCGATGAGCTTATACCGAGCAAAACAAGAAAATCGAATTTTTCACCCTCGGGAAAAATATAATTCTTACGTCTGTTGTTTTCCTCGATTTGAGCCACACCCTCGCCTTGCTTTATTTTATTTACAAATCTGAAATTTCCCGACTTTGAGCGCAAGCACTCGGCAACGCCGCCAACGTCGATTATGTTCAGGCTGTAATATTCGTCGGCAAACATACGATACAGTGCTTCCGCCCCCTCTGCAAGCGGGATATTTTTATGTAACGCTTTGCCGTCCTTGAGCTGTTTTTCCACACAAATGACGTAGTCGTTTGAATTTTTCGTTATTTTAGCCGTCGCACGAACAACGCTTTTATCAAGCGGACGTGAAAAGACGGCTTTTTTCATAGTCATGCCCGATATTATTTTATCGAACAATTCAAGTAATCGTTCCATTATCACACACTGAGAGAGCGTGAGATACGAAATTGCTCCGTCATCCCACGCTCGTTTTTTTATTTTTTCCGATCGGTTACATCAAGTAGCGCTTTCTATCGGTGTATGCTCTCGCTGTCTGAACAGCAGAGATATGCACCATAGTCCGGCAAGCGCAACGACAACGAATACGATTCGGCTGACTGTCGTAGTTTGACCACCGAATATCCAGCCTACCACATCGAAATTCACAAGCCCGATGCTTCCCCAATTCAACGCTCCGATTATAACAAGTATCAACGCTATTCGGTCAAGCATAACAATACCTTTAATACCTTTCCGTGTATATGACAAATATTTATGCGATTACGAGACTTACTCGTCCCGTGATTATTATATCACAAATTTGCCGACAATTACATGGAAATTTTTGTTTTATGCCGCCTCGTCTTCGGCAGAGCCGAAAACATAAGACTCGATAGTTATGTTGCCGTTAGGAGATACGGCGTTTATCTCACTGCTGAGATTTGCATCATGCGCTTCAAAATAATTTTCACGGTCAACACCGTTCAGCTTTATCTTGCCCATCAGAGAATCAAGCCTGTAATTGTATTGTCCAAGGTCACGACCGACACCAAGGGTAATATTTCCGTTGTTGCAATCGCACGAAATTTCATCCGATGCTAACTTTGCATCTATATTGCCCTCCTTGACACCGAGCGTTGCAATGCTCGATTTGACATCGTTAAGCTTTATATTTCCCTTTTCGGTTATCTTGCAATTTATTTTGGAATTCGACTCTATATCGTCAAGTAAAATATCGCCCTGCCCCACGCTTATATTGTAGTCGGTGGAATTTACATAATCGCTTATTTTGACATTGCCGATATTCACCTCGATATCGAACGCTTTTATATCGCAAATATCCTTTACATATACCGTTATCTTTTTATCAAGACCGTTGTATTTGTCCTTATCCGTCAAATATTTTATACCGTAGCGAAAGCCCTTGAAATTAAACTTTCCCTGAGCTATTGAGGTAAGTGAAAACAGACTCGTATCTTGTATGGCGAGCGTTTTGTTTTGAATGGAACATTCAAAATTCGAGGTGAGGCTGTTTGAGGTAATGTTTTTTATAACGACCTTATTTTTATCAGCACCGCAGATTATTTCCACCTCTGCTTCATCAACGTCTATCAAGATCCTGCTGACGTCGCCCTCCTCGTAGCTGTATTCGTTTTCCGTATCGCCGTTTTCGTTTGTAACATAGTCATAAAGCGGAATCCCCTCTGCACGTGCGGCGATCATTCCCACACAACAGGTAAGCACACCGCCGATTATCAAAAACACGGAAACAATCAGAAACACTATAGAAACGGGCTTCATCTGTTATCACACGCCTCCTTTATCAAAGCGTAGAGCCGCTTAATTTGCTTAAGCACAAATTTATAGAATACAAACAGCTTTCTGAAAATAAACGGTGCCAAGCGAACGATAAAATTGTACATAAGTATTCCCACAAAAAGCGTAAGCCCGCCGATGACTATACCTATACCGATCTCATAAAGTCCCGCACCCTTTGAGGTAGGAAGCTGTGTTATTCCGTATATTATGGCTACTATGGCAAGTGCCGTACCCGTTGCCGACAAAAGCACGAGCAATGCGGCAAGCATGATCACAGCCGCACCTATCAAGCAATATACCGTGGCAAACAAAAGTGCTTGCAAAAGCATCAATATAGCGGCGGCAGGCACTGCGGCGGCTGTTCCGGGAGTCATATTCGAGAACGGATTTTTACCCGCCCCGCCTCGCTTCGCCTTGACGGGAGGTGCTTTTTTTCTTTTAACTGGCTTTACTCTTTCTTCCTTGACCTCGTCGTCCTCCTCAAGAAGCTCTTTGACATCACGCTTCACGCTCGGTTGGCGTTGTGCGGGAGCTTGAGTAGGCTCTTTTGCTTCCTCCGCTTTATGGTGTGCCTTGGAAAGGCTTTTTTTGTAATTTGATATAACGCCGTCGGCAATTGCCGCCTCGCCGCCGAAGCGTGCTATCTTTTCCTCAAATTCTTCTTGACTCATTTTCGAGAATGTCGTATTAAAATGCGCAATGCTCTCATCCACCTTGTCCTTCGGCATACCTCCGTCAAGCAGACGATGCTCGAGCATCGACAAAAATACGTCTTTTGTCAAGTAAATTCCCCCTTTTTGAAAGTTTTTTATTCTTGCCTATTTACTTTTTCACTTTTATATGATACAATTTATATTATAGCATAAATATCGCAAAAAAGATATAGCTTGCAGACTATTTTAAAGAAAATTTAATATTTTATACTATTTTACAGGCACGGATATCGTCATTTCGTTGTCCATGCGATTATTTAATTAACGGAGTAATACCATAATGAGAGTAAGAAGAAAAAAACACGGTGCCGAAAGGCTTGAAAAATGCTCGGAGTACAGATATGAACCGTCGCAGGGCGGATTTGAGTCGGTCTACGGAAATGACCGAGAGGTGCATATTGAAATAGGTTGCGGCAAGGGCAGCTTCATAACCTCGCACGCTGATGCTGAACCGAACACGAATTTTTTGGCAGTCGAGCGCGTTTCCGACGTTTTAGTCGTTTGTGCGGAAAAGATATACGATAAACAGCTTAAAAACGTGCGTTTTCTTTGTGCCGATGCCAAGGAGCTGACGGAACTGTTACCGGAGCGGAGTGTTAAGCGTATCTATTTGAATTTTTCCGACCCGTGGCCGAAGAAAGGCTATGCAAAGCGCCGTCTGACTCATTCGAGCTTTCTTTCCGTCTACAAAAAACTGCTTACGCCCGACGGTGAGATATTTTTCAAGACGGATAACGACGGCTTGTTTGAGTTTTCTCTCACCGAGCTTGCCGAAAACGGCTTTGTTCTGAAAAACATTATCTACGATCTACACGCAAGCGAGCTTGCCGAGAGCAATATCATGACCGAGTACGAGCGTAATTTTTCGCAGGCGGGCATTAAGATCAAGTACGTCGAGGCGTACCTTTCTTCTTCTTTTTAGCGTGCGAGAAGCCGAAAGAACCGAGGCTTGCGCCGAGTGAATAATAAGTTCCGTGGCAATAGCCTATCAGATCGGCTTTTTCAAGATGAAGCTTTCCCGCCTTGTCTATCAGCGACTCATCAACGTCAACGGCAACTATATCGCACACAAACACATCGTGTGAGCCCATGGGCAATATTTGAGATACCTTGCACTCAAGCGAAAGCGGCGACTGCTCTATTATGGGGCAGTCGAGCTTTTCGCTCCTTTGCTTTCCCAGCTTCATTCTTTCGAATTTGTCAACATCACGACCTGAGCGTATACCGCACCAATCGCATTGATATGCCATTTTTCTTGTTGTGAGATTTACCGCAAGCTCACCGCTGTTTTTAATTATTTCATAAGAGTGGCGGCTCGGTCTTATCGAAACATACATTTTCGGCGGGTCGGACGCAAGTATACCGCACCACGCAACGGTTATTATATTGCCTCTCTCCATGCTACCACAGCTCACCATAACGGGCGGCAAGGGTCCGAGCAGTGTTCCGCCCTTCCATACGACTTTTGACATATTATCTCCCTTTTAATTTGACTTTACATTCACTTTTCTATATTATACACCGAATATTCAAATAAATCAAGTGCAATTGCAAAAAGAAGCAAAAATTTCACACCGTACAATATTAAAAGGAGTATGGGCAAGCCTACCCATACTCCTTTACCGTTTTTTGTCTTTTTCGGAATTATTCTTCCTTGCTCTTTGAAAGAACGAGGTTTACTATGATACCGAGTATCAGCGCACAAGCAACGCTCGTCAGCTCTACTTTGCCGAAGCTGAGCTTAAGTCCGCCGACACCTGATATAAGTATTACAGATACTACAAAGAGATTTCTGTTTTTGCCGAGGTCTATGCCGCTTATCATCTTAAGACCCGATACGGCAATGAAGCCGTAAAGTGTCGTACATACACCGCCCATTACGCAGGGGGGTATGGAATTTACGAACGCAACAAAGGGCGTGAAGAACGATACGAGTATAGCGGCAAGTGCCGTTGCGAATATTGTAACAACGGATGCGTTACCGGAAATTGCAACACAGCCGATGCTCTCGCCGTAAGTCGTATTGGGACAGCCGCCGAAGAATGCGCCGAACATCGAACCGACACCGTCACCGAGAAGCGTGCGGTGCAAGCCGGGTTCTTCAAGCAGGTCTTTTTCGATTATCGAAGAAATATTCTTATGGTCTGCCAAATGCTCTGCGAATACAACGAATGCGACCGGTACGTAAGCCATTGCAAGCGTTGTGATATAAGACATATCTATCTCCGCAAAGCCGTTGATTGCCGTTGTGAACGTAAGGGGAGGCAGGGCAAAGAACGTGCCGAGCGTTACCTTACCATCCGTCAGCAATGCATCGAATGCCGAGAAATTCAGCACGCAAAGCGCATCGATGCCTGCCGCATCTCCTATTACCGTAAATACAGCCGATACGGCGTAGCCTGCAAGTATACCGATGATAAACGGTATCATCTTGAGCATTTTCTTGCCGTAGGTAGATGCGGCAACGGTAACAACGAGAGTTACAAGACCGCACAGTGCCGCAATGAGGGGCGAGGCGACAACGGTATCTGCTTCTGTAACGCCGCCTTTAAGGAAATCTTTTACCGCATTGCCGGCAAGAGAAAGACCGATTATCGCAACGGTAGGACCTATAACTACGGGGGGCATTATCTTATCTATCCATTTTACGCCGACGAGCTTAACCACCAATGCTATTATTACGTAAACCAGACCCGCCATAACTGCACCGATTATCATACCGGCGTAGCCTGCGGCAACTGAAATCGCACCGCATACGGCGCTTGTCATCGAGCCTATGAAAGCAAACGATGAGCCGAGGAACACGGGGGAGCGGAATTTAGTGAACATAAGATATACGAGCGTACCGATGCCGGCACCGAAAAGTGCGGCGGCGGGGCTCATACCAAGCTCGCCTTGTTTAGCGAAATTTCCGTTGATTATAACGGGAACCACGAGCGTTGCCGTCATTATTGCAAGGAGCTGTTGAATGGCAAAAATCACGACCTTTCCGAAGGGCGGCCTGTCGTTAATGCCGTAAATGAGTTTCATTACAAAACCTCCGATATTTTTATCCTAAGAATTATATCACAACAAAAGTCAAAAGTAAAGACTATTTTAATAATTTTATGTCGTTATGAAGAATTTTGTCAATTTAAGTCATATTTGAGTGCCTATTTAGCTCATTTTATTATGCATAACGACTATTATTAAAATAAAACAACTCACCGCCAAGGTGCGACGGTGAGCCGATATGATATATAATATCACATTATATATATTATTATATTTTATTCATTATATTCAAAGAATGCGCGGCACGCCTTGTACATATTGTAAACGTCGTTCTTTGCGACCACCTCATACGGTGCGTGCATGGATATGACCGCAACACCGACATCTATGGTATCTATATTGTTTTCGGAAACATACTTAGCGACAGTACCGCCGCCGCCCTGATCGACCTTGCCCATCTCGCACATCTGCCATACGACCTCGCTCGAATCGAATATCTTACGTATCTTCGCAACATATTCCGCATTTGCGTCATTTGTATCGCTCTTTCCTCTGCTTCCGGTAAATTTGCATACGGCAACACCGGAGTTTACTATAGCGGAATTGTTACGCTCATATGCATATGCGAAATTCGGGTCATACGCCGCCGCAACGTCTGCGGACATACACATTGAACGCTGTCTTACCGCACGCTCGTTTTTGCCCATGCTGTGGCAGATATCCGCAATAATATCGCACATTACGCTCGTTTTCAAGCCCGTATTGCCGTTTGAGCCTGTTTCCTCTTTATCGGCAAATATTGCCATAACGGTACGCTTCGGCTGTGATATCTCAAGTATTGAGGTAAGCATCGGATATGCGCACACTCTGTCATCGTGACCATATGCGGCAACAAGTCCTCTGTCAAGTCCGACATCACGTGCTTTGAATGCGGGAACTGCGCAAAGCTCAGCCGAAAGCAGGTCTTCCTCTCTCACACCGTATTTTTCGTTAAGCAGATAAAGCACATTGAGCTTTATTCGCTCGCCTACCTCGTCATCAGGATATTCCTCACATCCCACAAGCAGATTGAGCTGTTCACCCTCTATGCTCTCACCGAGCGATTTTTTATATTGGTCCTTGCCAAGGTGCGGCAAAATATCGTTTATATAAAATATCGGCTCGTCCTCTCCCTCACCGATACGGACCTCGACACTCTCACCGTTCTTTTTCATTATAACACCGTGCAAAGCAAGCGGAATTGCCGTCCATTGGTATTTTTTAATGCCGCCGTAGTAGTGAGTCTTGAAGAATGCCATTCCGTCCGACTCATACAAGGGATTTGCCTTTATGTCTATCCTCGGACTGTCAATATGCGATGCACAGATAGCAATTCCCGACTCAAGCTCATCCGAGCCTATAATAAACAGAAACGGGTTTTTGCCTCGATTATCGTAATAGTATTTACCGCCCGGCACCACGTTCATTCCGAATGTAAATTCGACAAAGCCGCGTTCCCTTGCCTGTTCTATTATATAAGCCGACGCTTCACGCTCGCATTTGCACTCGTCAAGGAAGCTCTTATATCCCTTGCAATACTCCTTTGCCTCATCAACTTGCTTCGGAAATCTCGAATATGACGATTTTTTTGTATATCCAAGCTCTTCAAGCAACGCCTTGCCCTGTGACTTCTCCATTTTTTTCGTTCTCCTTAAGTATTCTTTCGTAAATTTCTCGTGCATTTGCTACCTTTTGCACATATTTTTTCGTTTCCGAAAAAGGAATATTTATCAAATGTCCGTTCTCAGATATCTCATCGTCATCAAGCCATAGCTTTACCTGTCTTACCCCTGCGTTATAAGCGGCGTACGCCGTTTCCCATATTGCAAATTCCCTCTTGCAATATGCCAGATAATACGTGCCGCACCTTATATTAAGCTCCGGGTCGGTCATTTTTGCCTCGTCGTACTCAATTCCCTCTTTTTCACACACCCACTTAAACGTATCGGGTATGAGCTGCATAAGACCGACGGCACCCTTTGAGCTTTTCGCATTCGAATCAAAGCCGCTCTCGGTCTTTATTACCGCATAAACGACTTCCCGCTCAACATCGTACATTTGAGCGTATTTTTCGACAAAGCTCGAATATTCAATTACATATTCTTCCCTCTGCTTTTTCTTTGCCATCGAATCGGCTGTATAGCCTATACATATCGACAAAACGAGCAGAAGCACTACTATAATGCTTCTCTTTAATGCTTTTCCCATTTCAGCTCCGTCTGCTGACATATGCTCCGCACTCGGTCATAAAGCTCTTCAATGCCCGAATCGTTGTGTATGAGTATATCGCAATTTTGTTCAAAAAACTCTTTTGTATGTTGGCTTGCAAAGCGTTGATACGCTTGCTCTTTCGTTATTCCGTCACGGCGCATGACTCGCTCGGCTCTTATCTCATCATCGGCGACAACGCCGATAACGAACTCGCAATCTTCTTGCATATCTGCTTCAAACAGCTGAGGCGCATCTATGAAAACAACCTTCTCACCGCATTTATCTGCCTCGCCGACAAGCTCGTTTATCGCAGACTTAACAAAAGCATGCGTTATTTTATTCAGTTCGTCAAGCTTGGTCTTATCCGAAAACACGATAGCACCGAGCTTTTTTCTGTCAATGACACCGTCATTAAGAACCGTTGCACCGAAGCTCTGCCCTAATTTTATGCAAAGAGGCGAGTTTTTATACAGCAGCGAATGATATACCGCATCCGCATCTATCACGGTATAGCCGCACTCGGCAAATATTCGTGCCACCTCGCCCTTGCCCGCACCGGAGCAACCCGTTATACCTATTATTCTCATTTTGTAAGCTCTTTGCGATCCGCTATCTCACTTGTTGGGAAATAAGTTTCAAGTATCTCCGCACAGCTTTTTCCCAGCTCCGCAAGATCTCGTCCTCCGTGCTGACTTATACCGACTCCGTGACCGTTGCCCGAACCGATAAACGTAAATTCACCCTGCTCGCCCGCCCCTGTTTCGGTGTTTTTCAGAAAATCACGTACTTCTGCCAACACATCACACGATACGGTCGTTGCCGAGGTCTTTACGTCAAGTGCCTCGGGTGATCTTACGCTCACGACTCCGAGCGAGGTCTTTATGTTCAACTCATCCTCACCCGCAACGACCTTTATGCCGTCGGCAGTCATCACGTAAAGCCCGTATATGGCTTCATCCGTATAGCCGTTTTCCACTCTGCCGTTATGCTCTATTACAAAGTTTCCGCTGTAGAGATACTTATAAAAGGCGTTTCTTACGTTTCTCGTTCTCGTTATCGTAACATTCGTATTATGTATATCTGTTATCGTTACACGGTAAACGTAAGACGAATTATCGCACAGAGTTATTTTTATATCGGCTATTTCGTCCTTCAGCGTCGTATAGCCTCTTGTGTTCAAATACGAGCATAGCTCCGATGCGCTTGTCTTGAATTCCCAATGTCCGTAGGTTCGCCCCTCAAGTATCTCCCATGGGGTGAACATTCCTTGAAGATAGGGTAGCTCATCCTGATTCCAGACCTGATGCCCTGCGGCGATACTGCCGCCGCCGAGGTCATTGCAATATGCATCGACAATTTTTCCCTCACATATAAGCACCTTATCCTTGGTTGCCAGAACGGAATCCCTGACATTTTGGTTTACTCGTCCCATTCCCTTATTGTTTTGGCAATGAGAGGATGCGCAAATATCAAAGCCGTGCTTTTTATGCTTTCCGATATTGGCATATGCATACGAGCGTGCGGTTATTGCAAACGCCTTTACAATTTCGGTGTGCCAATGGTTGTATATCTCCCACGGCACAACGCCCATGGTATATTCCTCAAGCGAGCATATTATTATCAGTGACAGTCCGTCGGCACTCTCACTCTCGTTTGTGTATCGCTTGAATTCGTTTATTCCCGATCTGTAATAGCCCGTATCGAGCTTTACGTAATTTTCCTCGCCAAGTGCGTAAACACCGAGACCGCCCTCGTTGCCGCAATCGAATAAAAAGAGTATCTCGCTCTTATCCGAAAGTATGACAATGCTTGTTTCCGTATATCCGACGCCCGTGCATTGCACGCCGTAGCACTCACTTAAACCGACCGAGGCTTCGTTTGCCGCCTCAAGTGATGAATACTGTCCCGCTTTTATTTTGTACTCGCCGTTTTCATATGAGGGAATAAGCGTATACTCACTCGATTTTTCGTAAAAGGCAAGAAGTGCCGCTTTTGTTTCTTCCTCGGTGCTGTATATGCCGTCGAGCAGAACATGGTAGCCGCCGACAGACGGCGAGGACGTTCTGAAATAGTATCTGTAACCGTCCTCATCATTCTTGTACTTCAAATTTCCGTCTATGCAAACGTATACGGTGCTTTGTTCAATTCTCCATATGCGATCGTATTCTTTATCGTTTGTTTTGTAAAGGTCGTATCCCTCACCACTGCTCGATGAGCCTCGCAATCTGTAAGAGGTCAAGGTGTCCTCGGCGTAATAAACGCCGAGCCTGAGCATTACATCCTCATCGGTATATAAAGAATACGATGGAGGTATCTCGTCAACTCCGTGTACACTCAAAATTGCCGAAATCAGCACGCCTATCACCATAAGTGCGGCAATTATGAGCGAAACTATACGAATAATGAGCGTTTTTTTGTTACGATACGATCTCATATTCGCCCCTCACCATTATTTCCGTGCCGTTTTGCGTGCAGACTACGCCTCGTCCGTCGCCTCTCGGTATTGAAATAAGATGATTTTTCAATATTGTTGCGCCGTTTGCAAGCGATAAGTCCGTGGTCTTGTCGGTAAGTGTCTGTGAGGTCGAGGGACATACGGCTTTGGCTGAGCCGGAGCGTAACAACAGCTCACAGCTTCCCTTGGGCATAAGCCGTTCGCCGAGCTTCAATGCCACGTTTTCATATTCATAAGAGGTGCTTGAGCTGCCGCCGCCCTGCGATTGCTTGGCTACCTCATCACGCACGAGCTGAGCAAGCTTCGCTTCCATTTCGGCTTTGACCTCTGTCTTTATCTCCTCACGCATTTTTTCGACGTAAGACAGCGACACAAGCGGATCGTCCTTTGTACTGTAGCCCGCCTCACCCGTTGCGGTAACGAGCATACAGCACAGCGTTCCGACTATTATAACGCCGCCTATGGAATTTTTTATCGTTGTATATATTTTTCCGATATTTTTTTTCATTTGCTCTCCTTTATATTCCGAGCTGTTGTTTATCCAGATCGTACTCTTCAAGTAACGAGGTACTTGCGGGCACCTTTATCTTTCTGTATTTTGCGACATTTTCAAACGGTGCCTCCTCTGCGGTATATGCACCGATGACACGTGCGCCTTTTTTAAGGTTTACGAGCGTTATACCGCCGGCACTTCGAGTCGTTTTCTCCGATATCAGCTTTGAGGGTATCAATGCGCCTCGCTTGTTATCGGTAACGAGCAATATCGATATCGGCTCCTTCTCGTAGAAAATACCCACTATCGGCGATGCGGTGCTGTATGCACCGGTAAGCTTGCGGCGGTTTGACTTTGTTTCATAGCACGACGGGCTGACGCGAACGCCTTTTCCGTTTTCAAAGACGAATATAAATCTGTCATCGGGCGATATATCCTTAAGCAGCTTCATGAATATTGCACGCTCGCCCTTTTCAAAGCCGAGCTTTGTGGGTATATAATCGCCGAGTGCCGATGCCTTTGAGCAATCGAACTCCGACAGCTTCGCCTTGTACACCTGCCCTTTATCCGAGAAGAATATCACCTCGTCGATGTTTTCACCCCCTTCGGTCTGTGCTATGCTGTCGCCGTTTTTGAGCGTTTGCTCGTCGCTTACCTTAAGCGAGGTCAAGCGGCACTTTTTGAAATATCCCTCTTTTGTGAAGAAAAGCTTTACGTTGTAGTTTTCGATATTTTCCTCATGCTTATATGTTTGAGTTTCGTCCTCCTCCATTATAAGCGTTTTTCTCGGCTTGCCGTACTTCTTTTTTATCTCTTCAAGCTGCTTTGCGATAAGCTTTTTTATCTTTTTATCATCGGATATTATGTCCTCAAGCTCCGCTATCTCGTTTTGAAGCGTTGTAATGTCCGCTATTCTGTTCAAAATATACTCACGGTTGAGGTAACGCAGCTTTATCTCGGCAACGTACTCGGCTTGTACCGTCGTGAGGTCGAATTCTTTTGCGAGATTCGGCACGACATCCGCTTCCTTTTCCGTGTTTCTTACGATCGCTATCGCTCTGTCTATATCAAGAAGTATCTTGCCCAGACCGAGAAGTAAATGAAGCTTATCTTTCTTTTCCTCAAGGTCAAAGCTCAGCTCACGCCTCAGGCAGTCTACTCTGAATGCTATCCACTCGGAAAGTATCTCAACGACTCCCATGACCTTAGGCGTGCCGTTTATAAGCACATTGAAGTTACAGCTGAAGGAATCCTCGAGCGGTGTCAGCTTGTACAGCTTAAGCATGAGCTTATCCGGATCAAAGCCGCGCTTTAAGTCAAGGGTGAGCCTGAAGCCGTTTATGTCTATCTCGTCACGGTAATCGGATATCTCCTTAATTTTGCCGTCCTTTATGCCCTCGCCTATCTTCTTCATTATCTGCCCTATCGTGGTCGAATAGGGTATTTGAAGTATCTCTATGCAGTTGTTTTCCTTATCGTATATATATTTGGATCTTACCTTAAATGAGCCGTGACCCGTGGAATATATCTCTCGCATTTTTTCTCTGTTGTAGAGAAGTATGCCTCCGCCGGGAAAATCGGGGGCTTTGACTATATCGAGCATACGATCCACGCTCGTATGGCTGTTTTTCAAAAGCTCAATAGTTCCGTCACATATCTCGGCAAGGTTGAACGAGCATATCCTTGACGCCATACCGACGGCAATGCCGAGGTTTGAGGAAACGAGAATGTTCGGAAAAGCCGTTGGAAGCAGAACCGGCTCTTTTCTTGTGCTGTCGTAGTTGTCGACCATATCGACGGCATTTTTGTTGAGTCCGGAAAATATCTCTCGGCATATCGGAGCCAGCTTCACCTCGGTGTAACGGCTTGCCGCATATGCGTCATCACTGTATTGCTTACCGAAGGAGCCTTTTGAATCTATAAACGGGTGAAGCAGTGACTCGTTGTCAACGGTAAGTCGCACGAGCGTTTCGTATATCGATGCATCTCCGTGAGGATTGTAACGCATTGTCGCACCGACTACGTTTGTGCTTTTCGTTCTCTCCCCACTCATCAAATTCATTTGGTGCATCGTATAAAGAAGCTTACGCTGTGCGGGCTTGAAGCCGTCTATCTCCGGTATTGCACGGGAGATTATTACGCTCATCACGTATGGCATATAGTTTTTTTCTATCGTCTCGGTTATGGGCTGGTCTTTTATCTCGGCTTGCGTGAAATTATCCGTTATAAGCCCGTCTTTTTTCTTTTTCTTCGCCATTTGCTCACATTGCCCCTTTCTTTATATATCGGCATCCTTGATGTACAATGCGCCGTATTTTGTGATAAATTCTTTTCTTGAGTCTATATCGTCGCCCAAAAGCGTGTCGAATATTTCAGCCGTCTTTGCCGCATCCGCCTCGTTTACCCGTATAAGACGGCGAGTTGCTGGCGACATTGTGGTATATTCCATCATCTCGGCGGTATTCTCGCCCAAGCCCTTGGAACGCTGTATGGTGCATTTTTGACCGTCAAGCTTTTTCAGTATCTCCGCCTTGTCCTTTTCGTCATATGCGAAATATTCCTCGTCCTTTGTCGATATTTGGTACAGCGGTGACTCGACTATATAGACCTTGCCCGCCTTGATAAGCGAGGGCAACAGTCTGTAAAATATCGTCAATATCAGCGTTCTTATCTGAAAGCCGTCCTCGTCGGCATCGGTGCATATTATTATCTTGGTGAATTTCAGCTTGTTTATATCAAATTCCGCATCCTTGTCGCTCTTATGCTTTGACTTTATCTCAACACCACAGCCCATTACCTTGAGCAGATCTATGATTATTTGGCTCTCGAATATTCTGTCATAGGAGCATTTCAAGCAGTTCAGCGTTTTGCCTCGCACGGGCATTATCGCCTGAAATTCCGCTTTTCTGGCATATTTACACGATGAAAGTGCGGAATCGCCCTCGACGATGTACAGCTCTCTTATTTGCGGATCTCGGCTTCTGCAATCGACGAATTTTTCTATTTTGTTTGTCAGCTCGTTCGTCGTCTGAAGCTTCTTCTTTAAGTTAAGACGTGTGCTTTCCGCACTCTCTCGGCTTCTCTTGTTTACAAGCACCTGTGTTGCGATCGCCTCTGCATCGCTTTTGTTCTCGGCAAAATATATTTCAAGGTTGTTTTTTATAAAGCCCGTCATATGCTCGGCGATAAAAGCGTTCGTTATCGCCTTTTTCGTCTGGTTCTCGTAAGAGGTCTGTGTCGAAAAGCTGTTTGTAACGATAATGAGAGAGTCCTCAACGTCGGCAAAGGTTATCTTCGATTCGTTCTTGTTGTATTTTCCCTCGTTTTTCAAGTACTTGTCTATGGCGTAAACAAAGCCGTTTTTGACAGCCTTATCGGGTGAGCCGCCATGCTCGAGGAAGCTTGAGTTGTGGAAATACTCTATCACGTTTACGGTATTTGAAAAGGCAAATGCAATATCGTATTTCAGCTTGTAATCGGGTCTGTCCTCTCTGTCACGTCCCACACCTTCGCCGTGCCAGCTGACCGTCGGAAACATTTCCGTACCCGATGCCATACTCGTGACGTATTCGGAAATGCCACCCTCGTATAGATATTCTTTTGTATCGTATTCACCGTCGCTCTTTTGCCACTTCAACACGAATTTCAAGCCGGCGTTTACTATCGCTTGCTTTTTAAGCGTATCATCGTAATATTCAAACGGAATGTTTATATCCGTGAAAACGTCAAGGTCGGGTTTCCAGCGTATTATCGTTCCCGTTTTCTTCTCTCTTTTGCCAAGCTCACGCACCGAAAGCTCACCCGCGGGCTTTCCCCTTGCAAATTCCATCGAGCTTACGTAGCCGTCGGAATATGAGCTTACCGTCATATACTCGCTTGCGTACTGCGTGGCACAGGCACCCAGACCGTTGAGTCCGAGAGAATACTCGTATGCACTGCCCTCCGTGTTATTCTCGTATTTGCCGCCGGCATATATCTCACAGAAGATAAGATCCCAGTTATATCTTCCCTCTTTCTCGTTGTAGCCCATCGGCACGCCGCGTCCGAAGTCCTCGACCTCAACGGAATTGTCGGAAAAGACAGTCACGTTGATAATGTCACCGTAGCCCTCTCTTGCCTCGTCTACCGAGTTCGATATTATCTCAAACACGGAATGCTCACATCCGCCCAGCCCGTCCGAGCCGAAAATTACAGCCGGACGTAATCTGACTCTATCCTCGCCCTTGAGCAGTCTTATATCCTGCGAATTGCCGCTGTCCTTACTTTTTGCCATTATCATAACCTCACTTAAACGACTTTAGCGTACACTCGATAGGCACAGTGTCCGCGTCTGTTTTCTCATCCGTGCAATATGAAAGCACGTATTCACCGAGCTTCAGTGTCGTATAGCCGACACTGCCGTCTGTCGTATCGAACGAGTGCGGCGAGGTGCCGAAGCCGCGTCCAATGAGCTTCATATAGCTCTCCTTCCTCGTCCATATCTTATAAAACTCGTAAAGCCCGTCCTCGGAGCGCATTATATGCTCCGTTTCGTTTTCGGTAAAAAACCGCCGAGCCGTCGGCAAGACCTCCCGTCTTACCGTTTTTTGGCAATCTATTCCGCATCTGCCTCGACTCGCCATTGCAACACACAGCTTATCACTGTGTGACAGGCTGTAGCATATTTGAGATGAGATATATTCATATCCGTACTCATTTTTATATTTCGTCTGTTTGTCGTAATCGATACCGTAATGCTTTAAGGCAAGCTTTATCAGCGGATAGGACAAAAGACGAGACGGCTCTCTGCCGCACCTCATATACTCCCTCAGGCGTTTTTCGTCCGAGAGCGAGCGGAGGTCCGGAAGAGAAAATTTATCCGAGTATGCGTACAATATTATCATAATTAAAACCATAGATATAATATAATTATTATAATATTACTCCGTCCTTTTTTCAAGAGATAATTTGTAAATATCGCCGATATGATAATTGTTTAAAAATAACCCTTGATTTTTTGCACTCCCTATAGTATAATCGTATGTGAATACTGTTTTTACGGGTGTTTTTATGAAAAAAACAAAGATCGGATTCGTTTCTCTCGGCTGTACGAAAAATCAAATAGATGCCGAGCATATGATGTTTCTGCTCGACTGTGCGGGCTATGAGCTTGTTGCGGAGGAGAGCGAGGCGGATATAGTTGTAATAAACACGTGTGCATTTATAGAGAGTGCCAAGAAAGAATCTATAGAGAATATCATAGATATAGGCTGGCTGAAGGAAAATGCAAGGTGCAAAAAAATAATCGTGACGGGCTGTCTTGCCGAGCGTTACCGAGATGAGGTACTTGAGCAGATGCCGGAGGTCGATTGCGTTGTCGGAATCGGCTGTAACGAGAACATTGTCGATATAATAGGTCGTGTGTGCGAAGGCGAGCGTTTTTCATGCTACGACGAAAAGGAAAAATTGACTCTCGGCGGCGGACGTGTGCTGACAAGTCCGGGCTACAGCTCATATATCAAGATAGGCGAGGGCTGTGACAACCGCTGTACCTACTGTGCCATTCCGCATATAAGAGGCCCGTTCCGTTCCCGTCCCATGGAGGATATCGTTGACGAGGCGGTAAGTCTTGAAAACGACGGAGCCGTTGAGATCTCGCTCATTGCACAGGATACGAGCCGATACGGCATAGACCTTTACGGTCATTACTCGCTTGCCGAGCTTATAGAAAAGATCACGGCGGCAACGAAAAGGGTCAAACTGAGATTGCTTTATTGCTACCCGGATAAAATAACGGACGAGCTTATAGTAGTGATAAAGAACAACGATCGTGTCGTTAAATATCTCGATCTGCCTATTCAGCACATATCGGACAAAATGCTCACGGCAATGAACCGCCACGGCAGCTCGGAACTTATAAAAAGCGTTATAGCAAAGCTGAGAAATAGTATCCCCGATATTGTTCTGCGTACCACTGTTATTGTCGGCTTCCCCGGTGAGAGCCAAGAGGATTTTGAGCTTTTATGCGACTTTGTAAAGGAAACGAGGTTTGAACGCTTCGGCGCATTTACCTACAGCCGTGAGGAGGATACGGAGGCGTATGACCTGCCCGAGCAGATAGACGAGCAAACGAAGCAAGACAGATACGACCGTATCATGGCACTTGCCTGCGATATAAGCAATGCGTACAACGAGTCGCGCCTCGGCAACACATACGATGTTTTGTGCGAGGGCTACGACGTGCCTGCCGGCTGTTATGTCGGCCGTACATATGCCGATGCACCCGATATTGATTGCAAGGTGTTTTTCGATGTAGGTGGCAGACGAGGCTTGCATAATGAGGGCGATGTTGTCAGAGTCAAGATAACGGATCACGACGATTACGACCTGATAGGTATATCCGTGAAATAAGGAGCGAATTTATATGAAAAAATTAAATCTTCCCAATATACTTACCATTTTGCGTATCTGCGCAATTCCGTTCGTTATGCTGCTGGTAATGCTTGAGCGTGACAGTATGTGGCTCGATATTGCCGCCGCCGCTCTGTTTCTTGCCGCAACGCTTACCGATATGCTTGACGGTATGCTTGCACGTCGGTGGAACATGGTAACGAATTTCGGTAAATTTCTCGACCCGCTCGCCGATAAATTTCTCGTATTCGGCACGATGCTTGCAATGCTTTCAAATCCGCAATACGATTATATGCGAACAATGCTCGTGCTGAGTGTTTCGATAATTCTATTCCGTGAGCTTGCCGTCACCTCCATAAGGCTTATCGCCTCAAAGTCGGACGGCGTGGTAATAGCCGCAAACAAGCTCGGCAAGATAAAGACCTTCAGCCAATCGGTATGCATCATAGCTATCATAATAGACCCGTACATATTCGGCAACGCCGCAATAAACGATTATCGGGTATTTGCCGCACTTAATTATCTGCTTCTCTGCATCGTGCTTTTCTTTACCGTATGGTCGGGATTTAACTACATCAAGACCTATTTTTCGTACATAGACCCAACTAAATAAAAAAATTTCGGTTTTGTCAAATTATTTTCGGTTTACCTATTGACAAAACCGATTTTTTATGATATTATCTGTAAAGTGATTTACTTTACAGCCCCTTTTTCAAAGGAGGATAGTATGTCAAGTAAGGATTACGGTATCGGTCTTTTGCTCGATTTCTATTCGGAGCTTCTCTCCCCCTCGCAAAGGATGTGCCTTGACCTTTATTATAACGAGGATCTGTCTCTTTCCGAAATATCGCAAAACCTCGGTATAAGCCGTCAGGGTGCGCTGAACAACATAAAAAAGGGTGAGAGCATACTTCACAATTACGAGGATAAGCTTTCCCTTGCCGCACAGTATACAAAAAACAAAAGTGCGATAGCGGAGCTTGATGTGCTGTTTTCGGAGCTGAAGGAAAAGCTTCCCCAATATTCCGAGCATATAGACGATATCAAAAATAAGATAGTTACGTTGCTTTCATAACGGAGTGAAATATGTTTGATGGACTTGCGGAAAAACTGAATAAAGCGTTTTCGGTCTTTAAGAACAAGGGCAAGCTCACCGAGTCCGATATCAAAGAGGGAATGCGTGAGATAAAGCTCGCACTTCTTGAAGCCGACGTAAATTTTAAAGTCGTTAAGGATTTTATAAAGATCGTCAGCGAAAGAGCGTTGGGCGAGGCGGTGCTTGAAAGCCTTGTTCCCTCTCAGCAGATAGTGAAGATAGTCAACGAGGAGCTTATACGCTTGATGGGCGACAAGGAGGAGAGAATAAGATTTTCTTCTAATCCTCCGACGGTCATCATGATGGTAGGTCTTCAGGGTGCCGGTAAAACGACGCACTGCGCCAAGCTTGCATCCATGTTCAAAACCAAATTCGGCAAACGTCCCCTGCTCGTTGCCTGCGACGTTTACAGACCTGCGGCTATAAAGCAGCTGCACGTTGTGGGTGAGAGTGTCGACGTACCCGTTTTCTCTATCGACGATAAGACCTCACCGGTTGAAATAGCAAAAGCGGGTATTCGCCATGCCGTCAAATACGGCAACGATATGGTATTTATCGACACGGCAGGACGGCTTCAGATAGACGAGGCACTTATGCAAGAGCTTGTGGACATCAAAAACGAGGTCAACCCCGACGAGATACTGCTCACGATCGATGCGATGCTCGGTCAGGAAGCGGTAAATGTTTCAAAGACATTTAACGACAAGCTCGACATTACCGGCGTAATACTCACAAAGCTTGACGGTGACACAAGAGGCGGTGCGGCACTTTCCGTAAAATACGTTACGGGCAAGCCGATAAAATTTATCGGTACAGGCGAAAAGCTCGATCAGATCGAGCCGTTCCACCCCGACCGCATGGCATCTCGAATACTCGGTATGGGCGATGTACTTACGCTCATTGAAAAGGCTCAACAGAATTTTGACGACAAAAAGGCGGCAGAGCTTGAAAAGAAGATGCGTCAATCGTCGTTCACCCTTGTTGATTATCTTGAACAAATGGATCAGATAAAAAACATGGGCTCGATTCAAGATATCCTCGGTATGATGCCGGGCATAAACCGTGCGGCACTTAAGGATGTTCAGATAGACGAGCGGCAGATAGACCGAGTTAAGGCTATAATCCTGTCCATGACCGTCGAGGAGCGTATTAAGCCTCAAATAATAAATGCCTCACGCAAAAAGCGTATCGCAGACGGCTGCGGTATGAAAGTTGAGGACGTAAACAGACTTCTCAAGCAGTTTGAGCAATCGCAAAAAATGATGAAGCAGTTTACCAAATCGAGCAAGCGATTCGGTAAGCGCAGCAAATTCTTTTAATTAAGTAAATTTACCCATTGGGTATTTTAATAAAATAATTATATAAAATTTCGGAGGAAATTAAAATGGCAGTTAAAATCAGACTTAAAAGAATAGGTGCAAAGAAGTCACCTTATTATCGTGTAGTCGTAGCGGATTCCCGCTTCCCCAGAAACGGCAGATTTATAGAGGAGATCGGTACCTATAACCCCCTCACCGATCCCGCAACGGTAAAAATAGATGCCGAGAAAGCACAAAAGTGGCTTTCATGCGGTGCGCAACCCACCGATACGGTAAAGGCTCTTCTTACAAAATCGGGTATAGTTAAATAATTACTTTTTCCCGTCTTAACATAAGGAACGGTAATAATTATGATTTCTTATAAGCAACTTCTTTCGGATATAGTCTGCTCGATCGTGGAATTTCCCGACGAGGTGACCGTTGTCGAAAGCACCGAGGATAACGGCGATATATCTCTCGCCCTCTCAGTTTCGCCTTCCGATATGGGCAAGGTCATCGGTAAGCACGGCAAAATAGCCAAGGCTATACGCGCCGTGATCAAGGCTGCGGCAAGCACCGAAAGTAAACACATAAACGTAGATATTCAGTAAAAATATCGCATAGTGTTATCTACACTATGCGACGTTTTTTTATTCAAGCTCGTCTATCAATTTGTATCTGCCGTCATCCTCACATGGCTTTTGTGACAGCTCTATGCTTGAGGTGTCGTACTTGCCGTCCGTAGCCGTGCAAATGCAGGCAACTATGTTTTCCCTGCTCATTTCCGCTATCTTCAGCGTTATTGGCGAGGATAAGAACACGAAAAGCTTGCCCTGCCCCTCATACGCACAAGAGTCTGTCAGATACATACTGCTTGCCGGAGATGCGGATATCAGCTTTTGCGATATATCCGCCCATTTTTTGAAGCTCTTAAGCTCCGTACTCGTATTTCTTTTTTCCTCTGCACCCAACTCGGTAATCGCTCTCACCTCGGGCGGCTTTTTTTCGTCATTTGTCACTGCAGCCGACTTTTCTTCGGGCTTTTTCTCCTCATCTTCATTCGGCAAAAAGCATTCCGTGCTTGCTCCTTTGAGCTTCAGTGCCGAATATCTGTCCTCAAGACGTGATACTCTGTCACCGAGTGCTTCAAGGCTCAATTCAAGCGAGGGATCGCAGAGTCTTATCAATGCAAGCTCCGAGGCATTCTTCTTGAGTGAGGGATTTTTTTGCATAAAAGCGAGCGTTTCATTCAAAACACTTATATGATAAAGTATTCGCTCCTTTGTAAATCTCACCGATATGCTCTTTAAGTCATTGGCTTGCGCCGGTGTACATTCGATATGCTCGGCGTAATTCTCCACGCATTTGCAAACGAGCATATCACGGTAAAAGCCTATAAGCTCACCCCAAAATACGTTAAGCTCCTGTGAGGAAGCGTACATCTGCCCTATGCATTTAAATATCCCACTCATATTGCACTCGCTTATGGCACGCACTATTTCAAGAAGCTGATCGAATGCGGTAACGCCGAAAAGTGACGAGGCGACCTTTGCCGTTATCCTCTCTCGGCTGTCCATACAAAGCTCAAGATATACCAACGCATCGCGCATACCGCCCTGTGCCAGCTTTGCTATGACGAATAATGCATCATCATCTATGTCGATCCCCTCACAGTCGGCAACGTAGCGCAGCCTCTTGCAAATAACGGAATTTGTCAAGCGATTGAAATCATATCTTTGACATCTTGATATTATCGTTGCGGGAAGCTTATTCAGCTCCGTTGTCGCAAGTATGAAAATAACGTGTTCCGGCGGTTCTTCAAGTGTTTTGAGCAGTGCGTTAAATGCCGATGCAGACATCATATGCACCTCGTCGATTATATAAACACGCTTTTTCAGCTCCGATGGCGTATATATAAGCTCGTCGATAAGCTCACGAACATCGCCGACACCGTTGTTGCTTGCCGCATCCATCTCAACGATATCGGTATTGAGTCCGCTCTGCATTATCCTGCACGCCTCGCACTCGCCGCACGGATTTCCGTCCTTCGGGCTTAGGCAATTCACCGCACGTGCGAGTATCTTCGCACACGTTGTCTTGCCCGTTCCTCTCGTTCCGCAAAACAGATATGCGTGAGCCGTCTTGCCTGTTTTTATCTGATTTTTAAGTATTGCGATTATCTCATCACGTCCGCAGACCTCTTCAAAGGTTGCGGGTCTGTATTTTCTGTATAAAGACCTGTACACACTTTCACCTCAAATAAAGAAAAGCAAGCTACGAAATAAGACCATACACCGTCAGATCGAAATACGTCTATACGCGTGATCCAACAAACCGACTCGGAGCAAGCACCCTTACAACACATCGATAATTCCGCTTAATGCTGCTTGGTTCCCCACCTGACATGGTTCACGGACATCAATTGCGTAAGACTCGCTCTTCAACACCGATAAAAATGGTACAGACCGTACAGGCGTAAGCCTCAAAGACGGGATTACTCCCTGCTATAGCGGATTGCAGGTGCAGGACACCGCTACCTCCCCGATTAGTATGGCCTTATTTCATAGCTCGCTTTATTATTCTATCACAAAATTCCGAAAAAATCAATAGCTAAATCGAATATTCTCGCAATTTTTATTTTTTTTACAGAGAATACACTTCTTTTTCATCAAGTACGTAAACGCCGTTTT
Source organism: uncultured Lachnospiraceae bacterium (assembly GCA_964562175.1). GTDB lineage: Bacteria > Bacillota > Clostridia > Oscillospirales > CAG-272 > CAZCJU01. Next base: position 34,814 of record CAZLRV010000003.1, read on the forward strand.
CGGAGAGTACCTCACCGGCTCTGTCAACGTCTGCCGTGCTGATTATCAAGCAAGCGTATTTTCGGTCATTCGGAGTAAGAAATGCGTACATATACTCAACCCCTATCCCCGCATCGGCGAGTATCTGCATTGCCGAGGAAAATGAGCCGGGCTTATCCTCTATCTTGACGGCAAGCACGTCCGTCAGAGCGGTCATGAGAAGCGATGCCTTGCATATCTCCTTTGCTTGCTCGGGCTTATCGACAATAACACGCAGAATGCCAAAATCCGTCGTATCCGCTATTGACAAGGCGCGTATATTAACGCCGCCGTCACCGAGTATCCTCGATATCTCGGCAATTCTGCCCGATTTGTTTTCAACGAAAACGGAAAGCTGTTTTACAGACATGGCACACCCTCACGCATTATAACCAAGCTCAAAGGCTTTTTCGTTCATCTCAATTGTCTTTTGCGGAACAGATTCGTCCAAGGCTCTGAGCCAAATATCCTTGCTTATGTCAAGCTGTTTTGCCGCCGTGGCAAGCAATACAAGATTAACGCACTTTGCCGAGCCTGCACGTTCAGCCAAAGAAAGCGCATCGACCGATATGACCTTTATACCGAGTGAGCTTATTTTTTCGATAATGCCTTCGGGATATACCGCCTTTTTCGATATGACGGGCATGGGGTCTATCTGCTGTGTATTCGTTATAAGCACACCGTCCTTTTTAAGATATGACAACCACCTTGCACTCTCAAGCTCTTCAAACGAGATTATCATATCCGCCTCGCCCTCGTTTATGACGGGAGAATATACACGCTCACCGTATCTTACATACGTAACAACGGAGCCGCCGCGCTGTGACATGCCGTGTACCTCGCTGACCTTTACGTCATATCCGCATTCGGTAAACGCCTTACCCATTATTTTCGATGCCAAAAGCGTACCTTGACCGCCGACACCGACTATAAGTATATTTTTTACCATTTTATCAGACCTCACATTCTCCCGTAATGGCATCCTTTGCACAGGCGTATGTACATACTCCGCATCCGACGCATTGATTATTATCTATCACCGCATAGCCTCTGCCGTTATTCTCCTTGCCCTTTACCGAAATTGCGGGACATCCAACAGACAGACATGAGCTGCAGCCTATGCATTTTTTCGTATCGACAGCAAGAGGCTTTTTATGTACAACGCCCTTGAGCAACGCACACGGACGGCGTGAAATTATAAGCGATACCTCTTTTTCCGCAAGCTCACGCTCTACCGTTTCACGAACCTGTTTTACGTTAAGCGGATCGACAACGCTTATCCTCTTAATGCCTATGGAGCGTGCCAGAGCCTCAATGTCTATGCTCGTCGTAGGCTCGTTCTTTATCGTATAGCCGTTGCAAGGATTGTTTTGATGTCCCGTCATGCCCGTGATCGAGTTATCAAGCACAACAACCGTTGAAAAGCCCTTGTTGTAAACTATATCCACAAGACCCGTAATACCCGAATGGGCAAACGTCGAATCGCCTATTACCGCAAGCGACTTGTTCTCTCTGCCCGTTGCGAGGTTAAAGCCGTGAAGTCCCGACACGGATGCACCCATACAAACGCATGAATCTATTGCACAAAGAGGTTGAGCCGCACCGAGCGTATAGCAACCAATATCGCCGCTTACGAACAAATTCAGCTTCTTTATTGCGTAATAGAAGCCTCTGTGAGGACAGCCGGCGCAAAGCACCGGAGGACGTGCGGGTATATCGTCGGGATATCTCACACATTCGGGAAGTGCCATACCGAGCTTTTCTTTTATAAGCTGTTGGCTGTATTCGCCAAGCGGCGGGAATATCTGCCGTCCGATAACATTTATACCGTTTGCAAGGCAATGCTGTTCGATTATATTGTCAAGCTCCTCGATAACGTATACAACACGCTTGCCCTCGGCAAATTTCTTTATAAGCTCAACGGGCAGGGGATTTACCATACCGAGCTTTAGGTAATCGGCTTTATCGCCCAGTGCCTCGCGTGAATATACGTAGGTCGAGCCTGCACATATGATACCGATATCCGAGCCGTTATCCTCGATGCGGTTTATCTCGCAGTTCTCGGCATACCGCGTAAGCCTTTGCATTCTCTGCTCGACAAACACGTGGCGAGCCTTTGCCATAGCCGGCATCATTACGTTTTTGGGTATGTTTTTTTCGTATTTTTTGTTTTCTGTCTCAACTCTCGGCGAGGTTGAAACGAGCGAACGGGAATGCGATATACGCGTTGACAGCCGCAGAAGCACCGGCGTGTCGTATTCCTCACTCAGCTCATAGGCAAGCTTTGTGAAGCTAAGACACTCCTCGCTGTCGCTCACCTCAAGCATCGGAACTTTCGATGCTATGGCATGACGGCGTGAATCCTGCTCGTTCTGACTTGAATGCATACCGGGGTCATCTGCTACCGCACAGACCATACCGCCGTTTACGCCGATATAAGAAGCTGTATACAGCGGATCGGCGGCAACATTCAAGCCGACGTGCTTCATTGCACAGAACGACCTCGCACCGCCCATCGCCGCACCGAATGCGACTTCAAACGCCACCTTTTCGTTAGGTGCCCACTCCGAATATATTTCGGGCATTTTGCTTACCGTTTCCGTTATTTCGGTAGAGGGAGTGCCGGGATATGCGGATACCACCTTGACGCCCGCTTCATAAAGTCCGCGTGCTACTGCCTCGTTTCCCAAAAGAAGTGTTTTCTTCATATTGGCTCCTTTACTTTGTTTCGTTTCTCAAATCAATTATACGCTTTGCCTTACCCGAAAATCTTTCGATAGATCTCGGCTCAAGAAACGTGACCTTTATATCTATACCGAGTATCGCCCTGATCTTGCCGTATATCTTGCGTTGCAGTGCTTCAAGCTCACCGTATCTGTCAAGCAATGTGCTGTCATTAAGCTCTACACGCACCTCAAGCGAATCGGAATTGTTTGCACGGCGTACAACGAGCTGATAGTGCGGAGCAATTTTCTCCATTCCTATCAATGCACTCTCTATCTGCGTCGGGAATACGTTTACGCCTCTTATTTTCAGCATATCGTCCGATCTGCCTATTATCTTGCTCATTCTTGCCGAGGTTCGTCCGCAACGGCACGCATCGTAGTTTATATTTGTAATGTCACGTGTTCTGTATCTCAGCATCGGAATGCCTTTTTTTGTAAGATTTGTAACGACAAGCTCACCCGTTGAGCCTTTCGGTAACACCTCGCCGCTCTGCGAGTCGATTATCTCACACAGGAAATGATCCTCGCATATGTGCAGACCCTGTCTGTATACGCATTCTCCGCTCATTCCCGGACCGTTCAGCTCGCTCATTCCGTAATTATCCGTACAGAAGAAGCCGTTGCCCCAGCGTGCTTCAATTTCGGAACGCATCTGCTCCGTACAGCCCTCACTGCCGAGCAAGCCGAGCTTGAGCTTATACATCTCAAGCGGAAACTCCTCTTGTCTTTCGTGAGCCGCCTCGGCTAAATACATACAGTAAGATGGCGTTGCGACTATCGTATCTGTGCCGAAATCACGCATGAATTTAAGCTGCTTTTCGGTATTACCGCTTGAGGTCGGAACTACCGTCGCACCTATTCTTTCGAGTCCGTAATGAAGTCCCAAGGCTCCGGTAAACATTCCGTAGCCGAAGCATATTTGCACGACGCTGTCCTCGCTTGCACCTGCCGCAACGCATTGGCGTGCGACCTGCTCCGTCCAGTTTTCAAGGTCCTCTCTCGTATATCCGACGACTGTCGGGTTTCCCGTCGTTCCCGATGAAGCGTGTATTCTGACAAGCTCCTTTTTCGGCACGGAAAACATTCCGAAAGGATATGTATCACGCAGATCCGCCTTTGTTGTGTAAGGAATGTACCGCACGTCCTCAAGCGTTTTTATCTTATCCGCCGTAACGTGCGCCTCGTCAAGTCGCTTGCGATAAAACGGCACATTGTTATAGCAATAATCAACTATATATTTCAGCCTTTGCAGCTGTAGAGCTTCCATGTCGGAGCGTTTCATACACTCCATTTCTTTGTTGAAAATATTGACCTTCATTTCGCTCCCGTTATTGTGTATTCTTTAGGCTCAAGCCCAGCTCGTCAAGTGCATTGGGGTCGGGATAGGACGGACAGGAGGACATAGGCTCAGATGCATTTTGAACCTTCGGAAATGCTATTACATCACGCAACGAATCCGCCTCGCACATTATCATAGCAAGTCTGTCAAGACCTATACCGGCACCGCCGTGAGGGGGTGCGCCGTACTTATACGCATCAACAAGAAAGCCGAATTTCGCGTCGATTTCCTCTTTGGTAAGACCGAGCAGAGTGAACATTCTCTGCTGCAGCTCATAATCCGTAATTCTTATTGAGCCTGACAAAAGCTCCGTTCCGTTCAATACGAGGTCGTATGCCTTTGCACGAACAAGCTCGGGATTAGTGTCGAGATAGTCAAGGCACTCGTCAAGCACCATTGTAAAGGGATGATGCATTGCCATCCAGCTTTGGCTGTCCTCGTCCCACTCAAAGAACGGAAACTCCGTTATCCACAAGAAATTATGACCGACAAGCTCATATTTCAAATGCTTTGCGAGATAAGTACGCAAATAACCGAGAGTCGGAAGCGTTATCTTATTCTTGTCGGCTACGATAAATGCGCAGTCTCCTCTCTCGCAGCCGAGTGCGGCGAGGATCTGCTTAAGCTTATCTTCGGATATGAATTTTGCAAACGAGCAGCTCGGTGTTTCGTCAACGTAACGAACATAAGCAAGACCGCCTGCGCCTATTCCCTTTACAACCTCCGTCAGCTTGTCTATCTCTTTTCTCGAAAGTGTCTTTGCCGCTCCCTTTGCGACGATACCTCTTACCGAGCCGCCGGATGAAATTGCTTTTTCAAACACCGAGAAGCCGCAATCGGATACTATTTCGGATATATCGGTAATTTCCATGCCGAAACGCGTATCGGGCTTATCCGAGCCGTATCTGTTCATTGCCTCGTTATATGTCATACGTTGTATCGGAAGCGTGACTTCTTTACCGAGTACCTCCGAAAACAGACGTGAAATGAAGCCCTCGACGGTGTTCATTATATCCTCTTGGTCAACAAACGACATTTCAAGGTCTATTTGTGTAAATTCGGGCTGTCTGTCCGCTCTCAAGTCCTCATCTCTGAAGCAACGTGCGATCTGTATATATTTATCAAAGCCCGAAAGCATGAGAAGCTGCTTGTATATCTGCGGTGACTGCGGCAGGGCGTAAAACTTGCCGTTCTGTATTCTTGACGGTACAAGATAATCTCTTGCTCCCTCCGGTGTCGGCTTCATCAGCATGGGCGTTTCTATCTCGTAAAAGCCGTTTTCGTAAAAATATTCTCTTGCCACTCTCGCAATTTCATGACGCATTTTTATGTTTTTTTGCAAACGACTGCGGCGAAGGTCGAGATATCTGTATTTCAAAAGCGTTTCATCGTGTACATTTGCATTGTCGTTTATCTCAAACGGAGTTGTATGTGCGGCGGAAAGTATCTTAAAGCTCTCACATCTTATCTCAACACCGCCCGTTTTCATTTTCTTGTTTATCGCACCCTCCGCGCGCTTGCAAACAGTTCCCTTTGCGGAAATAACATATTCCGAGCGTAGCGTAAACGCTTTGTCGAATACGTCACGAGGCGTATTATCATCAAAAGAAAGCTGTACTATTCCCTCTCTGTCACGCAGATCGACGAATATAAGACCGCCGAGATCTCGCACTCTCTGTACCCAACCGCACACGCACACCTCCGTGCCGATATTAGACTCATCTATAAGACCGCAATAATGCGTTCTTTTATCTTCTTTGGTAAACAATTCTGCCATTTTCAAAAACTCCAATCTCATTTATGAGATATACGTACCTCATTTATTTTTTTCATTATTTCAACGCAATCGCCAAGCACAATTTCCTTTTGCTCGCCGTTTTCCATATTTCTCAGCATTGCCGAACCGCTCTCCAGCTCCGAATCGCCCAAAATAAGCGTGTACTTGCATTTTATCTTATCCGCATACTTCATTTGAGCCTTGAGGCTTCGTCCGACGATATCACCCTCGGCACGTATACCCGCATCGATGAGCTTTTTAACTATTCCGAGCGAGCGAACACGTGCATTCTCACCGAGCGATGCTACATATAAAAGCACCTCCGGCTCACCGGGGATCTCAACACCGGACAGCTTCATTGCCGTAATAAGTCTTGATATACCCATGGCAAAGCCTATTCCCGACAGCTGAGGGCCGCCTATCTCCTTGACAAGTCCGTCATATCGACCGCCGCCGCCAAGTGCAAGGCGTTTTTCCGTACCGTCCTTATCAGGCTCTGCCGGACCGGTCAATTCAAATACCGTCTTTGTATAGTAGTCGAGTCCGCGAACGATACCCGTGTCTATTCTGTACTCAATGCCCATTTCGTCAAGTGCTTTTTTGACTCCCTCCATATGCTCCGAGCATTCCTCACACAAATAATCGAGCGTAACGGGTGCAGATGCCGCAAGCTCGGCGCATTCGGGACATTTGCAGTCAAGTATACGAAGCGGATTCGTTACAAGTCTGCCTCTGCACGTGTCGCAAAGACTGTCCTCATATTGCTTGAAGTAATCGACAAGTGCTTTTTTGTAAAGCGGTCTGCATTTCGGACAGCCGATAGAGTTGATATCGAGTGAAACATTATCTATTTCAAGTGCCTTGACAAGGTCAAAAGCAAGTGCAATTACAAGAGCATCGGACGAAGGTGTATTAGCACCGAACATTTCAACACCGTATTGATAAAACTCACGGTATCGACCCGATGCGGGCTTTTCGTATCTGAAGCAGCTTATAAGATAGTACAGCTTAAGCGGCATCGTATCGGAGCATTTTCCGTTTTCGACAATGCTTCTCGCAATACAAGCCGTACCCTCCGGACGCAGTGTCATCGAACGGTTATCCTTATCGAAAAATGTGTACATTTCCTTTTGCACAACGTCTGTCGTGTCGCCCACACCGCGGGCAAACAGCTCTGTTTGCTCAAAGGTGGGAAATCTTATCTCGCCGAAGCCGTAACGCTGTGATATTTCCCTCGCCTTTGCCTCAACGTATTGCCAAGCTCCGACCTGCTGTGGCAATATATCCATAGTACCTCTCGGCTTAATTATCATATTTTTCTCCTTACCGCCCTACGGGCATTATCAGGTGTTATTTTACAATATACAGATATTTATATTATATCAAATATAACTTAAAAATGCAATAGCAAATCTTAAATTTTACGCTATTCTCTCAAATTATTTTGTCATTTTATATCATATAAAAGATTTTATTGATTTATTCACATTATTGTGGTAACATTTAGATATATAGTTTATCCGTTGTTAGGGAGAAAAAATGCGTAAATTCATTCGTATTTTGGTTAGCCGTGCTGTTATAACGGCTGCATTGTTCCTTTTACAGATACTTTTGATACTTTTGTTCGTGCTTGAGTTCAGCGCGTATTACCTGCCGTTTCAGCTCTCTTCCATTTTTCTCGGGCTGTTTTGCAGTCTTTTGTTACTTGAGCGTAACGGAAACGCCGCATACAAAATTGCGTGGCTCTTCCCCATGATCATCTTTCCCATATTCGGCGCACTGCTTTACCTGACCTTCGGCACGCATAAGCTCTCCGAACGTAAAAGACGCAAGATGAAGATAATAGACAAGGAACAAAAAAAGCTCTGCTCCTATTTCGATACCATTGTCACAATAGAAAACGATCCGGACGGTCAAAAGCAAGCGAATTATCTCCAATATAACGCCTACGCTCCGGCGTATAATAATGTATACTCCGAGTTTCTGCCATCGGGCGAGGTAAAGCTCGAACGACTGCTTGAGGAGCTTAAAAAAGCCCGCCGATTTATATTCCTGGAATATTTCATAATTCGCGAGGGTGAGATGTGGTCAGCCGTGCTTGATGTGCTGAAAAGCAAAGCAAGCGAGGGCGTTGAGGTAAGGATAGTATATGACGATTTCGGCTCGATAGTGGGACTTAAAAAGGATTATCCGCAAAAGCTCGAAAAGCTCGGTATAAAGTGCCTCGTTTTCAATAGAATAAAGCCCGAGCTTTCACCTCGACTCAATAACAGAGACCACCGCAAGATATGTGTTATCGACGGCAAAGTCGGCTTCACCGGCGGAATAAATCTCGCCGATGAATATATAAATAAAAAACAGCGTTGCGGTCACTGGAAGGACACGGCTATAATGTTCAAAGGTCCTGCCGTAACGAGCTTGACAGTCATGTTCTTAGGTATGTGGGAATATATCTCCAAATCCGAGGAATCCGTAATAGATTATGTATATCTCTCCGAAAACGACGAAAAAGACGGGTATATCATACCCTATTCCGACAACCCCTTGGATGATGAGCCTGTAGGACAAAATGTATATCTCAACATTATAAACTGCGCAAAGAAATATCTTTATATCACCACACCCTACCTCATAATCGAAAACGAAATGACAACGGCACTCTGCAACGCCGCAAAATCAGGTGTCGATGTCCGCATAATTACGCCGCATATTCCCGATAAACGCTTTGTTTTTTCGGTAACACGCTCAAATTACGAGGTACTTCTTGACAGCGGAGTGAAGATATTTGAGTATACTCCGGGCTTTGTTCACGCAAAAATGTTCGTTTGCGATGATAAATACGCAACGATAGGCACCGTAAATCTCGATTACAGAAGCCTATATCTCCATTACGAATGCGGCGTATGGCTCGCCCATTCAAAAACCGTAAAGGATATTAAAGAAGATATCATGTCAACGCTCGTATTATGTGAGAAGATACCGAAAAGCTTCTCAAAGGACACGCCGATAAAACGCTTGGCTTACGGTATAATACGTGCTTTTGCACCGCTTCTTTAGAATGATTTCCCATTATCGGGAAATAATATGCTCGGGTACTCACCGTATCCGAGCTTTTTCATGCTAAATAATGGAGGATCAAGATGAAAAGATTCATAACGCTGTTGCTTGTACTATCGTTATTTCTCACTCTCTGTGCCTGCAACTCAAGTAAAAATGACAACAGCATTGTCGGAGAATGGACAAGACAAGGACAATGCTATACATTTCACAAAAACGGCAAGCTGACGATAAACAACGAAAAATACTCATATAGCACCTCCAAAGGTAAGCTTACAATAAAAAATTCTGAAATATCACGTAGCTTTTATTATGTCCTAAGCGGACATAGCCTTTATATCGATGCCTTGGAATACGAAAAAGTCACCGTTGACCCCGCCCCCAAGCGTGAACTGCTCCATTATATCAAGAAATTCTTTTCCTGATTATGCCATATTTACCGCTATCAGTTATTATAACGCCATTTTTTCGCGAAAAATATAATTATTTTTGTATTATTTCATTTTTTTTCGAAAAACCCCTTGACAAATCCGAAAAAATGTGTATAATATAGAGTGTTGCGTGTGCAGAACACGGAAATGCGAGAGTGGCGGAACTGGTAGACGCGCACGTTTGAGGGGCGTGTGGTTTTCACCATACGGGTTCAAGTCCCGTTTCTCGCACCAAAAAACTCTTTTGTTCAATACAAAAGAGTTTTTTTCATCCTCAGATTTGAAAAGGCGGCATAGCCGCCTTTTTTTATTTTATCTCAGCAGGCTCACGCTCGTACAAAGCAAGCGACTCGACAACGGCATCCGCATCGGATTTCGTTTCCACATACTCAAGTCCCCTCAGCTGTCTTGTTTCCCTGCCCTTGCCTATTACAAGCACCACCTTATCCTCGCACCTGTCGCATATAGCTTCTCTTATCGCCGCAACTCTGTCGGTAATTATTTTATAAGGACAACCCGTAGCTTGAACATATTCCGCGATCTGTCCGCATATCTCGTTCAAGTCCTCCTCGCCCTCGTCCTCCTCCGTTATTATGACGAGCGAAGAATTTTCTCCGCACGTGACACCGAGGTCATGCCGCCGTATTACCGCCTTTGTTCCGGGACAGCCGAACACCGTTATGATTTTCTTATTCGGATATTCTATCCGCACCGACTCATACAACGCCTCGGCACTCAGCTTGTTATGTGCATAATCTACGATTACAACCGTTCTGCCGTCACCGCTCTTGAATACTTCCATTCTGCCCGAAACATATGCGTTCTTCAATCCGTCCTTTATGCTTTGCTTGTCAATACCCATTTTCATAGCCACGCCTATTGCGCACATTGCATTGTAAACATTGAACAGACCACTCATTGAAAGCTCGTACTCGTCGTACTCGCCCCACGCCTCAACACCGAAGCTGATGCTATCGCCGCACTTTTTCTTGTACACGCACTTTATATCGCTTTCCACGCCGTTTCCGTACGTGATAATATTACAGCCCTTGCCCCTTGCGTATTCAAGTACACGCTCAAAATGCTCCATATCCGAGCATATAACGGCGTTTGCGCAGTTATCGAACAGCTTCATCTTTGAAGTAAAGTAATCCTCAAAATCCTTATGTTCAACATCGCTTATATGGTCGATACCGATATTCGTAAAGCAACCGAATCTGAAACGAATACCGTCAACACGTCGAAACTTCAACGCCTGCGCCGACGTTTCTATCACCACATTCCGTATTCCGGACTTAACGCAATTCCCGAGCCGCCGCTGTAGCACGATAGCCTCTTGAGTCGTCAGGTGCGACTCCTCCTTGCTCACGCCGTCGTAATTGTCGATAGTCGAAAAAATACCGCATTGACTGCCGTAATACGTGTCCAATATCGACTTTATAAAATAACAAGTCGTGCTTTTTCCCTTAGTACCCGTCACACCGATAATATTGCACAGATCGCACGCCCTGTCGTAATACTCACGACCGAGAAGCGCCATGGCACGCCTGATATCGCTCACGATTATATGATCGCACTCGACATTATACTTCCGCTCGCCGACATATGCCACCGCACCGCGCCGTATCGCATCGACAAGATAATCCTCTTTGAAATGCACGCCCTTGCATACAAACAACGCCTTTCCCTCAACCTCTCTGTTGTCAAAGCTCAAGCACTCAAGCTCGACATCTCTATCGCTTATACACGCATCGACTACCAAGCCCGCACCGCTCAATACATCAAGCAAATATCCTATCTCTCTGTTTTTCATTCTATCCTCACCCGATTTAATACTATAATCCTACCACAAATATCGTCCCTTGTCAAGTGAATATCGCCCGATTGACAAAAAATATTCCCGACAGATAGACCTGTACAGATCGCCCTGTCGGGAATATTTCATTTTATGAGTTTATGAGTTCACTATGACCGTGATCGTATGATAGCACGTTCCGTCGTACTCCGGACCCATCATTTCGCCGTAATCGCCTTCGCATCCTTCTGTGGCAGAGTTAAATGCATTCCACTGTTCTTTTGCCATAGCTATCCAATCGTCTCCGCAGGATCCTGCGATTTTCGTTGTCAGCTCGAATTCCTCGAACTGTACCGTAGGAACAATATAAGCTTTTTTCATATTCTTCATTTCAACTGCTCCTCTCGGAAATTATTCTTCAACCGTAATAGTCTTAACAACGTTCATGGGTGACTCTCTGCCGTCCTTGTCAAGTGCGGTAAACGTGTACTTGTAAGTACCCGCCTCAAGCACTCCGAGGTCAACACTCATCATCGCCTTTTCGCCGTAAGCTACCGTGTTCTGCGATACTATCTCAACTTCGTTGCCGTTTTCATCAACTGCCTTTACGCTCGTTGCGTTTGCACTTGCTATAACGCTTACGACAACATTCTCGCCGTACTCGTATGCAACTGCCGCCGATACGGAATCGATCGTGATATTCTCATTGATCTGATATCCCTCGTTAGCCGCAAGCATTACGCCCATTACGCTCTTAACGATTTCCGCATCCAAGCTTGTCGCAACCGCACCGCCCTTTACAACGTCACCCAAATTGAATTCCTCAAGCGTACATCCCGCATATTTAATGTTGGATACGCTGACAACGGAATCCTCATCGTCGCCGTTTCTGTCGAGCATTACGATAACGGTATACGAGCCGTCAACGTTGTTAATGCACTTGCTTACATCTATAGAGTGGTACATAGCCGTGTAAGAGGTTATCTTAGTCGAAGTAGCAGGTAAGGTCAATTTTTCGGTAGCTATATCGTAGCCGACATATTCATACCAACCAAGGTCATTACCCGATGCCTTCTTTGCCTCTATCTCAAGCACTACATCCTCTACACTTACGCCGTCATTGGGAAGTACTCTGAATACCAACGCATTTCTGTTGCCCATGAGGTAGACCTCATTGTTAGGACCGACATTCGCATAGCTGTAAGTGCCGTCGCTATCGGAGAACGACCATTCGCCGTCCTTAAGTTCATCCTTCCAATACGTGTCGATACGCTCAACAACGGAGTTACCTGCAGAGAAGCTTACCTGCGTTCCCGTTCCGTCGCCCGTAGGAACGAAATCAACTATTCCTACCGTGGGATTGTTCTTAAGAATGTTTGCACGAAGCTCCTCGATAGTAACATTCTGTTCTTTATAATGGTTGGTAATATTACTGTCGTTCTTTACCGGATCGTAAATTCTTACACCGTCAAGGTAGAATCTCGTACCCTTGCCGTTTACAGGCTTTGAAACGTAGATTTCAACCGTGTACTCGTTGTAAGGCAAATCACGTATGCTTATTATCGGCACCTGATCGAGATGTCCGTTTACATACTGCGTGATGACGATCTTCTGTTTTTCTATATCACCGTTGTTCTTTTTGACAACTACACGTACCATTGCGGATGAAAGGTTCGTGAAGCTTATCAGCTCAAAGCCCGTACCGTTAAAGGTGAATGTTGCGTTCTTATTTGCTCCGCTGTAATCCGTTGCGTCCGTGTACAGTGCCGCATATGTTCCGTTACTGAAGTTGTAGTTGTTACCTACACCGTCAAAGCCGCCGATACCTTTCTTGAAGGTGTAGCCGCCAAGACCTGTGTACCATTTGAACTGGCTGTTTTTTTCAATCGTGTCAACGGTCGTCGTATCGTCGAGGTAAGACTTATCATATCCGTAATTCTCGTTTTGATTCGAGGACTGAGTATTTTGTGTCGTACCTGTGACCTTGCCTGTGTTCAAGCCGTTACTATAAACTATCGAACCGATATTCTCCTCGTAATATACGACATATGCAGGTACAAAGCTTATCTTCTTGTACATCTGAATACCGTATTTTACGGAATACTTTTGAGCGTTATCGGTAGACTGACAAGTTTCGTCGGTAATACCTACCGCCACGTAAACATCATCCGAACCATGCAAGAACTTCGAGGGTGTGTAAGTCAGGGGCGTAGCAGCTGCGGCAGTCGAACCGGCAGTGCCTGCAAATGAACCGTATGTTCCGGTTTCACTGAAATTGCTCGTGTAGCCCTCAACCGTACCGCTTGTCGTAGCGGTGGGCGCACTCTTCTTGAAGCCCAATATTTCTCTAAGCTCGTCGCCGTTTGTCGACAAGCTCAACGTGTCACCACTGCCGCCCAAATAAGGCGTACCGTCTTTCTCACCGGGATCGGCATATACCGTAACCGGCAAGCCGTAGTCAAGTACATACGTTACATCACTCAAGCCGTACGTAAATACCGTTACACCGTAAGGACCGAATTTCTGAACCTGCTGTGTAGTCGGGTCTTGGGCAATCAACGTAAAGAAGTATGACGTTGTACCCGTGTTCTTAACATTCGAGGTGACCTTAGTGTCTGAAATATTATATCCGTCTTGATATGCACCCGAAAGTGTCGTACCCGCTGTGATCTTGTGATCTCCGCTCGTTATCTTGTTCTTGTTCGCATCACTGATGTAAACACCTATCGTGTTGTCTTTCTTCAATGCTCCGTATGTCGAGCTTCCTATTCTCGTGCTGTCGCTTATTACATCCGTAATGCTGTAAGTACGGTTGTGGTCCTCCCAAAGGTATATCCACAGATCCGATATGTTTACAACGAACTGTGCGTTACCCTCAAGCGCCTTGTACTGTCCACCGCCCTGATCGAACTGTGAACGTACACTTACCGTATTTACAAATGTATTTTGGTCGATATTTGACTGAGTAAGGTAGTATATAACTCCCTTGATCGTCATTTTTTGTCCCGACGTTATACCTTTCTTAAGTACAGATTTTGCACTTCCCAAATCGAGATTTGAGTAGGTATTGACCGTCTTGCCTGTCGAATCCGTTATTATTATTGTAAGCTCGCTGAGCTGTCTGTTTGTCGTGCTTCCGCCCTTGGGAGTATATGAACCAAGCTCACATCTCCATGAGGAATCGCTTGCATTGTCATATCCGAGCGCAAATCCGAGAGCCGAATCCGTAAACTGCATATATTCGATCTTGTTACTCGTGTCCTTTGAAATGTTCTCTGCCGAGAAGGTATATTGAAGCTTGTCGGAATCCTGTACGTTGTCACCGAACTCCAGCTGCTCGCCTTCAAGATAGCAATCCTTTTCAACAGGCATATCCGGAGATGAAAGACGAATGTTTGTCTGTATTGCAAAGTTTGCCGCAATACCGTGACGCTCCATGTAGAAGAATCTGAACTCATAGCTCTCGCCCTCAACAAGTCCGAGCTTGTTCTTTACGTCGTTTACGTAAAGCTCAACATCCGTACGTGAGTGAGCGCCGCCTATATCAAGCACAAGTTGATTGTTGATAAAGAGGTAAACGTCATCGTCTCCCATGAATCGGAAGTAAAGGTTATCCGCTTCGTGATAAACGAATGCCGCATGACCTTCCATTGAGAAGTTGTAGTTAAAGCCGGTATATCTATCACCGAAAGGAGAGTTGATCGTAGTTGCATCCTCACCGAGATAGAAAGGATCCGTGTCGCCGTAGCCAAGCGCTGTTTTGCTTCCGCCCATTCCCTGCATTGAATTTCTGCTTGAACCCAAGGGGTTAAACATATAGTTATAGTCCGGAAGGGGTGATACTCTTGTTTGACCATTCTTTATCTTATAGTAAGGAGTCGAAACCGTCTGGGTATTGTAGATGGACTTGCTTTCCTCGTCGTATTTTGTGCCGGCAAATCCGGAGCTGAATGTGTAGTTATACTTACCGTTGTTATCGACGCTTCGTACAAGTGCGAGGTTGTTATAGTTGCTTATCTCCATGCTGTAGCCCGTGCCGGTAACATTTCTATTTTGGTCTTGACCGGTGACATAGAGGCTGTTGAGCATATAGAGTGCAACATCCATGCAGGTGAAGCTGCCCTTGGCGCCGTTTTTGAAATTGCTGAGATTGTAATTTCTGCTCTTGGCGGTATTGTAATCGCCTACTTCATAATGTGCATATGCACCGAACAGACCGTTTGCCGTGCTGTCATTGAGCTTTGATCTGAGAAGTGCCGCAAAATCTTTTCCCTTACCGTAAAGCTCGTCGTTTACCTCGCCGATTATCATATTGTGGTGCAAGTAGCCCTTGGCATACGCTGAATTCTGGGTGCCTTCCTTAAGTGCATAAGCTAAGACATTTGCCAAAAACTCAACCGTACCCTGCTTGTATACGGGCTTTCCGTTTACAAGTGTAGCCTCGGTAAGTCCCTGTACCGCTATACCGCGTATAAGAGTACCGTAGCTCGTATTAACACGATTGCTGACATTATAAGAAGTGGCGTGTTGCAAATAATTCTGAGAGCCCGGTCTTATCGTACCTGTGCCGTTAATACCGAATAGATACGCATCGTCGGTCTTCGTGAAATTAGCGGTATAGTTATCATTGCCGTTTCCTGTGGTTTTCTGCTCCAATGCAAGACCGAAAGCAATATGGTTGCTCCGCTGTTGTGCATAATCAACGACGGGGTTGTAGAAGGTAGCGTAAAATTTGCAATATGCTTTTTGCTCCTCTACGCTCTTGCTTGAACCGTCTTTCTTGGAATATTGCAAGAATGCGACCGCACCGCAATCGAGTGTACTGCCGTTTGAGCTTGAAACATATATTTGACTGCCCTTCCAGTTCATCGCTTTCAATTCAACGGCAGCTGTGTGCCATTGACCGTCATTTCTTACATCCGGTATCTCAAGTCTCATCGATGATTCTATCGTAAAGTTGTCCCGTCTCGTCTCAACATTCAAATACAGCTTATCAGCCCCTGTTTTATAACGCACGTTTGCGTAGTATACGGCTTGGTCGTTTACCGTACCCAAGTCATCCAAGGTCAGACCATTTCTATTGTAGGCATACAAGAATATCATTTGCTGGTCGTATTTGTCACGATATGTGTGTGAGTTCGCATCACCGCCGCTTGACCAGCCCGCAGTGTATGTTCCTTCAAAATCGGCGTAGTTCATTGCCGCAACGGAGCATATCTTAAGAGTTCCGGAATAGTCGAGCTTAAAGCCATATGCATCTGAGCCTGTTGCGATCTTGATGAACAGATCGTGCCATTTGTTATCTTTATATATCTTATAGTCCGATGCACTTGATGCAATCGCGTTACCATTTGTGTCCGTATAACGTGCGGTTATGCTCGTAACATCGGAGGTCTTATAGCGGACTCTCATATATCTGTGCGTGCTGATTGTCAAAGTCTGTTGTTTACCTACCGCATTCCATTTCTTTGAAAAACCGTTCGTAAAGCTGTGATACGGGTAATAAGCATCGTCCGTTGCCATTTGACTGCCGTTATCGTTAATACATATGGCAACATATTGAATGTCAATGGTGCTGCCATTGTTATTCCCGTTATCGGTAAAGTCAAACCATATTTTTTTAATGTTGCCGGTCCAATTGGCATTGCTTTTCATATTGAATACAAGATTGTGCCAATTTCCGTCTTTGTTAAGCGACTTTCCGACACGTTTTCCACCATCACGTCCACCGTCACCGTTTTGGAAGAATATACCCATATCGGACGCATTGGTATTTGAAGTTTTGTATCTGACAACTATACTTCCGTAGTTATCCGCCTTAAGTTCTTTACCTATGCTTCCGAAATCGGCAAGAATGTAAGCATCTCCGTTTGAAACTTCTGTCTCAAATGTATAATAATCGCCGTTCGCATCGTATGTCGAACTGTATTTACCATCGGGATAAGAGGTGCCGTTTACATTCTTTGCCAATGTTACGAATCGAGTATACTCATAATTGTAATCGTATAATGCCTCGTTTTGTGAAACTCTGGCGGCTTTCGGGTCGATCTTACCGTAATCGCGGCGCAACACCTCATCCCTTGTTGCATTGTATTCTATCTGATATTTACCAAACCACATTTCGTTGAACTCAAAGAGCATACCGTCGGCGGCATAGTCTCTTATCGTTATGGGGAGGTAAATAGCGTCGTTCGTCGTTACCTGATTGTAACCGTTGACTCTCGCAACATCAGCTTCGTTTGTGGAATCATATGATTGAGCGGTGAAATTATCCAAGCACATCTCGGAATTTTCACCCGAGTCGCCGCGGCTTACAAAGCAGAAACGGCTGTAGTTACGGATAAGTGAATTGTCGACCGTTGTCAGCTCGATACCGCCGGCATCCTTTACGGAGCAGGTTCTGTAATACATACTTGTATCGTCTGTGATAGCAGCTTTTTCGGCAAAGGTTATGGTTTTTTCGTCGGCACCGGTCTGAGCCAAAAGGTGCGTCTTCATGCCGAGCGTACCGTAATTTCTGCCCTCGATGATAAAAAGCAATCTGCCGTTGAGATAGAATGTTATCGTTGCAAGGCTATTGTATATCTCTTTATTGCTCGACGGATTCAAATACTCACGACCGTTGTCAACTATTCTGTAGTCGTTCCACTGGGTAAGATCCTCCTGGACTTGGAAATTAACAAACACGTTGTCGACATATCTGTTCGAATAGCCGCTTCCGGTAAGTGCCTTTTTTATTACCAGTGTAAGTGTATGCTTACCCGATACCCAAAGGCCTATACCCGAGCCGCCGATGAATTTCTGGGTCTGCGTATCTCCTGAGCTTACAAGCGAATCGCTCTCGTAGTAGTTCAACGTAGCATAGTTAGGCTTTCTATACGCCTCAAAGTCTCCGGAGTCGCCTCTGAAAAAGAATGCGTTAGGGCTTGTGACGGATGTAACCGCCGATTTATACCGGAAGTTCAGCTCATAGCCCTGAGCTGCGTTTTTGTTGTTCGTTACGGCGTAGAAATTCGTTATCATCTGGAAATATTCATTTCCGTCGATCTTTAAATATTTCGAGCCGTCGGCACTGCCCTCCGAGGTAATGTAACCGGGGTTATTTCCCGAGCTTCCATTTGCTATAGTCGGAGTGAAGTAGTTCCAACCGCTTGCGCCGTGCGTTGCGTTTGATTTTTTTGTCATTATCGATTGTCCTTCCGCATCGCCGGCAAGATCGAAGGACAGATCTGCCCACTTGTCGTTATCAGAGTCTATAAAAGTCTTTGCGCTTGCGGGTCGTCCTATGGCTTCTCGTTCAAAGCCCGGTATCGTTCCGCTGTATGTATATGCAAGCATATCAACGGGAAGCGATGTAGCGAGCATTATTGCCGTGAGGACACAGGCAAACAAGCGCAGCTTAAATCTCTTCATAAAATTTCCTCCTAATTCGTTTTAAGAAAGAATGTTTCATCTATTTTAATCGGTCGCATCGGCTGTCACGCCGTGCGTACCGTTATGTAAGTTATCGAGGAGTCTACTCAGTCAGCAGGCCTTTAAGTCTGAGCATACGCAGCATCTTTTCGATATCGTCCTCGGCTTGATCCTTTTCCACCTCGTACTCATCGCACAAGAGCCGCACAAGCTCATCCGTTGTAACATCCTCGCCCAAGCGTTGCATTATCAGCGCACCTGATTCGGATGTGGTGATAATACCCTCATACGGATCGGAGCATGAGTTTACGGCAACAAAAACATATTCTCCCGCTATCTTTTTCATAACGAGCTTTTGTCTTAATCGCATACCTCTACCCTCCTTCGTATAATTTTACGGAGATATTGTATCATACAAAATATAATTTGTCAAGTGTTTTTGCAAAAAATTTTACATTTTTTCTTGGTTCTTCGGAGAAAATACGATCTGCCGTTTTGTTCGTTTCGACAGGGGCTTTTAGTGCGAATATATTTTGCGGCATGGTCCGTCATAGTGGAATAATCGGCGGCTCGGTGGGTCTATTTGAAAAAAAGAAATTTCGTATTCGCCCACAGTCCGGTTCGCCTTCCGCTCTTTCACGGAGGGTGTCTTATTATATGATTACAATTCGAAGGTGGGATATATCGACGTAGGGCGTCGGTTTTTGAGGGACGGGCGTGAATATTTACAAAATATTTTTTCATAATTCACATTAGTTCTTGACAATCGGCTATGAATAATGTATAATATATAGAGTTTACAAAATACGAAAGGATCAGACCATGGACGAACAGAAGAAATCGCAGCTATGTGAGCTTGCGAACAATATCAGGAAAGATATTATCACCGAGGTATACACGGCATCATCGGGCCATCCGGGCGGTTCGCTTTCAATCGCCGATCTGCTTGCATATCTTTATTTTGAAAAAATGAACGTAAAAGCGGACAATCCCAAATGGGAGGATCGTGACCGTCTTGTATTATCGAAGGGTCACACTGCGCCCGCACTTTACGCCGCACTTGCGGAGAAGGGCTTTTTCCCGAAGGAAGAGCTTGTGGGATTCAGAAACATAAATTCCTTTTTGCAGGGACATCCCGACATGAAGCACACGCCGGGAGTTGATATGTCCTCCGGTTCGCTCGGCTTGGGAATTTCCGCAGCTTGCGGAATGGCACTCGGCGGTAAGGTACAGAATAAGTCATTCAGAGTATATACGGTACTCGGTGACGGTGAGATAGCCGAGGGTCAGGTATGGGAGGCGGCAATGTTTGCCGCACATTACAAGCTTGACAATTTGACGGCATTTGTCGATTGGAACGGCTTACAGATAGACGGAGCGATAGTTGACGTAATGGACTCCACGCCTATCGACGAAAAGTTCCGTGCATTCAAGTGGAACGTAGCGGTGATAGACGGTCACGACTTTGACCAAATAGACGAGGCTGTGACAAACGCCGAGGCGTGTGTCGGCAAGCCGAGTGTAATAATAATGAAAACAATAAAAGGAAAAGGTGTTTCCTACATGGAAAACAAGGCAAGCTGGCACGGTTCCGCTCCGAATGCGGAGCAGTACGAGCAGGCTATGTCGGAGCTTGGGGGTAAGTGCAATGGCTGAGAAGATAGCAACGAGAGAGGCGTACGGCAACGCATTGGCGGAGTTCGGCGCAAAGTATGACAAATTAGTCGTTTTGGATGCTGACCTTGCGGGAGCCACCAAGACAGGCGTTTTCAAAAAGGCGTTTCCCGAACGTCATTTTGATTGCGGAATAGCCGAGGGCAATATGTTTTCGGCGGCGGCGGGCTTGTCAACGACGGGACTTATACCCTTTGCATCCACGTTTGCCATGTTTGCGGCGGGACGTGCGTTTGAGCAGATAAGAAACTCTATAGGATATCCGCACCTCAATGTTAAAATAGGTGCGACTCATGCGGGAATCACCGTCGGCGAGGACGGTGCGACGCATCAATGTCTTGAGGATTTCGCAACGATGCGTTCCATACCGGGAATGACGGTCATATGCCCTGCCGATGCGGTCGAGGCAAGATGTGCGGTCGAGGCGGCAATAAACTATGAGGGTCCCGTTTATTTGCGTTTCGGACGTGCGGCAGTTCCCGTACTTTTCGATAAAGAAACGTACAAATTTGAAATGGGCAAGGGTGTTGTGCTTGCCGAGGGTACAGACGTTACGCTTATCGCAAACGGTGTTATGGTAGATCTTGCGCTCGGTGCGGCAAAGTGCTTGTCCGAGCAGGGTATTTCGGCAAGAGTCATAAATATGCACACTGTAAAGCCGCTTGACGAGAAGCTTGTGCTTGAGTCTGCGACAGCCACGGGTTGTATCGTGACCTGCGAGGAGCATAACATAATCGGCGGCTTGGGCGAGGCTGTATGCTCATGTGTATGCTCTGCCCGTCCCGTTCCCGTTTTGCGTGTCGGAGTAAACGATACCTTCGGCAGAAGCGGCAAGGTTGCGCCTCTTATGGAATATTACGGACTTACCGTTGAAAATATCGTCGCAAAAGCACTTGCCGCCGTTGAAATGAAGAAAAATGGCTGAAAAATTCGAGCCTTGCGGGCTTATCTGCATTGATAAGCCCGAGGGGCTTACCTCTCACGATGTTGTGAATAAAATAAGACGGCTTTTCGGAACGAGAAAAGTCGGTCATACAGGCACCCTCGACCCTATGGCGACGGGGGTGCTTGTCGTGCTTGTCGGACGTTGTGCCAAGGCAAGCGAATATCTGCTTTGCGATGATAAGCAATATACGGCACGTATAAAATTGGGTATTACCACGGACAGCGAGGACATTACGGGCAAAATAACATCTCAAAGCGACGCTTTGCCGTCGGAGAAAGAATTTCACGAAATATTAAAAGGCTTTATCGGTGATATCGTTCAGGTACCGCCGATGTATTCGGCAATTAAGGTCGGCGGAAGGAAGCTTTACGAGCTTGCGAGAAGCGGGCAGACCGTTGAACGTGAGGGACGGAGGGTGAGCATACGCCGACTTGAAGCGAGACGTTTGAGTGAGGACGAGTATGAGCTTGACGTTACCTGCTCAAAGGGTACATATATACGCACGCTTTGCTCCGATATCGGAGGTGCCTGCGGCTGCGGTGGGGTAATGTCATATTTAAGGCGAGTGGCAAGCGGACGATTTACGCTCGGCGATACTCACACGCTATGCGAGCTTGAGGAGCTTGAGTCGGCACAAAGATACGAGCTGCTTTTACCCACGGAAGCACTGTTTGCCGACCTTCCCGCCGTTCGATTCAACAAATTTTACGAGCGGCTTTTCAAAAACGGATGTGAGATCTATCAGAATAAAGTCGGTCTGTCCTATCCGCTCGGCACACGGCTTGCAATATATGACGACGGCGGCTTTTACGCACTGGGCGAGGTATTTTCATTTGAGGACGGCTTGGGTATCAAATCTATTAAAATTTTCAGATTGGATTAGTTTATGCAATTATTGCTCGATTACATGAGAGCGGAACGTGAATACAAGGGCTTTATCGAACACAGGCGTTCCCTTTTGACACGCAAGCCCAAGCCCGTCGGCGTAACGGGATTATCGGACGGAGCAAAATACGCTTTTTACGCCGCTTCGATAAAGGATCTCAAAAAATGCGCTCTCATTATCGTACCGGACGAAAAGGACTGTATCAGGGCTTATAATTCCCTATCCGCATACGGCTTGGCTTGCGGCGTTTACCCATTGAGAGATCTCATGCTTCACTCGGTGATATCCTCACACGATTACGAGCATCAGCGTTTATCGGTGCTTTCGGGGATATTAAACGGCACACTTGATTGTGTTATCGCAACGCCGGATGCCGTTATGCAATTCACCACACCGAAGAATGTACTTAAGAACAATTCTCTGACATTATCGCTCTCGGACACATGCGAGCTTTCACAGCTGTGTGAGATGTTGACCGAGTCGGGCTATGCGAGGGTGGAAACGGTTGACGGCATCGGTCAATTTTCCGTAAGGGGCGGAATCGTCGATATATTTTCACCCGGCTCGGAGTATCCGTACAGAATGGAGCTGTTCGGCGATGAAATAGATTCGATGGGCATATTCGACATACTGTCGCAAAGACGTATCGAGAGCATATTATCGCTTACCGTTTTGCCCGTCCGTGAGGTCATAGCCGACAATGAGGGGCGTAAAAAGATATATTCGGCAGTCGAGGCGGCACTTAAAAAGGTCAAAAAATCGGATGCGAAAAAGGAACTGCTCACAGAGCTTGACGCACTCGATGCCGGCGGGGAGCTTTTATTCGCAGACAAGTACATGAGTTTGATATATGATGAAAGCACCTGTCTGTTAGATTACTTTTCAAATGAGAGCCTTATTTTCATTGACGGCTCCGCAGGTGTTTCCGCTCGTGTTGAAGCATATGAGAAAATGACCGAAAACACGATACTCGGAATGATAGAGTCGGGGCAGATACTTGCAAAATACGCCTGCTACGGTATTTACGGCGATGACCTTTATTCCTTGATAAATTCAAAAAACTCGGTATATATAGATGTTTTCGTGCGTTCGGGCGTGAATTTCGACCAGACTTTTTCTTTCAGAAGCTCGAATCAGCCGTACTATTCGGACAGCATGGAGCTTTTATGCGAGGATGTGACCAATTATATTTCAAGCAATTACGCCGTGATATTGCTTTGCGAAAACGAGGCGACGGCGAAGAACTATTCAAAAATGCTCGACGAGCATTCCATATCCTCTCTAAGCATATCAAGTGAAACGGAAGAGGCAAGCATTGATATGCTGTACGGCAAGTGCGTGCTCGTATACGGCTCATTTTGCCCCGGCTTTATTCTTGAGGGTGTGCATCTTGCCTGTATTTCCCTTTGCGTAAATCAAAGCTCATACAACAAAAAGACAGTAAGGACCTCAAGCAGAACCAAAAAGGGTTCGGGCAAGGAGCGTATCATGTCCTACGCCGATCTTGTCATCGGCGATTACGTCGTACACGATACGCACGGCATCGGTCTTTACAACGGTATCAAGTCGCTTACGGATTATCAGGGTGTTACAAAGGATTTTCTGCAAATAGAATATTCCGAGGGCTCGCTACTGTATGTTCCGTGCGACAGACTTGACACTTTATCCAAATATATCGGTGCGAGAATGAGTGACGGCACCGTCAAGCTCAACAAAATGGGCGGTGGCGAGTGGAACAAATCCAAAGCCAAGGTCAAAGCCGCAGTAAGAGAGATGGCTCGTGAGCTTATCGAGCTTTACGCAAAGCGTATGAAAACGCCAGGCTTCAAGTTTTCGCATGATGACGATATGCAAAGGCAATTCGAGGGTGCGTTTGAGTATGAGGAAACGGAATGTCAGCTTGAGGCGTGCAATGATATAAAGCGTGATATGCAATCGGAGCATCCCATGGACAGACTCTTGTGTGGCGATGTCGGCTTCGGTAAGACCGAGGTCGCATTGCGTGCGGCTTTCAAGGCGGTATGTGACAACAAGCAGGTCGCAATACTCGTTCCCACCACCATACTTGCAATGCAGCATTATCAAACGGTGCTTTCCCGTATGCGTACATTTCCCGTTTCAGTCGATCTGCTCTCGCGCTTCCGAACGCAAAAGCAACAGCTTGAAACGCTCAGACGGCTGAAGCGAGGTGATGTCGATATCATAATCGGCACGCACAGGCTCATATCAAAGGACGTTGAATTTAAGGACTTGGGACTTATCATAATCGACGAGGAACAGCGTTTCGGAGTGGCTCACAAAGAGAGGCTTAAGCAGATATCGAAAAACGCCGACGTGCTGACGCTCACCGCAACGCCGATACCGAGAACGCTCAACATGGCGATAAGCGGTATACGCGATATGAGCGTGCTTGACGAGCCGCCGGGGGACAGAATGCCTCCGCAATCGTATGTCATAGAATACGATGAGCTTATAATTGCCGAGGCAATAAAAAAAGAGTTAAGGCGCGGCGGTCAGGTGTTCTATCTGCACAACGAGGTCGAGGACATAGATCTTTGCGCATCGAAAATAGCAAAGCTTGTGCCGGATGCCTCAATATCGATCGCACACGGGCAAATGGATAAAGAGGAGCTGTCGGACGTGTGGCAAAGCGTTGTAGACGGACGGACGGATATCCTTGTATGCACGACTATTATAGAAACGGGTATCGACGTGCCGAATGCGAATACGCTCATCATAGAAAATGCCGATAAAATGGGCTTGTCACAGCTTCATCAGATACGAGGTCGTATCGGCAGAAGCTCGCGTCGGTCTTATGCGTATTTTACATATCGTAAGGATAAGGTACTTACGGAAATTGCCGAAAAGCGACTTAAGGCACTGAGCGAATACACGGAATTCGGTTCGGGCTTCAAAATAGCTCTTCGTGACCTTGAGCTGAGGGGTGCGGGCAATGTCTTGGGCGTACAGCAACACGGTCACATGGAGAGTGTAGGCTATGATATGTACATAAAGCTGTTAAACGAGGCGGTGCTTGAGGAAACGGGTACTGTCGAGACGAAAAAGAGCGATTGCTCCGTGGAGCTTAACATATCGGCGTACATTCCGGAGGATTATATAACCTCGTCCTCACAGCGTATTGAGATATACAAGAAGATATCGCATATAATCACATCAGCCGATGCGGACGATATCGCATCGGAGCTGTTAGACCGTTTTGGCGATATACCGAACACGGCATGCTCGCTCATAGACATTTCGTATATCCGCTCGATGGGCTGTGAATGCGGTATTAAAAAGATAGCGCAAAACGGCAACACGGTGACCTTTACTCCGGAGGAAAACGATTTGAAGAAGCTCGTCGGTCTGACAACTGAGTCAAACGGGCGAATGTTCATCATCCCCGGTGCATCGCCTACCGTTGTTTACAGGATAAAAAAGGGTGACAACGTGCTTTCGTATATCAAAAAGGCACTTGAGTGTGCCGTGAGCGATCGCATATAGTGTAAATTATTTTTTAATTATTCAATATTTAATTGAAATATACGCTTTTTGGGTGTAGAATTACCACATAAAACGTATAAGGTCTGTCATATGCAATATTTTAGAAAAGAGATAGCACCCGGTGTCGGGTTCAATGCTATCAAGACGGACGTATTCAAATCTGAATATGTGTCCGTGTATACGGTAAGCCCTCTGTCGACTGAAAGCGCATCGTATAATTCCCTGCTCTGCAACACAACGATAAGGGGGTGCGAGAAATATCCGTCGCTAAAGGATATAAGCCGTCTGCTCGATCGGCTCTACGACTCTTATATCTCGCCCGTATCGCTCAAACGCGGGGAGTATCACATATTCGGCTATTCCGCATCGTCGCTTAAAAGTCGGTTTTCAATTGAAAAGCAAGATATACTTGCACGCACGCTCGATCTTCTGTACGAAATAATGTGCCGTCCTCTGCTTATCGACGGTGCGTTTTCGGACGATATAGTGCAGATGGAAAAATCAAATCTCATATCGGCAATAGAAGCGAGAGTGAACGACAGAGTGTCTTATGTACCGACCGCTTGCGTTGCCAAAATGTGCGAGGGTGAGCCTTTCGCCGTACCGGACTACGGAATTGCCGAGGTAATAAAGAGTATCGACCCGACAAGTCTTTACGAATACAGCACCGAGCTGTATAAAAAAAGTCGCATTGAAATTTTCTATGTCGGCGACGACGAGGGAGTGATAAACGGCTTTTGCGAAAAGCTTATCTCCTCCGTCGGCATCGGTGAGCGTTTGTCACTGCACGGCGCACGTGTACATTCCGCACCCTTAAAACCAAGGCGTTTTGAGGAGAAGGCTCCCGTCACGCAAAGCAAGCTTGCGCTCGGCTTCAACACGGGCAGGCGACTCGGCGAGGGACGAGATGCGTCGGATACGGTGTTTTTTGAGATATTTTCCTCATCTCCGTCAAGCAGACTGTTCAAAAACGTGCGTGAAAAGCTCTCGCTCTGCTACTATTGCAAATGCAACACCGACCCGTTCAAGGGAATCTCCGTTGTTTCCGCAGGCATAAGAGCGGAGGATGCGGCGTTAGCCGAGGCTGAGATACTCGCACAGCTCAAAGACCTGAGTGAGGGCAACATATCGCAAAAGGAACTTGACGAGGCGAAAAAGACATTGCTGTCCGCTTGCCGTGAAATATACGATTCTCCTTCCGCTCTCATAAATTGGTATTTGAACAGAGTCTTGTCCGACTCCACCGAGCTTTTATTCTCTCCCGATGAGCAAGCAGAGAAAATACGCTCCGTAACCGTCTCGGAGGTTGCAAAATGTGCCGAGCGGATGAGTCTTGACACGGTATATCTGCTTAAGGAGGGTGAGCAATGATAAAAGATAAAAAAACCGTCTACGACGAGATGACGGGCGAGTGCTGTAATATAGTCACCCTTGATAACGGTCTGCACGTATATCACATACCGAGCAAGCATATCACGTCCCATGCACTGTTCGGTGTTGATTACGGCTCGGTGCATAGGATATATCAAAAAAACGGTTCTCAAATAATCACGCCGTCCGGCTGTGCGCATTTTTTGGAGCATAAGCTGTTCGATAACCCCGACGGTGTTGCGGACGATATATTCACCTCGCTTGGGGCAAGCTGTAATGCGTTTACCTCATCGAGCGTCACCGCATACACGTTTTCATGTACGGATAATTTTTTGCCGTGCCTCGATACACTGCTCGACTTCGTATCGACTCCGTATTTCACCGAGGCAAGCGTGAAAAAAGAATGCGGTATCATTGCCGAGGAAATACGTATGTACGACGATATGCCGTCGTGGTGCGCATATTTTAATATGCTCAAAGCCATGTACGGGCAATGTCCCATCTCCGAGGACACCGCAGGCAGCTGTGAATCAATAACGCATATAACTCCCGAGCTGCTGTACGAGCTTCACCGCGATATGTACACTCTTGACAATATGCATCTGTGCGTTTACGCCGACTCACCGCTTGAGCAGATATTGATGCGTGCCGACCGACTTCGCTCACCTAAATGTCAGATAACGCAAATACCGCCACAGACCAAGCCGGGCATTTTTCAAGCAAGGAAGGAGCATATTTCTCAAAGTCCCGTACCGCTGGTATTTATCGGGCTTAAGGATGACGATGTGCCGAAGAACGGAGCGGAGGCGACCAAGCGTGAGTGTATCATGTCCTGTCTGCTGAACACGCTTTTTTCCGAAAGCTCGGATATTTTCGAGGAGCTTTATTCAAGCTCACTAATAATCGGCAGACTTGACTGCGAATATATATGCGAAAAGGATTTTGCATATCTTTATTTCAGCTGTGAGTCACCCGCACCGGAGGAGCTGTTCAAGCATCTGTCGGAATACTGCGAGAGGATATGTGCCGAGGGAATCGACAAAGAGCGTTATGAAATATCAAAGCGCATGGTATATGCCGATTTTATCCGCTCATTCGATTCTCGTGACGATCTGCCCTACTGTATGTACAGAGAACGAGAAAATATTTTCGACCATCCCGCAATGATATCTTCCTCAAGTGTGGAGACGGCACACGAATTGTTCAAAAAGCTTTTCAAAACGGAAAATCTCGTTATGTCCGTTTCACATTCATAAAAACAAGGCTTAATAATTATATGAAAGGAAAACACCATGTACCACGTTGAATTTAAGGCATTGCCCTTTGCGATTGAGTTTTCTCCCGTTGCGTTTGAGTTGTTCGGCAGACCCGTGTATTGGTACGGTATTTTGATAACACTCGGCATAATACTTGCCGTTGCTTATGCATTTTATCGTGCAAAGAAAACGGGCGTTTCCATTGATGATATGTACGACTACACCATTTTTTCCGTAATATTCGCCATACTCGGAGCAAGACTTTATTATGTTCTTTCAAATCTCGATCATTATCACTCATTTGTTGATGTGATAAATATTTCCGCAGGCGGCTTGGGTATTTACGGCGGTATAATCGGCGGTATAGTCGCAATAGTTGCCGTATCGCTCGTCAAAAAAACGAATCCGCTGAGAATACTCGACATTGCCGCCCCCGCCACGATGATAGGTCAGATAATCGGTCGTTGGGGCAATTTTATGAACCAAGAGGCATTCGGCACAAACACCACCCTGCCATGGGGTATGCGTTCCCATGTCACATCAAGCACCTCGAACAGCTTAATGGGAACAAGAGAATATCTTACACATTACTACTCAAAGCTTCAAGCGGAAAATCCCGGTCTTGCCATTGAGCCAAACGGCTTTGTGCATCCGACATTTTTGTACGAATCGCTTTGGAATCTGCTCGGACTTGCCATTATACACTTCACCTATAAAAAACGCAAATACACGGGCGAAACGCTTCTTTTGTACCTTACATGGTACGGTCTGGGAAGAATGCTTATCGAAGGGCTTCGTACCGACTCGCTCTATATCACCGGTACGGATATCAGAAAGTCACAGCTGCTTGCGTTTTTGTGCTTCGTCATCGGACTTATTCTTCTTATCGTCTTCAGAGTGCTTGCGATTCGTAAGGGTTGGTCGGTGCAAACGGATAAGACTGTCGAGGATGAGCTTGTTGCACTTGATGCGATAGATAACGAGGATATAAGCGAGCTTGAAGCACTTGACGGTGAGGGGGACGCAGACGAGGATAGCTCGGACGGTGAGCTTGACGGCGAGGAGGGTGAGCATGGCGAGGATAATTGACGGTCGGCTCATCTCCGCACAAATAAGAGCTGAAATAAAATGTCAAAGAGATGCTTTCGTTGAGAAAACGGGTATAATTCCGGGGCTTGCGGTAATACTTGTCGGAGACGATCCCGCCTCGGCAATATATGTAAGAAATAAGGCAAGTGCCTGTGAGCAAGTCGGCTTTAGATCTCGCGTAATTCGCTTGGGTGCGGACACGACGCAAGAGCAGCTTGAGGAATATATAAGCTCGCTTAACTCCGACGATACGATACACGGCATACTCGTTCAACTGCCGCTGCCCAAGCATATAGATGAGAGCAGAATAATAAGATTGATAGATCCGAGAAAAGATGTCGACGCTTTTCATCCGGAAAACGTCGGCAAGATAATGACAGGCGACTACGAATTTTTGCCCTGCACACCTCAGGGTGTTATGGAGCTGCTTCGCCGATCTGATATAGATGTATGCGGCAAGCGTTGCGTAGTTCTCGGACGCAGTAACATTGTCGGCAAGCCCATGGCAATGCTCTTGCTTCACGCAAACGGAACTGTGACGATAGCTCACTCAAAAACAAAAGAGCTTGCCGAGGTAACACGGCAAGCGGATATACTTGTTGTGGCTGTCGGAAAGCCCAAATTCATTAAAGCCGACATGGTAAAGGCGGGGGCTGTTGTTATCGATGTGGGAATGGACAGAGATGAGGGAGGCAAGCTGTGCGGTGATGTGGATTATGACAGCTGCTTTGATAAGGTCGAGGCAATAACGCCCGTGCCTGGCGGTGTCGGTCCGATGACGATAACCATGCTTCTTAAAAACACGCTCACTGCGGCTGAAATATACGAAAAAGAGTTGAGAAAATGAGTAATACAGAGCTTTATCCAAGCGATTTTTTCAAATATTTTGATGATATATGCAAGATTCCGCGCGCCTCCGGCAACGAGGGCGGTATGGTAAGATACCTCACGGAATTCGCCCGTCGTAACGGTCTTGAGTATTATGCGGACGAGCATAACAATGTTCTTATCAAAAAGCCCGCAGGTTTAGGGTATGAGTCCTGTTCCGCTTTGGCGTTTCAGGGTCATACGGATATGGTGTGCCAAAAGCTTCCCGACTCAAAGCATGATTTTCTCACCGAGCCGATAGAGTATAGGATCGAGGGTGGCAAAATGACGGCAAACGGCACGACTCTCGGTGCGGACGACGGTGCGGCTGTGTGCCTGATGCTTTCGTTTTTGGCTGACGATGAGATGTCACATCCGCCGCTTGAATGTCTGTTTACCGCCGAGGAGGAAACGGGGCTTTGCGGTGCGAAGGGCTTCGATTACACGCACCTCACCTCACGCTTGCTTATAAATCTTGACGGTGAGGAGGAATACAATGTATTGTCCTCCTGTGCTGGCGGTGTTAAGCTGTACTCGGAACGCAAATTTCCTCTCAGCGAAAGCTCGGGCGTGTGCTTGAAGATAACGCTTGACGGTCTTTACGGCGGTCATTCTGGTGCCGATATCGACAAGGGACGAATGAACGCAAATGCAAAGCTCATATCACTGCTTGATTATTTGTACAAAAAATATTCCGTTCGTCTTGCGGAATTTGACGGCGGCAGTGTCGATAACGCAATAGCTTCAAGAGCATATTGTGTCGTTTGCACCGATAAAGAAAATGAAGTCACCTCATTTTGCAAAAAGTTTGAGCGTGTGCTTAAGGATATCGCCGTTAAAGATGATGCGGGGCTTTTCATCCGCTGTGAGCGGTGCAATAGCGTGCCCTCTCTGTCCGCCTCGGACACCTACGATGCGATCTATGCAATTCACGGTATGAAAAGCGGCATTATGACGATGAGCCAAGATATCAAAGGGCTTGTGCAGACCTCTGCCAATGTCGGTGTTCTTAAGCTTGAGGGCGGTCTGCTTACCTGCCATACCTCCATTCGTTCAAGCATTGAGTCAGAGCGTGAGAAGCTGTACTCGCACAACGAGGCATCGGCAAAGAAGCATGGTCTTACCGTAAAGCGTGTCGGCGAATATCCGGGCTGGGAGTTTAAGAAGCATTCGCCGCTGCGAGAGCTGTATTGTCAATGCTTTGCGCAAACGCACAACGGCAAGCGTCCCGATATCTGCGCAATTCACGCCGGACTTGAATGCGGTATAATATCAAAGCACCTGCTTGCGTGCGATATTATATCGATAGGTCCGGAGATGTCGGATGTGCATTCGCCGACAGAGAGTCTTGACATTGCCTCCGTCGGCAGGGTATACGATACGCTCAAGCTCTTAATGCAATCCTTAAAGGAGCAAAAAATATGAAGATCAGATCCATAACTACCAATGAAATTGAAATTCCGCTTATAAAGCCGTTCAAAACGGCACTTCGCACCGTGTCCTCGGTACGTGACGTTATCGTAACGATAACGACGGATGAGGGCATCAAGGGCTTCGGTGAAGCACCTCCGACTAAAGTCATAACGGGCGATACCACCGAAAGTATACTTTATGCGATAAATGAAAAGATCGCACCTGCGCTTATCGGCCGTGAGCTTGACGATTTCGACGGTATCATGCATGAGCTTCATTCATGCATCGAGAAAAACACCTCGCCTAAGGCGGCAGTGGATATGGCACTGTACGACCTGCGTGCAAAAAGCATGGGCGTGCCGCTTTACAAGCTTCTCGGCGGTCACAGGGGAGAGCTTGAAACAGACCTTACGATAAGTGTAAACGATGCTGATACGATGGTCAAGGATGCGCTTGACGGTGTGAAGCGAGGCTTCAAAACACTTAAGATAAAGGTCGGCAAGGATTACGAGGGCGATTTTGAGCGTTTGAGCAGTATACGCCGTGCCGTCGGTGCGGATATAAAAATACGTGTCGATGCCAATCAGGGCTGGGAGTGCCGACAGGCAATAAAGATCATTCGTGAAATGGAGGATGCGGGCTTCGACCTTGAGCTTGTCGAACAGCCCGTAGCCGCCGCAGACCTTGACGGCTTAAAGGAAGTCACACGCAACGTAAGCACCCCCATACTTGCCGATGAAAGCGTATTTTCTATAAAAGACGCACTTGATATCATAACAAATCATCGTGCGGATATGATAAATATCAAGCTTATGAAGACCGGCGGTATATATCAAGCTCTGAAAATATGCGCACTTGCCGAGGAATACGGTGTTGAGTGCTTTATGGGCTGTATGCTTGAAAGCAAGCTTGCCGTATCGGCGGCATCTCATCTTTCTGCCGCAAAGCGTATAATCACGCTCAACGACCTTGACGGTCCCTCTCTCTGTGCCTCGGATCCCTACACGGGCGGTCCCGTATTCGACGAGAGCAGAATTATAATGAACGAAACGCCCGGACTCGGTATCACCGACATCGGAGGTCTTATATGAGCGATTTGTATATTACATCCCCGCTCTGTCCGCTTTATCTGCAGCCGTCCTCCGATTCCGGGCGAGCCGACGAAGCGTTGTACGGTACAAGAGTTACGGTAAACGAATCACAAGGCGATTTTCTTCTCGTTACAACCGATTATCGCTACAGCGGTTATGTGCATAAAAGCAACGTCGGTACGCTTTCGTATGATAACAAAATGGCGGTAGATCATCTTTTTTGCGATGTTTTATCCTCTCCGAGCATAAAATCCAATTTGCTCCTGACTCTGCCCCGAGGCTCTGCCGTCAATGTTATCGAGGTGTGTGACGGGTGGTGTAAGATCTCCCTGCCGGACTCGTTCGGCTATATACGCGAGAAATATCTTGCCCCGTACATAAGCACGCCTGTCAATGACGAACAGCTGCTGAGGAAAAATGTTATCGCCTGTGCAAAAAAATATCTGTCGGTGCAATACCGTTGGGGCGGTCGAGGTCCGTGGGGCATTGATTGCTCGGGGCTATGCTCAAGTGCGTATCTGCAAAACGGTGTCATTATCTACCGTGACGCAAAGATCGTCGAGGGCTTCGCCGTGCATCCGATAGAATACTCATCGCTTAAGCCCGCAGACCTTATCTATTCTCCGGGTCATATAATGATGTACATAGGCGAGGGCAAAATGATACACTCGTCCTGCTCACGTCACGGAGTCGTTATCGACGACGTGATAAGTGAGGAAAAGACGAGTGCTTGCGGTAGCATATTCTGTTGACTTAAAGCTTGTCTCTGAATATCTTCGGTGTTCTCTTATAGCTGAGCCGTCTCTTGTTTAGATTCTTTTCGTGATTTTCCGCACAATAGTATCTTATGCGGCAAAGCGCTTCATCTCTCGGCTTGTCAAATACCGATATTAAGAATTTTTCCAACTCATCATACAGCTTGACGACGTGTTGTCCGTCATTCAAAGGGCAACACATAAGCATTTTTACGTATTCCTCATCGTTTTCGTCAAGCTGTTTTATTTTTTCTATCACATTGTCGATATCACCCACGCCCGAACATTCTATAAACGAGTCCTTGTTGAAATCAAGCCCTATCGCACTGCTTCCGTAATATATGGGTATGGAATGAAACCTGAACGAGTCCACGAGCTTTTCGGTAACGAAGCCCGGATAATGAATGCTGTCGGCGGCAATTGTAAATTTAGAGCTTAACAAATACTCATGCTTTTCTCGCCAATTACAGCCATTTGTTCCGACGTTGTTCAAATACGCACCGAATGATGTGACCTTTTTGTATTTTTCGGATATTTCATAAAACAGCCTTTCGCGTATCTCGTGGCTTGATCTATGGCGATATATAAAATTACAGAAGTACTTCTTTTGCTTCAATATTTCATACGCCCTCTCCTCCGTCAGCTCCTCCGGTACCCACGGTGTGGCATCATCGAAGTAAAACGCAAACGGCAGTCTGAAATATCTGCCCGGAAAATCAATCAGATCGAAGCCTATCACATAATCGAATACGGTGAAATCGGGAGATAGGTTCTCACCCATAAACATAATTCTGACACAGTCGTATTTCATATACTCAAACGGCGTACAGCGGTTTGAGCATATAACAAAATCCGGTTCATCGCTTATTTCGACATTAAAATGTCTTTGCAGTATTCTGACAAAAAGATTGTCGTTCTTTTTGAAGCTTCCCCAAAAACCGCAAAAATCGACCTTTATCGTTTTCATATCATTTACACCTCTGCATGATCACCTTATTCGCAATAGCTTTCTTATTTTTCGGGTTAGCTTTCTTTTCTTCTTAAATTTCAGATGATATTCTCTGTACTGATCCAAGCAATTGTTATATCTATCTGCGGCAAACTCTCTTACACGTCTTATTCTTTGCTCTCTCGGTCGTGAGGTAATGTTGAGTAAAAAGCTCTCAAGCTCATCGTATTTCTTCTTTATGTGGTCGTATGAGGGCAAGGGGCATTTCATAAGCATATCCATGTACGCCTCATCGTCGTTGTCAAGCCGAATGACCTCATTGACAACTCTTTCGATATCGTCCACACCCTTACATACTATACAAGCGTCCGTGTTGAAATCTCTGCCTATTTCGGGATTGCCGAAATATATGGGTATTGAATGATTCATAAAAGCGTGCGTTATTTTCTCGGTAACAAAGCCGGGATACGATATGCTGTCAACGGCTATGGTAAACTTCGAGTTCTTTACTATCTCATACTTTTCCTTGTAATCGATATTTTTATTGCTTGTAATGCCTTTTTCCACGGCGTTGTTGAGATACGGTCCTGCGGATGTTACCTCTTTATATTCGTTTAATGCATCAAATAACTTTTTTCGCATTCCATGGTTCGGCTCATGATTATATATGAAATTGCAAAAATACTTCTTTTCCTTCATTATTCTTTCCGCATCCTCGCGTGTCAGCTTTTGGGGGATATACGATCCCTCATCGCGAATATACGCAAACGGCATTCTGATATATCTGTCGGAGAAGGTAATAAAATCAAAGCCCATGACGTAGTCAAACGAGGTGAAATCGGGCGAAATGTTTTCGCATATTTCCATAAGTCTGGGGCAATCCCGATATTTTGCCCATTGAAACGGATCACCCAAATTTCCGGCAATAACAAGGTCGGGAGATTCGTCACACAGCTCAACATCATAATATTTACTGTAAATTTGATAATACAAGCTTACCTTTGGCTTGAGAGCGCTATAAAAATTACAAAATTTGATTTTTAATTTTTCCATGCTTTTACTCCATCATCATCGGACAAAAAGAGCTTACGGTAAAGCTTGTCCTTCAGCTTTGCGTACTTATATGCATTTTTGTAGTCCTCATCCTTTGTCGAGCAATACTCTATATCATTGTAAACACTGTACAACAGCGAGGCGTTATGCTGATTCTCGTTGTTTTCCAAAAGCAACTCAAGCATTTTTTTCGCATCCGAATAATTGCCCTTTTGCATTTCACATCTTGCATTTATGTGCATTACATAACTTTCATTTGTGAACATCGGAAGCTCCGACATCTCCTCGGCATAGGTATGGTCGCCGCCCTCAAGCATTTGCAGGCAATATGCGTAAAGTATTTCGTTTATGCTCTCGTAGCCGTTATACGAATCGTCGAAAAAGTCGATAAAATCGCCTGCGTATCTGCCGAAAAAGTAATTTATGAGATTGAGATACAGCCTTGCGCTTTTCTTTATTCCCGCCGTATCGTATACCGTTTTTTCACAATAGGTGAGAGCGGAGGAAAACATATCGGTAGCTTTCTTCATCGTTCCGTCGTTGTATTCTTCAACGCCGAGCTTGTGACAGCTGTGTGCCAATATCAGGCATATCTCGTCATTGCTTATTTTGCCCTCGGACTCGCCGTACACCTCAAGACATGCCGAATATTTTTTTTCTTTATAAAGCTTCTTCATTCGCTCGCACAGCTCAAAGCCCTCGATATTCTCAACGCTTAAATTATCGTCAACGAGCATACCCTCTGTCACCCCGAGTCTAAATGCAAGGTACTTTACCGTTTGAAGTGACGGTTGAGCGGAGCCGTTTTCGATAAGCGAAAGCATATTTCTCGTCATTTTATCCGAGGCAAGCTCCTTTTGGGTCATATTCGCAAGTCTGCGGTAATGCTTTATCTTCTCGCCTATAGTCATTTTCCGATAAGCTCTTGTGCTTTATCGGATGCCTGCTCGCACAGCTCGTCAAGCTCAAGTCCCTTTTTATCTATTTCGTCAACGAGCTCTTCTATATTGTTTTTCATTTCGATTATTTGCTTTGTGCAAGTCTTGAAGCACTCCTTATACAGCTCCTTCAGCTGCTCGTCATACCTGTCAGATATCGTCTTTGCCTCATTATACGCTTCAGTACGTATACGCTCGGCATCTCTGCGAGCGTCAAGGTAAATATCGCCCATGCGAGCCGACATATCATCGTATTGCTTTGCCTTTTGCACAAGCTCATCGTCCGCATTCTTCTGCTCTGTGACCTCCGTACGACGTAACTTTTCGCAAAGCTCGTCAAGTGCGTCATTTTGACTTGCGGCAAGCTCGTTCGAGCGCTCAAGCTCTTGTTCAAGCTCGGCTATTTTGTTTTTTCTCTCTTCAAGCTCTTGCTCAAGCTCGGCTATTCTGTTTTTCGCCTCTTCAAGCTCACGAGTTGCCATTCTCGCACGCTCCGCATATTGCATCGATTCCGAAGCGGCATTCTTCATTCTTTGGGCGTTTGTCTCGGCACTTTGCCTCAGCTCTTCAAGCTCCTTGTCTCTTTTCTCGTTGTTCTGTATAAGCTTGATACGCTCGATTTGAAACTCGGAATTCATTCTTTCTATGTACTCGTTCACGTCGTCCTTGTTGTATCCGTTTATTGCTCCCCGAAACAGCTTTTCTCTTGTATCAGATGACATAATCCAATCCTCCGAATCATTCTTCTCTTATGTTACCACATATTACTCTTTTTTTCAAGGGGTAAAACGAGAAAATATTTAAAAGTTTTATATATGGATGTAATATTTGAAATGTATAATAAAGAAGTAATTTTAAACGGAGGCGTTTATTTATGAATATCAATGAAACCTCCGAGCTTTGGCATTATCTTGCAAATACCACACGTCCGATATTGCTTTACGGTATGGGCGACGGTGCGGACAAGATAATAAACGAGCTGGCAAAATACGGAAAGAGTGTTGACGGCATATTCGCCTCGGATGAATTCGTTCGCGGACAGCGCTTTCATGACATGACCGTGCAGACACTGTCACAGCTTGAGCGGGTATTTTTCGAGCCGATCATTTTACAAGCCTTTGCCTCAAGTCTGCCATCGGTTCTCGAACATATTGATGAGTTGAGCCGACGGTATGAGTACTACGTCCCCGATGTTCCCGTTTTCGCATCGGACGTTTTCAATATGGAGTTTTTCCGAAAAAACGAATGTAAGCTCGATGAGGTCTATTCCCTGCTCTGCGATGACGAATCGCGCCGAGTACTTGAGGGGATATTAAATTACAAGCTGAGCGGACGCATTGAATATTTGCGCGGTACGGAGTGCGAGCTTGACGGCTTTATAGCAGAGAATCTGCCTGTTTGCAAATACCGCACCTATTGTGACGGCGGTGCATACCGAGGCGAAAGCTCGCTCGGCGCCGTAAAGCTTTTCCCAAACCTTTCAAGCATATACGCCTTTGAGCCGGATCCGTCCTCGTTCAAAAAGCTGTCCTCCGTCGATTTCGGTGAAAAAGTCGATGTCAAGCTTTTTAACGGCTCACTCGGCTCACATGACGGACTTTGCGATTTTGTCGTTCGGAAAAACCGCTCCTCCTCGCTTCTCTCATCACGCACGGAAGCTGACGGCAAGCATATACGCACGATCCGTCAGTACGCTCTCGACTCCGTTGTCGCCGACGATAACTGCTTTGTAAAGCTCGATGTTGAGGGAAACGAATACGAGGCACTGCTCGGATGTGAGGGTCTTATAAAAAAAGGCTGTGATATGCAAATATCTCTTTACCATAAAAGCGAGGATATTTTCGCCCTGCCCTTACATATACATTCGGTAGATCCCACCTATAGACTGTACATTCGCAGGATCCCGTATATTCCGCCGTGGGATATCTCACTTTTCGCAATACATAATTAAGCTCATGAAAGGAACCTTTTATGCATAACCGACGTTTTTTTACAAAGGCACTGCTTTGCTTTGTTCTTTCGCTTACACTCTGCCTGTCCGTTTTCACATTTACGGCAGGGGCTGAGCGTGAGCAGGATAAGGCTCTGCTGTCCGTACACGCATCGAATACAAATCCCAAGCCCGGCGACACCATCACCGTAACGGTGAAAATAGATAACTATGTATCAATGGTGCCGTTTATCTCCGCAATGCATATCGATATAGGCTACGACGCCGATATCTTCGAATTTGCCGATGTCGAATGCTTGCTTAACGTGAACACCGACGATGCAGTGGGCTTGAATGAAGACGGTGGTGTTGTATCGTTTTATTACGTTTATTCTCACAACAAGCCGCTTGACAAAATATCCGATTTTAAGATATTTTCTTTCGATCTCACAGTCAAGGAAACGGTCAGTGTGAATACGGCTACAACATTTGATGTTAAGAAATGTGTGTTGTACAACAACAATGACAAATACTCGGTCATAGGTTGTCAATCGCCGATGCTCGTTGACGAGCTGAACATTTGGGCAAGCTCCGCCGCCCTGCTCATGAACGGAAGTGAGGAGAACAAGGGCAGCTACACTACCTCCGTTAAGCTCGATTTCAAGTCACCCTCGGCACAGCTTACGAGAAACTCCGGCAGTGTTATGACGATAGAATCCGGCTACAGTTGCGTACATAACGGAAATTACAAGCTCACCCTCACCGTTGACGGTAAGAGCGTTGAGCAAAGCTTTACGATAAACAAAAAAGTCGCCTCCGTCGGCGTTGTTTATGATCCGCTGTTCAACGACCTTGAATTTATGGTCGGTGTGGATCCGAGCGTATATTTCTCACGAGGCACGGTCAAGGTCACATATTCCGATGAAACCTCGGGCGATCTGCCTCTGTCCGATTCCGACTTCAAAATAACCGGCTACAATATGAATATGCCCGGTGAGCAGACGGTAACGATCGAATATTACGGTGTAAAGACCTCGCACACGATAACATTTGTCGAAAAGGGTATTGCCTCGGTAAGCATTGACGGTGCGCTTAAATACAATCAATTTCTCGTAAACGACCCGATCGAAACCTCCGGTATCACGCTTAACGTGAGATTTGACGACGGCTCAACAGATAACGCTCCGATAAACGCCGATATGATTACGTACAATAACGCAATAGGCGCACAGAGCGTAACGGTAAAATACGGCACATACGAATATAAGGATGCTTTTTCCGTTACTTTCGTTTCACGTGAACGCTTCGACAGCTTCAAAACGGGTCTTGATGCACTCGACTTGTCAACGCTTACAACAGCCGACGCCGAACGTGTGACTGCACTCGTTCAGCTTTACAACTCGTTTGATGAGGTTGAAAAGCGTGCTTGCACCGAGGATATGAGAAGTAAGCTTGCTTCCGCCCGTGCCGCCGTCGGCTCGACCGAACCGACCACTCCTACAGCGAGTGCGGCTGTTAGTGAGGACAACTCGAACGATTCCTCCGGCTCATCAAAATGGTTGATAATAGTAATAATAGTTATCGTAGTTCTTGCGGCTCTTGCGGGCGGTGGATATTTCCTGCTTGCATATCTGAAACGCAAGCGCGAGGATTCAGAGGAATACTACTACGACGAGAACGAAACGAATGTCTACGAAGACGATTTTCTGCCTAAATTCGATGAAAACGACAAGGAGGACGATGATGAAGAATAAGATAATTTCCTCGGTTGCTTTGGTTCTGGCACTGCTTATCTGCTTGACCACCATCGTATTTGCGGAGCCTGATGCCTCGATATCCGTTTCCTTTGACAAGGAAACATATACCGTCAAGATCGGCTCAAGCCTTAAGGTAGCCGCAACGGTATCCGACACGTCTGTTACGCTTACCTACAAGATAACCGAAAATGAAAAGGTCGCTTCCGTTGACTCCGAGGGCAATGTAACGGGCAAAAAGGAAGGCACGGCAAAAATAGGCGCTTTTGTCGGCGATGTGGAGTATGCCACGGCTTATATAAAGGTCGAAAAAGCAAAGCTTTCCGTAGTCGAGGGCGACGGTGCGTCATATTTGCGCGGCTTTGATGTCGGCTCGACTATTGACACCTGCCAAGGTGATATCGCCGAATATCTCGGCGTTGAGAAGATACTTGTAAATATCTACAAGACAGACGAGTCTCTTGCCGCCACGAACGATATTATAGCAACGGGTATGAGCATTGAGGTCGGCGGTGAAAAGTATTCCGCTATCATAATGGGCGATGTAAACGGCGACGGCGTAATAGATTACACCGATACCGCGGCGGCTGTTAAATACCTCTCCGGTGAGGAATATGTAAGCAATCCCGTTTTCAGGGATGCCGCAATAGTAACGGGAAGTGAGCTTGACATCGAATGCGTGCTTCTTATCTCCCGACACATTGAAAACAGAAGCAAGATCTCACAAAGCTGATAGGATCTAAAGCATACGCCCCGACAGTGACCTGTCGGGGCGTTTTTGTATGTGTTCTTTTATGTAGTTTACAGAATTTTCGCAAGGAAGCTTTTCAGACGGTCTGATGACGGAGCTTCGAATATTCGTGTCGGTGTTCCCTCTTCGATTATTCTACCCTCGTCCATAAATATTACCCTGCTTCCGACTTCACGGGCAAAGCCCATTTCGTGAGTAACTACTATCATTGTCATACCCTCGTGTGCAAGCTCACGCATAACGTCAAGCACCTCGCCGACCATTTCCGGATCAAGTGCCGAGGTAGGTTCATCGAAAAGCATTACCTCCGGTTGCATACACAAGGCTCTGACGATTGCGATTCTTTGCTTCTGACCACCGGAGAGCTGGCTCGGATATGCATCGGCTCTTTCGAGCAAGCCTACGCGAGATAACATCATTCTCGCATAGCTCTCCGCCTCTGCCTTTGTTTTATGAAGCAGCTTCATCGGGGCTATGGTGAGGTTTTTCATTATAGTCATATTCGGAAACAGATTAAAATGCTGAAATACCATTCCCATTTTACGCCTGTGAAGATTTATATCAATATGCGGATCGGTTATATTTTCACCGTTTAAGATTATTTTACCACTTGTCGGCATTTCAAGCAGATTGAGAGAGCGAAGAAAAGTGGATTTTCCGCTTCCGGACGGTCCTATGATAACAACGACCTCGCCTCTGCGAATTTCCGCACTGACTCCGTCAAGTGCTTTTACGGTACCCTTGTTGTAATGCTTTTTCAAATCGTCAACCTTTATCAATATATTACCGTTCACTCTTTCTCAGCCTCCTCTCTACTATGGAAACTATCTTCGTCATAAGCATTACGACGATAAGATAGATCAATGCGACGGCAAGGAGCGGAAACAGCGACGAAAAGGTTCTTCCTCTGATTATTTCCCCACCCTTTGTAAGATCCATTATTCCGACATAGCCTGCCACGGAGGTCTCCTTAAGCAGTGCTATGGTCTCATTGAGAAGTGCGGGCAATACGTTCTTTATTACCTGCGGAATAACTATGTAAAGCATCGTTTGCAGATAATTAAAGCCGAGTGAGCGTCCCGCCTCAAACTGTCCGTTGTCAATTGACATAATACCGCCGCGAAGTATCTCCGCAACATATGCACCGGAGTTAATACCGAACGCCAATATTGCGATAAGTATCTCATTTTTCGACGATGCGAAGATTATGAAGTACATTATAAGAAGCTGAACGACAACAGGCGTGCCTCTTATTACCGTAAGATAGAGCTTGCATATACCGTTAAAGAGTTTCAATATATAGTAGCTCAGACTGCGGCGAGCCTTCAAGCTCTCCTCGTTCTTGTCGTATGTCGTTCTGACCGATGCGACGATTATTCCTATGCTTATGCCTATCAAGGCGGCAAACAGTGTGATTATCAAAGTGTTTTTTATACCGTTTCCGATATACTTCCAGCCTGGGTAGTCAACAAAATTTATTTGATATTGCTTTTTTAATGTTTCAATCAGTTTTTCCATTCCGTGTCTCCGATCGGGGCATAAATCAACAAAAATCAAGATCATCGCATAAAGTGGTGACCTTGATCCTTGCTTTAGTGTACAAGTCTGTCGCATTATATGCTATAGCATAATGCGACAGCCCGTATTATCAATAAATTATTCTGCGGGAATGTATTTATCGATTATCTTCTGAATCTCGCCGTTGTCGGTATACTTTTTAAGTGCATCGTTGATCTTATTGAGCAGCTCTGTGTTGTCCTTTGCAACTGCTATGGCGTAATCCTCCTCAACGTACTTCGTGTCGAGTACCTTGAGTCCGGTGTTAGCCTTAACGTATGACTTTGCAGGCTCGTTGTCTATAACAACGCAATCTATCTTGTCGGTCTTGAGTGCTTCAATAGCCTCGTTACCTGTCTTGTACTGAACTACTCTGTCAGAGCCGCAATCGTCCTCGCAGTAGATAGAGCCTGTCGTACCGG
Organism: uncultured Lachnospiraceae bacterium; assembly: GCA_964562175.1. Taxonomy (GTDB): domain Bacteria; phylum Bacillota; class Clostridia; order Oscillospirales; family CAG-272; genus CAZCJU01. Next base: position 77,576 of record CAZLRV010000003.1, read on the forward strand.
TCTGAACGCCTATTTTATATGTTGCACCTTCTGCGAGAATATCATCTACGGAGGTAATGGGCGAATCCTCTTTTACGACAACTGCCTGAACGCCCTTTGCATATGATGTGGAGAAATCCACGTTTACGAGTCTGTCCTCACGAACAGTCATACCTGCCATACCGATATCGTATTTGCCTGCCTTTACTCCGTCGATTATCGAGTTGAACTCAACGTCTGCTATCTCAAGCTCCATACCAAGCTCTTTTGCGATAAGCGCCGCGATCTCGGCATCTATTCCGACTATCTTATCTCCGTCGTAATATTCATAGGGAGGGAAAGACGCGTTTGTTGCCATAACGAGCTTTTTGTCCTCTTTAGAGCAGGAAGCAAGTGAAAATACACACGTGCAAACCATCAGGGTCGCAAGTATAAGTGCTAAAATCTTTTTCATAGTTTTATTCATTTCCTTTTCTTATTGTTTTCAGTCATTATACTACAATTATCGGCTTTTGTCAATAGGTTTAAGTATAATTTTTCAGTAGTTTGTTTTATTTATGCATTTGCTTTGCCGGGCTGTCGCAATAGCGGCATCTGTAAAGATGCTTTTCCTCATCGGCAAGATAGAATATATGGTTAAGATCTCCCTCTGCACTCGTTATACATCTGGGATTCTTGCATTTGATGACATTTTGCAGAGTAGTGGGCAATCGAAGCTGTTCTTTTCTCTCTATAACGGAATTCTTTACGATATTTACCGTTATTCCCGAATCAATATATCCAAGCACGTCAAGATCGATATCTATCAAGGCATCTATCTTTATAATGTCTTTTTTACCCATTTTTTGACTTTTCACGTTTCTTATTATCGCAACGGAGCAATCAAGCTCATCAAGTCCGAGATAATTGTAAACGCTCATTCCCTTGCCCGCCGTTATGTGGTCAAGGACATATCCGTTAGTTATGGTATCTATATTCATATCGGTTCTCCCACATGATCATATTTTGATGCCGAGCAGCTTCATTATAAGTGCCATACGGACATATTTTCCGTTCAGCACCTGCTTGAAGTAGCACGCTCTCGGATCGCTGTCGATATCGGGGCTTATCTCGTTCACGCGGGGGAGCGGATGAAGCACTGACATATCGGGCTTTGCAAGCTCCATTTTTTTCTTATCGAGTATATACGTATCCTTGAGCCTTATGTAATCGGCTTCATTGAAAAAGCGTTCTCTTTGAACACGTGTCATGTAAAGCACGTCAAGCTCCGGCATTGCTTCCTCAAGGCTTTCCGTTTCCGTATATTCTATACCCGCCTTTTCAAGTACATCTGTCTTTATGTAATCGGGAACCTTAAGCTCTTGGGGCGATATAAATACGAATTTCACGTTTTTGCATCTTGAAAGTGCGGCAGTAAGCGAATGCACCGTGCGTCCGAACTTCAGATCTCCGCAAAAGCCTATCGTGAAATTATCGGTACTGCCTCTTTGACGTTTTATGGTAAGCAGATCCGCAAGCGTCTGCGTGGGATGATTGTGTCCGCCGTCACCGGCATTGATTATCGGCACGGGCGATACCATACTTGCCGCCATCGGAGCGCCCTCCTTAGGATGTCGCATAGCTATGATATCGGCATAGCATCCGACAACTCTGACAGTATCGGAAACAGTTTCGCCCTTCGATGCCGAGCTGCAATCCGCAGATGAAAAGCCGAGAACGGAGCCGCCAAGCTCAAGCATTGCCGCTTCAAAGCTCAAGCGTGTTCTCGTTGACGGTTCAAAGAACAGTGTCGCTATTTTTTTACCGCTACACGCCGTTCTGTATTTTTCCCCATTGGCTATTATATCCTCGGCTTTCTCGATAAGCTCGTCTACCTCTTGCTTTGAAAAGTCCTTTATATCTATAAGATGCCTCATAATTACTCCTTTTTAACAACGGGGGCAATGCAAAAGCAACGCCCCCGTCGTACTATTTATGCTTTTTGTCTGTAATGATCTATTCTCGCTTTAAGGTCGGGAATAGCCGCCTTTGTTTTGTCGGAGAACATAGCATCGTCGATATTCTCGCTTGCCGCATTTTCCGCACCGATAAGCGCATATGTCGCATCGATGAGATGAGAATACAAAGGATTATCAAGCTCACGACAGATAAATTGCTGTCTGGGAGAATTGATATCAACACCGCTTATTTGGAACAGGTCATACTTATCGCAATATTCCATTATTCTCTTAAGCTGTGCCTCCGTGTTTCTCGTGGGCATATACGTTACCGCATCGAAGCCGAGTGATTTCAGCTCATCGAAAAGCAGGTCGAGATAATCGTCCTCAAATTTCTGAGCCTTCTTGTCGCCCGTTACGGAATCAACAACATCGCCGAGATATGCATAAGCGGATATACCGCCGCATTCGTGACAGATCTTCAAATAGTCCTCTACCTTGGGACATTCGTCGGTCGCATCGATATAGAACTTCTCAACCATATTGCTCTTCAGCGCGCCGAGTATATCATACTCATAGAAATCGGGTGTATCAAGTCCGCCGAGTATTTGAGCCTCAACCTTAGCGGATATCTCTATCTTCATTTCATTCTTGAAGAAGTCGACTACCTCGGCAGGTGTCTTATACTTTTCGGTAACCTTTTTTGCAAGTCCGTAAAGTATATGACGCTCCGTGACAGAGCCTCCCTCATTGTATCTTGAAAGAGGCAGTACGTCACGCTCGAAATCAAGCTCAAGACCGTAGGGTGCGACAAGTGCGGTTATATTCTCGCACATCTTCTTGTTACGCTCGTTACGGCATTTGCGGTAGGGAGCCAAGAATTTATTGAATTTCTCGATATTCTGATGAGGGATACCGTGAACGGCAACATAAGCAACGGAATTTTGGTCGGGGTTGTTTATCTTCTTGCCGTTAAGTCTTGTTTGAGACATATCGACACGGCACTCAAAGCCGCAGGTCACGGGCATTCCGATTATCTTGCCCGCCTCGATAAACTCTCTTATGCCCGATACGGAATCGTGATCCATTATTCCGGCTGTCTTAAGTCCCGCTTGCCACGCCATATAAAGCGCCTTTGTGGGCGAATAGGGTGAAAAAGAATACTGTGTGTGTATATGATTGTTTACGTACAGAGTATCCTCCGGAGCCTTAAGCACGCCCGCATCGGTAAGTCTTTTTATCTCGGCAAGTGCCGCTAAACGCTTTTTAACGTCGTTATCATTGAGCTGAGCTATCAACTTTTCGTTATTCATATGCACCCCGTCAGTTAAGCATTACCTGACCGCCTGCAACGGGCAGAGCTTGTCCGGTCTCATATTTCTGCTCAACTATGTACGATATCGCTCTTGCCACATCAACGGGCAGACAGCCTCTCTTCATGGGAACCTTTGACTCGTAGAACTTTCTTACATCGTCAACATTCTTTGCTCCGGGAACTTTACCCGCATTCAGATACTGTACGAACAGTCCCTTAACGGGGTCGGACCACAGAGGACCGTCAAGGTAGTTACCGGGGCATACGCAGTTGCACTTAATGTTGAACTCAACAAGCTCAAGTGCAAAGGACTGAGTAAGACCGATGCCGCCGAACTTGGAGCCGGCATATGCAAAGTTTTTATTTGAGCCTTCAAGACCCGATTTCGAGTTCACGCCGATAACATCCATCATATATGAAGGAGCAAATTTGTGCTGTATCTTCATTATTCTCGTGGAATACTTCGTGCAGAGGAAATAGCCCGTGTAGTTTACGTTCGTTACAAGCTCAAATCTCTTAAGCTGCATTTCCTCAAGGTTGCCGGCTATTGCGATACCCGCATTTGCAACCATTATATCAAGACCGCCGTAATTGAGAACGGTCTTTGTTATCATCTGCTCAACGCTTGCCTCGTCCGCTACGTTTACCGCAACGGGGAATGCCACGTTTTTGCCGTATTTTTCGCACATTTCGTCTGCGCACGCCTTAGCGCCGTCAAAGTTGAGGTCGGCTATGGCAACATATGCGCCCTGTGCTATCATTTCCTCGGCAATACCTTTACCGAAGCCCTGAGCGGAGCCGGTAACTATGGTTATCTTGCCCTCAAGTCTCTTTGTTCCCGCCTGACCGAGGGAAACCTTTGCTCTGTACGACTCAACCTCCCAGTTTGTGATGAACGAGATAAGCTCATCGCTCATGGGCAGATATCCGCCGAACGACTCGGCGTAAACGGCGATCTTCATCATATCCGTGAATACCTCGGCAGCCGTGTCGGCGTTCTTCTTTGAGGTGCCGACGGAGAACATACCTATGTTCTTTACGAATACGACCTTGGGCAGATATCCAAGCTCCGACTGCCATTTCTCAAAGCCCGCCTTGAGTGCGTCGTAGGTTTCATCTATCGTTTCATACTCATCTATATAAAGCACGAAAGCCTTGCAGTAAACTATATGGTCGGGTGAATAGCTCTTGTAAAGAGGTTCAAACGCTTCCTTCGACTCGGCGAATCTGAGTATCTCCTTGTTCGTGTTGAACGATACGCAAACGTCGCCCTTATCGGAATAAAGCATACGAATTGCGGGAGCAATGTACGATGCCTTTATCGTATCTACCTCTACCTCGGAGAAATCGGGAGTACGCTTGATAGCGCCCTCTATCTTCTCCATAACGGAGGAAACGAGGCTCTGCATTTCGTCATATGTATTTGCGGCAAAGAATATACCGTGGTTCTGCAAGAAAAGCACGGAGGGGCATTTGCCCGTCTTAGCCTTATAATCCGCTATTGCCTTCTTGCAATATGCGGCAAGAATATAGCCCGGCTTTGAGGAGGGTACCCACACCGCCTCGGGGAAAAACTCCGAGGCAACCTTTTCGCCGTTTACGGCGCAGGTTATACCGTTTACCTTTGCGGGGTGAACGTGCAGAACGAGAGTCTGGCAGAAAAGATTGTGAAGAAGCGTTTCAACGCTGGGGCGCTTTGTGTATTCGCCCTTGCAGCGTGCATCCATCATATCCTCAAGCACCTGAGCTTCTCTCTCAGCCTCGACCTCGGAATATTTCTTATTCCACATACTGTCAAGTGCGGAGCGTTCCATTTTCACGAACTGCTCGGGCTTTATCGTCGCAAGTGAGGAGCCGGAGCCTTTAACATAAAGGTATTCGGCATTCTTGTACGAGGTGTTACCGCCGCCGGCAAGAACAAATTCCGCATCCGCACCGTATTTGTGCGACATTTCAAGCAGGTCGCGAAGTTCTTCGTTTATCATCTGATTACTTCCTTTCAGTCCGCTCAGATCTGCTTAGCGTGTGCGAGCAGATATTTCTCCGCTTCTCCGCACCACAGACCGTTGTTTGCTTCAACTATTTCGGCAAGAGCAGCCATAAGAGGATCGTTCTTACCAAGCTCTGCCATATCCTTGATAGCCGTAAGAGGCATATCTATATGAGTGTATACGAGCTTTTTGCCGTTGGGTCTTATCTTATCGAGGTTGAGAGTGGTATCGATAACGGCGTTAAGACCGCCTACGTGTGTTATCATAGCCGCGGGGTTGAGCTTGCCCTCGTTGTAGAGTCTTACGAACTCAAGCATATCATCGGTATTACCGCCGCTGTTACCCACAACGTGAGTTGAGCTGTAGTGAACATTGTAGAAGTTGAACATAGCGGAAAGCGTGTTGTCGGTAGGGCCTGCGAAGAAGTTAAGGCAACCGTCGTATGCGAGTATCGCATCTGCCTGCTCGATAACGGGACGGAAATATGTATAGCAGAATACATCATCAAAGCCATAGCCGCCGGTGAGCGATCTGAGATACTCGGCACCGTGTTCGGGGCTCTTTGTGTTTACATAGTAGAGCTTAACGCCGTTGTTTGCGGCATCCTCTACCGTGTATATCTTAGCGGCTCTTTCGAGAACCGTATCATCTATATCGGTAACAACGAGAACGGAGGGCTTTCTTTCACCGTGAAGTGCGTAATCTATCGCACCCAGACCCATAGGACCCGCACCTGCGAGTATTGCGCAAGTGCCGCCCTCTTTGATTCCCATATCGTGAACGTATACACCGCGAGTGGTGTGATAGTTTGAATGATAGCCGCCTATAATGCAGGACATAGGCTCGGAAAGAGAGCCGTAGAAGAATACATCGCTCTCGTAAGGAAGCAGGCAATCAAGCTCCATAACTATAGAGGGGATAACAACGTAGGTTGCATCGCCGCCGATGTATTGGAACGAGTAGCCGGGTGCGGCAAGAGGATCTGCCGGATTGTTGAGTGCGGGCTGGATTATGAATTTATCGCCGGGCTTGAACTTATCTGCCCACTTGGCACCTACCTGCTCGATAACACCGCAGAACTCATGTCCCGTTATAACGGGCTTCTCGGCAATATCGTTGGGTACACGCTTATGGTCGGTACCTTGAAGTGCCGCCTTATGCGTTGACATACAGATACTGTCGGATACGATTTTTGCGAGTATTTCATCGTCTTTGATTTCGGGAAGCTCAAACTCCTCTAAACGAAGGTCGTTTTTGCCGTAAAGTCTTACCGCTTTTGTTTTCATTTGGATATCTCCTTATATAAATATTTACATCTTAATATTGCAAGGCGTAGCTTATCGTCTACATCCGAGCATACTGACCGATTTTATATATTTTACTACTTTTCCGCGATTATTGCAATATATAAATCAAATAATTTTGCCGAATTTACGGGGCTTTTTTTATGAAAGTTGTTAAAATAAAAATCTATTTAATATTTTTACGCCGTTTCGCTTGACAATATAGAAAATATTTGTTATAATAGTGGGAGAATATTATCGGAGAAATTTGATAAATGAGATTCGATTATCAAAAGGGCTACCCCACGCATGAGGTTCGTCCCTTGAAAAATATACGCGAGCTTGTACATACCTCCGCACAGCGTTACGGCGATAAGGAGCTTTACGTATATCTTGAGAATAAAGAAAAACGGTTTTTTACTTATAATGACAACAGTCGCGTGTACGATGCTCTCGGCTCTTGGCTCTTCAAGCACGGCTTCCGCAGAGCCAACATGGCGGTAATAGGCGAACAGCATCCGGATTGGATGAGTGCATACCTTGTTTCCATCGCATCCGAGGGTGCAGTCGTTCCGCTTGACAAGGATCTTTCATGCTCGGCGGCGGCTGAGTTTATAGCTCAAACCGAATGCAAGGTCGTGTTTGCGACGGAAAAGATATTTACAGCCTTTAAGCAGAGCTGTGCCGACACTCTCTCTTGCGTTGAATGCTTCGTCATAATCGGACAGGAGCCGGACAGAGCAAAATGCCTTACGGACAACCGCACTTTCGTTTTCGATGATATCGTTGAGGAGGGACAGAGGCTCGTAGATGACGGCATGACCGATTTTATCGATTGCGAGCGTGACCCCGAGAGCTTGGCGGCGGTGCTTTACACCTCCGGCACGACAGGCTCAAGCAAGGGCGTAATGCTTAACGAGCGTATGATATGCCAAAGTATAATCGTTTGCAACGGCATGATTGCGGCGGAGCGTGAAAACACTTTCGTTTCCGTTTTGCCACTTCATCACACATTCGGTATGACGTGCAACCACATAACCGCAATACACGTCGGAGCAAGCGTCTTTATGAATGACAGTGTAAAGCACGTCATGAGAAACTTTGCCGACTACAAGCCCACCTCGCTTATACTCGTTCCGCTCTACGTGGAAACAATGGATAAAAAGATATGGGATACGATACGCAAAAAGGGCAAGGAAAAGCAGGTTAGAGCGCTTATAAAATTCAGCAACGCATTGCGGCGTGTCGGAATAGACAAGCGACGCACGTTCTTTAAGGACATTCTGAACGCTTTCGGCGGCAATCTCGAATATATCGTTTGCGGCGGCGCTCCGCTCAATCCCGAATACATCAAGGATTTCGATGATTTCGGCGTTTACATAGCGGAGGGCTACGGAATAACCGAGTGTACACCGCTCATCTCCGTAAATCCGTTCAACACACGCAAAATAGGCTCTGTCGGAATGGTGGCAAAGGGAATGGAAGCGAGAATAGAGGACCCCGACTCGGAGGGCAACGGCGAGATATGCGTAAGCGGACCCACTGTGTTTATGGGTTATTACAAAAATCCCGAAGCGACAAAGGAAGCCTTCACCGAGGACGGTTGGTTCAAAACGGGTGATATAGGTCACATAGACGATGAGAATTTCATATATATCACCGGTAGAAAGAAGAATGTCATAATCGCATCAAACGGCAAAAACGTATATCCCGAGGAGCTTGAGGAATATCTGCACGACATTCCCGAAATACTCGAAAGCGTTGTCATAGGCAGACAAAAGGATGGTCAGACCGTTATCTGTGCCGTTATATATCCCGACCTTGAGCAGTTCAAGGACAAGACGGATGAGGAAATAATAAGCTTCCTCAGGGGAAAAATAGTTTTGGTCAATAAAACCTTACCGACGTATAAGCATATACATGATATAGAGCTTAGACGGACGGAGTTCGAGAAAACGACAACACGCAAGATAAAAAGGTTTTTAATAAAATAAATGAGAGGTATATTATGTACGAGGAATTCAAGAATCTGCTTGTCGAACAGCTCGATATCGAGCCTGATTCGATAAAGCCCGAGGCTGAGCTGGCGAACGATCTCGGAATCAATTCGCTTGAGCTTGCCGATCTTGTGCTTCTTTGCGAGGACAAGTACGATATTGAGATCGACGACGAGGAGATACACAAATTCGTATCCGTTGCCGATGTCGTTTCCTATCTTGAAAGCACGGCAAACTGAAAACGTATTTTTTGAAAGGAGATTTTAATGAAAAAAACGCTTTCGATAATACTTGCGGCTCTTTCCGTTTTCACCTCACTTACATTTGTGTCATGCAAGAACGACAGTGACGGTGCGAATACCGCAGGCTCCGTCGATACCGGCGAGTCCGGCTCGGACGAATACACCTCCGAGCTTACTCCCACGGATTGGGGCGGCAAGGAGTTCGTAATGCTTACCAACAGCGGTTTCTGGAAGGAGGATTTTGACAGAGAATCCACCTCGGAGGACCCCGTTTCGTCTGCTATTTACGATAGAAACAGAGCTGTCGAGAATAGGTATAACTTCAAAATAAAAGAAGTCAAGTCCGACACACCCAACAAATCCATATCCGATGCGTTCCTTGCCGGAACGGACGAATGGAACTGTGTTGCTCTCTGCGCATACCAAGGCGCACCGCTCGCATCGACAAATGTGTTCTGCGACCTTTACGAGATTGAAAACTTAAATCTCGAAAAGCACTATTGGGATCAGAACGCCATCAACGACCTTTCCATCGACCAAAAGATATTCTATGCCACGGGCGATATCTCCGTAACCGCAAATGACGGTACGTTCCTTATGCTTTACAATAAGAACCTTGCCGCCAAATACGGTATTGAGGACGATTTCGTTCAAATGGTCAAGGACAAGACTTGGACAATAGATTACTTAAACAAAATGGTCAAGGAATACGGCTACAAAGACAACGGCGACAGTGCCGTCGATGTTGAGGACACATACGGAATGGGTATACAGCTTGAGGCGTATCTCGGCTTCTTCTTCGGCTGCGGCTCTCATATAGTCAGAAAAGATGATGCCGACCTGCCCGAGCTTATACTTCACTCGCAATCTAATATGAATGTAATAGATAAGATATACTCGCTGACAAAGAGCGGCGATGATGTTATCGACGCACACGACTGGCTGACTGCAGCCGGCACGGTAGAGGGTGACGAATTTGCATCCGTCAGAGCATTCAGCGAGGGCAGATCCTTGTTTCTCGTTACAAATGCGGAAAACATGGATGCTTTAAGAGAAATGGATGACGATTTCGTCGTTCTTCCCTTCCCGCTTCTTTCAACCTCGCAATCGTCTTATTATTCTTATGTTTATCACGGCGCAAATCTCATTTCCATACCCGTTAAGAGTAAGGATTATGACTTCACGGGCTTCGTGCTTGAGGCACTTGCCGCAGAGTCATATAAGACCTTGACACCGGCTTATTACGATAAGACGCTTAAGGGCAAATACCAGCGTGATGAGCGTTCTTATGAAATGCTTGATATCGTTTACAGAAACAGAGTATGGGATTTGGGCTATGTATGCGCATTCGGCGGTATAGATAACAGCCTTATAACGCAGATAAAAGCCGGCTCAAGCACATTCTCCTCATTCTACAAGAAGAATGAGAAAAAGGTCACCAAAGCGATAAACGAGTACATAGAAGCGTACAATAAGTCCGATTCGAACTGATTAAAATGTGACATCGATCCGAGATAAGCTCGGGTCTGTGCAATAATAAAAAAATAAAAGGAGAATTTGATGAAGAAGACACTTTCTATCATCCTGGCGGCTTTGACCGTTTTCTCATGCTTTGCCTTTACCTCGTGTAAGGACGACGCAAAGGAAACGCTGGCTACCACAACCACCGATCCCACAGTCGATACCACACCTCCGGAATATCTCCCCGATCTGTCGGCAACGGATTGGGGCGGAAAGACGTTCAATATGCTCACACACTCAGGCTTCTGGGGCGAGCAAATGGATCGTGAGGCTACCTCCGAGGACCCTGTTACGACCGCAATATACGATCGTAACAGAGCCATTGAGGCAAGGTACAACATCACGATAAACGAGGTACGCAACGAAAACGCAAACACCGTTATCAGCGATGCGTTCAAGTCGGGTATCGATGATTACCACTGCGTTGTAATGCCTGCGCATCTCGCAGGTCCTCTCTCCTCAACGGGCGTGTTCTATGATCTTGCCGAGATCGAAAACCTGAATCTCGAGAAGCATTATTGGGACCAGACCGCAAAGGAAGACATGGCGGTAGACGGCAAGATCTTCTATGCAACGGGCGACCTTTGCGTTTCCGCAAACATGGCTACGTTCCTTATGCTCTACAACAAGAACCTTGCCAATAAGTACGGTATTGAGGACGATTACGTACAAATGGTACGTGACGGCAAGTGGACGATGGATTACTTCATTCAGCAGGTAGCCCAATACGGCTATGCCGAAAAAGACGGCGACGGCGTGCCCAGCCTTAAAGACTCTTACGGTCTTGCGGTACAGGACGAGGCAATAACCGCATTTTATTTCGGTATGGGCGGAACCATAGTCGACAGAGACGATGCCAATATGCCCAGGATAAGACTTAATAATCAGTACAACAAGAACATCATAGAGAGCGTATACAAACTTGTAAAGGACGGCAACCACACGATAAACACCCACGATTGGGTAGCCGAGACCGGTTCCGCAACACAGGATTTTGCGTCCGTTAAGGCATTTATCGAGGGCAGATCGCTGTTCTTCTCCTCCAACGCCTCCAACATGGAAGTGTTCAGAGATATGGAGGACGACTTTATAGTACTTCCCTTCCCGAAGAACTCGGAAAAGCAGAAGAACTACAAGTCATTCGTTTACAACGGTGCGAATATGGTCTCCATACCCGTAACCAACAAGAAAGAGGAAGAGACCGCTTTTACCGGATTTGTACTTGAGGCACTTGCCGCAGAGTCCTACAAAACGGTAACGCCCGCATACTATGAAAAGACCCTTAAGGGTAAATATCAGCGTGACGAGCGTTCGTTTGAGATGCTCGATGTTGTATTCAGAAACAGAGTATGGGATATGGGATATATATGCAACTTCGGTGATATTGCCCATGCGCTTCCCGACCAGATAAAAGTCGGCTCCGGTACCTTCTCATCCTTCTGTCGTACGAACGAAAGAAAGCTTATGTCCGCTATCAACGACTACGTTTCCGCATACGAAAAAGCAGACAAATAATAGGCTCTAAACATATTTCGGCGTGATGCTTAAACAGCGTCACGCCTTTTTTATTCACTTGATCGGATAAAAAAGGTGCGGAATATTCCGCACCTTACCTTCTGAACCGAGCTTGTCCGCTCATTTAAGATCTGCACTTATTCTTTCAAACCACTCATCGGCTTGCTTCTTTTCATCGTCGCTTGCGCCTCCGAATGAAAGCAGACCGGTCTTTACGTACATAACATCTTCAATTACATTTGAGCCGCCTGCCTTAAGTACGTCTATCAGGGCCTTTGCATTTGCCTCGGTGGAATCCGTTATTATAGCTACGTTCTTTGCTTTGTCGGGTGTCATACCGGAACAGAAGCGGCGAAGCACATCGGGAATGGGCGATGCGGTGCTTACCGCCAAAACGAGAAGTCTTTCTTTGTCAAGTGAGTAATCCGGCGGTATTTTGTCTGCTTTGTAATTATCGGAATTTTTCTCCAAATATTGAGCAAGCGTTATTATCTTTTTTTTGCCGGAAAAATAAAGTGTACGCATTTTCATAGCGAAAGTACCATCCTTTTTCTATTATAGGTATATAATAGCACATTTAAGACTTTATTTCAATACATTTTTGAAAATTACATTGAATTTATCGTAAATTTGTGATATAATATATGCCGACGCTTGATGACTCGGATAATGAAGCCGATCGAAGCTTATCTCGCTTTTTTCATGAAAGGACGGTATACGGATGGTATATGATGCATTTGACAGCCGACGATTCGATATCGCACTTGACAAATACTTATCGACTAAGCATGAGCGATATAACATAGGTACATATAAAGAGCATTCCTTGCATCTCATACTCAAATATTTCATCTCCGCCGACCCATCAACGCACGAGATAAAGCTCGGTGAGCATATAGCAGATGTTTTTTGCCGTGGGGAGATATATGAGATACAAACGGGATCGCTCAATCCTCTAAGGGGCAAATTGGAATCGTTTTTGAAGGAGTACAAGGTCAATGTCGTTGTACCGATATGCGTTAAAAAACGCATTATACGACAAGACCCCGTCACCGGAGAGGTGCTTTACAGCCGAATATCGAACAAGCATGAGAGTGAGAACGATATATTTTTTAAGCTATGCCCACTGAAAGGGTTGCTCGGTTGTGAGCGTCTTTCGTTTACGTTTTTTATGTATGAGGGCAACGAATACAGATACGCGGACAAGCGTGTCAAGGTCGGGGGCAAGTATACCGAAAAAATCGACTGCGTACCGTATAAATACTTGGGAACTCTGCGTATAAACGGAAAAGACGATTATAAAGCACTGCTCGGCGATATTCCGCAATCCGACTTTACGCTTAAAGAATACACTGCCCTTTCGCACAGGCGTAAAGAATATGCAAGTGCGATATTGTATGTGCTTAAGCACGCCGAGGTAATAAAAGTGTGCGGAAGATCGGGACGCGAAAACGTCTACCGCTTGTGTGATCGACAGGAGTGAATTATATGAAATTTATAAAAAAGCCTTTTATTTTTGCCTCGCTTTACTCTTTTTTTCTGCTCTGCCTCTCGGCTTTTATACTGCTTGAGGCGTTCGTCATTCCGTATGAGCTGACACCGAGAGATGACGGGGATATATCGGAGCTTGTTTTTGCCACCGCAGAGCTGATACAAAGCGAAGCTGTCGAGTCGGAAACGGCAGTTGACACCGAGCCGTCCGACACGGATATAACACAGGCGGAAAGTGAAGCACCCGACCCCGTCGTTGAGATAAAGAGCATTTCCCTGCCCGACTCATCCGAGCTTATCGGCGAGTATTCCGACGAGCGATTTACGGTAAAGCTTTATCGTGCGAGGGAGTATGATACGGATATTTATTTTGCCGATGTTTCCCTCTCCTCTGCCGAGTACTTCAAAAAAGCATTTGCCAAGGATACCTTCGGCAAGAACATAACTCAAAAGACCTCGACGATTGCCGAAAACAACAATGCCATACTTGCCGTAAACGGCGATTATTACGGTGCAGACAGCTCCGGATACGTTATAAAAAACGGGCGAGTGTTCCGCTCAAGTGTGCGCAAGGACAGTGAATACGACGATCTTGTTTTCCAAGCCGACGGTTCTTTCAAGGTGATAAACGAAAAAGCCGTAAGTGCAGACGAGTTGATACAAAACGGGGCTTATCAGCTTTTTGCATTCGGTCCCACTCTCGTTTCGAACTCGACAATTACCGTAAAGCAGGGACAGGAGGTCGGCATTGCGATGGCAAGTAACCCCAGAACAGCTCTCGGTATGATAGAGCCTCTGCATTATGTTTTTCTCACCTCGGACGGACGGACGGAAAACAATGAGGGACTGTCGCTTTTTGAGCTTGCGGAGTTTATGCGATCGCTCGGCTGTGATATTGCATATAATTTGGACGGCGGCGGCTCGGCTACCATGTGGTTTATGGGTGAAATAATAAATTATCCGACTACACACGGATATTTCAGTGAAAGGAGCGTGTCTGACATTGTTTACATCGGTTAAGCCGAAGATCAAGCGTTCGCTTATGCGGCAATGTGTATTTTCTCTGCTCATATCAATATTTCTCGTGGTGTTCAATGCCGTTTACACTCATTTTTCTTCCGGCGAGTATTCATTGTATATGAGATATTCGTTTTTGTTCCCTCTCATTATGACATTCATTCTGCCGCTTATCATAATACTTCTCGGCAAATGCGATAAAACAAGCAGACTCGGATATAATCTGTATAACGCCTCCTGCGCCTCGTTCGTTGTCGGCTGTACCGTTAAGGGAATCATTGAAATATCGGGCAGAATCACGAGCTGTGAAAGAATTTACTTCGGTTTGGGGTTGTTTTTGGCGGCAGGTTCGGTCATAAGTACCGTATTTGATAAAAAAAATCAAAAAACAACTTAAATTTAACATAAGTTTGTTGACTTTTTTATTTGCTTAATATATAATACTTTTATGGAGAACAGAATCATACTGCATATTGATGCAAATTGTTTTTTCGCCTCCGTCGAATGCATTTCAAAGCCTCATCTTCGCACCGTCCCAATGGCGGTAGCCGGTGACTGCTCGCAGAGGCACGGCATCATACTTGCAAAAAACGAGCTTGCCCGTTCCTACGGTATAAAAACGGCTGAAACGGTATACTCCGCACGCCGCAAATGCCCGACGCTGACCGTCGTGCCGCCGTCGAGGGACGAGTACACTAAATACAGCCGTCTGCTCAACGCCGTATATCTTGAATATACGGATCTTGTAGAGCCGTTCGGTATCGACGAATCTTGGCTTGATATCACCCATTCGCTTCATCTGTTCACGGATGACATATCTTATGCGGGTGCGACTCACCTTGCCGACAGCATAAGAGACAGAATAAAAAAGGAGCATGGGCTCACGGTCTCCGTCGGTGTTTCCTTTAATAAGGTGCTTGCAAAATTAGGCTCGGACTACAAAAAGCCCGATGCCACAACGACTATAACACCCGATAATTTCAGGCAGCTCGTCTATCCTCTGCCCCCCTCCGCTCTATTATATGTGGGACAAAGTGCCGAGCGTGTTTTGTCGGAGCTGAGAATAGCCACTATAGGACAGCTCGCACGGTACGACAGGGGTGTGCTTATCCGCAAGCTCGGTAAGCTCGGCGGCACGATATGGGACTATGCAAACGGTATCGACGATGATCCGGTCGCATCCTACTTTGCCAAAACCGATATTTCCTCGGTAAGCTCGGGCAATACCTTTGCGCACGATATCGCCTCAAGGGGTGAGGTCGAGCGTGAGCTGATGCTTTTGTGCGATGAGGTAACGTCGAGGCTCAGAGGCGCATCGCTGAGCTGTTACACCGTTTGTGTCGGTGTAAAATATCCCGATTTGAAGGTCGTACAGCGTCAAACGACATTGTCACAGCCGACTCACGCTTGCCGCACGGTGTTTGACGAAGCTCGCTCTCTCATAGCACGCTATGGGTTATGTTCTCGTCCTATCCGTGCATTGACCGTTACATTATCCTCTCTTACCGCATCAAGTGCGGGTATGCAGCTCTCTCTCTTTGATGACGGACAGAGCCGAAAAAAGCTTGATAAGCTCGATGAAGCACTCGACGGGCTTAAGAAAAAATACGGCAAGGATGCCGTAAAGAGTGCCACTACCATAGACAAAGAATCGTCTTGTCGATAATACAACAAATGAGGTATTCCAATGATTTGGATTTACGCAGTCGTCTATTTTATTATCATATCCGTTATAGCGATAATTTTGACGGTATATGATAAAATAATTTCCTATCGCAGTCACATAAGGCGAATATCGGAGCAAACGCTTATCTTCATCGCAGTATTCGGCGGTGCCGGGGCAATGTATGTAACCATGCTTGCGATCCGTCATAAAACTCGCCACGGCAAATTTATGTTTGGTCTGCCCGTGATAACGGCTCTGCATATTGCACTTATAGTTGCGGTATATCATTTTTTGATATAACGTAAAAACGGAGAATTTGAAATCAAATGAGTTATATATTCAACTGTGTGCGAAATTACATTGCAGACTCGCCCGTGCGGTTTCATATGCCCGGACATAAGGGAAAAAGCATCGGTGACTTCCGCGGCGATCTGTTTAACTACGACGTTACCGAGCTTAAGGAAACGGACAATGTTTACTCACCGGGTCAATACGGCTTTGTAACACGACAGCTGGCATACATTTCAAGCATTTTTTCTTCGAAAGCAAGTGTTATTTCCTGCGGCGGCGCAACTCTGTGTATACAAAGTGCCGTATATTGTGCGAAAAAATACTATTCGCTGCCCTTTTTGGTAAATGTGCGGTGTCACACCTCCGTTATTTCCGCTCTTTCGTTGATAGATGCCGATGTTGATTTTTTCACGGATGAATGCGATCTTGAGCAGATATTGCAAAATACTCGCTATACCGTCATACTCACAAGCCCCGATTACTACGGCAGAATGTACGATATAAAGCACTATGCCGATCTGTGCCATAAATACAATTGTCGACTCATTGTCGATAATTCC
This sequence comes from uncultured Lachnospiraceae bacterium, assembly GCA_964562175.1. GTDB lineage: Bacteria > Bacillota > Clostridia > Oscillospirales > CAG-272 > CAZCJU01. The sequence goes on from CAZLRV010000003.1 coordinate 94,381, forward strand.
CACGGTGCGCATTTTGCCTTTACCCCAAAGGTAACGCACCCGATAAAGCTCGGCGCGGATCTTGTCATTGATTCGCTTCACAAGACTCTCCCCACACTGACAGGCGGCGCCTTGCTTCACAGCAATTGCGATATAGATACCGAGCTTATGCTTGAGGGAATACGGCTTTTCGGAACCTCCTCGCCGTCTTATCTCATTTCCTCCTCACTCTGCGAATGTATAGATTACATGAAAAGATACGGAGTGAGATCGTTTTCACAGCTTGATGTCTGTATTGAAAAGTTCACCGACATTCTCAAAGACACGAGCTATCGGCGAGTTGAATATCCCATATGCGACCCGTATCGCCTTGTTTTGACTTGCGATGGCGTTGATATGCGTCAAGTTGATGAGCATTTACGTCAAAACGGCGTACATAGCGAATTTTCGGATGTTGACAATTTGGTCTTGATACCGTCGATAAACAACGATATTGAAGATTTTCGCAAGCTGTATCGTGCTTTGAATACATTTCAAAATACAGAGAACGAGCTTGAGCATCGGCAATACCTCAATGTGTTTGACAGCTTCATCAAGCCGGTGATGAAGCCCTCAAAAGTGCTTTTCGCAAATAGTCTGCGTGTTTCCGTGGAGGACTGTGTCGGTCACATTGCCGCCGAGATGAAATTTTCATACCCGCCGGGTATGCCATACACGCTCCCCGGAGTAAGGATAAACGAAAATATGCAAAAAATGCTCAAGCAGAGCGGATCTAAGACGATATCCACGGTGGCAGAATGAAAAAATACGAATTTCCCGCAGTTTTGGGAAACGATGAAAACAAAGAATATTTCGCTTCACGTCTTTCGTCAAACAGCCTTTCGCACAGCTATATAATATGCGGTAAGGAAGGCACGGGGCGGAAAACGCTCGTTTACAATATTCTCGCCGCACTTTCGTGCGAGGAACAGACCGCTCCGTGCGGCAAATGCGATACGTGCGGTAAGATACTGTCGCACACCTGCGTAGATATTTACACGATAAAAAAGCCCGAGGGGCGTGTTTACATTCCCGTATCATCTGTACGGGCGATATACGATACAATATATTACACGCCGAACGACTTAAGCTTTAAGGCTTATATTATCGAGCAAGGCGAGCTTATGCAGCCACCTTGCCAGAACGCTTTGCTTAAGCTTTTGGAGGAGCCGCCGCCCGCTGTATACTTTTTCATAATAACGACCGACACGGCAACGCTTTTACCGACGGTGCTTTCTCGCTGTACGACATTAAACGTATCGCCGCTTGACGATGATACGATAGCCAAACAGCTTCGTGACACTTGCGGTGTGAACGATAAGCGTATAAACGACATTTTAAGCAAATGCGGCGGTTCACTCGGACGTGCAATGTTACTTGCCCAAGATGTATCTGACGGCGACAGCTCACAAAAAAACGCACTTAAGCTGCTTGACGCTCTTATCTCCTCACAAAGCAAATTCGATTTCATCTGCATTCATCACACTCTTTTCAAGAAAACAGCCGAGCTGTATTCCGCATATGAGCGGCTTTATACGGCTCTGTGCGACATGGCTCTTTACAAGACCTGTGACACCTGCACGCCCGAATTTTTCGCCTCGTTCGAGGAGCTTGAAAAATACGGCAATGCTCTGTCGATGCAATTTATCACGCGTGCGTGCCGAGTTATCGAAAAGGCTCTTATGCTCGCCTCGACTCCGACACGTCAGTCGCTTACTGTAACGGAATATTCCTCCCTGCTTTGGGAATGCAAACATAAATAATAGAAGGTACGGTTAAAAAATGGCAGATTATACATCAAATTACAGACCCAAATATATCAAACGCCCTCATCGTATGCCCAAGGGTTATATCGATGAGCATAGTGTTGCGACAAAAGAAAAACAAAAATATATACCGCCCGTTATCGACATACCCGAGGATATGGTCGATATGAGCAGTATCACCGTTGAGGACGTAACGTATACCGACTTTTCGGATGTACAGGAGGAGATCGTCGAGACCGAGGCGGAGCAAACGGAATACGAGGTCATAGGCGTAAGGTTCAAAAACGGCGGCAAGACTTACTATTTCGATCCCGACGGTGTCGAATACAAAAGCGGAACCGCCATTATAGTGGAAACGGCACGCGGGCTTGAATTGGGCTGTGTTACCCAAGGAAATACAAAAGTAACCGAGGATATGGTCGTTCTGCCCTTGAGAAAAGCAATCAGGGTTGCGGACGAGAACGATATTGCTCACCGCAAGGAAAACGAGGAGAAAGAAAAAGAAGCATTCGCCATATGCGATGAGCTTATTCAAAAGCATTCACTCCCCATGAAGCTTGTTCAGGTGGAATATACGTTTGACAATTCAAAGCTGTTGTTCTATTTCACCTCGGATGTAAGAGTCGATTTTCGCGAGCTTGTAAAAGACCTTGCATCGCATTTCAAAACGAGAATAGAGCTGAGGCAGATAGGAATAAGGGACGAGGCACGCATGATAGGCGGGCTTGGCGTATGCGGCAGACCGTTCTGCTGTAAGAGCTTTTTGAACGATTTCGTACAGGTTACGATAAAAATGGCAAAGGAGCAGAATCTTTCTCTAAACTCCGTCAAGATCTCGGGCACCTGCGGCAGACTTATGTGCTGTTTGCGTTACGAGCATGAGGTATATGAGGAGGAAATAAAAAAGACTCCGAAGGTCGACTCACTCGTGAGAACTCCGGAGGGTGACGGTGTGGTTACGGAGACCTCACCGCTTACGGGCTTTGTAAAGGTTCGCCTTTCATCCTCACCCGACTCTCCGCCCAAGCCTTTCCACAGAGACAATGTAAAATTTATGGGTTATGTAAAGCACGAGCGTTCGGCATCCGATGCTGCGGACGACTCGGAGGGACTTGAAGAATGAAGATCCTTATAATGTCGATAACAGCGGGGGAGGGTCACAATTCCACCGCAAGGGCGTTGGCAAGCTGCTTTGAGGAGCGTGGCATTACTTGCGATATACTCGATACGTTTGAGTATATAAGCAAGCTTCTCGGCAAGACCGTTGACAGCGGTTATCTTGCCGCAACGAAAAAGCTTCAAAAGCCTTACGCTTCCGTGTATCGTATGCTTGAAAACAGAAAGCACGTACAGGATGACAGATCCACTGTGAGAATGTCAAACGCTCTTATCGCAAAGAAGATGTACAAGTATCTTTGCGAGTATTCGCCCGATGCGATAATCGTGACGCATTGCTTCGCCGCCGTGCTTCTGGATGTTATAAATTCAAAATACGGTGTACACTGCCCGACCTACGGAATAGTTACCGACTTTGCCGCTCACCCGTTTTGGGAGGAGGCAACGAGCCTTTCGTATATCGTCACAGCCTCGGAGCTGCTTGACGTTCAGATGAAGAAAAAGGGCTTTCGTCAAAGCCAGCTCCTGCCGCTCGGAATACCGATACGCTCCAAGTTTGCGACAAAAATGTCCAAAGCCGTGGCAAGAGCCAAGCACGGACTCGATGCCGATAAATTCACAGTATTGCTTATGAGCGGAAGCATGGGCTTCGGAAACATAGAAAGCACGGTGCTTACGCTTGACAGGGTGGATCTTGATTTTCAAATGGTGATAGTCTGCGGCAGAAACGAAAAGGCAAAGGAAAGCATTGAGAAATTACAGTTGAGCAAGAAATCGCTTTGCCTCGGCTTTGTCGATTATATAGACGAGCTTATGGACTGTGCGGATTGCTTTATATCAAAGCCGGGCGGTCTTACCACCTCCGAGGCACTTGCAAAAGAGCTTCCCATAATAATAGTAAATCCGATACCTGGCATTGAGGACAGGAACACGGAATTTTTGACCAATAACGGCGTGGCGATGAGAGTTTCAAGCACCGCCCCGCTCGATGAGGTAATATATCAATGCTTCCGCTTTCCCGAAAAGCTCGAAAATATGCGTTCAAACATACGCTTGATCAAGCATCCCGACTCTGCAAGGGAGCTTTGCTTACATATTATAAACGAAGTAGGTAAACAGAATGAACAATGAATATGCCCTGATAACGGGTGCCTCCTCCGGTATCGGTCGGCAAATAGCTTTTAAGCTTATAAAAAAGGGCTACAATCTTATTGTCTGTGCAAGACGCGGAGAGCGGCTTGAGGAGATAAAAAGTGAGGGCAAGCGTTGCGGCGTTACGGTCATTCCCTTTTCCGTCGATCTTTCCTGCCCGAAGAACTGCGTATTGCTGAACAGATTTTTTTCGGGCGTTAATATAACCATGGTGGTAAATTCCGCGGGCTTCGGTATCTACGGCGACTTTGATAAAACTCCCATAAGAAAGGAGCTTGAGATGATAAGTCTCAACGCAACGGGAGCCGCACTTATAACACGACTGTTTGCCAAGACCATGCACACGGGCATAATACTCAATGTTTGCTCAGCCGCCGCATTTGCCGCCGAGCCTCTTATGGCATCCTACGCCGCATCAAAGGCGTATTTGTACAGCTACAGCCGTGCGGTCAATTACGAGCTGAAAAAGCAAGGCAAGAATGTAAGAGTAGTGCTTCTCTGCCCCGGTGCGGTAAGCACGGAATTTGACAGTGTAGCCGGTGTTGCCGAGCCACTACCCGGACTTTCAGCCGAGCGGTGCGCACAAATTGCGCTTCGTGACGTTTTTCGCGGCAAGGAGCTTATAATACCCACCTTGAAGATCAAAGCGGGATATCTGCTTTCCAGAATATTGCCCGAGCCTGTGACGACGGCGGCACAGTACAAAATTCAGAGCTTCAAAAAATAAGACAAAGCCGTCCGCACTTAATAAATGCGGACGGAATTTTATTTTTCGCAAAGGTAAGCGGAGACAAGTATCAAAAGCATACCGAGTGCGGTAAAGAGGTCAAGCCCCTCACCGAGTATGAGTGCGGAGAGCAGGACGGCGCATATCGGGTCTATGTAGCCGCATATTGCCGCCGTTTGTGTTTTTATTCGTCCGACGGAGGCAAAATAAAGTGTGTATGCCACACCGGTATGCACTATTCCGACTATAACGAGTAGAATAATGCTTTTAGTGTCAAACACGGGCTTGCTGTCCGAGGCGGTAAACAGCACATAAGGCAACAGCACAACGGAGGATGTAAGCAGCTGGGTCACGCTTTTGCTTGACGAGGAAACATCCTTCAGCTTTTTGTTGAAAATGATAAGCCCCGCATAGAACACTGCGGCAAGCAGACCCAAAAGCACGCCGGTGAGCCGTCCGCTTTTCTCGGTATCATTAAGCACACCGGATATCAAGAGCATTCCGAGCAGTGAAAAAAACACACACAAAAGCTTTTTCGCACCGAGCCGTTCCTTGAAAAACAGGGGTGAGGTCAAAACGACAATGGCGGGGGCGAGATAATAGCACAGCGTTGCCACGGCAACGGTGGTATAATTATATGCCTCAAACAAAAATACCCAATTTATACCGAGACAAGCTCCGGAGAGTGCAAGCGGCAATATATTCTTTTTTATTTCTTTTATATCGGGCTTGCGTTTTGACGCAAGTGCGATGAGCAATATAAACACGCCACCTATGAGCGAGCGGCAGAGTGCAACGACAGAGGATGAATATACAATATATTTTTTAAAAATGCCGACCGAGCCGAATATGAGCATAGATATGATATACATGGCTCCGGTGCCGATATCGGCTTTTTTATCGTGATTCTTTTCTTCCATTTTACCACCTCACATTGATTATATCACATCGGTTTTCATATGTCAACTCCGCAAGAGTGTTAAAAATTGTATTTTTTCAATTTTTTTCGTCAATACCCCTTGACAAATTCCGCTTTTTTCGCTATAATTATAAAGATAGGAAAAAGGAGGCGTTACTAATGTCGGTGAACGTTTACAAAAAAGGTTCGTTTCATAGCTGTACGGAGCCTTATTCCCTTTTTTCATCCGTTAATGAGGAAATATTTTCCGTTTTCAAAAAAGATAACATTATCGTCATTCCGGGGCTTGTTGATTTGCACGTGCATCTCAGGCAACCCGGTTTTTCTTATAAAGAGACGATAGCGACCGGAAGTGCCGCCGCACGCCGCATGGGCTATACCACGCTGTGTGCGATGCCGAATCTTTCCCCACCCCCCGATACGTGCGATAATATCCGCCTTGAGCTTGATATCATAAAGTGCGATGCGAAGATCAACGTAATACCGTATTCGCGGATAACTCACCCCGACGGCACGCTTGTTGATTTTGAGCGGATGAGGGAATACACAAATATTTTTTCCGATGACGGACGTGGCGTGCAATCGGAGGATACAATGTATCATGCGATGCTCGCCTGTAAAAAAGCGGGCGGCATAATTGCCGCACATTGTGAGGATGAGAGCTTGCTTTTCGGCGGTTATATTCACGACGGTGATTACGCACGCAAGCACGGGCATAAGGGCATATCCTCAGAGAGCGAGTATGGGCAGATCGAGCGTGACCTGCGCCTTGTTGAAAAAACGGGCTGTCGTTATCATGTGTGTCATATATCAACTCGTCAGAGTGTTGAGCTTATCAGGCAAGCAAAGAAAAAGGGATTGCCGGTAAGCTGTGAGACGGCACCGCATTATCTGCTTTTATGCGACGAGGATATGAGGGAGGACGGACGCTTTAAGATGAATCCCCCGCTTCGCTCCCGTACCGATATGCAGGCTTTGATCGAGGGCTGTATCGACGGCACGATAGATGTTATCGCAACAGACCACGCACCTCATTCGGCAGAAGAAAAATCAAAGGGACTTTCGGGCAGTCTTATGGGTATAGTCGGGCTTGAAACGGCATTCCCACTGCTCTACACATATTTGGTCAAGAAAAATATTATATCCCTGCAAAGGCTCGTTGAGCTTATGTGTCAAGCACCCCGTCGCATATTCAATATCGACGACGGCGGGCTGTGCGTTTATTCGCTCGACGATGAGTATAATATTGATTCAAATAAATTTTTATCCATGGGAAAAGCCACACCGTTTGACGGGTGGCGTGTCTGCGGTAAAAATCTTCTCACCGCAGTGAAAGGAGATATCATATGGCAAGAAGAAAAATAATTCTCGAAAACGGCATGGAATTTTACGGCGAGGGCTTCGGAGCAAGACGCGATGCTGTGTGTGAGCTGGTTTTCAACACCTCCATGGTCGGCTATCAGGAGATAATTTCAGACCCCTCCTACACCGGACTTGCGGTAGTCATGACATATCCTCTGATAGGAAACTACGGTATCACCGATGAGGATAACGAGGCAAAGCTTCCGACTATAGGCGGTCTTATAGTAAGGGAATACAACGACACACCAAGCAACTTCAGATATACGAAAACGCTTTCGGAGATAATGGAGGATCACGACATTCCCGGTATCTGTGAGGTAGATACGAGAATGCTCACCAGGATCATAAGAAACAACGTAAGCTTAAAGGCGATGATAACGGATATCGGAACACCGCTTGAGGAGGGCGTTGCTCACCTCGGCGAGTACAAGCTTCCCACAGACTCCGTCGCACGTGTAAGCTGTCGTAAGAAATGGTACAGCAGAACGCCCAACCCGAAGTACAATATAGTTGCCGTCGATTGCGGAATCAAGCACAGCATTATAAAGCGACTCAACGAACGTGCCTGCAATGTGACCGTTGTACCGTACAACACGACCTCGGACGAGATAGAGGCACTTCGTCCCGACGGACTTTTCATATCCAACGGCCCCGGCGACCCGAAGAACGTACCCGAGGTAATATCGCTTGTCAAATATTTCAGAGGCAAGCTGCCCATTTTCGGTATCGGTCTGGGTCATTGTCTGATATGCCTCGCCTGCGGCGGTGAGACATACAAATTGAAATTCGGTCACTTCGGTGAGAACCATCCGATGAGAAATACGGCAAACGGCAGACTTGAGGCGGGTAGTCAATCGCATCTGTACGCCGTATGCGAGGATTCGCTCAAGAGCACGGGACTTGACGTTATCTATAAAAATGTTTTGGACGGCACCGTAGAGGGCTGCAGCTGTGTTGCTGACAAGCTTCTCACCGCACAATTTCATCCGGAGGGCGCACCCGGACCGCAGGACAGCCTGTACCTGTTCGATGATTTTATCAAAATGCTGAAATAAGGAGATAATTATTATGCCTAAGCGTAAAGATATAAAGAAAATAATGGTCATAGGCTCCGGCCCTATCGTTATAGGTCAGGCTGCCGAATTTGACTACGCCGGCACGCAGGCGTGCATAGCTCTGCGTGAGGAGGGCTATAAGGTAATACTCGTAAACTCCAACCCCGCAACCATCATGACGGACACGACGATGGCTGACAAGGTCTACATGGAGCCTCTGACGCTTGAATACATAGCGAAGATACTCCGTTATGAGCGTCCCGACGCCATCGTTCCCGGTATCGGCGGTCAAACGGGACTCAACCTTGCCATGCAGCTTTACAAAAAGGGCGTACTTGAGGAATGCGGCACGGAGCTTTTGGGTACATCCTATGAGAGCATCGAGGCGGCTGAGGACAGAGAGAAATTCAAGGAGCTGTGTGAGAGGATAGGCGAGCCGGTGCTTCCCTCGGAAATAGCGCATACCGTTGAGGAAGGAATTAAGGCGGCAGAGGATATCGGTTATCCCGTCGTGCTTCGTCCCGCGTTTACGCTCGGCGGTACGGGCGGCGGCTTTGCCGACAACGAGGAGGAGCTGTGCGAGATAATGAAAAACGCACTTGAGCTATCCCCCGTCGGTCAGGTGCTTGTGGAAAAGAGCATAAAGGGCTATAAAGAAATAGAATTTGAGGTAATGCGTGACTCAAACGACACGGCTATAACCATATGCGATATGGAAAACATAGACCCCGTAGGTATACACACGGGTGACTCCATAGTCGTTGCACCCTGTCAGACGCTTACGAACAAAGAGGTTCAGCTTTTGCGTGACAGCGCATTGAAGATCATACGTGCATTGAAAATAGAGGGCGGCTGTAACGTACAGTTTGCACTCGATCCGCATTCTTTTGAGTACTATCTAATTGAGGTAAATCCCAGAGTTTCACGTTCATCGGCACTTGCCTCCAAGGCGAGCGGCTACCCCATAGCGAGAGTTACGGCAAAAATAGCCGTAGGTATGCATCTTGACGAAATAATGCTTTCAAATGTACCCGCTTGCTTCGAGCCGAGCCTTGACTATATCGTAACAAAGGTGGCTCGCTTCCCGTTCGACAAGTTCTCGGACGCATCGAATAAGCTTTCAACGCAGATGAAAGCAACGGGCGAGGTAATGAGCATCGGCAGAACCGTTGAGGAAAGCTTGCTTAAAGCCGTTCGTTCGCTTGAAACGGGCGTATGCCACATTTATTCGCCGAAGTTCGACAATATGACAACGGAGGAGCTTTTGGAATATGTCGCCGACGGCCGTGACGACAGACTTTATGCCATAGCCCAGCTTATCAGAAACAAGGTAGACCTCGGAATCATATACAACATAGTTAAGATCGATATGTTCTTCCTTGAGAAGATAAAGAACATAACCGACATTGAGGAAACGATAAAGGCAAAGAAATTCGACGCTAAGACTTTGCGTCGTGCTAAACGAATCGGCATTTCGGATAAGTATATAGCAAGTCTTTGGGGCTGTGACGAGTGCGATATCTTCTCCATGAGAAAAGAAAACAAGATAATGCCCGTATACAAGATGATAGACACGTGTGCGGCGGAGTTTGACAGCTACGTTCCCTATCTTTATTCGACATACGAGCTTGAAAACGAGAGCGTAGTATCGGACGAAAAGAAGATAATCGTTTTAGGCTCAGGACCTATACGTATCGGACAGGGCGTTGAATTCGACTATTCGACGGTTCATGCAGTTAAGACTATCAAGAACAACGGCTGGCAGGCGATAATCATAAACAACAATCCCGAAACCGTATCGACGGATTACACCACCTCCGACAAGCTCTATTTTGAGCCGCTTACCGTCGAGGATGTAATGAACGTCATAGAGCTTGAAAAACCGATGGGCGTTATAGCATCGCTCGGCGGTCAGACGGCGATCAATCTTGCCCTGCCGCTCCAAAAGCTCGGTGTTAAGCTGATAGGCACAGGCGTGGAGGCAATAGAGCGTGCCGAAAACCGTGACAAGTTCGAAAAGATAATGGAAGAGCTTAACATACCTCAACCCAAGGGCGTAGCCGTAACCAATATTGAGGACGGCGTTACCGTTGCCGAGCAAATAGGCTATCCCGTTCTTGTTCGTCCCAGCTACGTTTTGGGCGGTCGTGCAATGCAGATAGTCGCAAACGAGGCATCGCTCAGAAAATATCTCAAAAACGCCGTTGCGATAGACGAAAAACAGCCCGTTTTGGTCGATAAATACATATTCGGTAAAGAGCTTGAGGTAGATGCGATATGTGACGGCAAGGACGTATTCATACCCGGAATAATGGAACACGTAGAGAGAACGGGCATACACTCCGGTGACAGTATAAGCGTTTATCCTACATTCTCCGTATCGCAAAAGGCAAAGGACACAATAATAGATTACACCGTAAGGCTCGGTATGGGTATCGGTATAATAGGTCTTTACAACATTCAGTTTATCGTTGACAAAAACGAGGATGTTTACGTAATTGAGGTAAACCCCCGTTCTTCACGTACAGTACCTTTCCTTTCAAAAGCCACCGGCTACAGCATGGGCGATATCGCAACGCTTGTAATACTCGGCAAATCGCTTAAGGAGCAGGGTATAAACGAGGTATATCCCAAGGAGAAAAACAGATGGTACGTTAAAGCTCCCGCATTCTCGTTCTCAAAGATAAGAGGACTTGATGCATATCTCTCCCCCGAAATGAAATCGACGGGTGAGGCGATAGGCTATGACAAGACCTTGACACGTGCCTTGTATAAAGCACTTCAATCCTCCGGAATGCACGTGGCAAACTACGGAACAATACTCGTTACGATTGCGGACGAGGATAAAGAAGAAGCTCTGCCCCTCATACGCCGCTTCTACAATCTCGGCTTCAACATTGAAGCTACGGAGGGTACGGCTAACTTCTTAAAAACTCACGGAATCAGAACGAGAATGAAGAAAAAGCTCTCGGCAGGCTCAAGCGAGATACTCGACTCAATACGCAAGGGTCATGTAAATTACGTTATCAGCACACACGACATAAATGCCGCATCGGCTCAAAGCGACGGCTTCCTCATTCGCCGTTGCGCCGTTGAAAACAATGTTACCATGTTCACCTCTCTCGATACCGTAAGAGTATTGCTCGATGTTCTTGAGGAAATAACCATAACGGTATCGACGATAGATGCGGAATGATCATGCTGTTTGAAATTATAGAAAACAAAAGCATTGCCCCCGATGTGTTCAAAATGGTGCTTACGGGTGAGGTAAGCACCATAAGCGCCCCCGGGCAATTCGTGAATATTTCACTTGACGGCAAATTTTTACGCCGTCCGATATCAATATGCGATGCGCAAGACGGTAAGCTCACGCTCATTTACAAGGTAGTGGGCGACGGCACAAGGCAGATGAGTCAAATGGCTCCCTCTGCCTCGCTGGACATTCTTTTACCGCTCGGCAACGGCTACGATATAAGCAAGGACTTTACCTCTCCCCTGCTTATCGGCGGCGGTGTCGGAACTCCGCCCATGTATATGCTTGCACGGGAGCTTGTCAAAAAAGGTTACGAGCCGAGCGTAATACTCGGCTTTAATACTAAAGACGAAGTCTTTTACGAGGATGAATTTGCCTCACTCACGAGCAAGGTATATGTCACCACCTGCGACGGCTCATACGGCATAAAAGGCTTTGTGACCGATGCCATGCCTAAAATAGATTTTGATTATACGTTCTGCTGCGGTCCTCTGCCCATGCTCAAGGCTGTATTCAATGCTTGCAGCTGTGACGGACAATATTCGTTTGAGGAACGCATGGGATGTGGCTTCGGGGCTTGCATGGGTTGCTCCTGCAAAACAATTACGGGATATAAGAGAATATGCAAGGACGGTCCCGTGCTTATGCGAGGTGAAATATTATGGTAGATCTTTCCGTTGGTCTGTCATCGCTGTCACTTGACAATCCGATAATACCCGCATCGGGCACCTTCGGCTACGGTCGTGAGCATTCGGAATACTATGATATAAATATTCTCGGTTCACTCTCCTTCAAGGGAACGACAAAGGAACCGAGGTTCGGCAATCCCACCCCGCGTATTGCGGAATGCCCGTCCGGTATGATAAATGCCGTCGGACTTCAAAACCCCGGAGTTGACCATGTTATAAAATACGAGCTTGAGGAAATGAAAACGTATTTCTCAAAGCCCGTTATAGCAAATATCGGCGGTTTTTCGGTAGATGAATTTGTATATTGCGCAGCTCTGCTCGATGAATGCGAAAATGTGGGAATACTTGAAATAAATATTTCCTGCCCCAATGTTCATGCCGGCGGCGTGAATTTCGGAACCGACGCAAAAAGTGCCGCCGAGGTCACCTCCGCAGTAAAAAAAGCGGTCAAAAAGCCCGTTTTTGTAAAGCTGACGCCAAATGTTACCGATATCGTATCAATAGCCAAGGCAACCGAGGCTGCGGGAGCCGACGGCTTGACGCTTATAAATACGCTCTACGGTATGCGGATAGATATTCGCCGCCGCCGTCCCGTTATCGCAAACAAATTCGGCGGTGTATCGGGCGGTGCCGTATTTCCCGTTGCGTTGCGGATGATATATCAAGTATACGAGCAGGTAAGCATACCGATAATGGGCTGTGGCGGCGTAAGTCGTGCCGAGGACGTTATCGAAATGATGCTTGCCGGAGCAAGTGCCGTTCAGGTCGGTGCGGCAAATCTTACAGACCCGTATGCCTGCCGTAACATTATAAACGACTTAACACCGCTGTGTGAAAAGCTTAAAATAGATAAAATATCCGATATTATAGGAGGAGGTCATATATGAAGCGTGATGTTATAATAGCTTGCGATTTTGACGGACTTGAAAAGACCGAGCAGTTTATATCACTTTTTGACGGCTACACCCCTTATTTTAAGGTAGGAATGGAGCTTTACTACTCTGCAGGTGCGGAAATAGTTTACAGAATGAAAAATCGCGGCTTTAAAGTCTTTTTAGACCTTAAGCTCCACGATATACCCAACACGGTAAAAAAATCCATGGCGGTTTTAGCTCGTCTCGGTGTGGATATATGCAATCTTCACGCCGCCGGCGGCTCGGAAATGATGAAATACGCACTTGACGGACTGTCATGCGTTCCAAGCCGTCCGCTCTGCATTGCGGTCACTCAGCTTACCTCAACGAGCGAGGAACGAATGAGACGGGAGCTTTTGATAGACAGACCGCTTGATGAGGTGGTTATGTCATATGCGCGCACTGCCGCAGATGCGGGGCTTGACGGCGTTGTATGCTCACCTCTTGAGGCAAGAGCCGTTAAAAACGTATGCGGTGAATCGTTTCTTACAGTAACCCCGGGTATAAGATTTGCCGGCGGTGAGGTCGGCGATCAGGTCAGAATAACAACACCGGAAAAGGCTCGCACACTCGGCTCGGATTATATAGTTGTCGGCAGGCCGATAACTACAGCCCCCGATCCGCTTGAGGCTTATATTAAATGCCGTAATGAATTTTTAGGAGAAACAAATAATGGATAAGAATATATCACGTGATCTGCTTTCGATAGGTGCGGTTTTTCTTCGCCCCGAACAGCCCTTCACTTGGGCATCGGGTATAAGAAGCCCTATTTACTGTGACAACAGACTTATATTGACCGCTCCCGAAGTGCGTACACGAGTTGAAACGGCTCTTTGCGAGTCTATCAAAAAGAATTTCCCCGAGTGCGAGCTGCTTATGGGAACAAGCACTGCGGGCATCGCACATGCGGCGATAGTCGGTCATATGCTTGGCCTGCCCATGGGCTACGTTCGCTCCGGTGCAAAAGACCACGGTCGCGGAAATCAAATCGAGGGCAAGCTGAAGCCGGGTGATCGTGTAGTCGTTGTTGAGGATCTCATATCGACCGGCGGCAGCGTTATAGAGGTAGTCAAAGTCCTGCGTGATGCAGGTGCCGATGTGCTTGGTGTTGTCAGCATATTTACCTACGGAATGACAAAGGGTCTGAGAAGACTTGCCGAGAATGATGTGAAAAACATTTCCCTTACCGACTTTGACACAACTGTCGAGGTAGCCGCTGAAATGGGTTATATTCCCTCAGAGGTCATATCAAGACTTATCCAATTCAGAAACGACCCTACAGATGAAAGCTGGATGAAATAAACTTTTTCCCGAATGCTTCGACATTCGGGAGCTTTTATTTCTTACTAATGTTAATTTACACAAATCACTGCTTAACAATTTGTGCATAATAACGATTTTATCACGCATTTGCAATGTTTACATGCAGTTCATGATTACACTGCGGATATGTAGTATAATATGGTTGCGAGGAAAAGTT
>CAZLRV010000004.1:0-8622 GCA_964562175.1 uncultured Lachnospiraceae bacterium
TTGATGATATGCAACACTTCGTGTTGATGATATGCAACACTGCGTGTTGATGATATGCAAGACTTCGTCTTGATGATATGCAAGACTTCGTCTTGATGATATACAACACTGCGTGTTGATGATATGCAATGCTCCGCATTGATTTGTTTGCGAGTTTATGATATAATTATCACAAAGGAAGAGATATTATGCCAAAGAATTATTTGCTTGTTTATTCCGAACAACTTGCAGCAGATATTGAATTACTATGTAAAAATATCAAAGCCCCCTCAAACACTGTTTTGCAAATTCGTAAAAGTTCAAGTAGCGTTTATGCAAATATTAGGGAAGCAAATTACGGGCAGAGCAAGGCTGATATGCTCTCCAAATTTGGGATAGCTCTAAAAGAATGCAACGAAACCGAAGGGTGGTTACAACTTTTGTTAAAAACAAATGCTATTGATGAAGATACATATAAAAATCAAAGAAATTTATGCGGTCGTATTAGGCGAATGTTGATTGCGAGTTGTCAAACCATAAAGGAGAATGTATGACGTCCATTTATAAGAAAAAAGAAAATCAATTCCCGATAGAAGATACCATGTAATCAAAATCGGCAAAGAGCTTTGTTTGAATTTATACGAATCGATTATTGATAATTAAAAATCTATAATATTTAAGTTTTCATCTAAATTGTTCGTTAAGCCCACGGTCCCGAAAGAGAAGTCTTTGGGACTTATTTTTCACCTAAAATGACGTAAGGAGCGTATTATGAATTATTACGAGCAAGCCAAAGCGGTAGCCGCCGAGGTCATAGAAAAAACAAATTTGAAAAGCGGACAGATACTTATTGTCGGTTGTTCGACGAGCGAGGTACTCGGCGAGCGAATCGGCTCTAATTCCTCACCGGATACGGCAAAGGATATCTTTGACGGCATATATTCCGTTCTGAGCAAGCACGGTATATACCTTGCCGCACAATGCTGTGAGCATTTGAACCGTGCAGTTATCGTCGAAAGTGCCGCCTGTCCCGACTCCGAGGGGGTAAATGTTGTGCCACAACCAAAGGCGGGGGGAAGCTTTGCCACAATGGCGTACAATTCTTTTGCATCGCCCGTTGTCCTTGAAGAAATAAAAGCGGATGCGGGAATAGATATCGGATACACGCTTATCGGTATGCACTTGAAAAAGGTTGCGGTGCCGGTAAGATTGCAAAATGATCACATCGGCTCGGCAAAGGTTTTGTGTGCGAGAACACGCCCGAAATTCATCGGCGGCGTGCGTGCCGTATATGACGAGACCTTGCTTTAAGCCCTGAAACGGCGGCAGTATTGCCGCTGTTTTTTTGCCTTTATAAAAAGAAAAATAAATATTTCAATTTGTTCTTTGCACCGTGCTTGAATGTTTATAATATTACGTGTATAATAATACAATCGAGCTTTTTATGAGGCGCTTGTTTTTATTGCCTTATTTGCGAAAGGAAAATATTATGTTAGAGCTTAAAAATATTAAGAAGGATTATTGTACGGGCGATCTTACCGTCCATGCTCTCAAGGGCATCGACCTGCAATTTCGACACAGCGAATTTGTTTCTATCTTAGGTCCGTCCGGCTGTGGCAAGACCACGATGCTGAATATAATCGGCGGTCTTGATAAATATACCGAGGGCGATCTTATTATCAACGGAAAATCTACGAAGTCGTTTAAGGACAGGGATTGGGACAGCTACAGAAACCATTCGATAGGCTTTGTATTTCAGAGCTATAATCTTATCCCACACCAAAGCGTGTTGCAAAATGTCGAGCTTGCGCTTACTTTGTCGGGCGTATCGAAGCACGAGCGTCGCGAAAGAGCCAAAGCCGCACTTGAGCGTGTGGGTCTGGGTAATCAGTTCGGCAAAAAGCCGTCTGAAATGTCGGGCGGACAGATGCAGAGAGTCGCAATAGCGCGCGCAATAGTGAACGACCCCGATATAATATTGGCTGACGAGCCGACAGGTGCGTTGGACACGGAAACGAGCGTTTCCGTTATGGAGATACTTAAGGAGATATCTAAGGACAGACTCGTTATTATGGTAACGCATAATCCCGAGCTTGCCGAAAAATATTCCACGAGGATCATCCGAATGATAGACGGCGTTATAACCGACGATACCGCACCGCTTGACGAGGGAGAGCTTGTCAAAGAAACGGAATATCAAGCCCGGAAGGCTCAGACGGAGAAAAACGCAAAGAAGCCCTCCATGTCGTTTGCGACCTCGTTCGGACTTTCACTGAAGAATCTGTTTACCAAAAAAGGCAGAACGGCTCTCACCTCATTTGCGGGTAGTATAGGCATTATCGGAATCGCACTTATTTTCGCCGTTTCACAGGGAATGACGAATTATATAAACATTTTGCAGGAGGATACTCTTTCGGCGTATCCGCTGACACTTGAGGCACAGCATACGGATATGGGCTCACTGCTTCAAACCTTTATCGGAAAGGCACAGGCGGCAAAGGAGCATGAAAACGATGCGGTATATCAAAAGTCGATGCTTTACGATCTTATAAATTCGCTCAATACCATGGATGTATCGGAAAATGACCTGAAATCGTTCAAAGAGTATATTGAACAAAAATGCTCCGTAGAGGAGGCAAACGAGCTTAAAGAGGCTGTAAGCGGCATTCAGTACTCGTATGACCTTGATATGCTCGTATATACGGAAAATACGGACGGTGATATAATAAAATCCGATTCTATGGAGCTTATTCAAGAGCTTTTGATAGAATATATGGGTATGGATTTTTCGGCAATGTTCAATATGAGTGAGAGCTACGGTATATCAAGCTCGCAAATGATGTCGATGTCAATGGGTTCAAGCTTTAATCTATGGGAGCAGATGCTTCCCGGAAATAACGGCGAATGCGTAAACGACCTGCTGAAAAAGCAGTATGAGCTGGTTGACAACGGCGGCAGATGGCCCGAGGCTTATAATGAAGTCGTTCTTGTGCTTGACGAGAGAAACGAGCTTGACGACATGACACTTTACGCACTCGGCTTGAAATCGAAAAAAGAAATCGACGATCTTTTCAATGCGGCGGTAAACAAGACCGAAATAGAGGTACCCGACAGAAGCTGGTCATATGATGAAATAAAAAATATGAATTTCAGGGTGATCTTAAATTCGGATTGCTACAGTTATGACAAAGAGAGCGGAACGTATACCGATATGCGTGACACTCAAACGAAGCTGAGATATCTTTACAACGAAAAGGGAATCGATCTTAAGGTAGTCGGAATAATCAAGCCAAGCGATAAGGCGGTATCTTCCATGCTGTCGGGCAGTATCGCATATACTTATAAGCTGACGGAGTATATTATAGATGCGGCGGCTGACTCGGAAGCGATTAAGGCACAGAAAGACGATCCGTCAACGGATATATTTACGGGACTTCCGTTTAAAGAAAATTCGGGAAATCTCGGTGACAAAGAAAAGAAAGCCGAATTTACGAGCTATGTAAATAAGCTCGACGAGGCACGACGCGCAGAGGTCTACAAGAGCATTATGTGCATTCCCCCGCAGGACTTTTTGAAGCAACAGACCGAGCAGATACTCGGCACCATGAGCAGAGAGGACATGGAGGCTGCCATAGTTGAAAAGCTTACCTTGGAAATGAAGCTCGAAAAGGAACAGGTGGAGCAATATATTTCCGCCATGAGCGACGAGGAGCTTAAAGAGACGTTTGAACAGGGAATTGCGGAAATGCTCAAGGAGCAGTACGCAGAGGGCGTTTTACAGCAGCTTTCCGCACTGACACAACAGCAGCTTGTACAGGCTCTTGACGCACTTTTGTCCTCCGATGCGGTAAGCGATGAGACCTACGGTATATATTACGACGAGATACTTGAATTTTCGGAATCGAGCTATGCCGATAATCTGATCTCACTCGGCTGCGTCGATCTCGATTCTCCGGCGTCTATAAATATTTACGCATCGACCTTTGAAAATAAGGACGTTATAGAGGATGCGATAGCGGCGTATAATGAAGGCAAGGCAGAAGCTTCGCAGATAAAGTATACCGACTATGTAGGACTTATGATGTCGTCGGTGACCTCGATAATAAACGCCATAACGTACGTTTTGGTGTCGTTCGTTGCGGTATCCCTTATAGTTTCCTCAATAATGATAGGCGTTATAACGCTCATATCGGTGCAGGAGAGAACAAAGGAAATAGGCATTTTGCGTGCGATAGGTGCATCAAAGAAAAATGTTTCCGGAATGTTCAATGCGGAAACGATGATAATCGGATTTACCTCCGGTACACTCGGTGTTTTGATAACGTATCTGCTTTGCATACCGATAAATCTTATTCTCAATCATTTAACGGGAATTGAAAACTTAAGGGCATATCTGCCGCCCGTCGTTGCCGTTGCGCTTGTCGCAATAAGCGTATTGCTCACACTCGTTGCCGGAATAATTCCGTCAAGAAGCGCATCGAAAAAAGATCCCGTCGTGGCACTCAGAACAGAATAACCGAAGAAAATATACACTCCGATGGGCAAAGGCTCATTCGGGGTGTACTTTTTTTGCAAAAATCAAAAAAAGTGGCGTTTGCCTATTGATTTTTTGACAAAATTATGCGATAATATATAACAGAACAAATAAAAAACGGGAGCGTAAAGCATAAAAGCGACCCGTTTGATTACGGAGAACGATATGGCGGAATTATTGCAATACAAATGTCCGTGCTGTGGCGGCGCGATAGAGTTTAACAGCACCCTGCAGGAGATGCAATGCCCTTACTGCGATACGAAATTTGATGTTGAGACGCTAAAGGGCTATGATGCGGATCTGGAGCAGGACGGAGAAGACGAATTTGAATGGGAAAACGATGCCGGCAGTGAATGGGTAGACGGCGAAGAGGACGGGCTGAGACATTATATTTGTCAATCCTGCGGCGGTGAGATAATAGGGGATGCGACACTTGCCGCAACTGTTTGTCCGTATTGCTCAAATACGGTCATAATGATGGGTCAGCTCAAGGGAGAGCTGAAGCCCGATTATGTAATACCCTTTAAGCTCGACAAGAACGCCGCAAAGGAGGGCTTGAAAAAGCATTTGATGAAAAAAAGGCTCTTGCCGAAGGTATTTAAGGACGAAAATCATATAGACGAGGTCAAAGGAATATACGTGCCGTTTTGGCTCTTTGACACGAAAGCCGATGCACATATAAGATATAAAGGAACGAAGGTACATCACTACAGCGACAGCAAATATTTATACACGAAAACAAGTTATTTTTCGATAGTACGCGGAGGGTCTCTCGGCTTTGAAAATGTACCGGTGGACGGTTCGTCGAAAATGCCCGACGATCTTATGGAATCGCTTGAGCCTTACGACTTTTCATCTGCGGTGGACTTTCAAACGGCATATCTATCGGGTTATCTTGCGGACAAATACGACGTGGGAGCCGAGGAGAGCAAGAGCAGAGCGGGCGAACGTGTCAAGCGTTCTACGGAGCAAGTGTTTGCGGAAACGGTAAAAGGCTATTCAACGCTCACGCCGGAGAGCAGCAGTGTCAAGCTGTCGGACTCAAAAGCAAAATATGCCCTCTATCCCGTATGGCTTTTGAATACGACATGGCGCGGAGAGAAATATACGTTCGCAATGAACGGTCAAACGGGCAAATTCGTCGGAAATTTGCCGATAGACAAGGGCTTGTATCATAAGTACCTTTGGACAATAGCGGGTATAGTGAGTGCCGTTTGCTTTGGTATATCATACCTGCTGTGGCTGATGTGAGGGGTGATTATCGTGAAAAAAACAGCTTTACTTACAATAATATTGTTTATAATATCGTTTACGCTTGCCACGGCAACGCTTGCCGAAAGTGTACCGGTTGACGATTTCGATAATAATACTGCGCATCCGTCAAGTCTTATTGATGAAGCACAGCTTTTGACGAGCGAGGAAGCAAGTCTTTTGAAAGAAAAGTTAGATAAAATCGGAGAAAGCACGGGTATAGATGTTGCGATAATGACGATAAGGTCATCGGGTGATATCGATATTCAAGCGACAGCCGATGATATTTACGACTATTCCGGCTACGGCTACGGGGAAAATGCGGACGGTATTTTGCTTTTGCTCGATATTTCAAGCAGACAATTTCACATGACGACATCGGGCGAATGCATTACAATATTCACCGATGAGGGTCTTAAATACATTGATGAAAAGATGAGCGAGTATCTGGCAGAGAACGAGTTTTACGAGGGCTTTGACGAGTTTGCGGACCAATGCCTTGATTTTATAAGCTCCGCACGTGAAGGGTCGGTGTACGATGTCGGAAATATGCCGAAGGACGATTTTTCGGTACTCTTTAATATCGTCGTTTGCCTCATTATAGGAATAGCCGTCGGCTTTATTTCCGTAAGTGCGATGAAATCTAATATGAAAAACGTGAAAATGCAAAGTGCGGCGGGTACATATCTGATAAACGGAAGCTTGGAGATAGGTGAATCGAAGGATACTTTTTTGTACAGCAATGTCACGAAAATACGCAAGCCCGATCCCCCATCAAGCAGCTCCGGCGGCACAAGTGTACATACATCCTCGTCGGGACACTCGCACGGCGGTCATTCGGGAAGATTCTGAATAAAAAAATCGGTAGGTCAGCCTACCGATTTTTTGATGAATTCATCGACTATCTTTTTGTATCGTTCAATATCCGTCATATAGCTCATACCATGATCCGCACCCGGAAACAGGTGACGGGACACGAGGGCTTTATTTGCATTATATATTTGCTCGCTCATTTCGCACGGCACGAAGCTGTCCGTATCGCCGTGTATCACTGTTATCGGCAGATGGGCATTCTTGACGCATTCTGCCGCCGTTACCTCATCAAGCTTAAAGTGTCCGAAAAGCTTTGCACCGAGGTAAACGAACGGGTACAGAAGCCGCACGGGCATATGCATATCGTCACGCATGACCTTTTTTATGATATCGGCAGGGGAGGAATACGGACAATCCGCAAGAACGGATACGACGTTTTTCGGCAATGGGAGAGAGGTCGACATAAGAACCGTCGCACCGCCCATCGAAATGCCGTAAAGCATTATCCGCACATCCTTGCCAAAGCGTTGTACTGCGTATTCTATCCACGATAAGCAGTCGTAACGCTCTTTTATACCGAAGCATATCGTATGACCGCCGCTTGAGCCGTGAGCCCTCTGGTCGATGACTATGACGTTACAGCCATGCTCAAAAAGAAGCTTGGCACCGCCGCAAAAATCTCTTACCGAGGTAGAACGGTAGCCGTGAAAGCATATACCGAGCGGTGCGGAGTCGGCAACATGATAATATCTCGCACTCAGTGTCAGACCGTCAAAAGAGCGAATGCTTATTCTCTCATAGCTTATTTCGTTGAAACTGCTTACCATACCGCGCATGGTGTCCTTGATATTCGAATACGCCGCACCCTGCGGCAAAGCATATATATCATTTTGCTTTTTGTCGGGTGAGTAAAAAGCAATGCGGTAGGTAATATACGAGGTCAGAACGGGCAATAAAAGAGCAATGCAAATAATTACAATAAATGGCATATGAACACCGTAAAATCACATATCAGCTTATACTAAGCTCGATACCGTCATTCTTGAGCTTATCATTCTCAAGATGAAGATATTTAACGTGCTTGCCGTTGTACAAACGCTTATATTGCTGTGTAACATATCCGAGTGAGATCATTTCTTCAAGCATTGTTTTAACGACATCATTATCCAAACGATACTTTTCACATACCTTTGATACGACGGGTACAAAGGTCGGGTAGATAACTCGTCCGTATACATCCTTTTTTTCTTCGATAAAGCCTGCTATGAGCGAATAGTAGTGGCATTTGACCTCATCCTCGCTCGGCAGCTCTATACAAGTGCTTGCCGCACTCTTGAGCATACCGGAGAGGCTGTCCTTTACCGCATAAACGATAACGTTCTTTTTGCATACGTTGACGAGAAATTTGACTACGGACGTAAAATGACCGTCGCCCGTAAAAATAATAAATGTACGAGGGCAGTCTTTTTTCATGGCATGCTGATAAATGTAATCAAGCATAATGAAATCCGTAAAATCCTTTTTGTAGAAGGGACTCGTATTTTGCGTTTCAATGACGTTATTGGTAACTTCTCGGATAAGGGGTATTTCGTATTTCATGCCTTGATTTGAAAAGTCTCCGAAAAAAAAGATATCTCTTATTACATAATTCTTTGCTATCTCATCACGCCAAGAACGGATCTGAGGCTTCATCGAAAACTTTTTGTATAATGAAACATGCCAATGCTCGTAGTCGACGAATATGACGGCTTCCCGATTTTTTTTGCCGCCGAATAAATTTCCTATAATTCCTATCTTTCACACCTCCTTTTGTTCTATTATACAAGAATGATATCGTTTTGTCAAGAGAAAAATGACCGATAACGACGGTAGTTTTTTGTATTGTATGATATTTTTTGCCGCTTAAGTGAGAGAAAAGCAAAAATCAGAAAAACATCAAGTAGATTTCACATAGTTTTCACATAGTAAGGCTATAATCACAAAAAATTGATTTGAAAGGAAGTCACAATAATGAAGAAGATTCTTGCAGTTCTTATGGCTGCTGC
>CAZLRV010000004.1:8722-106088 GCA_964562175.1 uncultured Lachnospiraceae bacterium
GACGAAGCAACCGATAAGGCTACCGAAGCTGTTACCGAAGCCGCTAAGAATACTGAAGAGGCTGAGGCTACCGACGCCGCTACAGATGCTGCTACCGAAGCTGCTACAGAGGCTGCTACCGAAGCTGCTGCTGAATAAGCATCGAAATATTGTTAGTATAGTACATATCTAAAGAATTTATTATTCATAAGATGCTATCTAAGCTGCTGCAACCGAGGCTGTTGCCGAAGCTGCCGTTGCTGCTGGTTTATAAGCAAAGCGCCGTTTGAAAAAACGGCGTTTTGCTTTTGCCCGAAAATGCGTATAAAAATCATCCCGATGGCTTATGCCATCGGGATAACCGTTTTATTTGATTATTTTATTTCAGCCCGTATATCTGAACGCATACATAAAGTTGCTTATCGTTTCCGCAAAGGGCTGTCCGGAAACATTCACCGCAGTGATGTAGGGGTTCTTCGTGTTGTACTCTGCCTTGGAGGGACCGCAGCTGTAGCCCTGCGAGTTGTTGCCCGTTTCATTTGAGCAACGTATACGGTTTTGAGTACCCATATCGTAACGGAAATATATATCGTCCTTGTACTTACCGGCGCAGATAAATACGTGACTTGGGTATTCCGTGTGAGATTGAGAAGTATATGCGGGATTTACAAACACGATATCGCCCGCCTTAAGGTCTGCCTGATTTGTTATCTTTGTCCAACCCCATTGAGGAAGCATATGAACGAGGTCGTGCGATTTATCGGGATAGGAATATACGAACATTCCTTGATCTGTCGGCTGATTTGTAAAGCCGCTGTTGTAAAGCACCCAGCCGACGAATCTGTCACAGCTTACGACCTTTTCACTACTGTCTATTGCGGGGTTCTTTGCCGAGCTTCCGTAAGAGAAGTTATTGGTCTTGCAATAATCGGCTATCGACTTCGCTTGCGCCAAGAATTTGGAAACAAATTCGCTGTTCTCGGAATATGCGAGCTTGCCGTTCTTTGCGTAAAGAGCGTAGCCGAGCATACCCGTTTTTGAGGTCGTGTTTTTTGCCACGGAATAGTTGTGGTAGGTGGCTATCTGCAATCCCGAGCTTGAGCCTGCCTTGAGGTAATATGTTTCCTCACGCTCATGTCCCATCACCTCACTGAAAATAGCTGAAATATCCGCATCGTCAACTACATTATCGTAGTTTACGTCCGCACCTGCGGGAATCGTTGCGGATTGACAGTAAAGCATGGCATCGAGTGCAAGCACGTCCTTTATGGATATGACACCGTCACCGTCTATATCACCCGTGCGGGAATCGACATATGCGGCGTTTGCCGAGAAAATGGCACCTGCGGTCAAGACGATCGCACAGCCCAACGAAATGAGTCGGGCAATTCGTCCGAATTTACGTTTTTTCATTTTAGTTTCTCCGAATATTCTGATTATACCGGTCTGTATGCATACATGAACTCGCTTATACCCTCAACGAACGGCTGACCGGATGTGAACGTGAGGTACGGGTTTTTGGTGGCATAATTTGAGTAGCTTGACGTACAGCGTATACGATATACCGAACCGGCATCGTATCTGTAGTACGAACCGTTTGACTGCTTGCCCGCATATATAAATGTATGGAACGGATATGTCGTGCCGTTTGGCTTGGTGAATATTATATCACCCGGCTCAAGTGCGTCAATGCTCTCTATCTTCTTGAAATTGTGGGATATACACCATGAAACGAGTGAGTTCCACGACGACAGGGGATTTGATACCACAAGTCCCTGAGTCTGCGGCTGATCGGTGTAGCCGCATTCGTAAAGGACCCAACCGACAAATCTGTCACAGCTTACTTTTTTGGCGTCGCAGTTCATTGCGGGGTTGTAAGGAGCATCACCGTAGGAAAATTCCTCGGCTCTGATCTTGTCGGCGATTTTTTTCGCGTTCCACAGTATCTTTTGCTGTAGAGGCGTTACCTCTGAATATGCGAGCTTACCCGCCTCGTTATACAGTGCGTAGCCGCACATATAACGTGAGCTTGCGGTGTTTTTACCCACGTCGTAATTGCTGTATGTAACATAGGTATTTCCGTCACCGCCCTTCAGGTAGTACTGCTTGTTATCCTTTTCACCCTTTACTACCTTCATGATCTGCACTATATCACTTTCGTCAAGCTTGCCGTCACAGTTTGCATCTGCCGAATCACCGACGCTCGATGTAAAACCGTTAAGATAAGCATCAAGTGCCAAAACGTCTTTTATACTGATGACACCGTCGCCGTCGACATCGCCGCTTTTAGCATCCACATATGCGGAATTTATCGATGTCATTGCCGCAGTCATTGCCAGACAGCAACACAGCCCGACACATCTGCAGATCAGACGACTTTTTCTCTTCACAAAGTCACCTCCTATTAAAATAAACATATTACTTAAATAATAGCATATATAGCACCAAAAAGTCAATAGGATAAAGCGCTTAAAAATAAATTCGTGGGAAGTGCCAAAAAAAGCATATCATTATTGTGCATAATCACAAAATCAATTTCGCTTGAAAAATAATAAACTCACGTGCGAAAGTGCTTGAGCGTGAAAAAAAATTTCGAAAAAACAAAAAAATAATGTAATACTACTTGACAATGAAAGAAAAATAATGTATAATATCAAATAACATTGTTGGAATGCGAAGGGGGGGATTTAAATGGCAGAGATCAGAGTAAAAGAAAATGAAAGCTTGGATAGTGCGCTTCGCAGATTTAAAAGACAGTGTGCCCGTTCCGGTGTTCTTACAGAGCTTCGCAAAAGGGAGCATTATGAAAAACCCAGCGTAAAGCGTAAGAAGAAATCCGAAGCTGCAAGAAAACGTAAGTACAAGTAATAACTTGGCTGACGGCACCGTATCACCGGTGCCGTTTCGTTTTATCATAGTTTTTTACCGTGGAGAAAAAGTGATGAAGAAGATGAGTGCCGCAATATACACCCTCGGCTGTCGTGTAAATCAGTACGAGAGCAACGCATTGAGTGCCGAGCTTGAAAAAGTCGGTTTTGAAATGCGTGATTTTTCGGAAAAGTGTGATATTTATATAGTAAACACCTGTACAGTTACCTCGGAGGCCGACAGAAAAGCAAGGCAGATAATAAGACGCGGGTTAAAAAATAACCCCGACGGTCATGTCATAGTCTGTGGATGCTTTGCTCAAACTCAGCCGCAGGAGGTTGCAAAATGCGGAAATATATCGTACATATGCGGCACACGAAACAAGCTTACAGTCGTTGAGCGAGCTATTGAACTTGCGCGCGGTAAGGAGATAAACGAAATAAACGTGCCGGATGTGAATACGCTCGGCTATGAAAAAATGCGTGACGTGCAAACGGGCAGAACACGCGCATTTATCAAGATACAGGACGGATGCGACAACAGATGTACATACTGTGCCATACCGTATGCACGAGGACGCACCTGCTCACGCCCGAGTCGGGAGATAATCGACGAGGCACGCCGTCTTGCCGATATCGGCTTTACCGAGGTGGTATGCACGGGTATTGAGACCTCCGCATTCGGCAGAGATACGGGCGAGAGGCTTGCCGATCTGTTAGCTGAAATATCGAATATCGACGGTATATGCCGCATAAGGCTCGGTTCGCTCGACCCTTCGTTTTTACGTGAGGATGTGGCGAAAGAGCTGTTTGAAATACCGAAATTTATGCCTCATATCCACTTATCGATACAGAGCGGCTCGGACAGAATACTTTCGTTGATGAAACGCCCGTACAACAGTGACATATTACGCAGAAATATGGCATCAATGCTCAAGCTTCGCCCCGATGTGAGATTTTCAGCTGATTTTATAGTCGGCTTTCCGAGTGAGACGGAGGACGATTTCGAGGATTCCGTTGCGATAATGCGTGAGCATCCCTTCGTACACGCACACGTGTTTTCATATTCGAAACGCAAGGGCACGCCTGCGGCGGAAATGAGCGGTCAGATAAGCGAGGAAATAAAAGCGGAACGCTCGGCACGCTTTATCCGAGAGGAAAAAGAAATATTGCAACGTCATGCCGAGAAAGTTATCAAAGACGGAAAAAAAGCCACGGTGCTGTTTGAAAGCACCGACGGCGATAATATATTCGGTCATACGGAGGATTTTTTCGAAGTCGGCGTGCCTGTAGGACAAGCGGTAAGCGGTGAATACAAAAAAGTATTGCTTACGGGCTACGAGAACGGACGACTTCTCGGTGTTGTTGCGGAGGATGAGCGGTGAGAGAGCTGAAGATAGGAAAAAACGATGCCGGACAAAGGCTTGATAAGTTTTTGATGAAAGCATTCCCGACCATGCCGACCTCGTTTATGTACAAAGCGATACGAACTAAGAAGATCAAGCTTGAGAGAAAAAGAACTTCACCCGACGAAATACTAAATGAGGGTGCAACTGTTCAATGCTTCATCCCCGAAGAGTTTTTCATGACTCTTGACGGCGAAAAAAACGCATTTATATCGCTTACCCCGCATCTTAACGTGGTGTACGAGGATGATAATATACTTATTGCGGACAAGCCCGTCGGAATGCTGTCGCATTCGGACGATGCAAAGGACGGCGGCACACTTATCGATAACATAAAAGCGTATTTGTATCGAAAGGGAGAATATGACCCGGAAAGTGAGCTTTCATTTGCCCCCGCACTTTGCAACAGGATCGACCGAAATACGTGCGGACTTGTAATAGCGGCAAAAAATGCCGAGGCTCTGCGGTGCATGAACGAGCAGATAAAAAAGAGAAGCGTAAAAAAGTTTTATATTTGCGCCGTACACGGTGTAATGAAGCAAAAGGAGCAGACTCTCACGGCATACTTAAAAAAGGACAGCAAGAAAAATACCGTTTGCGTCTATTCGGAGCCGGCACAGGACAGAATGAAAATAGTTACAAAGTATAAACTTCTTTCCCAAAAGAAAGATACTGCCCTGCTTGAAATAGAATTGATAACGGGAAAGACCCATCAAATACGCTCACACATGGCATATATCGGTCATCCGTTGCTCGGTGAGGGTAAATACGGTGTAAATCGGGACGATAAGAAAAAAGGCTTCCGACATCAAGCGCTTTACTCATACAGAATAGTTTTCGATTTTGAGTGCGAGGGCTATTTGGGTTATCTTGCGGGAAAGCAAATTTGTGCGGATAAAGACAATATATGGTTTATGAGGAATTTCGGATTATGAAAATGGGGCGTTTTCTGCTTACGGTGCTTCCCGCATTCGTTACGGGAATGCTTTATACATATTATGATTTCGGTATACTTGCATGGATAAGCCTCAGCCCTTACTTTTATCTGATCATCAAAAGAAGTGCGGATGAGACGGTAAAGCCGAGACGACTTTATCTGACGGGCTTGCTGTTTTCCTTTGTCTATTATTCATCCGTGTTTTATTGGTTTACCTACCAATATCCGCTCGATTTCATGGGCTTTTCAAAGGCGATGTCAATAGCATACGTCTGCCTTGCGTGGTTCGGGCTTTCGTTGCTCTATTCGCTTACGCTTGCCCTTTTACCGTATGCAACGTGCAGGGTATCGAGAACGAAGCTCTTCGGAAAAGCTCCGTATCTGTTGCCGGTTTTCATCGCTTTATTTCAAAGCCTCGTCGAATGGATGCATACGAAAACATTTTTGGGCGTTCCGTGGTGCAGACTTGCACTGACACAGCAAACGATATTGCCGAATATTCAAATAGCTTCCGTTTTAAGCTCGTATTTTGTCACATTTCTCATAGTCTGCGTGAATGCATATCTCGCATACGCCTTTTATGTGTATAAAAAGGCAGACAAGGCGGCTCTGAAAAAGACCGCCGTGCCATGCCTTGCCGCATTGCTTATATTTGTCGCAAATTATATTTTCGGCACTGTATCAATGGTGCTTGACGAGAAGGGTGAAAGCGATGAATATGTTGCGGTCTGCGCAACTCAGGGCAACATGCTTTCACAAGAGAAGTGGAGCAACGGAGGACTGCAAAGTGCGGTGGATAAATATACCGCACTGACGGAACAGGCGCTCGGAGAGGGAGCGGAGATAATCGTATTTCCCGAAACGGCACTCGCCGTCGATCTGCGTGAATATACCGGACTTGCCGAAAGCCTTGCTACTCTTGCCGAAGAAAACAACTGCACGCTTATTGTCGGCGCGTTCGATTCGGAGGGAGAGGAAAGCTATAATGCGATATATACGTTTCATCCCGACGGCTCGCTTGCGGAGAATACGTATAAAAAACGTCATTTGGTGCCGTTTGGCGAGTATCTGCCGGCGAAAAATGTATTTTGCACGCTGTTTCCGTTTCTTGACGAGTTGAATTTATTTGAGGATGAGCTGACAGCCGGAGCAAACAGCGAAAATGCCGAAACCGAATACGGAGAAATAGGTTTTTTGATATGCTTTGACTCCGTATACGAGGAGCTTGCACTTGAAAGCGTAGCCGACGGTGCGGAGCTGCTTGCCGTATCGACAAACGATTCTTGGTTTTTGGACTCGTCTGCGATATTCGAGCATAACGGACAATCGGTCTTGCGTGCCGTCGAAACGAGGCGTTATGTAGTGCGTGCCGCAAATACCGGCATGAGCAGTATCATCACACCGAGGGGCGAGATAACCAAAAGCCTACAGCCGCTTTGCGAGGGGCAGATAACCGACCTTGTTGTTTTCCGAGATGATATGACCTTTTACGCAAAATGTCCGAGCCTTTTCATCGTAATCTGCCATATTTTCGTGTACGGCTGCCTATTTGCACCTTTGATTGAAAAAATAATTTGTAAAATTGCGGGAAAAATGCAAAAAAGACTTGCAAAGAACAAAAAAATGTAGTATACTGTTGTAGAATAAAAGAAGGGAAGTGCTTTAAATGAGTACATTGCACGTAATAGATCACCCGCTGATACAGCATAAGCTGACGATAATGCGTCAAAAGGAAACGGGTTCAAAGGATTTTCGCGAGTTGCTTGAGGAAATAGCAATGCTCGTCGGATACGAGATAACCAGAGATCTGCCGCTTGAGGAGGTCGAGATAGAAACGCCCGTCGCAAAAGCAAGGGCTAATGTGATCTCGGGTAAAAAACTGGCGATAGTTCCCATACTTCGTGCAGGTCTAGGAATGGTGGACGGTCTGCTTTCGCTTGTACCCGTGGCAAAGGTCGGACATATCGGACTTTACCGTGACCCCGAAACACTCAAGCCTGTTGAGTATTATTGCAAGCTGCCTACGGATATAGAGGAGAGAATAGTTATAGTTGTTGACCCGATGCTCGCAACGGGCGGCTCATCTGCGGATGCGATAGATATGCTTAAGGCAAGAGGCTGTAAGAATATCAGACTTATGTGTCTCATCGGCGCTCCCGAGGGAGTTGAGGCAGTTCAAAAGCGTCATCCCGACGTTGATATATATCTTGCGGGACTTGACGATCATCTTAATTCGCACGCATATATAGTACCCGGCTTGGGTGATGCGGGCGACAGGCTGTTCGGCACAAAATAACTTGAATAATAAGAACAAAATGTTAAAATAATAATAATTTTGTTTTCTTACTATTGCATTTTCGGATTCTTTATGATACAATAACATAGTATACTGCCGTATGCGATAGGTAAAAACGCACGGCGGAAAATAAGAATCGTAACAAATGCTTATAAAGCACTTAAATCGGGAGGTGTAGGAAATGGCAAAATGCAGTATATGCGGAAAAGGCGTTGCTTTCGGTCACAATGTATCGCACTCCAACCGCAAGACCAACAGAACCTGGAAGGCTAACATAAGAAAAGTAAAGGCAACTGTAAACGGCACGCCGAAAACAGTTTGCGTTTGCTCTCGTTGCCTCCGTTCGGGAAAAGTCACAAGAGCTATATAAACTCGAAAAGACCGTATATCGGCTCGAAATACAAAAACTACCTGCTCATGCAAGCGGGTAGTTTTTGTTTAAAAAGAGAAAAGGAAGAAAAATGAAAAATATCTATATTTCATCCGATGCAAGCGAAAAAATAATAAGTTCGCTCGCAAAATACGGATATAGACCGATATTATTGCCTCGAACCGAGCGTCTTCAGCTGCCCGTATCAAAGCACGCCGATATGCTACTGCACAGACTCGGAGAAAAGCTGTTGCTTTGCGGATACTATTTTGATGAAAACAAAGAGCTGTTTTCAGACGATGAAGTATTAATTACGGATGAGACTCATGGCGAAAAATATCCGAATGATATACTGTTCAATGCTTTCGTGTACAAAAACAAGCTCTTCGGACGAATAGATTGCCTATCTTGCAAAATATTGAAATACTATTCGGAATGCGAAATGATAAAAGTAAAGCAAGGATACGCAAAATGCTCTTGTATCGTAACCCCGAATATCTGTATTACCGCCGACTGTGGAATATATGAAGCCCTGGGCGAAAAAGAATGCTTAATAATACGGCAAGGTAATGTTGGACTTGAGGGCTACGATCACGGCTTTATAGGCGGTGCATCGTATTATGACAATGGAGCAGTATATTTTTTCGGAGATGTGTATACGCATCCCGACGGTGAGCACATAGTGCAGACTCTGAAAGAATATGATATCGAATGCATTTGCCTGTCGGACGGCACGCTGTGCGATCTCGGCGGTGCTGTATTGTAGTTTAAGCGGAGCAGAGCTTGCCCAAAACAATGCCCTTACATTCGATGTGATCCGACTCGCTCAAAACGATATCGCTGTATTTGGGATTCAGAGAAATGAGCCTGTCACCGCCGAATTTTTTGATATAGCTCTCACCGTTTAATATAAAAATACCTATTTTACCGCGTTCGATTGCCGCACCGGATTCGACAATGACTATATCGCCGTCGCAGTATCTCGGTTCCATGCTGTCTCCGCGAACTCGCAGAGCAAAATCCGCCCTGTCCGTTACCTCATTAAGAGTCAACGTAAGCTTCTTTGTACTGTCTGAATCGAGATAATTTCCGCATCCTGCGGACACCGGAGAGTCATAAAGAACGATTTGACGAGTCAGCTCACTTTCAACAATGAACCTCTTGCCCTTGTTTTTTCTCATCACGGCACGGTCATATTCGGTCTTGATGGCAGAAAGCATACGATCGTATTCGTAACCGTCAAGCTCCCTCAGCATTTTAATTATTTCGTATTCATCATCGCTTATATCGCACTCTCCGCCCAAAACGGCATTTATGCTTACACCGAGCGCATTTGCCAGAGCTTGCAGGGTATCGAGCTTTATGCTCGGTGTTTTGCCCGACAGAAGTTTATTGAGAGTACCGACCGGTATGGAAGATAAACGAGCGATTTCCTCGTTTGTGATTCCGCGGTCATTTTTTATTTTCTTGATATTATAGAGCCAATCCATTGTAATTCTCCGTTTGTAATTATCCTTTACGGTTACTATTATACACAAAAAAATCGAAATGTCAATAGGTAATGGAAAAAAACTTTCGAAAAATGATAAAAAACGCTTGACAAATTACCAAAAATGGTGTATAATAGAGCCACAGAAAACCAAAACAGATAAATTCGGAGATAAATTATGAATAATGCCATAAAATTGAAAAGCTGCGAAAGGGAATACCGTGTGGACGTTAAAGAATTGTTAAGAGATGTATTCTCGACGGTGCTTCTTCTTGCGGAATTTGCAATATACGGAATAATGTATGCAATATATGAAATAAAAACTTGTTTGCGTACCGATACGGCAAAGGGTGTTGCGGTGTTCTATAAACGCTTCGTTCGCATATGGTTATACTCGTTTTTGCTCTGCGCAATGGCGTTCAATTACGGAACCTTTGCCATAGGCTTGGTGTGCGTTTCAATAAGCGTGCCGGTATGCACGATATGTACATTACTTGCGGGATTGCCGAAAATTGAAAAATAAAGGCGGTAAAGACATAAAATGAAACCGAAAAACCGTTTTTCACCATATACTTTACCTGTAAAATATACAAAATGCACAAAAAAAAGAATCGAAATTTGTGCAACCGTATAATCTTTCAAAAAAACTATTTGAATGGTATTGATTATGTAACATTTTAATGTTATAATATGGGGAGTAAATAAAGTCGGTTAATTTCCGCAGAACATGAGGAGGTTCTACTCTATGAAAAAGGTTCTCGCCCTAATGCTGTGTCTATGTCTTTGCATACCCTGCTTTACGGCTTGTTCCGGCAAGGACGATGACGACAAGGGTGCTGTCATCAATATGTACATAAGCTCGGAGATCAGAGATTTCGACCCCGCTACCGCATATAAGAGTGCGGATGCCGTTAAGGTACTCGGATTGCTTTACGAGGGACTTATGAAGATCGACGGCAAAGGCAAGCTTAAAAATGCCATTGCCGATAAATACACGTACGATAAAGAAGAAAATAAAATTTCTTTTGAATTAAAGACCACCGCTTGGAGCGACGGCACGCCCGTTTCCGCAGACGATTTCGTATTTGCGTTCAAGCGTATTCTCGACCCTGCATTTTCAAGCACGGCGGCTGTGCTTCTTTACAGCATAAAGAATGCACGTGCGATAAAAGCCGGTGATGCAAGTATAGACAGCCTCGGAATTACCGCCCCCGACTCGAAGCTTCTTGAAATAGAGCTTGAGGACGGAGCGGATTATAACGAATTTCTCGAAAATTTGGCAAGCCCCGCACTCGTGGCACTGAGACAGGATAAGGTATCAAAGCCCTCGACTGACCAAGACGGTAATGTTTTGTTCGATGAGTACGATATGCAGATACTCGATAAGGAGTGGGCAAAAAAAGCAACGATGAGCGTTGCGTGCGGTCCTTTCTGCCTTAAGACCGTGAGCGAGGACGGAATAAACAACGAGTATGTTCTTGAAAGAAACAGATATTACATGACCGACGGCGAGGTAAAGGACGAAAAGAAAAATGTTAAGCCGTACAGAATCGTTATCCACTATGACTATTTCAAGGGCGATTACGATAAGGGCTTAACAACGCTTAAAACAGAGTACGACAACGGTAATCTCTTCTATGTTTCCGCATTTGATGCCGATACGTATGCGGCTGTGAAGGACGATCTTGAAATAAATGATATGTTCTCGACCGCATCCTATGTCTTTAACGAAAATAATGCGCTTCTCGCAATTCCCGAGGTTAGACATGCGCTTTCACTCAGCCTCGACAGAAACGAGATCGCCGCACTTACATCAAATATGCACCTTGCCGCAACAGGCTTGGTACCGAATGCCGTATACAATACGAAATACGGTACGTCATTCAGAGAGAAGCAGGGCGAGGCAATGTCCGCAAGTGCCGATATCGATGCGGCAAAATCCCTCTTGAAAGGCGTAACCTATCCCAAGGACGAGGAAGGAAAGACCATTAAATCATTTACCCTTGTATACAGAAGTTATACCGAGAATAAAATAGACGAGAAGATTGCAAAATACGCAAAGGAGCAGTGGGAAAAGCTCGGATTCAGCGTAACGATCGAAGGTGCGAACAGAAACAATTACGATACAAAGTACAGCGAAGGCACTTATGATGTAATTGCAATTGACTATCAGACCAATTCCACAAGCGCATTGTCAACGCTTGCTCCCTTTGCACTTGATTTCAGCGGTGCGGCTAAGGATACGGTAAACAATAAATTCGACGCAAAGCCCGCTTTTTCCGGCTACAACAGTGAGGCATACAATAAGCTTATCGAAGAGGCCTATGCACTTGCTCCCTATTCCGAGGAAAGAGCCGCAAAGCTCGGCGAAGCTGAAAAGCTTCTTATGACCGATTGTCCTATAATACCCTTGTTCTACTACCGTGATTCTTATCTTGTAAGCAAGGATCTGAAGAATATCGAAACTAATATGTTCGGTTTCAAGACCTTTGCCAAGACAACGCTTAAGAATTACAAAGAGCATTTGCCCACAACAGAAGCACCTGACCAACAGCCTGCAGCTTAAGTAAAATAAATAATTCAAAGCCCGCATCCGAATGGATGCGGGCTTGATTACGTTATTCTAAAGCTTTCAAAAATCGCTCATTGTTTCTCTTACCGAGTGCTTAACTCTGTCTTCGACCTCGGCACGTTTTGCATCATTGAAGCGGTCAAGCGTACCAACGAGATATCCGGTTATTCTTCTTATACGCTCGAACTTGCCTTTGCCGTCGTCCTCTCGTCTTCCGCAGCAAGGACATTCATTGCCGATTATACCTGTGTAGCCGCAGATGGGGTCACGGTCAACGGGGTGGTTTATTGAACCGTAGCCGATACCGCTTTCTTTCATACAGCGTACAACAGCTTCAAATGCATCAAGGTTATCAAGCGGGTTACCGTCAAGCTCAACATAGGTTATATGTCCGCCGTTGGTAAGAGCATGATAAGGAGCCTCAAGCTTGATCTTTTCAAATGCACCGATGGGGTAATAAACGGGAATATGGAAGGAGTTTGTGTAATACTCTCTATCAGTTACGCCGGGAATTACGCCGTACTTTTGACGATCAAGACGAACGAATCTGCCTGAAAGTCCCTCTGCGGGAGTAGCGATAAGTGAGAAATTCAAACCGTACTTCTTTGTGGCATCGTCTGTCATTTTTCTCATATAGCCGATTATCTCAAGGCCGAGGTTTTGAGCGTCTGCACTCTCGCCGTGATGCTTTCCGATTAGTGCTTTCAGAGCCTCGGCAAGACCGATAAATCCGACGGTCAGAGTGCCGTGCTTTAGTACCTCGCCGACTTCATCATCGTATTTCAGCTTATCCGAATCAAGCCAAACGCCCTGTCCCATAAGGAAAGGATAGTTGTAAACACGCTTTGAGGACTGAATTTTAAATCTGTCAAGAAGCTGATCTATAACAAGTCTTACCTTGCTGTGAAGCTCATCGAAGAATCTGTCAACATTGCCGTTAGCGTTTATTGCTATTCTCGGCAGATTTACGGAGGTGAAGCTGAGATTTCCACGACCGTTGACCGTTTCTCTCGTTTTATCATAGTAGTTTGCTACAACTCTGGTGCGGCATCCCATATATGCAACCTCGGTATTGGGATCGCTCTCCTTGTAATATTGGAGGTTATAGGGTGCATCGATAAACGAGAAATTGGGGAAGAGTCGCTTAGCCGAAACCTTGCAAGCGAGCTTGAAAAGGTCATAGTTGGGGTCTGTAGGATTGTAGTTCTTGCCTTCCTTGACCTTGAATATATGTATCGGGAAGATAGGTGTTTCGCCGTTTCCGAGTCCCGCATCCTCTGCCAAAAGAAGATTTTTTATAACAAGACGACCTTCGGGAGTGGTATCGATACCGTAGTTTATAGAGGAGAACGGAACCTGAGCGCCGGCACGGGAGTTCATCGTGTTGAGGTTATGAATAAGCGCTTCCATTGCCTGATAGGTTGCCTTATCTATTTCGGGCAAGGATTCTTTTACGGCAAAGTCAATGACCTTGTCGGCGTTCTCACCGTATCTTTCGCCGAGTATTCTCTTTTCGGCACTGCGGAATACTATATCACCTCCGAGAGACGGTATTTTGCCCGTTTCTTCAAAAACAGTATCGTAGATCTCATCGACGTTTGCATAAGCGTTTTCGTCACCGCATATCAGCTCAAGAGCCTTTGCGATATTCTTTTTATAGAATTTTTTGTATGATTTCTTTACGCCCTTTGCCATTGCATAATCGAAATTGGGTATGCTCTGTCCGCCGTGCTGGTCGTTTTGATTGGCTTGAATGGCAATGCAAGCGAGTGCGGCGTAGCTGGATATGTCGTTAGGCTCACGAAGATAGCCATGACCGGTTGAAAAACCGTGCGAAAAGAGCTTATCTATATCTATCTGACAGCAGGTTGTGGTGAGAGTGAAGAAGTCAAGGTCGTGTATGTGAATATCTCCCTCTTTATGCGCCTTTGAATGAGCCGGATCCAAAACATACATCTCGTAAAACTGCTTTGCACCCTCCGAGCCGTATTTCAGCATCGTACCCATTGCCGTGTCGGCATTGATATTTGCGTTTTCACGCATACCGTCAACGTCCTTGGCGGGCTTGAAGGTGAGATTTTCGTAAGTTTTCATCAGCTTGGTGTTCATTTCACGAAGTCTTGTTCGCTCGGCACGGTACAGAATAAACTCTTTTGCCGTTCTTGCGTGTCCGTTTTCTATAAGCACACGCTCTACCATATCTTGGATCTGCTCGACGGTGGGAAGCGTGCCCTTGCATTCTTCCTCAACACGCTCGGCAACCTGACAAGCAAGCTTCATTGCTATCGAATAGTCGTGACCTCCGAGAGCCTCAGCCGCCTTGTATATTGCACTTGCAATTTTTTCAATATTGAACGCAACCTCTCGCCCGTCACGCTTTTTGATCATTGTGATCATAATTTTTCTTCTCCTTTAAAAATTAGTACTTGAAAATTTGAAAAGCAGGGTATATAATGTATTCGGCAGTGTAAAATACCGTTGAAGTCAACAGTTATACAAAAGCCGAAAAATATTTCAAAAACACTATATGTAGTGGTAATCGATTGAAAAACACTATATATTGTACCCGACGGCTCTTATTATATACGAATTTCGCAAAAAAGTCAAGTCAAAATGACGATTTTTTTCATCGGCATAATATACGAAAAAAACAGCTGTCGGATATACATATTTATAGATTTGCAAAAAATCCGTTAGGAGAGTTATTGATGAACATAAAAGGCTATTTACCCGTAAACAGAAGCGAAGCGGAAGCTATGGGGTGGAGCAGACCCGATTTTGTGTATGTTTGCGGAGATGCATATATTGACCACCCGTCGTTCGGCGCGGCTATAATATCAAGAGTGCTTGTCGATGCCGGCTTTACCGTTGCCATGCTTCCCCAGCCGGATTATAAAAGCTGTGAGGCGTTTAAGGAATACGGTCGTCCGAGACTCGGCTTTTTGGTATCCTCCGGCAATCTCGATTCGATGGTGGCACATTATACGGCGGCAAAGAAGAAACGCTCCTACGATTATTATTCCCCCGGCGGTGTTGCGGGCAAGCGTCCCGACCGTGCCGTTATCGTGTATT
Organism: uncultured Lachnospiraceae bacterium; assembly: GCA_964562175.1. Lineage (GTDB taxonomy): Bacteria > Bacillota > Clostridia > Oscillospirales > CAG-272 > CAZCJU01. The sequence goes on from CAZLRV010000004.1 coordinate 23,711, forward strand.
GCAACAGAATAAGGGAGGCATACGGCGATGTTCCGATAATCATAGGCGGACTTGAGGCTTCGCTTCGCCGCTTTGCTCATTACGATTATTGGGATAACAAGGTCAGACGCAGTATACTCGTTGACAGTCGTGCCGATATATTGACATACGGCATGGGTGAAAATATCATACTGAGGCTTGCCCGCCTCTTGGATAAGGGCGTACCTGTAAAAAAAATACACGATGTTCGAGGTTGTGCATATCTTACCGATATCGGTGACAAAATACATTTTGAATATGTCGAGGGCTATTCGTACGATGAGCTTAAGACGGATAAAGCACTGTACGCACGTGCATATGCTCAGCAGTACAACGAATGCGACCACATAAGAGGTAAAGCCGTAACGGAGTATTACGGAAATAAAATGCTCGTTGTAAATCCGCCGATGGCTCCGCTTAGCCGACGCGAGCTTGACCATGTGTATTCGCTTCCGTATATGAGGAATTATCATCCGATATATGAAAAGGACGGCGGTGTGCCTGCGATCGAAGAGGTCAAATTTTCGATAACGCACGTTCGAGGCTGCTTCGGCGGCTGTAATTTCTGTGCCATAGCATTCCATCAGGGCAGAAATATAACGTCACGCTCCATTGAGTCTGTTGTTGAGGAAGCAAGGAAAATAACGGCTTTGCCTGATTTTAAGGGATATATTCACGATGTGGGAGGACCTACGGCGAATTTCAGATATCCGAGCTGCGATAAACAGCTGAGTGAGGGTATGTGCCGCAGAAAATGCCTTGCACCGACACCGTGCAAGAATTTGAAGGTTTCGCACACGGAGTATATCGAGCTGCTTAAGCGGATAGAAGAGCTTGACGGCGTGAAAAAAGTGTTCATACGTTCGGGAATAAGGTTTGACTATCTGATGCTTGACAAGGACGACTCGTTCTTCAAAAAGCTCGTATCCGATCATGTAAGCGGTCAACTTAAGGTCGCACCCGAGCATTGTGCCGCCGATGTGCTGAGATGCATGGGAAAGCCCGATTTCTCGGTGTACGAGCGCTTCAGAAAAAAATATTTCGAGCTGTGCCGACAGGTGGGAAAAGAGCAGTACCTTGTTCCGTATCTCATGTCGAGCCACCCCGGAAGCACGCTCAACTGTGCCGTCGAGCTTGCACTGCAGATGAAAAAAAGCAATTATTCGCCCGAACAGGTACAGGACTTTTACCCAACCCCCGGAAGTGCATCAACGGTAATGTTCTATACGGGCATAGATCCGTTTACGGGGAAAAAGGTGTATGTACCCGATACGTATGAGGAAAAACAGATGCAAAGGGCGTTGCTTCAGTATAACAGGCACGAGAATTATCCGCTCGTTCGTAAGGCACTGCGTAAATGCGGACGTGCAGACCTTATAGGAACCTCGCCCGATTGTCTTGTGCCGCCGCAGAGAGGCTCAAACACCGTCCGCACGCCTGAGCGCGGTACAGGCTCAAAGGAAAAAAAGAAAATTGAATACTCAAAACAAAAAAACAAAAAGGGAAGCCGAAAGAAAAATACGAGATAATGCGGCATCGGTCGGACAGATTCTTTTCGGTGCTTTGCTGATAGGAATCGGAATAGGTGTTTTCTACGAGCCCGGTGAGCTGGCACCCGGAGGACTTTCGGGACTTTCCGTCGTTATGCATGAGCTTTTGCCGAGTGTAGATACGGGTACGTGGATATTGATCCTGAACGTACCCGTTTTGCTCTCGGGGGCAATATATTTCGGTCTGAGATTTTTCGCATCGAGTCTTTGCACAGTGGTCTTGACCTCACTTTCCGTAAATGCGGCATCACACTTTATAGGAGCTTTGAGCGAGGATATACTTGTTTCGGCACTCTTTGGCTCGGTGCTGTGCGGTATCGGCGTTGGGGCAATATTTCGGACAGGCTCAACGACGGGCGGAACGGATATAATCGTGAAATTGCTGAAACGAAAATTTGCGCATTTAAGCATCGGACATATATTTTTGCTCGTTGACGGTGCGATAGTTGTTTTATCGGGCTTGGTGTTCGGCAAATTCGATACTGCCGTATACGGTGCGGCGGCGGTGCTTTTGCAAACGCGGGTGTTGAATGCAGTCGTGTACAAAAAGGACAGATCGAGAATTGTGTATATAATAAGTGAAAAAAACGAAACGATATCACGTAGATTATTGAATGAGCTTGGACTCGGAGCGACTTATATAACGGCACACGGAGCGTACAGCGGCAAGGAGTATGATATTTTGATGTGCGTGATAGGCGTTGGCAGATCGTCCGAGGTATATGAGCTTGTAAGATGTGAGGATGAGGGCGCATTTGTGACGGTGAGCGATGCGACGGAGGTTTTCGGTGAGCGTTTTAAGCCCATAGGCGGCGTGCCGACATAATACCGTAATGAGAAAAAACGAGAAGAATGACGGATTTTAATTACTTTAATTATAAAAGTATGCGTTTTGCTATTGACATTTCGGTATGATATGTGGTAAAATAAAAAAGTATATATTTACTTGTAAATTACAGGAGTGTTGAAATGAAAAACGTTGCCATTGTAGGCTTTGGTACCGTCGGTGCGGGTGTTGCCGAGTTGCTCGTTCGCAACGGCGATATAATCGAAAAAAAAGCGAAAGAAAAGATATCTCTCAAATATGTTTGCGACCTGCGTGACTTTCCCGAATCCGAGTTCAATAAGATAAGGGTAGACGACTTCAATATCGTCGTAAACGACCCCGAGGTCGATATCGTTGTTGAAACGATGGGCGGCTGCGGCGTTGCGTATACGCTTACGAAAAACGCTCTCTGCCTGGGCAAAAGCGTGGTTACCTCAAACAAAGAGCTTGTTGCAAAGCACGGTGACGAGCTGATGAAGCTTGCGCAAGAAAACGGTTGCAAATATATGTTTGAGGCAAGTACCGGCGGAACGATACCCCTGCTCCGTCCGATAGCACAATGCTTGGCGGCAAACAGAATAAGCAAGATAGCCGGTATTTTGAACGGCACGACGAATTATATTTTGACTCAAATGTACACGCACGGAAAGACATACGAGGAAGCTTTGGGACAGGCACAGGCACTCGGCTATGCCGAAAGAAACCCCGATGCGGATGTCCTGGGCAAGGACACCGGCAGAAAAATATGCATATTGGGTGCTATTATGACGGGTGTTTTGCTCGATCCGGATAAGATACCGACCTGCGGAATAGATAAAATAACGTCTGTTGACGTTGAGGCGGCGAATGCACTCGGCGGCAAGCTCAAGCTCCTCGGCGTTGCACGTGATACCGAGGACGGTCTTTACGCATACGTTGCCCCGCATTTCGTTCCCTCCGACTCTCCTTTATACTGCATAGAGGACGTATTCAACGGTGCGCTCGTCAGCGGCGACGCATCGGGTGATGTAATGTTCTACGGCAGAGGTGCGGGTAAAATGCCGACGGCAAGTGCCGTTGTTGCCGATGTTATCGACATAACGATGCACAAAGCGGACGAAAATCCCTTCCTGCCGTGGACAAAAGCGGAGGTAACACCGTCCGGCTGTAACGAGCGTATGAGATATATGGTGGTTACCGACATTAAGTACCGCACCGGCGAAGCTTTTGCCGAGCTTGAGAATGCCTTCTGCTTTATAAGCGAGGCCTTGAACGACTCCGAGCTTTCCTCGCTCAAGGCCGATATTGAGTCAGACGGCGGCAGTGTGCTTTCCTGCTATCCCGTTTTCGAGTGATACGTTTCACAATAAAAACGAACAGTTTCAAACAAGGCTCAATTTCAAATCAAACGGTTTTCACATTCAAGCAATATAATGATGTCGCATTCTAAAGAGAATATGCGAAAGGAGAACTGTCATGGAAAATAACGAAAACGATTTCGAAAAAAAAGATGAGGATATGATGTCCCAAGACGAGCAAGGAGAGAACAAGCCGACAGAGGACGGAACGTACTCATATACGAATGTCGAAAAAACAAGAATATCGCCAAACGATTACGACGAGGAACAAAAGAAAGAGGAACGGAGGGACGAGGGAGTCCACGTTTACACCTCAAATCCGGATTACGATAGGTATACACAAAGTATGTATACACCGCCTGAGCCGAAAAAGAAGAAAAAAAGCTCGACGGCGGCTATAATATGCGTTTGTGTGGCTGTCTGTCTTATACTCTCTGCGGCATCGTTCGCACTCGGCACGTTCCTGTCAAGAAACGAGAGCGAAAACGACCCGCCCGTCGGAACCTCGCCATCTACCGATACAAACGGTGTAAACAACAGCATAGGCACCGGCAGAAGTGATGTTACGCTTGCCTACAATGAGGAGGTACCCAAGGGGGATGAAAGCACGAGTGTCGGAGGCTTCCCCAGCTCAAACGAGGTATCGGCAAAGAGTGTAGCCTCGAAGATAGTCAATTCCGTAGTTGAGATACAGACCGAATCAATAGTAAACAATACGTATTTCGGTCAGTATGTGCAAGAGGGAGCGGGAAGCGGAGTTATAGTTTCCGCTGACGGCTTTATTGCAACGAATTACCATGTTATAGACGGTGCGACAAAGATAACGGTAAGATTACGCTCCGGTGATGAGTATTCCGCAACGCTGTGGGGCTACGATATTAAGAATGACCTTGCGGTGGTAAAGATAGAGGCAAGCGGGCTTTCGTATGCGACTTTCGGAAATTCAGATCTGCTTGTCGTAGGAGATAATGTTCTGGCTGTCGGTAACCCTTTGGGCGAGCTTGGCGGTTCGGTAACGAGCGGTATTATCTCGGCGCTTGAACGTCAGGTTTCGGTTGAAAACAAAACAATGACGCTTCTGCAAACGGATACATCCGTAAACCCCGGCAACTCCGGCGGCGGTCTGTTCACCTATTCGGGCGAGCTTATAGGAATAGTCAATGCAAAATCATCGGGTACGGGAATCGAGGGAATAGCGTTTGCAATACCCGCAAATACGGCTCGTCCCATTATTCAAGATATAATCGAGAACCGTTCCACAACGCAAAAGGCTTATCTCGGTATAAGCGTCGATTACGACAGAAATTACGGTGTTTACGTCAAGGCGGTAACGAAAGGCTCGGATGCCGAAAAGGCGGGACTTCAGGTAAATGACGTTATATTGTATGTTGACGAAACGCGTATAGATTCGACAAGCGGTCTTTCCGCAACTATATCGAGCTACTACGTCGGCGATACCGTATCCATAGTTGTATGGAGAGGAAGAACAACGGTAACACTTGAGGTAACATTTACCGAAAACACATCGACAGAATAAACAAAACAAAAAAAGGTCTTTCTGCGGGAAAGACCTTTTTTTGAGGATATGTATTTTTTAGCTGTAGAATATCCACAGGTAGATATATGCGGGTATTATCGCACCGAGGGTAAAGGGTATGCCGATCCGCAGAAAATCGCTTTTCTTGACCTCATAGCCTTCCTTGCGAAGAATTCCTATGCCGGCAATGTTTGCCGACGCTCCGATGGGTGTAAGGTTTCCGCCGAGCGTAGCACCGCAAAGCAGACCGAAATACAGCAGAGCGGGGTCAATACCCATATCTGTTGCGATTTTCGTAACGACGGGAAGCATGGTAGCCACATAGGGGATATTGTCGATAAATGCCGAGAGCAGAACGCTTGCCCATACGATAACCGAGTAGATAAGGAACAGATTTCCGCCTCCGAGCTGTGCAAACAGCTCCGCTACGGCATCTATAACGCCCTTCTCCTGAATACCGCCTATTACAAGGAACAGACCGAATATCAAGAATATCGTTTCATAGTCAATTTCTTTAAGCACGTCTGTAACTGCGGTGAAGCTCTTTTTGCGTATGGCACTGTATATCACGCCTATCAGCATTATTACCATACATATTATACCGTTTATCATATCGGGTGTGTTCGGTATAAACGAAGCTATTATCAAGGAAACAACAGTTGCGAGCATTAAAACGGTCGGCACGTAGTCGGTAACAACGGTACGCTCACTTGAATTGACCTCGCCCTTTTCGTTTTTGAACACAAAAAGCAATATAACGGCGGAGACCAATGCACCAAGCTCAACGGCGAAGAATATTCCCGGCTTTCCGTTGTATACGAAAAAGTCCGCAAAGTTCATCTTTGCCTCGCCGGCAAGCAGTATCGAGGTCGTATCACCCACAAGCGTTGCCGCACCTTGAAGATTTGACGATACGGCTATTGCTATTATCATTCCCACGGGATTTATCTTAAGCTTTTTTGCTATAGACAAAGCGATGGGGGCGATCATAAGCACCGTCGCAACATTGTCGATAAATGCCGAAACGATACCGGCAAAAAGGGAGAGGGCGACTATAGCCCATTTTACGTTGGGTACTTTTTCGATAAGTATGTCGGCAAGCAGTGCGGTCATTTTCGACTCTATCATAAGAGCGACCGTACCCATTGTACCGGCAAACATCATAAGGACGTTAAAATCAATGTACGAAAGAGCTTTATTCAGCGGAAGCATTCCCGAAACGATGAAGATAAGAGCGGAGGCGAGTGCAACCCAAAGTCTGTATTTTTGAAATGTCAGCATAAGCACGTAGGTCAGGGCAAACAGAATAATTGCGTAAACCAAAGCAAATTCCTCACTTATTGTTTTTCGTGCCGACGGCACGATGAGATGATAACACAAAAGTCGAATTATGTCAAGAGCTTTTGCAATACTTTATCCGATATATTAAATCAAATTTCAGCATTTGCCTATATCGTATTTGTCACCGCTCGATTTTTTCGGCAGTTGCGGAACGCTCGACTCCGAGTCTGCCGTCGATCCACTCGGCTCGCGAGATGATGAAATTGCGAAGATATTGCACCTGAAGCTCATAAGTATTGTATTTTTTGCAGTCTACATTGCCGACTCCGACAGTCTTATCCATAATATCCCACTTCTTGAAGTTTTCTTTTTGAGAACGTTCAAGCTTTTTTGCCGTGTTATCTATAGTCGACTCGGCACATGAGAGCAAAACGTCACGCTTTTGACACCATCTTTTGCGAACAAGCGACATAAAATGCTCGTCCTTTACGAGATATGTAGCCCAGTTTTTTGTCATATCGTAATAGGTAGCCTCACCGCTTGCCCAGCCGTCGTAATTCTTTATATCTCCTTTATGATTTCCGAATGCCATATCGAAATCCCAAACGGGACCCATCGTTATTTTACCCCCCTCGGGCTTGTAGAAAAAACAGCTTCGGTAAAATGCCATTTCCGTGTTGTTCGTCAGCTCGGTAATGATGAACCAATCGACAAACGCATCGATGTCTATATACTCCTCATACCCGACACCGGAAACTATCGCATCCTCGGCGCGCTGTACGTAGTCGATGATATAGTTTATATCATCCCCGTATCTTTTTGTTATTTCGGGCTGTTTTACGAAGAGCCGCTCAAGCATTTTCGTGTCGAAATAGTCAAGCCCTCTGTATACCTTTTCGTTGAAATCCCAACCCATTTCTATAAAAAATCCGGGGGAATCGACTCCCTTGGTGTTACCAAGCTCGACCTTGCCGCCTGCAACCTCAATTTTGTCCGCAATGGTATACACGCCCCTGTATTCTCCGTTTAAAAACAGATCGACGGGAATGTGCGTCGGCGTATAGTAAAGGCACTCCATTTGACTTGCCAACGTATGAGCAACTATGTTGCGCATAAGAGTTTTGTCGTAATAATTCGGGACAAGCACCCAATCCCTGTTTTTTGCCAAGCCCAAGACGGAGACTTTTTCGTCTGATTTTATCCGATACGACTTTTTCTCACCCTCGCCCCACCAAGAAGCGTTGCCGCGTCCCTTTATCTGAAGAGAGGTCTGCTCAAGGTCGTAGCCGAGGTATTCGCCGCCGCATGAGGTATCTATCGACATACTGCCGCTTATGTATTCGAATTTGCTTGTTATCTCCCCGTCCGTATAGAGGGATACCATCGGCAGATCGTTGCTCTGCCGTCCGATCTTCAAATAATACGGGCGTGTGACCGTGCCGATGCTTACGGTCAGAATGTATTTTTGACGGAAAGAAAGAGATGTGACCTCGTTTTCGTCGATATCGGTGAACGATACGAGAGTTGCGTTTTCACCCTCAACGAACGGACGGGCGTTTTTTATCTCTCCCTCATCCGAGGCAAACGGTATGCGAACGTATAAAGTGTTTTTTTCTTTTTCAAACACCGTGTCGGCTATACGCTCACCGCTTTCGTCCTCAAGACCTACCGAGAATAATTCCTCGCTCGGGATGATTTCCGACTCTGTATCGGTATTCGGTGCGTCGGTTTCCGTGAGCCTGTCCGTTATCGGCGTATCGCTCTCGACAGGTCGAGAGGACTCGCCGCCCTCACTCACACGTTGACAGCCCAAAGTGCCGAGCAGGCAGAGGACGGCTAAAAGTGCGGATATGTGGTTTTTGAATTTTATCATTGAAGAGTTCCTTTTTTACAGAATGACTATATTATATATTAAAAAAATAACTTTGTCAATATTTATTGAAAAAACTCGGAAATATGTTGACAAATGCGAAAAATGGTGGTAAGATAAAATAAGTATTATATATCGGAGGATATTATTTTGAAGCTTAAGAAAATACTGTCATCGGTGCTTGCGCTTACAGCGCTGTCGACCTCACTCTGTCCGATCGGGATAAAAGCCGCAGAGCCTACACTTACAATAACGCTCGATGCCGGACACGGAATAAATTCCGAGGGCGATGGTACGGGTACAAACGGAGCCGTGGCTTTCGGCGGCAAAAACGAGGTCTATTACAATTGGGAAATAGCAAATCATTGCAAGGACAGGCTTGAAGAATACGGCGTTCGTGTTTATATGGCAAAAAAGAGCGTTGAGCATGACCCGTCGTTTGACGACAGAGTAATACCGGCATCGAAAAACGGTTCGGTGGCGTTTATAAGCATACATAATAATTACTCGGACAACGCAAACGCAAGAGGCACGCAGATATACACCGTAAACCCCAATTACAACAAGGAAATGTACAATAACACAATGAAGCTGGCAAACAGAATAATGTCAAGACTCAATAAAGATGCGGGTACTGTCAAAAACGCAGATCCGTATTACGTAAACAGTAAAACAAATTCACAGCATCCCGACGGCTCACTTCAAGAGTATTACGGAGTGCTGTGGCGTGCGAAAAGATACAGCGAGGGCAAAATAAGAGGCTCGAAGCTTATGGCGGGAATGATAGTGGAATGCGCATTCTTGTCAAATAAGCAGGACGTTGAACAGCTTATGCTGAAGGAGGATAAGCTTAAGGCCATAGGCTATGCAATAGCCGACGGAATTGCAGACCATTACAAGCTTACGCTTCTGTCGGAGATGACTCAAGAGGTTACCGAGGAGCAAACACAGACACCGACGGAAGACACGGGTGAGGCTATGACGGATATATCAAGTGATTCCGTAACGGACGGTGTAGCCGAGGGCGGCGGAAATAACGTGATTTGGATAGTAGTGGCGGCTGTAATCGTTGTGCTGATAGGCGGAGCGGTCGTATTTCTTGCAATAAAAAAATCAAAGTCATAACAAAACCATAATAAAATGAGAGGGAACGCCTTTTGCGTCCCTCTCTTTGAAATTATGAGTTTTTCTCCGCATAATATGTCGCTTCCATATCGGCAATGCTCAGAGCGAGGGCAAGCGGAAATTTTTCATATGCCGCACCGACGTTGCGTGCATCGTCCGTACCCGAAAAGCCCATATGATATCTTATCGCAAACGCCTCTTCGCGGCTGAGCCTGATAAAGCCGTTTATTATGTAAACGCTTTTTTCGCCGTGACCGTAGGGAAGCGGATCGTCAAATTCGTAATACGGCACACTCTGCCATACGCCCTGCGCATTCTTTACGTTGCGGGTCGAGGTCTTATAACAGCCCGCTTTACACACATCGTGCAAAAGCGAAACTATTGCAATCGTTTCGTCATCGTAGCTTATGCCGAATTCGTTTTTTATCTTTTCGCGTGAAAGATAATCCTTAAGACAACGGTAAACATTTACGCTGTGCGTGCAAAGCCCGCCCTCACAGCTGAGGTGAAAGCGTGTGCTTGCCGGCGAGGTGAAAAAGTCCGATTTGTTTTCCAAATAATCGAGCATTCTGTCCGCACCGTCACGTGTTATGTTTTTTTTGAATATTTCAATGAAAGTATTTTTCATGCTCTGTACCATCCTCCGAGTTGATTATACACTATTTTTTGCGGTAAATCAAGCCTTTTTCGAATAAAAATAACGCTTCTTGATAAAAAATAGCCTCTGAGCAAAAAATAAATTGAAATACCTCTTGATTTATTCAATTGAATAATATATAATATACAGTGAATTGATATGTTTTGGCAGGCAAAAAGTAAAATGATAAAAAACGAAAGCATAACACGTACAGTGCGTGCGGGCATGATAGCCGCACTTTACGTCGCACTTACGCTTGCCGTCGCACCTGTCGGCTTCGGTTCGTTGCAATTTCGTCCGTCCGAGGCACTGACTATCCTTCCGCTGTACTTTCCCGAAGCGATTCCCGCACTGTTTGTCGGCTGTCTTATCTCAAATATCGTTTCGGCATACGGTATTGCCGATATCTTATTCGGCTCGGCGGCAACGCTGATCGCCGCATACCTGACCTCGAGGGCAAGGAACAAATACACCGCACCGATTCCGTCCGTTATAATAAACGCCCTCGTTATCGGCGTGATGATAAGCGTGATGAGTGTGCCGGAGGGCGGGGAGGCGTTTTGGACGACACTTTGTGTCAATATCCTCTCGCTTGCCGTCTCTCAGGGCTGTGTGTGCTATCTTCTCGGCGTGCCGCTTGCGACGGCAATAGAAAAGCATGGTAAAAAAATAAATAATAATATAAAAAGGAAATAGAATAATGAAGAAAATCACAAAAGCAGTTATACCCGCCGCAGGTCTCGGTACGAGAATGCTCCCCATCGCACGTGCCGTGCCGAAGGAAATGCTTCCCATCGTTGACAGACCGTCCATAGAATATCTCGTGCGTGAGGCTGTAAACTCCGGAATCACCGATATACTTATAATCACGGGCAGAAACAAGGGCATGATGGAGGATTATTTCGATTATAATATCGAATATAACGATAATCTTACCATGAAGCATAAACAGAAGGAGCTTGACGATATCAAAGAAACGTGCCATTTGGCAAATGTTTATTTCATACGTCAAAAGGTTACACGCGGCTTGGGACACGCCGTATCGTGTGCAAGGTCGTTTATAGGTGATGAGCCGTTTGCGGTACTTTACGGTGACGATGTAATGCGTGCCGAGGTTCCCGTCACAAAACAGCTTATCGACGCTTACGAGAAATACGGAAAAGCCGCCGCAGGCGTTAAGGCGGTATCGGATGAGGATGTAAAGAAGTATTGCTCACTCAAGACGGAGCATATAGAGGGTAATGTATACTCGACAACGGATATGGTCGAAAAGCCGCAGACACCCGAGGAGAAATTTTCGAATTTCGCAATTTTGGGCAGAGTCGTTCTCACTCCCGATATATTCGATATACTTGACAATACTCCGCTCGGTGCGGGCGGTGAGCTTCAGCTGACGGATGCAATGCGTGTTCTGGCTCAAACGAAGGGAATGCTTGCGGTGGATTATGTCGGCAAGAGATACGATATGGGCGCAAAGCTCGGATTTTTGCAGGCAAATATCGAGTATGCAATGGATGACCCGAATCTCGGCGAGCAATTCAGAGAATACCTCAAAGAGCTTTCCGAAAAGCTGTGATCGGAGGCAAATAATGGGATGCGGTCGAGTAAGCAAGGCAAATTATTATCTTGATATCGCTCAAACGGTGCTTGAAAGAAGCACGTGCTTGCGTAAGCATTACGGGGCAATAATCGTTAAAAACGACAATATCGTGTCCACCGGCTACAACGGCGCTCCGAGAGGCAGAAAAAACTGCGACGATGTAGGCACATGTATGCGTGAAAAGCTCGGTATACCGAGAGGGGAAAGGTACGAAATGTGCCGTTCCATACACGCTGAGGCTAATGCGATAATATCGGCATCGAGAGAGCAAATGCTCGGAGCAACGCTTTATATGGTCGGCAAGGATGCGCAGAGCGGCAAGCTGATAGAGGATTCATGCTCGTGCCAAATGTGCAAGAGGATGATAATAAATGCGGGAATTGCCAAGGTCGTTATAAGAAGCACGCCGAGCGAATATGTTGTGTACGATGTCCGTGATTGGATAATGAACGATGACAGCTTGAGCGGAAAATTCGGATATTGAGCGCTTTTATGTCAAATTACGTCATAGTACCGCTTTCGGCAAAGCACGCCCCACATCTTGCCGCACTTGATTCGGAGTGCTTCTCCGAGCCGTGGAGCGAAAAAATGTTTTCGGAGCTTGTTCAAAATCCGCTTGCGGTCTATTATGTCGCACTTTGCGGCGATGAGGTGATCGGTTATGGCGGCATCTACAGGGTACTTGACGAGGGCGAGTTGATGAATATAGCCGTTTCACCCAAGTACAGATGCAGAGGTGTGGCAAGTATGCTTTTGAAACGGCTTATCGAATGCTCAAAGGAATGCGAGATAAAGCAAATACGACTTGAGGTAAGAGAGAGCAACGTACAGGGCAGGGCGTTATATGAAAAGTTCGGATTCACCGTTGACGGAAAACGAAAGAATTACTATTCGTTTCCAAAAGAGGACGCCGTGCTTATGTCGCTTGCGTTGTGATGGAAAAAATGAATATTTTAGCGTTTGAAAGCTCGTGCGACGAAACGTCGGCATCTGTCGTTCGTTTTGACGGCAAGTCGTCGCACGGGGTGATACTGTCTAATATAATAGCCTCGTCGGTACAGCTTCACGCACTCTACGGCGGAGTGGTACCCGAAATAGCGGGACGGGCGCACATTGAAGCGATAAGTGCGATAACATATGAGGCACTCGACAAAGCGGGCGTTGGGCTTGACGATATAGAATGCATCGGCGTGACGAGTGAGCCGGGTCTTGTCGGCTCGCTTCTTGTGGCACTGAATTTTGCCAAGTCGCTTGCCTATTCGAGAAATATACCGCTCGTCCCGGTACACCATATCAAAGGGCATATTGCGGCAAATTATCTTGTTGCCGACCCTCCGAAGCCGCCGTTTACCGCTTTGGTGATGTCCGGAGGTCATACCTCCGTAATAAAAGTCGAAACGTATACGGATATGAAGACAATAGCGTACACGCGCGACGATGCTATCGGTGAGGCATTTGACAAGAGTGCAAGAGTCCTCGGACTTCCGTACCCCGGAGGGGCTGAGATGGACAGGCTGGCGTATGAAGGCAATTGCCGTGCCTATAAGCTGCCGCTTGCGATAATGCGTGACGGAAGCTACGATTTTTCTTTTTCCGGGCTTAAGACGGCTGTGGTGAATCTCGTACACAACGCACGCCAAAAGGGTGAGGAGCTGAACATTGCCGATGTCGCCGCATCGTTTACCGAAACGGTCTGCACCTCGGTGGAAATGAAGCTTGAGCAGATATACGAAACCGAGGGTATGACCTCGCTTGTGCTTGCAGGCGGCGTTGCCGCAAACAGCCATTTGCGTACCCGCATATCTGACTTTTGCAAAAAGCACGATGTGCGGCTGTATATGCCGCCTCTGTCACTGTGCGGTGATAACGCCGCCATGATAGCCGGTGCGGCCTATTATGAATATATGGCAAATAAGCGTGGTGAGCCGAGTCTGAATGCGAGAGCCACAAGCCCGTTTTAAGGCAACGAACGGTCAAAATATGAACCAAATGTAAACAATGTGTCAGGACGCAAAATTCGTCACTTTGACAGATTCAAACGTGGAAAAATGTAAAAAAATTCCCATTTTACGAGTTTTTGACGAATAAAATCATGTTACCGAAGTTTTCCACAGCTTGTGGATAAAAATGTGGAAAAGCACGCCGTAAAGCGTTGTTTTAGCGTGTTTCGGGTGTTTTAATTCCACAAATGATGTGGAAAACCGTGTGGAAAATGTGGAAAACCTCGGTGTATAAAAAAATACGGCAATTTCAATAAAGAATTTTTTTGGTGTAGCGAGTATATATCAAATTTTATAAATGGAAATAATGGGAATAAATGTCAGTCAAAGATATCGGACAAATAATCGACCGAATGATGATAAAAGACGGTCAATATGAATGATATGTGAATTGAACAAAATTACCGAAAATATAGCGGAGGTTGTATACGATAATGACCGAGAATAAGAAAAATTACACGGAAGAGATAGAGGCGGCGGCAGAGCATTTTAAAGCTTTGCTTGCCGAGCAGCTTGAAAGAAACGAGCGTATTTGCGCAACAAAGGATTTTATCGATTATTCATCGCTTGAAAAAATAATAATCGGCGTATGCGGCGGTGACGGTATCGGACCGACGATAACAAAAGCGGCGAGCGACGTAATAGAGTATCTGCTCGGCGACGATATTCGTTCGGGCAAGGTGGAAATAAGAAATATCGACGGGCTGACGATAGAGAACAGGATCGCGCATAACAAAGCGATACCCGACGATGTAATGGATGAGCTGAAAAAGTGTCACGTTATACTGAAAGGCCCCACAACGACACCGCACGCCGGTGACGGTCTGCCCAATATCGAGAGTGCAAATGTCGCAATGAGAAAGGGACTTGACCTTTTTGCGAATGTTCGTCCCGTAAAGGTACCCGAGCAGGGCATAGATTGGACGTTTTTCAGAGAGAACACCGAGGGTGCTTACGCTGTCGGAAGTAAGGGAGTAAATGTCACGCCGGAGCTTGCGCTTGATTTTTGTGTTGCGACCACCGAGGGATGTGAAAGAATTTCAAGACTTGCCTACGAATATGCGAGAAAGAACAAAAAAGAAAGAGTTTCGATAGTCACAAAAGCCAATATCATAAAGACCACCGACGGCAAGTTCTTGAATATCGCCAAGCAGATAGGCGAGGATTATCCGGAGATTTTGACCGATGAATGGTTCATCGATATCATGACCGCAAAGCTTGTCGACGAAAAACGCAGACGTGACTTCAAGGTGTTCATTCTGCCCAATCTGTACGGTGATATCATAACGGACGAGGCGGCTGAATTTCAAGGCGGCGTCGGTACTGCGGGAAGTGCAAATATAGGAAAAAGATACGCAATGTTCGAGGCGATACACGGCTCCGCTCCCCGTATGGTTGCCGAGGGACGTGCGGAATATGCGGACCCCTGCTCAATGCTTCGTGCCACCGTGCTTTTGCTCTCCCATATAGGCAAGCAGAGAGAGGCGGATCTGCTTGAGGCGGCTTTGGATAAATGTATGTTCGAGGAGAAAAAGCTCGTTATGACGGGACGTGATACGGGTGCAACGTGTCGGCAATTTGCGGACTATGTAAACGAAACCATAAGGAAGATGAAATAAAGTGACTCACGGGAAAAGGGATGAAGGAATCGACGTTGACGATCTGCCGTCGCTTTCGGAAATAAAAAAGAACGACGGTATCGTGACAAATGCGCCCATGACGGTGGTAAAACGGTTGCCGAGATATTACAGATATCTGAGAATGCTCTTGAATAAGGATATTATGCGTATATCCTCCCTTGAGCTTGCCAAACTGATGGGAGTCAAGGCATCGCAAATACGTATGGATCTGAGCTATTTCGGCGAATTCGGTCAACAGGGCTACGGATATAACGTCAAATATCTTTATATGCAGATGAGCAAGATACTCGGCGTCGGCGAAAAATACAACGCCGTGGTATTGTCCTCCCCGGGCTTTTACGGCTTTCTTGCCGACAGCATGGTGTTTGAAATGCGCGGAATACGCGTAAGAGGCGTTTTTGACAAAAGCTTGGACAACGTGGGAAAGGGCGTCGGCAGATTCGAGGTCAGACACGTGAGCGAGCTTACCGAGCTGTGCAAAGAGGAGCATATAGACCTTGCGGTCATCGCTTTGTCCTCCGAAAACGCCGAGTGGGCGGCGGCATTGGTAAAGAAGCTGAAAATAAGAGGAATATGGAATCTTTCCGGTGCGGAGCTTTGCTCGGACGAGAATACGACTGTGCAAAACGCCATGCTCGGTGATTCGCTTATGATGCTTATGTATGATATGAAAGAGCAAAAAGAATAAGATGTCTTTATATGTAAATTACGGAAGCCGTGTAATAAATCTGCCCTATGAGGCGACACTCGGACGAATGAACGGAGCAAACGCCGAGCAGCTTCGAGTGCTGATATACATATGCTCCAATGAGAGGTTCAGAGAAGAACCGAGCAAATACCGTGCAAGAGCGATATCCGATCTGCATATGTCATGGGCGGATATAGAGAGCGCAATGAAATATTGGACGGATTCGAAGGTGCTTCTCGATACGGAGCCTAAGCTTGAGTTTATCCCCGAAAAGAAAAAGAGCAGCGGCAAGCTGCTTATGTCCGAAAGCTCCTCGCATACGAGTGAGGAAACGGCAAGCATCATTGAGGAGGATGAGGAGCTTAAGAGACTCATAAACGATCTGGGTCAGGTACTCGGTAAGATGCTCATTACAAACGAGATATATTGCCTCGTTTCCATGTACGGTTATCTTCATCTGCCGCCCGATTTCATTCTGGAGCTTGGCAGATACTGCGTTGAGATAGATAAAAAAAGCGTTGCTTATATGTCAAGGATGGCAACCTCATTGTTCGATGCGGATATCGTGACACGACCGGCACTGCTTGAATATCTTAAAAAGACTCGTGAAAAGGATAATACGGTTGCGAAGATAAAAAAGCTGTTCGGTCTGGGAAGCCGTGCGTTGATAGCAAAGGAAAAACGATTTATCACTCTGTGGACAGATGACTACGCTTTGCCCTACGAGCTGATAGAATACGCATATGAGCTGACAGTCGGCGCTATTAACGAGCCGAGCATGGATTATTGCAACGGAATAATCAAAAAGTGGCGTGCGGAGGGTATCGAAACGTATGAACAGGCACGTCAAAGGCAAGAAAATAAGAAAATGAAAGCGGAAAAGAGCGGCACTCAAAAGGACAGCTTTGATGTTGACGAATTTATGGCGCTTGCCCTTAAACGCAGTTATAAAGATAAAAAATGAGCTATAATAAAGAGAATTACGGCAAGGTCAAGCGCGAGTATCTTGACAAATCGCTCAAAGCGGAGAGACGGGCGGAGGAGCGAATAAAAGAGCTTTGCGACAAGTACCCGTCACTGCGTAAGGTTCAAGAGGAATTGTCGGCGACGGGCGTTAAGATAATGGCAGAGGCAATGAGAGGCAGAGAGGGACTGCAGGAGCGTATAGATGCGCTTAAGAAAGAAAATGAGGTGCTTTTGAAGCGTCGAGGCGAGCTGCTTGAGGAATACGGATATCCCGCCGACTATTTTTTGCCGAAGTACGAATGTGAGCTGTGCCGTGATGAGGGGCAGATCGACGGACGTATGTGCATATGTATGAAGCGGGCGTTGGCGCTTGCAACTTACGAAAGCTCCGGTCTCGGTATGCTTGCAAAAAAGCAGAGCTTTGACAATTTTTCGCTTGAATATTACAATACGAGCCTTGACGATTACGATTCGATGAAGTTTATATACCAATATATAATGGATTATGCGGACTCATTCGGCGAGGGTCAGACCGGACATTTGCTTTTGTACGGTCCCACCGGTCTGGGAAAAACGCATTTATCGACTGCGGCGGCAAGCGTTATCATAAACAAGGGCTACGATGTCGTGTACGATTCGGCGGTAAATATATTTGCCGCATTCGAGCATGAACGCTTTAATCGTTCCTATAACGATACGGAAAAGCCGCAAACGGACAAATACTTTGAATGCGACCTGCTCATAATTGACGATTTGGGCGTTGAGCTGACAAATCAATTTACGCTTTCCTGCCTGTATAATTTGATAAATACGAGGATCGCCGCCGATAGGGCGATGATAGTAAATACAAACCTGACTCAAAAGGAGCTGCGCGAGAGATACGATGCGCGTATAATGTCACGTCTTTTGGGCGAGTTCTATCCGTTTGTGTTCCGCGGAACGGATGTAAGAATGAAAAAGCTTGAGCAGGTATGACAGAGGGTGCGATTTGAAATATCTTTTGCCTTATTTTAAGAAGTATTTGAAAGAAAGCATTTTGTCGCCGCTCTTCAAAATGCTTGAGGCACTGTTCGACCTTGCCGTGCCGCTTGTTGTGGCGGATGTAATAAACGTCGGAATAATTGAAAAAAACGGCGACAGAATGTATATTATCGGCAGATGCGGCATTTTGGTGCTTATGGCGTTTTTGGGTCTTGTCTGCTCGTTTACCGCACAGTATTTTGCGGCAAGAGCCTCGGTCAAGACCGCAAGCGATCTGCGACACAGACTTATGGAGCATATACAAACGCTCGGCTTCGCCGAGCTTGACGGAGTCGGAGCGACGACTTTAATAACTCGTATGACGGGCGATATCGATAAGGTGCAAAACGGCTTGAATATGTTTTTGCGCCTTCTTTTGAGAAGCCCGTTTATCGTTTTCGGCTCTATGATAATGGCGTTTACGATAGATATCAAGACTGCCTTGGTCTTTGTCGTTGCCATCCCGATACTTTTCGTCGTTGTATTCGGTATAATGCGTATAACCTCGCCTATGTATAAAAATACGCAAAAACAGCTTGACGAGGTAACGACACACGTGCGTGAGGAGCTTTCGGGTGTACGTGTTATAAGAGCCCTCGGACGTGAAAGAGAAGAATGCGAGTCATTCGCCTCATCCAATTCCACGCTTGTGAAAAAGCAGATAAGAGTTGGCAATATATCCTCGGTCATGAATCCGTTGACCTGCCTTATAATAAATCTCGGTATTATCGCCGTTTTATACATCGGCGCACAGCAGGTAAACGACGGTGTGTTGCTTTCGGGAAATATAGTTGCAATGATAAACTATATGAGTCAGATATTGATAGAGCTTATAAAGCTCGCAAATCTGATAACGCTTTTGAGCAAAGCCGCATCAAGCATGGACCGTATCGGGCAGGTGCTTGACACGCAACGCTCAATGAGCTATCCCGAAAAGGGGGCTGAGGCAAAGCAGACCGATATCGTTCTTAAATTTGACGGCGTCGGTATGCGTTATGCAAACGCCTCCGAGCATTCACTTGAAAACATTTCGTTTAAGGTGAAAAAAGGGCAGAGCGTCGGTATAATAGGCTCTACGGGAAGCGGAAAAACAACGCTTGTGAGCCTTATCGCACGCTATTACGATGCTTGCGAGGGTAAGATCGAGCTGCTTGGAAACGATATAAAAAGCTATACACTTGAACAGATGAGAGAGTGCGTCGGCGTTGTGATGCAAAAGATCGTGCTTTTTTCGGGTACGATAAGGAGCAATCTCCTGTGGGGCAACGAAAATGCGACGGATGAGGAGCTGTGGGAAGCCTTGAGAAAGGCTCAAGCCGAGGAGTTCGTTCGCTCAAAACCGAACGGACTCGATGAGTACGTGGAGCAGGGCGGCAGAAATCTTTCGGGCGGTCAAAGGCAAAGACTCAATATCGCCCGCACACTCGTTGCAAAGCCCAAGATATTGATATTGGATGACTCATCCTCGGCACTTGATTACGCCACCGATAAACGCCTCAGGCATTCTCTCGCAAGCCTGAAGGACGAATGCACCGTTATTACGGTAAGCCAAAGAGCGTCGGGAATACGCTTCTGCGATGTCATACTTGTGCTTGATGACGGTATGCTTGTCGGAGTCGGCGATCATTCACAGCTGCTTGCCGACTGTGGTGTTTACCGCGAGATATATGAAAGTCAGTATAAGGGGGATGACACAAATGAAAAATAAGAAAAAAAGCACTACACTTAAAAAAACGCTTAAATATGTAAAGCCGTATCGTCGCTATGTTATTCTCTCCGTATTTTTTGCACTGTTGACCTCTGTCACTCAATTGCTTATACCCATTTTTTGCGGAGATGCGATAGATCTCATGCTCGGTGAGGGCAAGGTCGATATGAACGGGGTCATTACTATCGGGCTTTATGTGTTGGTATGCGCTGTATTGAGCGGTATAAGTCAACAGCTGTTGTCCGTATTCAACAATAAGCTTGCGTATGGGGTCGGCAAGGAAATGAGACACGATGCCGTTGAAAAACTGCAAAAATTACCGCTGTCATATCTCGATTCGCATCCCTCCGGCGATACGCTCAGCCGAATAATAGGCGATGTGGAGGCATTCTCCGACGGTCTGCTTATGGCAATAACTCAGCTTTTTACGGGCGTTGTCACGATAATCGGAACACTTGTCATCATGTTTTCCGTAAATGTCGAAATAACGGTGATAGTTGTCATTTTAACGCCGATATCGCTCATAACAGCTTCGTTCATAGCAACGAGAACACACAAATATTTTATGACGCAATCGCAGATAAAGGGCAAGCAAAATTCTCTTATAAACGAGCTTACAGACGGGCAGAAAACGGTGCGTGCTTTCGGGCACGAGCGAAAAAGTCTTTCGGAATTTGACGAGGTGAACGGCGAGCTTGAGAGTGCTTCATTCAAGGCGACGCTTTATTCGAGTCTGGTAAATCCGACAACGAGGCTTCTCAATAATATCATTTACGCCGTTGTGGGACTTGTCGGGGCTTTATCCGTTCCCGGAGCGATAAGCGTAGGACAGTTCAGTGCATTTTTGAGCTATGCCGGAAAATACGCAAAGCCGTTTAATGAGATAAGCGGCGTTATAACCGAGCTTCAAAATGCCATGGCGTGCGCAAGCCGAGTATTTGAGCTGCTTGAGCTGGAGGAGATACCCAAGGAGTGCGAGGGAGCCGTAAGCATCGAGTCGGAGGGTCGGGTCGCACTTGACGGAGTTTGCTTTTCGTATTTGCCCGACAGACCGCTTATCGAAAATCTATCGCTCAACGTAAAGAGCGGTCAGAGAATTGCAATAGTCGGCCCGACGGGTTGCGGAAAAACAACGCTTATCAATCTGCTTATGCGTTTTTACGATGTAAACGACGGTGAGATACGTATAGACGAAACCGACATACGCAATATGACATATGCATCGCTGAGAAGAAATTACGGTATGGTGCTTCAAGATACTTGGCTGAGATCCGGTACGGTAAGAGAGAATATCGCCTATGCCGATGCGAATGCGACGGATGAGGAGATAGAGAGGGCGGCAAAGGATGCACACGCACATTCGTTTATACGCCGCTTGCCAAACGGCTACGACACTGTGATAAATGAGGGCGGCGACAATATATCTCAGGGTCAAAAACAGCTTTTGTGCATAGCGAGAGCAATGCTGAGATTACCGCAAATGCTGATACTTGACGAAGCCACATCAAGCATTGACACGAGAACGGAAGCAAAGGTGCAGGATGCGTTCGAGCGGATGATGAGCGGCAGAACGTGCTTTATAGTCGCACACAGACTTTCGACGATACGCAACGCCGATGTGATCCTCGTAATGCGTGACGGTCATGTGGTGGAGCAGGGAAATCACGAGCAACTGCTTGCATTAAACGGCTTTTACAGCGAGCTGTACAACAGCCAATTCGAAGAATAATTCGCAGAATAAAAAAACGGACGGCATACACACCGAATAAAACGGGGTGATATGTCGTCCGTATGTTTTTTTGATAAGCATACGCTATAAGCGTATGCTTTAAACTCATGCTTGCTTTTTGACGAGCCTTTCGTGATATAACGCGAGTATTCCGCAGAAAAACAGCATGATGAGCAGACCGACAAGGTTTTCGAAAATAACGGTCGCAAACGGCTCAAGCAGATAAACATATTGAGCAAGATTTTCGGGCATACCGCTTACCACGATATCGACGAGCGTACCCGACGAGGAGACCTCCTCGATTCCCGCTATTACGATCTCGCCCAACGCACGAATTAGGTTTATAACGATATCGAGTGCGAGGGACATTGAGAAAAAGTGTATGCACAGGCGGCGAAACGGCGATGATGAGTCAAATATCTTATTCGGACTGTAGGGTGCGGATGCGGCTTTTTTTGCCGCTTTTGTGCAGAAAATTATAAGCACAAGATCGCGCAGAGCAAAGACCAACGCCGAAAAAAGAGCGTAGAAAAAGACGAAAGCACCGTTTACGTCCGAAAAATCGTACAGAACGTACCCTGCTTCAAGACACGAAACGCAATAGCCGATAATAATATAGGTAACGAAAATGCTCGTAATACGCAAGGCAACGACGGTATGACTTCCCTTAAAGCCGAAATAATACAACGAAACGGCAAGAAGGGCAAAGCAGGCGTACTGCGATACGGCAACACCCAGCTTTATAAAATAATCAAGAAACACGTCGAGTGCGACCAAAGCGACATTGCTTTTTACGTAGTACAAGTGCGTGTAATTCAGAATGCCGTTAAATATGAGCGGCAACAAAAACGCACATATGAGCATTGCGTTTATCAGCTTGCGATGAAATCTGTTCAGCCTCTGCTCCTCTTCCTTGTCGCAAAGAATGAACGGCTTGTTTTTTTTGAAATTCATTCGCCGAGAATCAAAGCTCCATTGTGTTGAGCAGATCTCTCAATCTCTTAAGCTCTTCGGGAAGAAGTGTTATACCCTTTCCCATCTTCTCGTGAGAATCATCCCACGAACGAATATCGTATTTGGCATCGTTGCCGTTCCAGGAAACAAGATTAAGCTCTTTTGCCCAGCCGCCTTTTTCATCGGATATGCATCCGAACTCCTTTACGATCTCAAACTTAAGCTCAGGCATTTTAAATCCTCCGGTTAATAGTATTTAGTATTATATTAAATGAGGAATGTGAAATTTGTATTATAATTAAGTAAATTTATGATGAACTCAAGAAAATATTGTAAAAAGCGACGAAAACGGCACTTGAAATTTGTTCAAAATTGCCGATAAAAAAGCGAAAAAACTTGACAAATCGAAAAAATAATGATATAATACGGGTGAAATGATCTGAAAGGAGAGTTTGAAATGATCAAGAAAACGGTGAAATTCAAGGATATAAAGGATGTTTACGCATTCGTTGCCGAGGTAACGAAGTACGACGGTGAGGTCGATCTGATATGCGGCAGATACAGAGTAAACGCAAAGAGCATCATGGGTATTTTCTCCCTCGATCTGCTGAGCGAGCTTGAAATGGAGATACACGGCGATAACGCCGACAAGCTGCTCGCCTCGGTTGACGGATACATCGTAAAATAATTTTCGCTTTACTGCTCCGTGCGATCGCGTGGCATTGTGCCGAAAGGTGTTGCCATGAGGAAAGTCCGGGCTTCACGGGCAAAGGATAACGGATAACGTCCGCCAAAGGCGACTTTCGGGAAAGTGCAACAGAAATAGACCGCCCGCTTATGCGGGTAAGGATGGAAAGGCGAGGTAAGAGCTCACCGGCGTTATGGTAACATAACGCAAATGTAAACCCTATCCGAAGCAACACCCTGCGGTACGCACCAAAGGTGCGTGTATTGCCCGAACGGGAGGTAGTCCTCTCGCCGCACGTGTGGCTGGAGCGTTGCGGTAACGTAACGTCGAGACAGATGATCGCAACCGTGAAAATACGGTACAGAACCCGGCTTATAGGGGCAGTAAAGAGATTATTTTGAATATTTACTTAAGCAAAAAGGAACGGCATATTTGTCCGTTCCTTTTTTCCATGCTAATATATCAGCTCGGAGATTATCGTGTTTGAAACGAGAAGCCCGGCGGGGGTAAGATAAAGCCTGCCGCCGCTCTTTTGCATAAGACCGTAACGAATGGGGAGGGCAAGCTTTTCTTCGTATTTTTCGGTAAATGGGTAACCGAAACGCCGTGAAAACGCCTCATCGTCTATACCCTCACACAGTCGCAGGGCAAGCATTATATATTCTCGTTCCGACTCGGTGTGTGAGATGAACTGCTTTTCGTCAAGCACATCATCTGCGGAACACTGCCCGCGGCAAAAACGTATGTAGTCGGGAATGCTTCTTGTAAATGTATAGCGTAAGCTGTCGTAATAGCCGGAGGCGGAGACGCCGAAGGCAAGATATGGCTCGGCGTGCCAATATTTCAAGTTGTGTCGGCAGGCGTGACCGGGACGTGCGAAATTGCTTATCTCATATCGCTCAAAGCCCTCACTTGAAAGATACCGACAGCACAAGTCGAGCATGTCGCACACCTCGTCCTCACTCGGCAGCCTCAACCTGTCTTGCATACGGAAAAACGGAGTACCCTCTTCAATTTTAAGTGCATATGCCGAAATATGCTCGACGCCGAGGGAGAGTGCGGCGGTGAGAGATGAACTAAACGATGACAGTGTCTGCTCCGGTATGCCGTACATAAGATCGAGATTTATGTTATCTATTCCGCCGTCGTGCGCATCGCTGACAGCCCTTTGCGTATCGCAAAAGCCGTGAATACGCCCCAGAGCTTTAAGCTCCGTATCGGATGCCGATTGCATACCGATGCTCACACGGTTTACACCGCCGTCGTGCAGTGCGGCAAAATAAGCCCGATCTGCCGTCGCCGGATTGCATTCCGTCGTTATCTCCGCATCGGAACACACGTCAAATGTATCGTACAGAGCATCGAGGATTTTCAAAAGGTCACCGCTCGGCAGACAGGTCGGAGTGCCGCCGCCGATATATACCGTATCGACGGACAATCTTTTCTGACTTTTGATATGACTTATGAGCGAGGAGACATACTCGTCTGCCGAGCCGTGTTCGGGGTATGAGCAAAAGTCGCAATAATTGCATTTTTTAAGGCAGTACGGAATATGGATATAAACGCCGAGGGGCTTACTCATCTAATTTCAAAACAGCCATAAACGCCTCCTGCGGAACCTCTACGCTTCCGAGGGAACGCATACGCTTTTTGCCTTCCTTCTGCTTTTCAAGCAGTTTTTTCTTACGTGTTATATCGCCGCCGTAGCATTTCGCCAAAACGTCCTTGCGCATGGCGCGTACGGTTTCACGCGCTATTATCTTACCGCCGATAGCCGCTTGCACAGGCACCTCAAACAGCTGACGCGGTATGTTGTCCTTCAGCTTTTCGACGATCTTTCTCGCACGTGCGTAAGCCTTATCGGAGTGAACGATAAAGGAAAGCGCATCGACAATATCGCCGTTGAGCAATACATCGAGCTTGACGAGCTTGCTTTCCTCGTAACCGTCAAGCTCATAGTCGAGAGAGGCGTAGCCCTTACTGCGGCTCTTCAATGCATCAAAGAAATCGTAAACTATTTCATTGAGCGGAAGTCTGTAATGCAGGTCTACTCTGGTGGAATCGAGATATTTCATATCGCCGACAACGCCTCGTCTGTCCTGACACAGCTCCATGATATTGCCCACGTATTCGACGGGTGTTATTATACTCGCCTTTACCATTGGCTCGTAAGCTATTTCTATATCCTCCGGTGAGGGGTAATTGAGAGGATTATCTATATATACCTCCTCGCCTGTACGCTTGAGTATCTTGTAGATAACGCTCGGTGCGGTGGTTATCAGATCGAGGTTGAACTCACGTTCAAGTCGCTCCTGCAGTATCTCCATATGGAGCAGACCGAGAAAGCCGCAACGAAAGCCGAAGCCGAGTGCGGCGGAGGTCTCCGGCTCAAAGGTCAGTGACGCATCGTTCAAAAGCAGTTTTTCAAGCGCTTCCTTGAGGTCTTGATATTTCGAGCCGTCGGCGGGATATATTCCCGAGTAGACCATCGGCATACACTTTTTGAAGCCGGGCAGAGGCTCCTCGGTGGGGCGGTCAACGCTCGTCACCGTATCGCCGACACGTGTGTCGGCAACCGTCTTTATGCTTGCGGTGATATATCCGACATCGCCTGCCGAAAGCGTATCACACTTCTTAAAGCCGAACGGCTCCATCGTGCCTATTTCCACCACGTCAAACTCCGCACCCGTGTTCATCATGCGTATGCGCTCACCGGTGTGAAGGGTACCCTCAACAACTCGGATATATACAACGACTCCTCTGTAGGAATCGTATACCGAATCGAATATCAGGCATTTAAGTGGTGCGTTTTCGTCACCGTACGGGCAGGGCAGTGAGGAAACTATCTTATCAAGCACGCCCTCAATGTTTATACCCGCTTTGGCGGATATTGCGGGTGCATCCGATGCATCCAGACCGACAATGTCCTCTATCTCCTCCCGTACACGCTCAACATCGGCGGCGGGAAGATCGATCTTATTTATAACGGGTACTATTTCCAGACCGCACTCGTCGGCAAGATATGCGTTGGCAAGCGTTTGTGCCTCTATACCCTGAGTGCTGTCGACAACGAGCAAGGCTCCCTCGCAAGCGTTGAGCGAACGAGATACCTCGTAATTGAAATCGACGTGACCGGGCGTGTCGATCAGATTTAATTTATAGCATTCACCGTCTGGGGCTTGGTAGTCGAGCGTAACGGCACGTGCCTTGATGGTGATTCCGCGCTCACGCTCAATATCCATATTGTCAAGAAGCTGTTCGGTCATATCACGCCTTGAAACAGCTTGTGTTTTTTCGAGTATTCTGTCCGCAAGAGTACTCTTGCCGTGGTCAATATGCGCTATTATACAAAAGTTTCTTATTTTTTTCTGTCTTTCGGATGGTTTCATTTCGCTTTCTCCCGAGAAAAAACTGTGTATATTCCTATTCTACAATATTTTTTCAAAAAAATCAATACAAAATTAAAAATAGAACGAGAAATATTTGAGTTTTTATTTTAGTCGTAAAACATTCTTAAAAACAGCTGTACAAATTAAAATTTTAATGTTACAATATAAGTTGAGTTATTATATAATAGGGGAGCAGACCGAAATATGGCGGAAATAGCCGATGTGCTGATCGAAGCACTTATTGACAGTGTGAAAACGCTACCGTTTCTATTTGCGGCTTATCTACTTATAGAGCTTATAGAACACAGATCGCTTTCAAAGCTTTCCGATATGCTTTTGTCAGGAAAGTTCGGAATACCGGGGGGTGCATTACTCGGATGTATACCGCAGTGCGGAATGAGTGTTGCTTGCTCACATCTGTTTGCAAAGGGGACGATAGGTGCCGGCACGCTTTTGGCGGTCTTCATTGCGACCTCCGATGAGGCGATACCGATATTGCTTTCCTCGCCGAGTAAGATAAATAAGATATTGCCGCTGTTGTTGGTCAAGATATCGCTTGCTACCGTATCGGGCTACTTATTCGATGCGGTACTCGGCAAGGCATATATGAAAAGCAAGCATACACACAATGAAAATTCACAATGCCACGATTGCGAGGATCTTGAGCATAGCCATGACCACCACTGCGACGAGCGGTGCGAAAACAATGTTTTTACCGAGTCGCTTAAGAGAAGTCTTGAGGTGTTTCTGTACATTTTGATATTCAATGTCCTCTTCGGTATCCTGCTTTATTTTGTAGGCGAGGAAAAAATATCGTTATTGCTTGGCGGTGCTTATTGGGTACAGCCCATTATGGCGGCATTCGTGGGGCTTATCCCGAATTGTGCGGCAAGCGTTGCTCTTACCGAGCTTTACGTTTCCGGAGCAATATCGTTCGGTGCGACGGTTGCGGGACTTTCAACGGGTGCGGGGCTTGGATATATCGCACTTTTCCGAGCAAATAAGAATATGCGCGAAAATGCGGCGATACTCGTATTCAACCTGGTGATATCGTCCGTATTCGGGCTTTTGTTACAGCTTGCGGGTGTATAAATGTTCGGGTATATAAAGCCTTATGTGCCGGAGCTTAAGGTGAAAAACCACGAGCTGTACAGAGCCGTATATTGCGGGCTTTGCAAAAGCACCGGCAAGGTCGCCTCACACCTTACCCGTGTGAGCTTGAGCTACGATATTGTGTTTTTGGCACTGTTCAGACTCGCTCTGGCGGAAGAAAAATATGAGATCAAGCCGGAGCGGTGCATGGCTCATCCGATGAAAAAACGCCCCGTCATGCAAAACAACGCTCAGCTTGAATATTGCGCCGGAGTAAGCGCACTGTTAAACTATTACAATTTGAAGGATAAGATAAAAGATAAGGGCTTCTTTGACAAGCTCTGCGCTTACCTTGCTCTGCCATTTGCATACCGTGCGAAAAAAAGAGTCACGGGGCTATGTGATGTCGAGGAGGCAATAATAAAAAGCTTAAATGCTCTTGACAAGATAGAGTGCGAGGGACATCCGTCACCGGATGAGGCGGCACAGTGCTTCGGTGAGCTGACCTCGTATATACTTTCGAGAGGCATGGAAGAAAAGACTCGGATCGCCGCCGCTGCGGGCTTAAGTGTCGGACGGTTTATATATCTTGCGGATGCGGCAGACGATTACGAGGACGACAAGAAAAAAGGAAACTATAATCCGTTCGTTGCCGCAGGCACAGACCCGAAAGAGTACGGTGAGCAGATAAAGCACGATCTGCTTTTGCAGGCGCACGGCACATATCAAGCCGCACTTTTGGCGGGGGTGGATGACGGCATATGCGATATACTTGAGAATATCGCACAGTACGGAATGATAGATGTGGCATATAAAATATTGAAGATAAGTGATGAAGACGTTCGCCAAGCGGACGAAGAATAGCCGTACCGGCAAGCCGATAAGGCAAAATGGAGAGATATATGACAGATCCCTATAAAGTTCTGGGCGTAAGCCCGTCATCAAGTGATGACGAGATCAAAAAGGCTTACAGGAAGCTTGCGAAAAAATACCATCCGGATAATTTTTCCGACAGCCCGCTCCGAGAGCAGGCAGAGGAGAAAATGAAGGAGATAAACGAGGCCTACGACAGAATTCAGAAAATGAGAAGCGGCAAGGGAAGCTCCGATTCGTATTCACACGGAAGCTACCGCACGGACACCTCATCCTCAAGCGGAATATATTACGAAATACGTGTGGCTATAAACAACGGCAGCTACGCCGAAGCGGAGCGTATGCTGAATAATATATCGTCGGAGTCGCGCGGAGCCGAGTGGCACTTCTTGCACGGCTGTACGCTGTACGGTCGACAATGGTATTTTGAAGCGGAGAGCGAGCTGAGACGCGCGTGCGAGCTTGACCCGTCGAATTTGGAATACAGAACGGCATATATGAATATCAAAAGCAGAGCGGACTTTTCGCAAAGAGCGTATCGAACCTCAACGCATTCGTCCGATTGCGGAATTTGCGATCTTTGTACAGCTCTGATGTGTGCCGATTGCCTTTGCAGTTGTTGCTGTGGGAGGTAGGGCAAATGGATAAGCAGGGTGTAAGACGGCTGGCACTTTCATCGATGCTTGCATCCGCCGAGGTCGTGATATTGTATTTTTCATCCGTGTTTGAGGTGCTTGACCTCACGATAGTGGCGGCAACCGTATTTTTGAGTATGTTTGCCGTCTCGGAGATAAAGGGAACGTATCCGCTCGGAATATATCTTACCGTGTCGATACTTGCGTTTCTTATTTTGCCGAAAAAGTTTTCGGCGTTTGTGTACGCTTTGTTTTTCGGTTGGTATCCCATAGTAAAATCGTTTGCCGAAAAGCACATTAAAAAGCCGTTTACTGTATTATTTAAGCTTATTTGCTTCAACGTCTCCTTTACGGCAATACTTGCCGTGTGCAAGTATCTGCTCGGACTTGAGGACTTGGCGGGTCTTGATCCGAGAGTCGGCTATGCCGTGCTTTATATCATGGGAAATTTCACATTTTTACTGTTCGATATAGTCCTTACATGGATAAATACTCTTTATATACTTCGTCTGCGCAAGCGCTTGCGCATAGACAAGCTATTCAAATAAACGGAGGGTGCTGTATGTCACAACAGCTGAATTTGGATCTGAAAAGAATTGCGGGAATAGGAGAATCGAGATCCAAGGCACTTGCAAGCCTCGGTGTTACCGATCTTGCAACATTGCTTGCTCACTATCCCAGAGCATACGAATACAGAGGAAATGTCAAAACACTTGCCTCGGGGTTGGACGGCGAAAAAGCGTCCTTTATACTTACCATGGCAACACCGGGAACAACAAGCAGAGCAAAAAACAATATAACGATAACAAAATTTCTCGCATATGACGACACGGCAAAATGCACGATAACTTTTTTCAACAAGACTTATGTAAGAAGCACGCTTCACGTAGGTGCTGTATACCGTGTATACGGGAAAATAGTAAAATTCGGAAAGCAATTTGAGATAGCCAACCCCGTAATGGAGCTGATCTCCGACCCCAGAGGCGTACAGGGCGGAAAATTGTTGCCGCTTTTCCCCGTTTATCCGGCTTGCAAGTCGATGAGCAGCCTGCAGATAGGCGTTCTCGTAGGTCAGTGTATAAGCTATATCGAAAAAGAGGGCGGCGACAGCCTTTTCCCCGAAATATTGCCCGAGCATATTGAAAAGAAATACGGGTTCATATCGCACTTTGAGGCTGTAAAGATGATACACACACCGTCGGATTTTTCATCGCTGAACGAGGCAAAGCGCCGTATCGCATATGAGGAGATATATACGTTTGCGAAAAGAGCGTTATCGGGAAGAAACAAAAATACCGAGGAAAGAGCGCCGTATATCCCAAAATGCGATATGAGTCGTTTTGTCGATGCCTTGCCGTATGAACTTACAAATGCGCAAAAGAGAACGGTAAACGAAATATATAAGGATATGGTCGGCAAGGATAAAGCCCCGATGCGAAGAATGATATCGGGAGATGTCGGCTCAGGTAAGACGATATGTGCCGCCGCAGCCGCTTATATCTGTATATGCGGTGGCTATCAAGTGGCACTCATGGCACCTACGGAGGTGCTTGCACGTCAGCATTATAACGACCTGTCCGCTCTGTTTTCCAAGCTCGGAATAAAAACGGCACTGCTTATCGGCGAGTGCGGAAAGACGGATAAAGAAAGCATATGCAAAAAAACAGCCGAGGGAGCTGTGCAGCTGCTTATCGGCACGCATGCGCTTATTACCGAGAGGGTCACATTCAAGCAGCTCGGTCTCGTTATATGCGACGAACAGCACAGATTCGGAGTCAACCAGCGTCAGGCACTCGTGAAAAAGGGTGACGGTGCCAATCTGCTCGTAATGAGCGCAACGCCCATACCGAGAACGCTCGCACTTGTAATGTTCGGAGACCTTGACGTGTCACAGATCGATGAGCTTCCGCCCGGACGACGTGAGGTCAGCACGTTCGTTGTCGATGAAACGTACAGAACGAGAATGTACGAGTTCATCCGAAAAGAGGTGGCGGCGGGTCACCAGGCATATATAGTGTGTCCCTCGGTCGATGACCTTGACGACGAGGAATTCCCCATCGAAGCTCTAAAGAGTACGGAATGCGTTGATGAGTACCGCAGGGAAAAGGCTAAACGAATGGCGGCGGTAAGCTATGCACGCCAACTCGGACAAGAGATATTCCCCGATATCAGAGTCGCATATCTTCACGGAAAAATGAAGGGAATAGATAAAGAAAGAGTTATCGGTGATTTTGAAAAAGGAAAAATCGACGTGCTTGTTTCCACCACCGTAATAGAGGTCGGTGTAAATATTCCGAATGCCACGGTAATGGTGGTCGAAAATGCGGAGTGCTTCGGTCTTTCACAGCTCCACCAGCTGAGAGGACGTGTCGGCAGAGGCAACAGCAAGTCGTATTGCATACTCGTTTCAACCTCAGACGGCGACGGCGCAAACAAAAGACTTGAGGTAATGAAAAATTGCAGAAACGGCTATAAGATAGCCGAGGAGGACCTTAAGCAGAGAGGACCGGGAGACTTTTTCAAGATAAACGATGAAAAAATAAGACAGCACGGCGATATCAAGACTTCATTCGGTACCATGTTCGACGATGTGGAGCTGCTTTATGCGGCGTTTGCCGATGCAAAAGCGGATTTTGAGGCGGAGAAAACGCTGTAATGACGGGATTTCAAGAGCTTATCGTTTCTTTGACCGACGGCTTTTCGCATTTTTGCGACGTTTATCTTGCTCGTGTCGTGATATGCATCATCGTGCTTGCTCTGTTCTATGTGATCAAATGCATATTGACACGCCTTGCCGCATCTGTAATACGGAAAATACTGAGGCGTGCAAAGGATTCTTCGAAAAAGCGTGAGCAAGCCCTGCAGAGTGCGATAATGCCGACGCTGAAGCTCTCGGTGGTCACCCTCTCCATTGCGCTCTGCCTGCCGATACTCTCGCCGCCTCGGGAGCTGTACGACATAATAGTGCGTGTTATTCAAAGCCTTTTGCTGATATCCCTGTTTTCACTCGGCTACGGCTCGGCACGATACAGCAGATACGTGCTTGAGAAAAAAGCGGAGGAAAACGCTCATTTCAATAAGCTGACCGTGGATTTTACCGTCGGTCTGCTAAAGGTCGTAACGGTGCTTTTCGGTACGCTGTCCGTACTCGGTCAGTGGGTCGATAATCTTTCCTCACTGCTCGCCGGCGTGAGCATAGGCGGCGCGGCAATAGCGCTTGCCTCACAGGATACGGCATCGAATTTCTTCGGTGCGCTCACGGTCATGTTCGATCATCCGTTTGATGCGGGCGATTATATCGAGATCGACGGAGTGGCGGGAACGGTCGAGGTAATGGGTCTTCGTTCAACTCGCATACGTCGCTCGGACAGAAGCGTAGTGGTCGTTCCGAACTCAAAAATGGCAACGGAAAATATAGTCAATTGGAGCAGAACGGATTCGAGAAAGGTCGAGATGACACTGTGCTTAAAGCATTCCACCCCGCCGGAGCAGCTTGAGGAGCTGTGCGAAAAAATAAAGGATATACTGAAAAACGAGGACGGCGTTTTACAGGGCGATGAGCTTGTGCTGTTTTCCGATTACGGTGAATCCTCGCTCAATGTTTTCGTTAAATACTATACGAAAGCAGAGGGCTACGGCGGTATGCTTGAAACAAAAAGCAATGTCAATATGAAGATACTGCTCCTAATGCGTTCGCTCGAAGTTGAGCTTGCCTATCCGTCAAGAAGTGTTTATATGGAGAGAGCGGACAAAGAGGAAAAATAAGCATAATATACGATGTATGAAAAAGAAAACGGAAATTTTATGCTCTACCGGTACTCTGGTTGCGAGGATAAACGGGCGTGATGCCCGAATGATAACAAAATATTGCTCAATGATAGATTGCGACGGCTTTGAGTTTTTAATGGAGCCGGAATTTTACGACGATGCACAGGCTATCGCACGCCTGCTGAACGACTCCGATGTCGTATTCAAAATGTTTCATATAGACAAAGACATCGGGTGGTTTCTCTCGCGTCTTGATGAGGGAGATGAGCGCCTTGCGTTCGATCGTCTTGCCGAAAATTTCAAAATGGCGGACAGGCTCGGCGTATACAGCTGTGTGCTTCACCTCTGGGGCGGTATTCAATCCGATTCCGAGCTTGAGAGAAATATCGGTTTTTTACCGAGAATACTCAAGGAGGCGCAGAGCTACGGTATGGAGATAAATGTCGAAAACGTACCGTGTACCACGCATACTCCGTATGAAAACGTAAAGCTGTTGACAAGTCTTTTCCCGAATGTTCGCCTGACCTTTGACAGCAGATTTGCCGCATTCCATTCGCAAGAGGATATCTTTTCCTCCGATGAGGAGCTTTGGGTGAACAATATACGGCACGTGCATATAAGCGATATATCGGAGCAAAGCGTCAAGGAGCGTTCGCTCAGACCGATACTTCATCCGCACGAGGGGTGCTGCAGACTCGATGTTATATACGAGAGAATAAGAAAAAGCCACATGGGATATGTGACGGTGGAGTCTCCCGTGTTTCTGCCCGATCACGGAGCGGATACCGATAAGATGAACGAAACTATAAAAAGGTTAAGAAAAGAATTAAATGGCTGACAACATTAAACGCAGAAAAAACAAAGGCCGAAAAAAGAACGGCTCCGATACGGGGCTTGCCGTCTCGGTGACCTCAACCGTCCTTGCGGTGCTGACGGTTGCCGCATTCTGCACATCAAGCTCAAAAGGCTCGGCAAAAACCTCCTCCCCACCCGTCGTGTACGATACACAGAATAATGTCGTTGCCGAGGAGACAAACGGCGGCTTCTTTTGGAGTGAGGAAACGGAGCGGCAGACGGAGAGTGAAACACGGGCAGACATACCCGAAGATACGGTCATCGGAGATGAAACAAGCAGTGAGCCGCCTCCCGAAAAGCCCGATGAGGATGAGAGAGAATACTATGATGACGAGCGTTTTATCGGCGGTTATAAAAATAACGGCGTAAGCGTTGAAATATCGAAGGTCGAGCGAGGCGAGCTGAATTATTTTATATGTGATATAAAGCTAAGCTCACCCTCACAACTGCAAACGGCATTTGCCGCAGGCAGGATAAAGGGCAGATTGTTTACCTCGCAGATAGCCTCCTCGGTCGGAGCGGCATTTGCCGTAAACGGTGATTTTTGCGGCTTCAGAACAGAGGGAATAATAATTCGCGAGGGTACGCTTTACAGAAATAATAAGAAATCCGGCTGGGATCTGCTCTGCCTTGACAAAAACGGCGATTTGATAACGTGCGACAACGACACAGCCGACGGAAATACGCTTGTCAACAACGGAGTATTGCAAACCTGGTGCTTCGGCCCGACTCTCGTTAAAAACGGTGCGGTCGTGAACGATTTCAATACACCTAATTTAAGCAGCTCCGCAAAGGAACCGAGAACGGCAATAGGACAGCTCGGACGATTGCATTATATAATTTTGGTGGTCGATGCCGTAAGGACGCAGACCTCCACGGAGGGCGGTATGTCATTTTCACAGCTTGCCGAGGAATTTGTGTCCCTCGGTTGTACAACGGCTTATAATCTTGACGGCGGCGGCTCGACGACCTTGTATTTTAACGGCAAGGTAATAAACGATCCGTGCGTGCGAGGCGAGAGACAGATAAGCGATATCATATATCTCAAATAAGGAGTGAGTCATGTCCAAAATAGAATTATCAAATATAGCCGTCGTTATACCGGCATACAAGCCGGAGGGCGAGCTTATGTTGCCGTTTATACGCGAGCTTGAAGAAAAATTCGAAAAAATAGTGGTTGTAGACGACGGCGGCGGTGTCATGTTCGACGACGTATTTGAGGCTTGCCGAGCGATGGGCGTAACGGTGCTTACACATGAATTTAATATGGGAAAGGGCACGGCACTGAAAACCGCAATAGCTCATATAAGAGGAAGATGTCGGCAGATAGAGGGAATAGTTA
This sequence comes from uncultured Lachnospiraceae bacterium, assembly GCA_964562175.1. Taxonomy (GTDB): domain Bacteria; phylum Bacillota; class Clostridia; order Oscillospirales; family CAG-272; genus CAZCJU01. The sequence goes on from CAZLRV010000004.1 coordinate 58,839, forward strand.
CAGCGGATTGTGACGGTCAGCACTCTGTCGAGGATATCGTGAGAGTGGCGGAGAAGCTGTGCGAATATCCCGATAAGCTGATAATCGGCGGCAGACGCTTTGATGAAAATGTGCCGGCACGCTCGCAAATGGGCAATTCTCTTACGAGAAATATGTATAAGCTTGCGACGGGAATTTCAATATATGACACGCAGACGGGTCTGCGTGCGTTCGGCAGACAGCTTTTTGACAGACTTGTCGAGCTGAAGGGTACAAGATACGAATACGAGATGAATATGCTCTTGAAGCTCAGAGAGTGGGGCGTTGAGGCGTGCGAGATAACGATAAAGACGATATATCTCAACGAGAACAAGGGAAGTCATTACAACGCCGTGCGTGATTCAATGAGAATAGGCGCAAGAATATTCAAATATCTTGCCGCTTCTCTCTTCTCAACGCTTATAGACTATATAGCCTACATTCTTCTCACGACTCTTATCCCGATAAGAGCCGGTATAGCCTTTGCCTGCGCCAGAGTACTCAGCTCATGCGTAAATTATTTGCTCAATCGTCATATCGTTTTCAAGGGAAATACCCAACGAGGCTGCGTTATAAAGTATTTTGCGCTTGCGCTTACCGTAATGCTGATAGGTGCTGGAGTGATGAGCGTAGCGGAAGGCTTTATAAAGAGCAAGCTTCTGCTTACGCTTGTTAAGCTTTTGTATGATACGATAATGTATTTTGTCAATTATATCGTTCAGAGGGATTTCGTATTCAAGACGAAGAAAAAGTAAGGAGCGGCTATGTTTTCCTATAACGGAATGTATGTTTCTGTAGCCGTGGTCATATGCCTGTACTGCTCGGCACTGAGAATAATGAAAAACAAAAGAACGGGCTTAAAGGATCTGTTTTATCCCGCTCCCGTTGCAATACTTCTCGGCTTCGTATTCGCCCGAATATTTTACGTTGTGTTCAACGATGACCTCTATCCCGCATTTTCGGACAAGCTTGTCTTGACCGACGGCGGATATATGCTGTACGGAGCGTTCTTCGGCGCAATACTCGCCTTGGTTCTTTACTGCATTGCATCTCATAAAAGAAAGCTGCTCTTGCCGCTTCTCGATATCATATCCGCAGGCGGTGCGCTTGCCGTTTGCGTCGGAAGACTCGGCTCGGCTTTTTACGAGGAATGCTACGGACTTATAATAAGCAACGAGGCACTTTGTCGTTTGCCCTTTGCCGTGTATATACCGTCACTCGATCAATACTGCATGGCAGTGTTTCTTTACGAGTCCGTAGCTTGCTTTCTGATATGGCTTGCCTTAAGACGGATAAGAAAAATATACAGAGGCACTGTGGGAGCAGAGATATTCCATTTTGCGGTACTTTATGCCGGAGTTCGCACCTTTACCGAGAGTCTGCGTGCCGACAGCGTATATTACGGCTTCGTCAGAGTGTCGCAGATAATTTCGGTTTTGATATTGCTGGCGTTGTTTATCTGCATCTCGGTAAAGACGGTAAAGCTGACAGCGTTCAAAAAAAGCTATATAATATCGTATCTGTTGTTTGCCGTTGCGCTTACCTGCGGCGTTTGCGCAGAGTTTTATATGGGCTCAAGCTCTTATACGAGAAATTATATAGTGCTTTTGATATGCTGCTGCGTACTCACGGCATTGAATATTCATGCTTACCGTGTGTATTACGAAAATAAAAAAGTAAAAAAATAATGAAATTGTGAAAATTGACGATTTTCAGGTTGACATAGAAGCGTATTTGTGGTAAAATAGTGGCGATAAAGTACGCTTAACAGCGTCTGAGAGGTTCTTATGAAATACAAGAAAGCATTTTGCAGACTTATATGCACGGCTCTTTGCATTCTGACGATATTTTCCGCCGTATCATGTCAAGGCTCATCATCCGATAATACCGAGGGTGATACATCCGATAAGGTGACCGACAGCAGTACAGACAAGGGAACGATATCCGATATCACCGATAAGGTCACCGAGGATACGGAAGAGGTGACATCCGACGACACAGACGACAATACAACGACCGAGCCGAACGACACCTCATCTGCCGATACGACGGGTGAGGGTACGACCGCATCGCCCGATACGACCTCCCCCACCGTAACACCTGCAGATACGACAGCTCCCGTTACGACAGCACCGAGTACGACATCGCCGACAACGAACCCTCCCACCACAGTTGAGCCGACGGAGAAAACGGCAAAGCCCGAGGTGCTCGGGGTATACAACTGCGCCCCGGACCGCGTAATAATTTTCGGTAAGTGCGAAGTCGGAAGTGTAATAACGAGTAGGATATCCGATGGCAGGACCAAAGAAAAGAACGAATCCGGCAACGGTTATTTCTATGTCGAGCAAACGGCGGGAAAGCTGATAGTCCTTACCGCCACGGCTCCGGGCAAGAAAGAAAGCGATGAAAGAACAGTCAGAACTATATATAACGAACGTGCCGCAAACCAGCTCTTCGGCGGTCAAAACTCAAGGCTGTTTTACGGTCCGACACTTCCGTTCTATCTCGGTCAGGTGAACGCAAGCGGTGGCACGTTAAACGGCGCAAAGCAATATGCGAATAATCTTAAAAACACAATAAGAGCCGCAACGGGCAAAAATACGAAGATAATCTATATGATATGCCCCAATCCCGCAACTATATATTACGATGAAATGCGTTCATACATATCAAATGCGGTAAGCGGTCAAAAACGCAAGACCGCCGCATGGCAGTTTGTCGAAGCAATGCAGGGTGAGGAGGGCTTTATAGTTCCGAACCTCTACGAGGCGTTTGAGAATTACAAGGATGAGGATATATTCTACCGTACAGATACGCATTGGTCCGAGCTTGGAGCGTTTTACGCATACAAGGAGCTGATGAAGTCGGTAAAGAAGGATTTTCCGAAAACAAAAACGTATTCCGTTTCGGATTTTGAGGTAAAGCACGAGGACGTTCCCAGAGGCGACCTCGGAAGCTTTATAGGCGGCACGAATATGAGAGAAAGCACACCTTTCTTATATCCTAAATTTACCGATACCGGCGATTATTATACGGCACGTCGTATGAGCGGTACGAGTGTAAGCACGAACGTGGGCGTTTACCCCACGACCTCAAAGCTTAAAAATTATAATTCGTCCATGCCGAGCTGTTATTTTATCGGCGACTCTTACGGAGCAAACTTCCTGCCGTTCTGCGGAATGTCGTTCGGCAAGATGTTTGCAAACGGCGGCGTGCTTTGGCAATATACCATAGATTACGAGCTTCTTAAAAGGGAAAAGCCCGATTACGTTATGTTTATATACACGGACAGAAACATAGACGCAAATCTGGGACAGATATTTGCAAGCTGATATGAAAACGATTCTTAACGGAATAGATAATTTAAACGATGCTCTGCCGTATCTAAAGGGCAGACGTGTCGGACTCATTACGAATAATTCGGGTACGAGCAAAACGCTCGTACCCTCGTATGAGGTGCTTCGCGAGGTGTGCGAGCTTACCTGCCTTTTTGCCCCCGAGCATGGACTAAAGGGTGCGGCACAGGCGGGCAAGAGCGTTGATAACGAAAACGACGGAAGCATAGGGCTTCCCATATATGACCTATACGGTCAGACGAAAGCCCCAAGCGATGAAATGCTTGAGAATATCGACGTGCTTTGCTTCGATATTCAAGATGTCGGAGCGAGGTTTTACACGTACCTCTATACGATGACCAGAAGCATGAAAGCGGCGGCAAAAAAGGGAATACCGTTTGTCGTGTTCGACAGGTTCAATCCCGTATCGCTTTCAAAGACCGAGGGCGAGTTGCTTGACGAAAGAAATTCGTCGTTTATAGGCGAGTACGCAATTCCGACACGCTACGGACTTACTATCGGTGAATTTGCAAGATATTGCAATGCGGAAAAAAACATAGGCGTACAGCTTCACGTAGTCGAGTGCAAGGGTATAACAAGAGATGCGTATTTCAGAGATACGGATCTGCAATGGATAGCCCCCTCACCCAATATGCCCTCACCGGAATGTGCTTTGGTATATCCCGCAACGTGCATTTTCGAGTCGGCTATGAATGTTTCGGAGGGCAGAGGAACGACTCAGCCGTTTGAAATGATAGGCTCTCCCAACTTTAACGGCAAAAAAATTGCCGAAGCAATGAATGCAAAAAAATTGGATGGGGTGATTTTCCGTCCCGTGTATTTCACTCCGACCTTTTCAAAGTTTGAAAAACAGCTTTGTGAGGGCGTTCAGATACACGTCACGAACAGGGAAGCGTATAATTCGTTCGATGTGTGCGTGAATCTGTTTTCGCTTCTTGTCGAAAATTATAAGCTTGATATAAACGAAAAGGGAAATCTTCGTTGCTTCGGAACGGACAGGCTCTATAACGGTACGCCCGTTGACAAGCTTATCGAGCTTGAAAGAAAGACATCTGCGCAATTCAGACGTGCAAGCGAAAAATATATGCTGTATTGAAATTCGGGCGGTATGATAAGCATACCGCCCTATCTCTGCCCAAAGGGGCTATTTTTTTATTTCAAGCTCCAATATATGCTCTTTTCCGTCAAATGCAAAGCACGCACCGTCGTGCTTTTTTCCGTCAAGCAGGGTCTTGCTTTTATCGGACAGCTTGGCACTAACTTTGTACGTCGTGTTGCTTTGACGTATGACAAGCTCAAAACGGTCGAATTCACGGCACAGACACGGCTCAAGCGTAAAATAAGTTGCGTGGTGACGATAGCCGAGCAGGCAATTAAGCACGGTTTGATAAAACCAGCCTGCCGAACCGGTGTACCAGCTCCAACCGCCCTCGCCCTCATGCCCGTGTGCGGTGTATACATCTCCGGCAAGCACGTAAGGCTCCGCACCGTATTGTTCAATTGCCTCATTATCGCCGAGCCTGTCGCAGGGATTTACGGCACAAAGCAGCTCATAACCCTTTTTTGCCTGACCGAATTTCAGAAATGCGGCGGCAAGCCATACTGCGGCGTGAGTGTACTGACCGCCGTTTTCACGTATACCGGGCGGATATGAGCCGATATATCCGACCTGCGACTGTGAAGTATAAGGCGGCGTGAGCAGTTTTACAAGCTTGTTGCGTGAGTCGTAAAGCTCACGGTAAGCGGTGGCAAGCGAGGCGGCAATGCGTTGCTTGTCGTGACCGTGGAATGCGGCGAACGCTTGCGGCAAAATATCAATATCCCCACCGCATTTTCCGATCGCCTCGCCGCTTTTATACGTGCCTCGGATATAGTATTTGCCGGTAAATGCAAATTCTTCAACGGCATTTTCCATATATTGAGCCTCGGAGGAATACTTTTTCTCGCCCGTATCATCCGATACGATTCGGGCAAGAGATGCCATTTTGTTAAGAACACCTATCATGAAGAAGGCAAGCCACACGCTTTGACCGCCCACCTCATTCATTCCGTCATTCCAATCTCCGGAGCCGAAGAGCGGCAAGCCGCACTCGCATCGCTTGAGCGAAAGCTCGACGGCACGCACGCAATGCATATAAATGCTCTCTTTTATTCCCGAACCCACAGCCGACTCATATCTATCCGTTTCATCCTCGGAAAGCTGTGGCGAGGTTATATATTCCACACGATGAGTGAGAATATCCTCATCTCCCGTTGCCGTTACATATTCGAAAACGACGTAAACGAGCCAAAGCAGATCGTCCGAGCAACGTGTACGCACGCCGCGCCGAATATCGTCGTGAAACCAATGCATTACATCACCCGTGTCGTATTGATACCCCGCACAGCGTATTATATGCTCTCTTACCGTTTTCGGGTGGGAATAAATTATCGCAAGACAATCCTGCAGTTGATCTCTGTAGCCGTATGCACCGCCGTTTTGATAAAAACCGCAACGGGCGTACATACGGCAGTGCAAGGCTTGATACAGCGACATTTTGAACATAAAATCAAGAGATTTGTTCGGAGATGACAGAACAAAATGCGAGCATTCATCCTCAACCGAGCTTTTGTATAGCCTTACGGCATCGCCTATGCACCGCTCCTTGCATATGCATTCCTCATCGGCACGCAGATATCCGATGGTAAAGGTAACATTGCCGCCGTATGCCTCAAGTGTTCCCAAGCAACCGTCAAACGCAGAGGAAACGGCACAGTCGGAATAGATATACGCACGTTTCTTTTCCTCCGAATACATATTTTCGACGAGCAAATACTTTTCGCAGTGCTTAGCCCTCAGCGTGCAAGTCTCAGTTTTACGCTCACCCAAAACGAAACGACAGGAATATATCAGCCTATGCGGCTTGTCCGAATCGAGATCTACCGCTATGAGCTTCGTCGGCGAGCTTGAGGATACGGTAACGCGTATCATATATTTTTCTTTGTTTACGCATCCCAAATACACGGCACAGCCGTCATGCCATTTTACCGTATGAGAGCAGGCGCAAAGGTCGTAGTATACTCCGTCACACAGCATATAAAGCTTCTCACCGTTCTCGTCCATGGCATCCGTATCGAATTGAGTTATTTTATTGAAATGCGAGCTTCCGAAGTAGGTGAAGCCGAGTGAGCTTGAGGTAAGCAGCGTGCCGAATTCCGGCGTGGAATATATATAGCTCATTATTCGCATATTACGCCGCTTTGCAATGCTTCGCACATCGGACTCACTCGGCGCATATTCGTATTTGACAACGGCGTTAAGCTCTTTTTGAGGCTTTGAGATGCCGCACAGCTCAATGCTCGGATATTCGACACGACAAAAAGCGGAATCGATGAGAAGCGAGACTACAGCCTCGTCGGGGGCTTTTATCAAATGAAAGCCGTGCTTTTCGTTTTTAAGCAAATATACACCGCATTTTCTCAGCATATCGTCTATAATATCGCATATTCCGTTATCATAGCCCACCTCGGGGTAAATAACGGCGGTGTCGAATCTCAGGTTGGCAACGAGTAACGAACGGCAGAGCAAAAAGAAGCCCTTAAGATATTCACCAACGCCGTCATACGGTGCATTTGCCTTGCGCAGATCTATCAAAAACAGCTTATCCTCGCCCGACAGACCAAACGCCCACAGATCTTCAATATGCGATAGACCGGGAGTCTTTGCCACACTCGGTGCCGTATGCTCACCGGCAAGAGCCGATACAAAAAGTCCGCCCGCTCGGTCAAGCTTGGGAAAAAGCTCACGCTTGTCGTCGCTTGCGTGAAGAAATTTCAGCATATTTTCTTTTGCCTGCGTTTTTCGGTGCGAAAAGGAGAATATCATACGGTAATGCTTGCTTTTGCATTTGCCGACAAAAAACGGTCTTACACACGCCTCCGAGGCGTTTATATTGCTTGATCTGAGCTTTTTCGAAAACAGCTCCCAAAGCTCATCCATGCTTGGAGAGACTCCGAGTATTTTATCGAAAACAGCCTCGTACTCAAGTTCAAGTACGTTTCCTGTCTCATCGACTGCGGCAATGCATAAAACGGCATCATTGCCGTTTGCTCGGCTTTTTCTTGTGAAATACAAAAGTCCGTCCTCGCAATCAAAGGTAACGAACAGCCGCGAGAAAGCAATGTGACGAGAGTATTCGTCCCACGGCGCAAGTATCGGCTCAAAGCACACCATACTTTCGTTATCCGACGATATATCGCATGCAAATACGGCGCTTGTCGCACTTAACGAAAGCGAAACGGAGAGAGAATGGAGTGTGGCATTATATTCCCGCCCCGTACATTTAAGCACGGCATTTTCCGAGGGTATATGCAAAAGGGACGAGTCGGAGGAAAAAACGGTCAATCCGAGACGCTTGGCGAGCGGACGAGTCAAGCAATAATTCCCGGAGCTTAAAGCGACCTGCCCAAGCTCGTTAAATACGAGCTTGTCACGTGTGTTCGATATGACCCCCGATGCGGTGTTTTTCCCCGTATCGTATTTGAGCGGGTGAACTGCGATATTGAGATCGGCTGAGCGTGACGGTCTGTACGGCAGCTCGTCAACGGGTATTCGCTCCTCGCCGAAAAGTAAGCACGAGTGCATTCTCGCATCACGGATAAAACGCTTTACGAATATATTATCCAAGCAAAGGTTGCCTATGGCTATAAGGCTCATACCGATATGGTGCGACATAAAACAGCGTATCACGGCATACTCGCCACCGCCCTCAAGGTCAAGATCTATCGCCTCGTAAAAGCCGTATTTGCCGTACGCTCCGACACTGCGCAGAGTGGCAAGATTTTTCAAAGCCTCACGACTCATACCGAGCATGAGAAATGAGGAATACGGGCTTATAACGTATTGAGTGATACCGACACCGAGCGATAGAGTGCCTATACCGTGTGCCTTGTATTGATAGTTCATCATTTTGTCGAATGCGTAATAACAGCTCTCGGAAATACCGAAAACTTGCTTGCCCCGAACGACGGCACGATGACGCAACTGCTCGGCGTAGGCAAAACGCAACGCCTCGTATTGCAAAGAGCCGCGAGGTGTCGGCAAAAACAGACTCGGCATAAAATATTCAAAGCACGTCCCCGACCACGAGCCGAGCCCGATATATCCGTTTTGCGACAGCACGACACGCAGAGGCGCTCCGATGTGCGAGGGCGGTATCCTGCCGAGTGCCACGGCGATATAGCTCAACGTGCGTGCCTCACTCATGTATATATCGTAATGCGAGGAGCTGAGTCCGATACCGACACGCAGACCCGTTGCGAATAAATGCTTTTTTTCATCGTAAAGCACTTCGGGGTGGGATGCGGCTATTATATCATCAATATCACGCTTTATCTCGTAAAGACTCATGTCTTGAGCAAAATATTCCTCAAGTCCCTGCGAGAGCGTTATAAGACAGGCAAGATAATTTCCCATATCGACGCTTGATACGAAATCGTCGAGCGTGTCAAGTGTTTCGGTATCGTACCAATTATAAAGGTTACCCTTGTATTTTTTCAGCTTTTTAATAGTCGCAAGCGTGCTTTTCAAGCGTTTTGACAACTGATGCGCATTTATCAGCCTAAGATCACATACGCACAGACAAACGAGCATATAAAGCCCGATATTGGTGGGCGACGTTCTTGTCGCAACGGGATGATGAGCGATTTCGGAATAGTTGTCGGGGGGCAGGTAATTGTATTTTTCACATACAAGCTCGTCAAAATATTTCCAGCTGTCGGCGGCATATTCCCTCAGCACGCTTATATCCTCCGCCGTTTTTTTGTCCGAGGGATATTTTATGGGACGGCTGAGAAAGTACATTACAAACGGGCAGAGCATAAATGTCAAGCCGAAAAAGCGATACAGACCGCAGTTGACAAAGCAGGCAACGGTGAAGCCGAGCAAAAGCGAAAACGAAAAAACGATGATATATTCCGACGGTGTGCCGAGGCTTGAGCGTTCGGCACTTGCCGCACTTACCCAACGTAAAAGATGCTTTTTCGTGATAAGCCCTTTTGCCGAATATATCAAAGCACGTGTTGCCGTCAACGCCTCGTGCGGTAAGGAGGATATTTTAAGCAGTGAGGAAAAAAACGTGTTCCAAAACGATGACATTACCACCGAACGGTATTTTCTCGTTATGCCGAAAGAGGAGAAAAACAACCCCTCCGCACATCGCACCGCACACGGCACTATAATATGAAAAACGGCGAAAACACTGCAACAGGCGCTTATTTTATGCGGAAAAAGCAGAGCGGCAAGAAATGCAATAAGAGAGGCGAGCGGCGTAAAGTGCCCGATAACATTGTCGATAAGCTTAAAACGACACAAGGCTCCGAGCGGATTTTTTCGCACACCGTTTTTTGTCTTGACATATCCGAGTGATTGAGTAAGGGCTTGAATATCACCTCTTATCCAGCGGTCGAGCCGCTTATAATATGACAATGCGTTTGACGGGGTACTGTCGTATAGGCTGACATCACTCATGCCGCCGCAACGGAGATAAAGACCCTCAAGCAGATCGTGCGAAAGGATAACACCGTCGCAAAAAGCTTCGGATATGCATTCCTCAAAGCATTTTACATCGAAAATACCCTTGCCGCAAAAATTGCTCTCATCGAATATATCGCCGTAGCTTTCAAATGACGTGGAATTGTACCCGCAAAAGCCGCGGCAGCTTGAGCTGAGAAGCGAAAAATACGTTTTGCTTCCCGATGCGAGCCGAACACGGACGGCGGGCTGAAATATTCCGTGCCCCCGTATAACACGGTGAGTGTGCGGATCTATGACGGGCCTGTTTATCGGATGTGCGGCACAGCGAACCATGAGAGATGCTTCGCCCGGCGCTATGAGTGTATCGGAATCAAGCGTTATCGCATAGCGTGTACCGTCAAGCTCGTCTTTTTCGCCACACATTATTTTAAGAGTGCTTTCTTTTCCGCACAAAAGTCGGGAAAGCTCTATGACAGCGCCTCTTTTTCTTTCACGTGCGGTAAAGCATTTCTCGCCCCTGCTGTATTCACGTTCACGCATGAACAGAAAAAACCTGTTGCCGTATTTTCTCCGCAATGCGTTTATTCTGTCGCAGGCGTATGATATGCTTGCCTCGTCCTCGGGCGTGTATTGACTTTCGGCATCCGGCAGATCTGCGAGAATACCGTAATTGAAAATATCCTCACGGTTACATAAGTACATATCCTCAAGACTTCGGTATATCTCATCTCCGTCACTCAAAAGGGCGGTAATGACCGTGAGCGTTTTGTATTTGTCGTCGCACGCCTCTTTGCTTATACGCATCACGGGTCGGGGAGAGCAGAGCTTGGAAAAGGAATAATCGACAAGAAACCGTCCGCCGCCATAAAAGGACGGCAAAAGCAAAAGAGCTATTATCAAGCCGAATGGATACGACGATACATCAAAAACGATACAGCATAAGACAAACAAGATCAAGGTGAGCGAAATTATCGATACGAAATATAAATATTTCTTATAAGTGCCGCCTTGTGTGACAAGCTCGGACAGATCCGCTTGACTTATATGCGATAAAGCCTCCCCGGGGCTTTGCTTATGCTTTTTTGCATATCGGCAAATTGCGCTTGCATAGTGCCGCCTTGTTTGCTCGTCTCCGATATAATAATCGTCATATTGCAAAAGCTGTTTGTGAAGAGAAGAGGAGGATTCGTATATGCTTCCGTAGTCAAGCTCCTCGCAGATATCGAGCAGCTCAAGCACGCACTTTGAATTTTCGCATTTGCCATGCGTAAAAAGCTTGTAAAGCTCTTTGACACAGCAATATATTATCGCTCCGTGCAGGTGCGTAAGAAGTTTCTCGCTTGCCCCCGCATCTTGAAGATATTGACAAAGCTCCGACTGCGTCGGCGAAAAGCCGCGCTCGATGAGATACGAATGAAGGGCGGAAAGCTCACGGGAAATATACAGTCCGTCAAGCATACGACAAGCTCGGCGTATGCTTTTCGACAGCGAATAATAGTTGTCCGCAAGCAGGCGAATATCATCGTTAATATTCTCTGCGGCAGCCTCGGTGTTTATTGCCGCATAAATGACCGAATCGATTTTTTTCAGCTCTGTGCTAATTTTCGACATAATTGCTCCGTTTGACGTATTTTCACGGATATTATTGCCCGAATAAAGAAAAATAATCAATGAATATTCGTCCGTGCGGGCAAATATAAATATACCGTAAAATGTTCGGAAGGAGAAGCAAAGCATGGAAAAAAGAGGAATATACGGCGATATCGCACTTCGCACCGGAGGCGATATCTACATAGGAGTAGTCGGACCGGTGAGAACGGGAAAATCCACATTTATCAAGAGATTTATGGAAACGCTCGTTTTGCCGAATATAGAAAACGAATATGACAGAGAGAGGGCAAAAGACGAGCTGCCGCAATCCTCGCAGGGTAAGACCGTTATGACGACGGAACCGAAATTCATACCCGACGAGGCGGTGGAGGTCAAGCTTGCCGATAATGCCGCCTTTAGAGTGAAAATGATAGATTGTGTCGGATTCGTCGTACCGGGCGCACTCGGACATACCGAAAACGGAGAGGCGAGAATGGTTCAAACACCGTGGCAAAAAGAACCTATGACATTTGAGTACGCCGCGGAGATAGGCACAAAAAAGGTCATAAGCGACCATTGTACCATTGGTATGCTCGTTACTTGTGACGGAACCTTCGGCGAAATATCGAGAGAGAGCTACGAGGAAGCGGAGGAGCTGACGGTGAACGAGCTTAAAAAATGCAATAAGCCGTTCGTTATAATACTTAATTCGGCACATCCGGAGTCGAGCGAGTCCGTCAAGCTTGCTTCGGAGCTTGAGAAAAAATACTCCTCCCCCGTCGCACTCGTCAACTGCCTGCGGCTTGATGAGGTCGATATAAAGAAAACGCTTGAGCTTCTTCTTATGGAGTTTCCGATAACTCAGGTAGGCGTACAGCTTCCCGAATATCTTCTCTCCCTGCCGAGTGAGCATGCGGTCTACACGTCCGTCGTCGGCTCCGTGCTTGCCTGTGCACAAAAGGCGGCAAAAATAAAAGATATATCGCCCGCATTCGAAAGCTTGCAAGAAAACGAATATATCGACTCACTGCATATTGATGAAATAGACTTGGGAACGGGCGAGGCAAAAATCACGCTTGTTTTGCCGGATGGCTTGTTTTATCAAATAATATCAGAGCAAACGGGATTTGATATAAGCACGGACGAGGAGCTTATGTCAACTCTTAAGACCCTGTCGGAAAACAAAAGGAAATTCGATAAGCTTGCCGGAGCGTATGACGATGTTATGCGTGAGGGCTACGGTATAGTCGCACCCGATACGGACGATCTGACCCTGCAGGAGCCGGAGATAGTAAAGCAACCCGGCGGCTACGGCGTAAAGCTGAGGGCGAGCGCTCCGAGCGTGCATTTGATAAAAGCGGATATACAAACAGAGGTGAGTCCGATGGTAGGCACGGAGGAGCAAAGTGAGGAGCTTGTCAAATATCTGTTAAAGGAATTTGAGGAGGACAAAGACAAGATATGGGAAACGAATATGTTCGGCAGATCGCTCAACGAGCTTGTCACGGAGGGGCTGAATGCCAAGCTTGAGCATATGCCCGCCGAGTCGAGGAAAAGATTTGCCGAAACGCTTGAAAAAATAATAAACGAGGGAAGCGGCGGCCTTATCTGCATAATACTTTAATAATTCTATTGACATTTTCCTGCTCGGGTGCTATAATTATAAAAAAACTCGGGAGATAAGATAAATATGAAAAAAGAATCCTTTGATGAGGCAAAAAAATCGATAAGCATCGAGACTAAGGCGGTGGGCGATGTTTTGCAATACATTGACGAGGAATCCTTCGGTGCGGCCGTCGATGCATTGTCGGGCTGTAATAAAATAATCACGTGTGCCTCCGGCTCATCCGGAATAGCGGCAAAAAAATTTCAGCACAGCCTGTGCTGTATTGAACGCCCGGCATGCTTTATGTCCCCGGCTGAGGCGGTACACGGCGGACTCGGCGTGGTGACCGACAAGGATTGCGTCGTTATGGTGTCCAGAGGCGGCAAAACGGCGGAGCTGTTGCCAATAATCGACGTGGTAAACAAAAAGGGCGCAAAGCTCATAGCCGTAACGGAAAATCTAAGCTCACCTCTTGCAAAATGCGCCGATATCGTGATCGCCATGAAGATAGAATGCGAGAGCGACAAATACAATATGATGGCGACAAGCTCGTATATAGCTACGATAGCGATATTCGATGCATTGCTGTGTGCGGTAATGGAGGAGACCGGTTATAAAAAAGAGCAGTTCGGTCTTATCCATCCCGGCGGAGCTGTTGGCGAAAGACTTAATGCGAAAAAATAAAGCAAAAAACGCATATTTAACAATAATTTAACCAAATTATAATAATGAGTACACCACTGAGCTTGCGGTGAGTAGTATAATGAATTTAGACAAAAAAATAACAAATTTCATAAATCTATAAACGTAAAAAACGGAGGTCCATTATTATGATGGGAACAAAAATACTCGTCATTGATGACGATTCAAACATCTGCGAGGCATTAAGACTTTATTTTGAAAATGAGGGCTATGAAGTTAAGACCGCAAACGACGGCACGGAGGGCGTAAGCTTTTTCAAAATATACGAGCCGGATCTCGTACTGCTTGATATTATGCTCCCCAAGAAAGACGGCTGGAGCGTTTGCCGTGAGATAAGAGAGGTCTCCTCAAAGCCTATCATTATGATTACCGCAAAGGGCGAGGTGTTCGATAAGGTACTCGGTCTTGAGATGGGTGCGGACGATTTCGTGGTAAAGCCCTTCGATATGAAGGAGCTTGCGGTAAGAATAAAGGCGGTGCTTCGCCGTTGCAATTCTCACGAGGTTCAGAGCGATGACGAGGTCATAAAATTCGAGAATATCGAGATATCCTTGCAGAAATACGAGCTTAAGCTCAGAGGCAAGAGCGTTGATATTCCCCCCAAGGAGCTGGAGCTGCTCTACTTCTTGGCATCGAACTATAACAGAGTATTCACAAGAGACCAGCTGCTTGATAAGGTATGGGGCTTCGATTATCTCGGAGATTCGAGAACGGTCGATGTTCACGTTAAGCGTCTGCGTGAAAAGCTTGAGGGCGTAAGCGACAAATGGGTGCTTAAGACCGTTTGGGGCGTAGGCTATAAATTCGAGCTTTTGCAATAACGGCAAAGCAATGATGTGATATTCTTATGGCAGGGCATCAAGTATAATATGTATATGTGTGATTATACAGTATGCTTGAGGCTCTGCCTTATTTATACGATCGGATAGGACAGGGAAATGTTCAAAAGCATATTTTCAAAGTACGTCGTTACCTTCATGTGTATAATTCTTGTTTGCTTTTCCATCTTGTCGGCTATTCTCGTATCGAATACGAGAAATAACTCGGAGCAGATGAAGCGGGAAAGCGTTGAGAATGCGTGCGAGGTCATAACGGACAAAATAACGGAGGATTTCGGAAATTATTCCACCGATGACTTTAAGAGCTATACGTACTTTATAGAGGACGGACTGCTTTCGTCTATGGTAAACGCCGCAGGCGAGGATATGTTTGTCTTGATAACCTCGGATAACGGGCAGGTGCTTACCTTCGGCGGCAAAAACGGCGGTGAATATATCGAGAGCCGATTGGAAAACGAGGAACTGCTACACCGCATAAGCGCAGAGGGAGAATATACCGAGTTTTCGGATCTCGGCGGCTTTTTTGCCAAGCGTCATCTCGTTTCCGGCAGAGCCGTAACAAGCACCGATGCGGGAGATGTCGGTTATGTACTCGTATGCACGCCGGAGTCGGGCTATAAGGTCTTTGAAAACAAGACCGCACGTGTTGTTATAATAGCGGGTGTATGGGTAATGCTTGCCGCTCTTGTCGCCGTGTATTTTATTTCGGATAAGATAATCAGCCCCATAAAGCAAATGGGCGTTGCGGCAAAGGAGTTTTCGCAAGGAAAATTCGATACAAGAGTCCCCGTAAACGGTCAGGACGAGGTAGCACAGCTCGCACAGGCTTTCAATAATATGGCATCCGCGCTTGAGAAAAACGAGGAAACGAGAAAAACATTCTTGGCAAACGTCTCGCACGATCTGCGCACGCCGATGACGACTATATCCGGCTTTGTAGAGGGTATGTTAAACGGTGCAATACCGCCCGAAAAGCAGAATTATTATCTTGAGATAATATCCTCGGAGGTAAAACGGCTCTCAAGGCTCGTTTCCTCACTGCTTGATATTTCAAGACTGCAGGCGGGCGACAGAAAACTGAATAAAACAAGATTCGACATATGCGAGATGGCACGGCAGATAATAATCTCGTTCGAGCAGAAGCTTGATGCGAAAAAGCTCTGCGTTGAATTTGAGTGTGATGAGGACAATATGTATGCATTTGCGGACAGAGATGCGATATATCAGGTGCTTTATAATATTTGCGATAATGCGGTCAAGTTCTCAAGCGAGGGCGGCAAATATATCGTAAAAATAATCAAAAAAGAGAAAAAGCTGTTCGTATCCGTATATAATGAGGGCAAGGGCATACGCTCGGACGAGCTGGCGAATGTGTTTGACAGATTTTACAAGAGCGATAAGAGCAGAGGTCTTGATAAAACGGGTGTCGGCTTGGGTCTGTATATCGTAAAAACGATAATAGATTCGCACGGCGAAGAAATATGGGTCAGAAGCGAATACGATAAATATTGCGAATTCGTATTTACCCTTCAAAGCTGTGAAAATTTGACAAATTCCAAAAAATAATGCGATTTTACACAAAATTAAATTTATGAAACAGCCGATTACAAACTTTATTTATAACTCCAATGTATAATATAAATGTACGGATAATTCATGCACCGAGCATTCGGTGGTTCTGTAATAGGTTTGGTCGATGAAATTGGAAAATACAGATAAAAGTGTCGAGACCGACGGCAACGGAAGACAGGTCACGACATATGGCGGCTATTCATACGTTTTCGATTACGATGAGTACGATACCCGAGAGGGAGAGAACGAGAAAACGAGAACGTATGGTATGCTTCTTGCCATGATAGCCGTTTTTACCGTAAGCGTGCTTTGCGTGGCGGTGGTAATAATAACGGATATCGTAAAAGGCTCTTCATACAAAGACAGCTCGCCGATCGGCGCTATTACCGATTCCGGAACCCCATTCGGCAGCTTAACTCGCGATGAGATAGCAAGCAAAACAGGCACCTTTACCGTCAGCATCTGCGTAAAGAACGGCGACGGTGAGGAAAACGGAACCGGTATAGTGATAACCTCCGACGGTTATATAGTTACGGGCAATACTTTACTTGAAAATACCGAAATAGTCGAGGTATGCTTTGACGGCGGTAAAATATATACCGCATCGGTGTGCGGACGCGATACCGTAAACGATATCGCTCTGCTGAAGGTCGAAGCCGAGGGGCTTACCTCGGCAAATATAAATACCGATTCAAGCATCGGTGAGGGCGATTCCGTGATGGGAATAGCGGCATCCGTCGGCGAACGAAAGCCGTTTATTATCAGCGGCACCGTAAGCTCAATATGTGATGAGGTCATATCGGTGAACGATGACGGTCAAAAGCTTTTTTGCAAGGTGATAAAGACAAGCTTTTCGCCGAATGCCGAGCTGTCGGGGGCGGTGCTTACCGATATGAGAGGCAACGTTGTCGGCATAATGTCGGATATATGCGGAAACGGTCAGACGGCACTTCCCGTAAGTTCGCTTTTGCCTATAGTAAAGGGAATGATGAACGGTTACAGCGAGGCGATATCCACAGAATACAGAGATAATGAGGCGTGGGGAGTACACGGCAAGACGGTAACTGCAGAAATGTCGGAAAAATATAACTTGCCTCGCGGTGTTTTCGTTAAGTATTTCGAGTCGAATTCCCTGCTTAAAAAAGCGGGAGTGAAGAAAAACGATATTATAGTGGTCCTTGATTCCGTAAACGTTGACAGCGTGGAGAGCTTTAACACGCTGTGCGGAAAAGCGGTAAAGGGCGCTAAGGTCGGTGTAACGGTGTACAGAAACGGACATTATTATCAATTGACATTTGTAAACGAGACAGAATAAAACGGTAAATATACGGAGAAAAGCCATGAGCGAAAGCAGCGTTAGAAGCAAAATTAAAAAAGGCGATGCTTTCGCTGCTTTTTTTATATTGTTGCTTGCACTGACCATGCTTTTGGTTTTGCCAAGCTCATCCGATACGGTCAATATAAAATGCGGTGAGCGTGTATTGACTCGCAAGCTGCATGAGGATTGCAGACTACAGCTTGAAAACAACGGCATTTCTCTGACGGTGGTAATAGAGGACGGATGTGTTTACGTTGATGAATGCACTTGCCCTGATAAGCTGTGCGAAAAAACGGGCAAAATTAAAAACGGGTGCATCGTTTGTCTGCCGGCTCAGGTAATGATAACGCTCGGCGAAACGGAGGCGGATATCGTTGCGGGTTAAAAAAGCGGCATATACGGCGGTCTTCGTTGCCCTTGCGATCATAATATCGGCACTTGAAGCTCTTATTCCGTTGCCGATACCGGGCGCAAAGCTCGGACTTGCGAATATAATAATCGTGTTTGTTTTGTATAATATCGGCTCAGGGGAAGCATATGCGGTGCTGTTTTTGCGTTGCACGCTTTCCTCACTGCTGTTTTCTTCGATAACTTCATTTGCTTTTTCACTCATCGGCGGCTTGCTCTCACTTACCTCCGCTTATATTATAAAAAAAATACCGAGGCGTATTTTTTCATATATCGGGATTTGTATGATCGGTGCGGCACTTCACAATATCGGACAGGTGATCGTTTGCTGTCTTATGTTCTCGTCGTATTATGCATTGTACTATTTGCCCGTGCTTTTGCTTTGCTCGATCGTTTGCGGAGCGTTTACGGGCGTGATTTTGAACAGTATACCGCATGATCTGATAAAATATTCCCAAAATGAGGCAAAAAATGAAAAAATACATTGAGCGTGCAATATGCTTGATGCTTTGTGTGTGCATTTTGTCGGGCTTGACCTGTTGCACCACCTCTTATAACGAAAAAACGATATACGCACTTGATACGTATATCACCCTAAAAACGGATAAAAAAATAAGCGGGGACGTTGATGCGTTTATCGCACGGTATGAGAATGAGCTGTCGTACACAAGAGAAGGCTCTTACATATATAACATAAATCATAATATTTCAAATGAATGCTCCGAGGAGCTTGCAGAGCTTATCGAAACGGCGATGGAAATAAGCCGAGAGACGGACGGGGCGTTTGACATAACGTGCGGTGCGCTTAAAGAGCTGTGGCGGCTCGATACCGATTCACCGCATATTCCGACAACGACGGAGCTTTTTGAAGCATTGAAAAACGTCGGTTGGAAAAAGATAAGCATATCGGATGACCGACTCGTGCAAAAGAACGACGGACTTTTGCTCGATCTCGGCGGCATCGCAAAGGGCTATATCGCTCAAAAGACGGTGCAATATCTGCGTGAGGACGGAATAGAGGAGGGGATTGCCTCCTTTGGCGGAAATATTGCGATAATCGGCAAAAAAAAGAACGGCGCGGCGTGGTGCGTCGGACTGAAGGACCCGACGGATACGTCGAGGATATTCGCAACGCTTGAGGTTTACGACGGCTTTATTTCCACCTCGGGCGAATATGAGCGATACAGCGAGATAGACGGGGTAAAATATCATCATATATTCGATACGAAAAGCGGCTGTCCCTCCGAGTCGGGTCTGACCTCCGTTTCGGTCGTATGTTCCGACGGCACACTTGCCGATGCATTGTCAACAGCATTGTTTGTTATGGGAATCGACAAAATAACAGAGCTTTACAACGGAAAAAAATACGATTTTGAAGCGGTATGCGTAAGCGAGGATGGAAAAATATACGTATCGCAGGGACTGCGCGAATCGTTTAAAACGAAAAACGGCAATACCGCCGTTGAGTATTTCGGAAATCAAATATGAAAAAACGAATTATTTCGGCACTGCTGCTCCTGTGCCTGCTCTTGTCCGCCGCCTCTTGTTCAAAGAGCGGCGAGAATATATCGAGTGCGGATAACACAAACGACGTAATAAGCGATCTCAATACACCAAACTCGGGCGATGAAACATCTTCCGAGGTGGTGACGGACGGGGAGATCACGGATGAAAATACCGACGGAGCAGTGACAGACGGGGAGAGTGACGGGCAGACAACGACAAAGGACGAGGGCAAAGAAGACGATGATATAATACCCGAGGATAAGGAAAACACGGTGAGCTTTTCTCAAGCTGCGGGCTTTTATAACAGTGCCTTCAAGCTGACACTGACAGCCGAGGCGGGATATGAAATATACTATACAAACGACGGCTCCGATCCGAGAAAGTCGGGTGTGCGGTATACCGTTCCCATCGAAATAAAGGATACCACATCCGTATCTGCCGGCCCTTTGGCTAAAGAGAACAACAGGCTGAGCGCAAGTCCGCTTCCAACGGATAAGCTTCCCGCAGGCACGGTCATAAAGGCTTATGCGAAAAAAGACGGAATTGAAACGCAGGTAGTTACAAATTCTTATTTTGTCATAAAAAACGCAAGTCGCTTTGAGGTGCCGTTCGTTTCCGTCAGCATAAAGCCGTCCGATTTTGTCAGCTCAAGCAACGGAATATATTATACGGTCATGGCAGACCCGTTCGGCAAAAAAGAACGGCGAGATACATACGTTGAAATATTTGAAAAGGACGGGAAAAGAGTATGTACCTCGTATGCCGAGCTTGCGATGAACGGCAACGGCTCGCTCGGTCTCAATTCAAAATCGATGCGCCTGTATTTCAAAAATTCACCGTACGGCGACAGCGGAGACGGTAAGCTGAGATACGATATATTTTTGGGAAAAGCACAGGACGGTGTGACCGAGTTCAAACGACTTATCTTGAGAAATTCGGGAAACGATTGCACCGGTGCCCACCTGAGAGACGGCTACGCTCAAAGACTATGCTCATCACTCAACGCTCCCGTTATGGCATACAGAGCGGCGTTTCTGTTTGTTGACGGTGAGTTTTGGGGCGTGTATAATATAAGAGAACGCTTTGATACAAAATATTTTAAAGAGCATTTTGATATTCCCGAGGAGGATCTTGTCATGATAGAGGCCCCCTCACCACTGACAACGAATTGGGCAACGAACGAGCCGTATATACTGAACGACGGCGAGGAGGGGGACGAGAAGCCTTTCCACGAGCTTGTGCAGTATATTTTAAATCATGATATGTCGGACGATAATAGCTATAAATATGTATGCTCACAGCTTGATACGGATAATCTCATCGACTTTTTCTGCGGCAGTATATATCTGGCAAATAACGACTGGCCGTCGAATAACGTAAAAGTATACAGAAGCAAAAACATAACGGGTACGAGCGGTGAGCATACGAAATGGAGATTTGTTTTCAGCGATATGGATATGACCTGCAGCTTTGTTGAGGATTATAACAGAGATATGTTCACCTACGCCATAAACAATAATACGGTAGCCGGCAGTATTTTTTCATCCTTGCTTGAAAATTCCGAATTTCGCAAGAAATTCGTAAATCGGATGACCGAATGCGCCACAACGATATTTGCACCCGATAAAGCACTTGCCGTGCTGGACGAAATGACGGGGGAGATAGACGGTGTAATGCAATATCATTACAAGCGTTGGTTAGGCGACGGCGGTAGTACGGTCACTTGGAATGCAAACGTACAGGCGATAAGAGCGTTTATAAACAACAGGGGTGCGGTGATACTGCGTCAGCTTTCGGAAAAATACGGTACAACACAGAATCGTGTCATGATAAGTGCCGACAGCGCAAAGGCGGAGGTTACCGTATCGGGTAAAAAGCTTACCGATTCCGTATATGAAGCCGTATGCGGCGAGGATGAGATACTCAAGCTCTCGGCAAATGTGAAAAACGGCTATGTGTTTAAGGGCTATGCCGTGACCGAACGTACCGGAAGCACTAAGGTCTATACCTCAAAGGAGCTGTCCTTGAATATAAAAAAGGATACGACAATAAGCGTGCTTACCGCAAAAGCGAATTTCAAGACGACTCCGACAGTCGTCGCAGGCTCAAGAGCCGTGTTTGCGCTTGATGCAAACGGCGATCTGTACGCATGGGGAGAAAACGAGTTATCCCAACTGCTCGTATACACGACATCGTCCGTAAAGGCCCCGACACTCGTTGCAAGCGGTGTTAAAAAGGTTGAAATATCGAGAGGCGGCACGGAGAATGATGCTCCGCAAACCGTTATACTCACCGATTCGGGCGACGTTTACACGGTGGGCTGTAATACGTATTCACAGCTTGGCAGAAGCACCGCCTCGTACATATTGGGAAAAGTCGAGCTGTCATTTAAGGTGAAAGATATATCTGCGGGCTTGGATCATATGCTGTTGCTTTCGGAGAACGGAGTGCTGTACGGAGTGGGTAATAATCAATACGGTCAGCTCGGTGCGACAAGCATCAATTCTTCCTCATCTACTCCGATAAAGCTTGCTTCGAATGTAGCCAAAATAGCGGCAGGTCGCCGCCATACGCTGTACATAACAACAGACGGCAAGCTGTATGCGCTCGGTGATAACAGGTGGAGCAAAATATCCTCCTCCGCCCCGGAGGTGATAAAAACGCCGTATCTGCTTGCGTCGGACGCAAAAGAAGTATATGCGGGACAGCACAATTCGCTTTATATAAATAATTCAAACGAGCTTTACTATTTCGGCTGGCGTTCCGTTTCATCGTTTGATTCCGGCACAGGAAACGGAAAGATGAATAAAATAGCCGATAACGTAAAAAAAGCCTCTGTAATGGATGAGCATATAATATATATCACTCACAGCGGTGAGGTTTACGGAGTCGGATATAATAATTACGGTCAGATATCTCACGATATGCAAAAAAAGACAACGCCGACCAAGCTTGCAAGCAACTGTGTAGATGCGTCGGCGGGAACATATTATTCCGTTTATCTTTCATCCTCCGGTAAGGTGACCCTGCACGGAAGCAATAAGTCGGGCGTTATGGGCAACGGTACGCAAAGCTCGGCGTACACCGAGTACTCGCCCATAACAATAAAGGTGAAATGATGAATACTGTAATTTCTCCCTCACTTATGTGTGCCGACCAGCTGAGACTTGCGGACGATATCGAGCGGCTATGCAAGCTCGGTGTCGATTATTTGCATATCGATGTTATGGACGGTCATTTCGTACCGAATATCATGCTCGGAACACAGCTCATAAAGGAGCTGAAGAAAAGCGTATCGACGAGGCTTGATATACATCTTATGATAGATGCGCCGACAAAAAAGCTCAAATGGTTCGATTTCGGATGCGGTGATATTGTGAGCGTACATTATGAGAGCGAAAAGAACTTGTCGCAGGCTCTCTGCGCAATACATTCGGAGGGTGCATCCGCTTATCTTGCAATAAATCCGCAAACGGGCATTGATAGCGTACTGCCTTATATCGATATGCTCGACGGCGTTTTGATAATGACCGTACAGCCGGGACATTGCGGACAGCCAATGGCGTGCGGTATGCTTGACAAGATAAAAAAACTGCGTGATTTACTTGACTCGCACGGCGCAAATAATATAAGAATAGAGGTCGACGGCTGTGCCGGCTTTGACAACGCCCCGAAAATGCGTGCGGCGGGAGCGGATACATTCGTTGTCGGAACGTCGAGCGTGTTCAACAAGGAGCATTCAATCGAAGAAAACTATGAAAGGCTGAAAAAATTACTTGTATGAAAACAAAAGTGGTGATATTCGATCTTGACGGCACACTATTGTATACCGTTGAAGACCTGTGTGACAGTGTAAACTTCGCACTTTCAAAATTCGGATTTGAAAATATTTCAATAGAAACTTGCACAAAAAACATCGGCAACGGAGTCGCAAATCTCATATTGCTGTCCTCCCCCGACGGCACGGACGAGGAAACGAGGGCAAAGCTGCTAAAGATATTCAAGGAGCATTATCGCGACAATATGAAAAACAAGACCGTACCGTACAAGGGCATTGCGCAAATGCTCAGAGTGCTTTTGGATAATGGCATAAAAACGGCGGTGCTGTCGAATAAATTCGACGAGGCGACGAAATATCTTTGCCAAGAGCTATTGAACGGGCTGATAATGTGTCCCGTCGGCGAGCGTGTAGGAGTGAAAAGAAAGCCCGCCCCCGATGCGGTATATGCGATAATGGATGAGCTGGGGGTAAGCAAAGAAGAAACGATCTACGTAGGCGATTCGGACGGCGATATACTTACCGCAAAAAATGCGGGCATACGCTCCGTCGGTGTGTCGTGGGGATATCGTCCCGTCGAGTTACTTATTAAGGCGGGGGCGGATGTTATAGCAAATACGCCCGATGATATAGCCGCTTACGCATTGAAATGAAAAACGAAAAGGTAAGTCGGATCCTTGACGGAAACATATCAAGGCTTAACGCAAAAGCCTCCTCGGTGAGGGAACGATACAATACATTTGTTTATGAAAAAATGAAGCTGTTGTCGCATACCGCGCTTCACGACCTGTCGGACGAATTTTTATCCTCGGCGCAAATATTTTCGCAAGAAAACGATGTACACGGTGCATTGATGCTCACCCTCAACGGAGCGGATATACTATCGGATATGATATTCGATACTCCGAAGATAGAGTCGCTGTTTTCCGAGGTCGGACGGGTTAAACGTGAGCCTGTCGTTGCCTTTTTGGATAACGCTCCGACAAGGGAGGCGTTTATGCGCTTTTTTCCGAGAGGTGAAGCGCACGCCGAGCAGTATTACGATTTTTTGAGTGCGTGCGAGGCGCTTTATACATCAAAATGCGATATGTGCATATTGCCGATAGAAAACTCGTCTGACGGCAGACTTTCGAGCTTTTGCACACTTATAAAAAAGTATGAGCTGTTTATAACCTCGGTTGCGGATGTTACCAATTCGGATCTGTCGCTCAGAACTCGCTATGCTCTGCTCTCCGGCTCGCTTACGCTTGATATAAAAACAGATGATATTTGCTGTAAGCTGCAATTTGATATGGGCGGGGACAGAAGTATAAGCGAGGTGCTTACAGCAACGGAGTATTTCGGCGTGAAATGCATTGGAACCGACAGTGTACCGGAGGCGTACAGAACGGACAATTCAAGCTGTACATTTACCCTTAAAGGAAAATACGGGGACGTATTTAAGCTGTTGTTCTATTTCTATCTTACCAAAAGCACGTATATTCCGCTCGGAATATACGATGCAATATGATATCGGAGGATATAATGAAAAAAGATTTCGATAAAATGAGCATAAACGATCTGCTCGGTACGGAATTTGAGTGCGAATGCGGAAAAAGACATTTCGCAACGCTCAAAAAATGCTCTGTATATTCCGGTGCCGTGAAGGAACTGTCGAAAATAAAAGCAAGATACAATGCAAAAAACGCATATATTGTGTGTGATAAAAACACATTTGCCGCCGCAGGTCAAGCGGTGACAGAACAGCTTTGCGGTATCGAGTACAGAATACACGAGTTTGAGCGTAAGATAAAGCTTGAGCCGGACGAGAGTGCCGTGGGTCAGGCTGTAATGGACTATCGGGGCGAGGATATTATAATCGGTATAGGTGGCGGTGTGATAAACGACATTTGCAAGTTTTTGAAAAAGCTTACCTCAAAGCCGTTTATAATAGTCGGCACCGCACCGTCTATGGACGGCTACGCCTCCGATTCCTCGTCGGTAATATACAAAGATATAAAAACAACTATTTATACCTGCTGTGCCGATGAAATAATCTGTGATATAGATATAATTAAAAACGCTCCCATGCGAATGATACTTGCGGGTATCGGCGATATGTGCGCAAAATTCGTGAGCGTATGCGAATGGCGAATTTCGAATTTGATAAACGGCGAGTATTATTGTGAGCAAGTGGCAAATATGATGCGTACCTCCGCAAGGCTCTGCTGTGAGAACGCTCAAGGAGCGGCAAAAAGAGAGCCGGAGGCGATTCGAAATATAGTTGAGGGCCTTATACGTGCGGGTATTGCAATGAGCTTTGCAAAGGTATCACGCCCGGCATCCGGCGTTGAGCATTATTATTCTCATCTCTGGGAAATGCGTTCCATTGCACTCGGAGAGACGAGCGAGCTTCACGGAATATCCGTCGGAGTCGGCACGCTCCTTGCACTTGAAAAGTATGAAAGACTAAAAAAAATAACCCCCGACCTTGAAAAGGCGAGAAAAAACGCACGTGCGTTTGATTTCGACATCTGGGCTGAAGGTGTTAAAGACTATTTCGGACCGAGCAGTGCATCCGTTATCGAGCTTGAAAAGAAGGAACATAAATACGATATTCAAGCACACGAGAAAAGAATTACCAAAATAATAGACAATTGGGATAAAATAATATCGATAATCGACGAAGAGCTGATAAGCTACGAGCAGCTGCACACATTGTTTGAAAGCATAAATGCACCGCTGACACCGGAGGATATAGGACAGAGCGGGGAATCGGCAGCCCAAGCTTTCTTGCATACGAGAGATATAAGAGATAAATATATACTCAGCAGACTTACATACGACCTCGGAATCGACGGTGAGATCTGACCGAGAGCATAACAAGAAAATAATAAACAAAAGGTGGGCAATGCCCACCTTTTGCACTTGAGTCAAGCGTTGTTTATTATATCAAGCGTTTTTTCGTCAAGCTTGGCACCGAAATATTTTTTTAACGCCTCAAAAAACAGTGGCTTATCTTGCTCGGCGGCAAGATAAAACAATGTTAAACAAGACCTCAGCTTCATCGCATCGACGATGCCGAAAATAGATGCGGCATCGTTTGTATCCTTACTCAACAGCTCACAGGTTATTTCACGCAGATTTTTGCCCAAATACGGGTCTGCCAAAAAGGCACGTGCCTCGTCAATATCCGCTATGGCATAATAATCTGCGGTGCGGCTTTTTCCGAGTCCCTTTATTTGAGGAAATATATACCACATCCAATGGCTTACCTTGCGTCCGCGCTTTACCTCGGCAAATGCACGTGCGTAATCGTTTTTGTGAGGCTTGTAAAACCGTTTGAGTCCTTCGACTCTGTTAAATATCATCTTCCACTCTCTCCGCCAATTCTCCGAGAATGTGCGACACGGAGGCTCGGATAACATATTCCGCAAGTCCGTCGTACTGCGTCGGTGTATAGTTTATTATTATCAAATGCTCGCCTTGAAAGGAATCTATCAAAGAAGCAGCGGGATTGACGGTGAGAGATGAGCCGCCGACAAGCAAAACATCCGCCCTCGATATTTCATCCTCTGCATCCGAAAATACACTTGTATCCACGGACTCACCGTATAATACTATATCCGGACGAACTATCGAGGCACATTCGGTACAGCGAGGAACGGCAGTACCTATGATATGTTCGGTAGAATAGATTTTTCCACAGTGTTGGCAGTACGCCCGACTTGCCGTTCCGTGAAGCTCAATAACACGCCGACTTCCCGCCTTTGGGTGTAATGAGTCAATGTTTTGAGTTATTACGGATTTTATTATCCCGCTCTCCTCCATGCGTGCCAGGGCAATATGGGCATCGTTTGGCTCGGCAAAGGGATAAAGCATATTGTTCTTGAAGAAAGAAAAAAACTTATCGGGCTCGGATATCATACAAGCTGCACTGAGTAAATACTCGCTCTCTTCACCGTCACTTCGGTAAATTCCGCTCGCACCTCTGAAATCCGGTATTCCGCTGTCGGTAGAAACACCCGCACCGCCGAAAAATACAGCATACTCCGCCGCCCTTAGTATTTCGGCAATGTCATTAAGCTCGTACAAATATTCATCACACATAATAATCACCTCATCCGTATGCACTGAATGTATTATAGCATAAAATCCGAAAAAATGCAAGAGGCTGTATTTATATTATATGGCTGTGGGTTCTATCAGAGCCGGGCTTTAGTTAGCGGTACTGTCGGGAATTCTGATCACTGACCGCTTATCACCGAGTGCTGAAACGGCGGCTCGGTATGGTCGTTTGATATAGAATGCAGTTACATATTCGCCCTCGGTCGGCTGTGCCGTCGGATTCTCTCGGGCAAAGCCATAACAAACGGTAACGCAATGGCAGTTAATATATCGTAGAAAGACTTAAAGAGCGGCGCAATATGTTGGCGGGGTGAAATGTAGGTTTTGCTTAAAGCCCATTGACTTTGCGGAATTTGTGAGTATAATATGGGCAACCAAAATGAAGAGATCGATCTGCGGTGAAAACTGTATCGAGTGCCCGGACCACACGGAAACGAACGGCTGAAAAAACGAAATCAATCGGATATTTTTGGATTAAAGCGGCATTTAATGCGTGAGGTATGTCAAGGCGAAAAGGAGTATATGTGCAAAAGAAAATAAAAAACGGCAGGTGATGACCTGCCGTTTGTATTCAATCTAAAAACCCGTTTTGTGCAAGTATTTGCTCAGCCAGAGGTGTATCGTCCGTGCGAATAACGGCGTATGCATAAGACTCGGAATCGGCGAATGCATAAACATATTCTATCACTACCCCACCTTGTGCCAAAGCCTTGAGCAATGAGGTAAGACCTCCGGGGACGTTGCTTATCCGAAGCACCAATACCGTGTTCGACGTTACAGTGAAGCCCGATGCAAGCAGTTTTTTATGCGATTCCTCGGGGTCATCGACTATCATACGCAAAATGCCGAAATCCGTCGTATCCGCTATCGAAAGTGCGGTCATATTTATTTCAAGCTCCGCAAGCTTTTCGGTTATTTCCGAGAGTCTGCCGGGCTTGTTTTCTATAAATACCGATAATTGTTTTGCAAGCATTTCATCACCTCATTATTTAATAATACGATTATCTATAACGTGCTTTGCCTTACCCTCGCTGCGGGGCAGGGAATTAGGCTCGACAAATGTTATTTTTGCGGCAATTCCGAGTGTTGATTCTATCTTTTGGCGTATCTTCTTTCCGAGCTGTTCAACACCTCTTATGTTGTCGGTAAATGCTTCCGTATTCATCTCAACACGTATTTCAAGCGTATCGAGGTTATTCACTCTGTCAACAACTATCATATAATACGGCTCTATATTGCCCACGGATAGAAGTGCGGCTTCTATCTGCGAGGGGAATACGTTTACTCCTCTTATTATAAGCATATCGTCTGTTCTGCCGCACGGCTTTTCCATTCTTACGAATGTTCTACCGCATGAGCATTTTTCGTGATGTATTGCCGCAATGTCTCTTGTTCTGTATCTGATAAGCGGCAGAGCCTCTTTTGTTATACAGGTAAATACGACCTCGCCCTGTACGCCGTCGGGCAGTACCTCGCCGGTTTCGGGGTCGATTATCTCTATTATAAAATTATCCTCGTTTATATGCATTCCGTTGTGTGCCTCGCATTCGTAAGCAACACCGGGACCGGCAACCTCGGAAAGACCGTAAATATCAAACGCTTCAATGCCGAGAGAGGTCTCTATCTTTCTTCGCATTTCCTCTGTCCACGGCTCCGCACCGAAAATTCCCGCCTTGAGGTGTATTGATTCCTTCGGAATGTTGTTGTTTTTCATTGTTTCGGCTATGTAAAGCGCATATGACGGGGTACAGCAGATTATCGAGGATTTAAAATCTTGAAGTATCTGTATTTGCCTTGAGGTGTTTCCCACGGAGGCGGGTATAGTCGATGCACCGACAAGCTCGGCACCGTAATGAATACCCAAGCCGCCGGTAAACAGACCGTAGCCGTAAGATATATGGATAAAATCGTTTTTCTTACCGCCTGCGGCAACGATGGCACGTGCTACGCATTCGCTCCACATACTTATATCGTTTTTGGTATAGCCTACGACCGTCTGCTTTCCCGTTGTACCGCTGGAGGCGTGTATTCTCGTTACCTGCTCAAGCGGTACGGCAAACATACCGTAGGGGTAATTGTCACGCAGATCCTGCTTGAGTGTGAAGGGAAGCTTTTTTAAATCGTCAACCGATTTGATATCTTCCGGCACTACTCCCAGCTCATCCATCTTTTTTCTGTAGGGGGCAACATTTTCGTAAACACGCTTTACCGTATGTATGAGCCGCATTGATTGCATATGGTAAAGCTCTTCTCTGCTCGCACACTCTATGTCTTTTGAAAAGTAATCGTTCATTTCTTTATCCTCTTATTTTATATAATCAAATTCAAAATCGTATAAATTTACCGTGTCGCCGTCGCCGATGCCCGCCGCTTCCATTTTTTCGAATATTCCTTTTTTCCGCATCATTCTGTCAAAGTAAGCAAGCGATTCTCTGTCATCGAAGTTTATTCTTCCCATAAGGCGGTACAGCCATTTACCCTCAACGTAGTAAATGTCGCCCTCTTTTTTAACCGTTATATCGGAATCGTCGCCGGAGAGCAGCTCGTCATCCTCGCTTATTTCGGATTCGTAGGTAACGGGGGGAGGCAGTGTCGCAAGCATACGTCCCGCTTCATATATAAGCTCCTTACAGCCCTCACCGGTGAGAGCGGAAATGTACACGACGGTATAGCCCTTTTCTTTTGTATATTCTTCAAAACGCTTGAATTGCTCGCTGTCCGTTTGTAACATATCTGTCTTGTTTGCCGCAATTATCTGTACACGCTCGGCAAGTGAAGACGAGTATCGGGCAAGCTCGTTGTTTATCAGCTCGATATCCTCTATCGGATCTCGATATTCCGTGCCGGCAACGTCAACGACGTGTATGAGCAAGCGGCAACGGTCTATATGCCGCAAAAACTCGTGTCCGAGTCCGGCACCGTCGCTCGCACCCTCGATAAGTCCGGGAATATCCGCAACGACGAAGCCCGAACCCTCCTCCGAGGTCTTGATCACGCCCAAAACGGGAGAGAGCGTTGTGAAACGGTAATTTGCGATCTTCGGACGCGCCGAGCTTATTTGCGAGAGTATCGAGGATTTACCTGCGTTCGGAAGCCCGACAAGTCCCACATCGGCGAGCATTTTCAATTCGAGTATTACCTCTTTGCCCTCGCCCTCAATACCGTTTTTCGCAAATCTCGGTATTTGACGCGTGGGGGTGGCGAAATGCTTGTTTCCCCAGCCGCCCTTGCCGCCCTTTAAGCACACAAACGGCTCGTCGGTGTTCATATCCTTTATTACTTTGCCGCTTTCGGCATCGCGTATAACCGTTCCGGGCGGTACTGAAATAATAAGATCATCTGCGTTTGCACCGTGAAATTTGCTTTTGGCACCGTCACCGCCATTGCCTGCAACGAATTTATGTCTGTATCTGAACGCAAGCAAGGTATTTGTGCCTTGGTCTACCTTGAAAACGACGTTTCCGCCGCGTCCGCCGTCACCGCCGTCCGGACCGCCCTTGGCAACGTATTTTTCACGGTGGAATGAAACACAGCCGTTGCCGCCGTTGCCGGCTTTTATAAATATTTTAACGTAATCGGTAAACATTTTCAGCCCCCTATCATTTTTTTGAAGGTATCCTCGTCTATTATCTTGACCCCGAGCGCAGTTGCCTTTCCCAGCTTACTGCCCGCATCCGAGCCTGCCAGCAGATAGTCCGTTTTTTTGGAAACGGACGAGGAGACTTTGCCGCCGTATTTCACTATGAGATCGGCAGCCTCCTCACGACGAAGCGTCGGAAGTGTTCCGGTCAAGACGAATGTAGCTGAGTTCAAAATGTCGCTTTGCTTCTGCGCCTTATAAGTCATTTCCACACCCAAGGCTTTAAGCTCGTTTATAAGCATTCTCGTTTGCGGATGCGCAAAATAGTTTACTATGCATTCTGCGGTAATGCCGCCGAAATCCTCAATGCTTGCAATGTCGTTTTCATTAAGTGTAAACAAAACCTCGATATCTCCGAATTTCGTGGCAAGCACCGAGGAAGCTTTTTCACCGACGTTTCTTATTCCGAGGGCGTATATAAGTCTTGCAAGTCCGGCTTTTTTAGAACGGGAGATGGATTCAATAAGCTTCTCCGCACTTTTTTGCCCGAAACGAGGCAGATCCTTGAGATCGTCTACCGTCAATTTGTAAATATCCGCAGCGTCAGAAATTATTTCCATTCCGACCAACTGCTTTACGACAGCCTCGCCCATACCGTCAATGCCCATAGCACCCTTTGAGGCAAAATGTATAAGATTCTGTTCAAGCTGGGCGGGGCAAAGTGTATTGGTACAACGCATTGCCGCCTCGTCATCCTTGAATACAGGCTCACCGCAGGAGGGGCATAGGCTCGGCATCTCATACGGCAAAGCGTTGTTCGGCCTTTTTGAAATATCTACCTTGAATATTTCCGGTATGATGTCGCCTGCCTTGTGAACAAGCACCGTGTCGCCTATTCTGATATCCTTTGATGTGATATAGTCTATATTATGCAGTGCCGCACGGCTTACCGTACTGCCTGCAAGCTCGACAGGCTCGAGCACTGCCGTCGGAGTAAGCACACCGGTCCTGCCGACGGATATGTCGATATCCACAAGCTTGGTATATTTTTCCTCCGGCGGGAATTTATAAGCCACAGCCCACTTCGGTGTTGAGATATTCTCGCCTGCCGTAATTCTTTGCGACAGGTTATCGAGCTTTATAACAACGCCGTCTATATCATACGGCAGAGATGCACGCTTTTGTCCTATGCTTTCTATCATCTCGATTATCTGTTCGACGTTTTTCGCCCGTACCCTCGGCTGTACCGTCTTAAAGCCGTATGTGTCGAGTCGGTCAAGAATGTCGGTATGTGAGGTAAGCTCAAGCCCGTTTGCACCCTGAAGATTGAAAATGAAAATATCGAGGCGGCGTTCTGCGGCAATTTTCGAATCGAGCTGTCTCAGCGAGCCGGCGGCGGCATTTCTCGGATTTGCAAATCGGCTCAGCCCCGCCTTTTCACGGCTCTCGTTTAACAGCTCAAAGGTCTTGCGAGGCATATAGACCTCGCCGCGAACCTCAAGATATTCTCTTTTATCCTCAATTTGCAAGGGCAGTGAGCGTATCGTTTTTATATTTTCGGTCACATCCTCGCCGACAGCTCCGTCGCCTCTTGTCGCTCCGGTGGAGAGGACTCCGTTTTCATATACGAGCGAAACGGACAGACCGTCGATCTTAGCTTCGACAGAAAACTCGCATTCGGGAAAAAGCTCCTTCATTTGCTTTACGAATTCCTCAACCTCGGCATATGAAAAAACATCTCTGAGTGAGTCCATTCTGTATCTGTGTGTTATTTTGTTAAATTTATC
This sequence comes from uncultured Lachnospiraceae bacterium, assembly GCA_964562175.1. Taxonomy (GTDB): domain Bacteria; phylum Bacillota; class Clostridia; order Oscillospirales; family CAG-272; genus CAZCJU01. Next base: position 91,520 of record CAZLRV010000004.1, read on the forward strand.
AAGCACCGCTCCGCCGACTCTTTTTGTGGGAGATGAGGGAGAGGCATATTGCGGGTATTCGTTCTCAAGTCCGACAAGCTCGGCAAACATGGAATCGTATTCGCTGTCGTCTATTTCGGGTGAGTCGTATACATAATATTTTTCCGAATTGATATTTATCTGCTCTGTCAAATATTTAATTCTTTCAAGTATATTGTTCATAACGATCTTCTCCATATCGGCAATAAACCATCATATATTATAGCACAAAATACGGAAAAAGAAAAGAGGTAAAATGAAATAAACTAAAAAATTTTATCATTATATATTGATTTGTCAAATCAAAAAGTATATAATATGGGTATATAAATAATACGGAGAATTAAAAATGAAGCTTTGCGCAAGTACATACAGCTTCGGCAGTTATGCCGCAAGCACATCACTCGGAATTTTCGGAATGATAGATAAAGCCGCGGAAATGGGCTTTGACGGTATAGAAATAGTTGACGGAACCTTTGAAGGCTCACGCGATATTGAAATAATAAAAAAAGCAGTAGAGCATTGTAAGAGCAAGGGCTTGACTGTGGCATCGTTCTGCACCGGAGCCGATTTTATATACGGCTCGGGTGAGATACTTGAGGATGAGATAAAACGCCTTTGTGCACTTGTCGATATCGCCGCCGAATACGGCGTGGAGGTAATGCGTCACGATACGGCATACGGCTATAAAAAAGAACGTCACAGCCGAGGCTTTGAAAATGCCCTGCCTCGTATTATTAAAGGCTGTCTTGCGGTGACCGAATACGCCGAGCAAAAGGGCGTAATAACGGTGACGGAAAATCACGGATATTTTGCACAGGACAGCGAACGGGTAGAGCGGATAATAAACGGCGTGGCAAACGATAATTTCGGCGCATTGGTCGATATCGGCAATTTTATGTGTGCAGATGAGGACCCCGTGTCAGCGGTGTCGATAATGGCTCCCTATGCGAGAATGGTTCACGCAAAGGACTTTTTCAAAAAATCGGGAATGAGCGTTTCCCCGGGCGAGGGCTGGTTCAAAACACGTCGCGGTGATTATCTTCGCGGTACCATTGTCGGTCACGGTGATGCAAACGCACCGCAGAGCCTTGCATTGCTGAAAAAAAGCGGCTACGACGGTTGGATAAGCGTAGAATTTGAGGGTATGGAGGACAATTTGAAGGGACTTAGAATAGGACGAGAAAACGTAAAACGCTTTTGGGAGAATGCCCAATGAAAAACGATAAAAGAAAAAAAATACTTTTGCGTATTGCCACAGTAGTTGTTGCATTGCTTTGCATTCTTGTCATCGGTCTGTCCGTTTTGGAGCGTTGCACGAAAGCGGACGATGAAATATCGTATTCGTATGACCCGTTTGCTTATGCAAGCAAGATAGGCTACAGCGAGGCAGAGGACAATATATCGGCAGATGAAGAATATATGTCGAAAAACCGCAATCTTTTCGTTGAATATGAGGGTGAGATAACCGAGTACGACGAGACGGCTCTGAAAAGCGCATCAAGCTCTGTCAAGCTGCTCGGCGACTATTTTAAATATGCGACAAACGGCGACGGTGCATCACTCAACGCACTTTTTACGGATGCGTATTTTGAAAACAACGGAAAGACGATAAATAAATTTGCCGACACCTTTGCAAAGCAAAAAATATACGATATCAAGGCATTGCTTGTTGACGGACCGTATATACAGACCGACAAGGGTGGAACGATACGCATAGAACGCTTTGAGGTCTCGTTTATGATAAAGGATAATAACGGTCAATTCCGTCCCGACCTTGACGAGAAGACAGCGATCCCGCTCGTTTTTGAAGTGCTTACGCAAAATTACGAGAGTCACATAAACGCCATCGTGGCGTATAAGCACGCCGAGCAGTGACGTTTTTCATATACACCTTTTGCCGCTGTCAAGCTTGAAGCTGCTGCCGCACTTGTAGGTGTGACTGCTGTCACGACAATATGCATCGATACATTTGCCGTCGCATTTTACCGTGCCGCCCGAGGCGCTTATTTCCGTCAGGGCGATACAGTAATGCGACGGCTTTTTCGGCTTGATAAAAATATCGACAACGCACAAAACGACGGTATGCACAAAAAACGCACCGCACTGTATTCGCATGGGCAGAGAAAGCAGAGAGAGAAGCATACCGAGCAGGGCGGCGGAAAGAAATGCGGCGGCATGACGTAGTGAGAAGATTACGAGAAATATAAAAAACAATACACAAGCGAGTAGCCAAATGCATGGCATAATATCGAAAACGGTCATTTCATTCGATCCTTTCATATCTTTTTTTGATATTATTTCCCAAATTTCAATAAAAAAACAGCCGAAAAATAAAAAGGTGAGCCGTAAAAAGCTCACCTTACAGACCGAGTGCGGTCTTTTTTATTGCTTATCGTCCTCGTTTGCGTGATTTAACCATATCATACCGAGGCTGAAAGCATCGAAAAGTCCCTGACGTTCTCCCTGCTTCCATATCTTATCCTGCGGGGAGACATTCGGATCGGTCGATATTACTTGAATTATTATGCGGTCGGGTACGGTACGCTCACCTATCTGCTTATTCGTAAGTATTATCATAAAAAGCACGTATTTATCGTCCATACTGCCGTAGCAGATAGCATTGTTCTCACGCACAAGGGGCTTGCCCTTGTACATTAGGTACTTTCCTTTGAGTAATCCCTTTTCTTCCATCAATTAACTCCCTTTCCATCATCGTTTGCATTCGGCGGGTATATCTTGTCAAGCAGAGCGTGGATACGCTTTACGGGGTTGAGAAGCTCGCTTATGGTATGGTCGCGGTTGAGCGTATCTATAAGCAATGCAACGTATTTGCAGAGGTTTACCTCCTGATACCATTCACGTGACTTAAGCTCAGGGGTGCGATATATAAGATTCGTTGTGAATATTTTAGTTATCGCACCGTCTGCATATGCTTGATCCATTTTTGAAAGACCGTTGCAGAAAAGACCGAATGTTGCAAATACAAAAATTCTCTTTGCTCCCTTTTCCTTGAGCTGATATGCGATATCTATTACGGAATCGCCGGAGGATATCATATCGTCAACTATGATAACATCCTTTCCGTGTACGTCCGTGCCGAGAAACTCGTGTGCTTCTATCGGATTTCTTCCGTTTACTATAATAGTATAGTTTCTTCTCTTGTAGAACATACCCAGCTCAACGCCGAGAACGGAGGAATAATACATCGAACGTCCCATTGCACCCTCATCGGGAGCGATCATCATAACGTCACCGGGACGGAGCGAGGCATCGGGAATATTCTTGACAAAAGCCTTTATCATTTGATACGATACCTGTACGCTGTCAAAGCCGCTGAGCGGTATCGCACTCTGTACTCTCGGGTCGTGCGCATCGAAGGTTATAATGTTTTCAACACCCATATTCACAAGCTCTTGAAGCGCAATTGCACAATCGAGAGATTCACGTGCCGCACGTCTGTGCTGACGTCCTTCATACAGCATGGGCATTATTACGGAAATTCTGCGCGCCTTGCCCTCTATTGCTCCGATAATTCTCTTAAGATCCGAAAAATGGTCGTCGGGCGACATTACGTGGAGCTTATCGTCGTACATCGTGTATGTTACGCTGTAATTGAAGCAATCGCAAATTATATAAACGTCCTTGCCTCTTTGTGAGGAATGAAGCACCGCCTTTGCCTCACCCGTGCCGAAACGGGGACAATCGGCTTGTATAGAGTATGACTCTTGCTCATGACAACGCCACTTGCATATGTATTCATCTACTTGACGTGTGAAATCCTCACAGCCCTTCATACCGATGATCTGAAGCTCTCCGAAAAATGATTCGTTCATACGTTTTCCTTTTCTCGGCGTTTTGTATTCACCGTTCTCCACCGCCGCACGGGAACGGTCAAATTACTTATTTCGTTATCGTTATCTTTTTAAGAACGGGCGAAACATTGGGATCTATTCCCTTGACCTCGGTCAGCTTATATGCAAACAGCTGCATGGTTGCCGCCATAACGTAGGGCATTGTCATCTCACAGCCCGTGTCTTGAACGTAAATGCAATTCTCACGGCTGTTTTTCAGCTCTTCATCGTTTGTGAAAACAAGCACGTCCGCGCCTATCTCGTCAAGACGCTTTATCATGGCGGTGGCATCGTCGAACGCCGCTCCCTTTGCGGCAAGCACCATAACGAGTGTGTTCTCGTGAACCTGCGCAAGAGGTCCGTGGTAAAAATCACTTATTGCATTGCCCTTTACGCAAATTCTGTTTGTTTCGAGTATCTTCAAGGCACCCTCAAGTGCAATGGGGTATACAAGACCTCTGCCCAAAATAAACATATTGGTCTCAGCCTTGTATTTTTCCGCAAAGCCGGTCAGAGTGTCGGGCATATAAGAGAGCAGTGAAGCAACATCGCCCGAAACTTTATCAAGAGCGTCGGAAAGCTCACCGCTTCCGGATATTTCCGCACACAGACAAGCCAATAGGTACATTTGAGCGGTAAAGGTCTTGGTTGCGGCGATGCTTTTTTCAAGTCCCGCACCGCAGAAAAGATGATATTTAGCCGTTTTCGCAAGCGGCGATTCCTCGTCATTCGTTATTGCTATAGTCAGCTTTCCCGCCTCGTTTGCTTGGTCGATGACAGCAAGCACGTCGGCGGCTTTGCCCGATTGCGAAACGCCTATTACGGCGGAATGTGCGAAATTCATTTTCGCACCGTACTTCGATATTACGCTCGGTGTACCGAGAGTGCAGGGAATACCCGCACAAACGGCAAACAGATATTGGGCGTATATGCAGGCGTGGTCGGATGTGCCGCGAGCGGCAAAATAGACGGAATCAAGTCCAAGTGACTTAAATTCCTCGGCTATTGCGGAAATTACCGCTTGGTTCTTTTCTCTTGCCGAGGCAAGCACCTGCGGCTGTTGTGAAATTTCATCAAATAATAACGACATAGTATTCTCCTTATATCTTACATCTCAGCTGTTGAGATATTTTTCGTCAACATTATCGGTAATATATTTTTTCAGCCTTGACAGCGTCAGAGGCTTTGGGTCCTTTTCATTGCTTCCGTGACTCTCGGCAAGCGACTGCGTGAAATTTTCCATAAGATACACCTTTATATTTATTCGTGCCGCATCGCTTTTGTTTTCGGGGTCGTATTCATAATAAGTAACCGTCGGTATCGCCTTGATGTTTTCAATGGTGCATACACCGTCCGTTGACACAATGTCAAAGCTTACCATCATACCCACCATGTTTTGAGCATAGTACATAGTCGAAAGTATATTGCCCAGTGAATATATGCAAAGTGTTTCACCGCCGTCCTTGCCCTTGATATATTCAATGCTCTGCACAACGTGCGGATGAGTTCCGATTATAACATCGGCTCCCGCATCGGCTATGGCTTGCGCCGTACTGCGTTGCTCGGAGGTGATATCGAATTCATCCTCCTCACCCCAATGCATTGAAACGAAAACAAGGTCGGCAACCGTTTTCGCATACTTTATTTGCGAGCTTATCCTATCCGTATCGGTAAACGGTATGACTATATCGGTATCGCCGCTGTTCTTGAGCTTGTCGTATGCTTTTTTCTTACTGTTGTTTATGAAATCGGTATAGGACAAAAACGCAATTTTCACGCCGTCCTTTTCGAATATTCTTATATTGTCGTAATCGGTTTGATCCTCGTATGCTCCGACGGTAAACACGTTTTTTGTTTTCCAATATGCAAGTGAACCGTTGTAGCCGTCAAGCAATTTATCAAACATATGATTGTTGGCAAGGTTTATAACATCAACGCCGGAATCAACCAAATAATCGCCGAGTGCCTGCGGTGAGTTGAATGCGGGATAGCCGCTTACACCGAGATCGTCGCCGCATATCGCCGTTTCCTGATTTATGTACGATATATCGGCATCGGCAAGTATCGGCATTATCTGAGAATATATCTCATCAAACTTGTATTTACCGCCGCCGAGTGCGGAGGCATATGTGAATACAGCCTCATGTATAATATTATCGCCCGCACATACGAATGATAATCTTTTTTCTTTGTTCTCAATGGGCTGTGTGACCGGCTCACCCGTTATCTCACTGCTTGAGGGTGAGGTGTTGGCACTCGGTATATCGGGGCGTGTTTCGTCATAGCTCTGTGTATGTACGACGGTCTCGTCCGACATCTCCGAGCACGAAAACAGGCAGAGGGAGCAGAGAACTGCCAATATAAATGAAGTGGTTCTTTTAATCATTGCTTTGCCTCAAATAATCGGGGAGAAATTCCTCATCAATGTTATCGGTAACTATTTTTCGTGCCGCATCGACCGTTACGTTATCGCCCTTTGAATTGCAATGGTGCTTTTTAGCCATATCCTCCGTCAGCTCCTCAAGCAGATAAAGAGCGGTATTTTTATACCCCGTCGTTTGATAGCAGAACGTCGGAATAACGGATGCGTTTTCTATACTGCATACACCGTCCGTCAAAACAATGTCAAAGCTTGCCGTAACGCCTACCATATTTCTCAATCGGTCTTGGTTGCTTATACCGTTTCCGAGAGAATAATAACAGAGTGTTTTGCCGCCGTCCTTACCCTCGAGCCATTGTACGGGCTGAATGACGTGCGGATGATGACCCAAAATAACATCGGCACCGAGGTCCGCTATGAGCTGAGCGTACTCCTTTTGCTCATCCGATACGGTAAAGCGCTCCTCATTGCCCCAATGCATTGAAACGATAACGACATCGGCAGCCTCCCTTGCACGAGGTATCTGCCTTTTCAGTATCTCCTCACTGTAAACGGGAATAACGATATCGGAGGAGGAGGAATGTGAAAGATTCGTGCCGTAGGTGTATGCCAAAACGGCTATCTTTACCCCGTCCTTTTCGTAAACTCGTATGTTTTCAAAATCCTCGCCGTTTCTGTAAAGTCCCACTATCATGGCATCGAGTGTGTCAGTGAAGTCTATCATCTTTCCAAGTGCCACAGCACCCTTGTCGTTCATATGATTGTTGGCAAAGCCGATAATATCAAAGCCGAGGGTTACAAGGTCGAGTCCCATTTGTCGGGGCGTGTTGAACTGCGGGTAATTGCTGTACCCGTATTCACCGCCGCACATCGGCGTTTCCTGATTTATAAAAGCCACGTCCGCCGAGGCTATCATATCGGCAACATGAGAGTATTTCGGTAAAAAATCATAAGTTTTTTTCGTGTCATCGACGCTTTTGTCGGGTGAGGTCTCGGATTGACGGTATATCGGGCGGTGTATAAGATTGTCGCCCATTCCGATAAACGAAAGACGCTTGACCTCAACGGGCTTTTCAACGCTTATCTCGCCGCTGTCGGTAGAGGGGGCATCGGTCTGAGCCTCGGTTTCATCGATCGGCGAGGTTATGGCACCGAGAGTGGCGGCTATCTCATCCGTAACGGGCTGTGTTTGACCGACGGAGCCGGCACAGGAGCAGAGAAGGGAGAGTAATATAGAACACACAACGGCAAGAGCCGTTATTCCGTAGCTTTTCATTATGCACTTTCCTAAAAATAAAATATAATGATACACTTTTATTTTATATTATATCTCGCTTATTATCAACGGAATACTATTAAAATTTTGTTACAAAAGACTCTCGGTGTGTCGAAAAAAATTTACAATTAAAATTTAACGCACGGTTTTTCACCTCGGAACGCCGAAAATCGTTACATAATTAAATATAAAAATTGTGAGTTTGTTATTGAATTTAAGCTCAATGTGTGGTAAAATAAAAGAAAGGAGGATATACAATGGCCATAAAGCTTAACGAGGATAAGGAAGTTGTGCAAATGATAAAGCGCGGGCTTGCGGAAAAGGACGGATATTGCCCGTGCAGACTTGAGAGAATACCCGAAAACAAATGTATTTGCAAGGAATTCAGAGAACAAATGGCAGACCCCGAATTTGAGGGCTATTGTCATTGTATGCTATATTATAAAACGAAGGATGAGTGATGATATGAAGCCTACGGAGATCACAGCGGAGAATTTCGAGGAGCTTGTCGTCAAGAGCGATAAGACCGTTTTGCTCGATTTTTGGGCAACATGGTGCGGCCCGTGCAGAATGCTCGCACCTACTATAGATGAAATAGCCGAGGAGAGGGAAGAGCTGTTCGTCGGCAAGGTAAACGTCGATGAACAGAATGCGATAGCCTCCGCATTCGGCATTATGAGTATTCCCACGCTTGTCGTAATTAAAGACGGTAAGGTCTGCTGCAGTCGTGTCGGTCTGCTCCCCAAGCAGGATATAATATCGATGCTTGATGAAAACGCCTGACCGAGGGCGTATGCAGCACTCGGCTCAAAAAAGCACTTGCACACCGAAAACGGTATGCAAGTGCTTTTTTCGGATCATTTAAACAGAAACAGACTGAGAGCCATTATCGCCATTCCCGAAAAAATGCATATTCTCGTTATCTTATCGTCTTTTCGGTACGCCTGCGGCAGCATTTCATCAAATGAAATAAATATCATAACTCCGGCCGCAAATGCGAAAACGATTCCTTGCAGTACGCCCGATGTAAGCGAAACAGGGAAAAGAGACATGACACCGTAGCCTATCAATGCGCCGAGCGGCTCGGTAAGCCCGGACAAAAATGAGTACAAAAACGCCTTTTTCGCATTTTTCGTTCCGTAATATATCGGAACGAAAACGGCAATTCCTTCCGGAATATTGTGTATGGCTATCGCAAAGGCGACAGTCAGAGCCGCGGTGGTTCCGTCAAGTGACGAGATAAAGGTCGCAAAGCCCTCCGGAAAATTGTGCAGTGCTATGGCAACGGCGGTAACAAGCCCCGTTTTTTTCATTGCGTTTTCGCCGATATTTTCCGGCAGAAGCCTCTCGCCGAGCCAAACAAGAGCGATCGACAGAAAAAACACGAGCGTTGACAGCAGTGAGGAAACGGCATCTGCAAGTGTTGCGGCAAACGATGTATATGACTTGTTGAGTATCTCAAAAAGCGATACGTATATCATAACACCCGAGGAGAGTGCCAGACATACCGTAAGATACCGTTCGCCGAGAGCCTTCTTGCCCGAAAAATACGATATAATACTGCCAAGCCCCGTACAAAGTCCGGCAAATAAGGTTATCATAAAAGCATTTAATATATTTATTGCAAACACTTCCTTTTCGTTTTTAACTATTGTATTCCGTTTTTCGTGTATTTGTTACAGTGTATCAAATACACGTTTTTTTCATATTATGTAGTTGAAAAACGTAAAGGAGGATCATATGAACAACGAAGCATCCAACGGATTTCTGATAGTCAACGTCACGACTGCAAGGGGTGCGATACCGCTTGCCGATGCCACGGTCACGGTATCACAGCTTAACGGAGGCGTGGATACGCCCGTGGCGGTGGTGCGGACGGATATAGACGGGAAAACGGAAAAGCTCACGCTTCAAGCACCGCCGCCCGACAATTCGCAAACGCCGAATCCGACGGGTCCCTCATATGCGCTGTATAATGTGGAGGTAGTAAAAAACGGATATTATACGGAAAACGAACTTAATATTCCCGTTTTTTCGGGAATAACCTCAATACAGCCCGTGCGTATGTTGCCCTATATAGTCGGTCGTAATACCTCCCCTCAGAGCAATTCGGATGTCGTCGAGGGACGCGGCTATGATTTGAACGGTAATGGCACCGAGGGGGTGAAATGATGCCGGAGGCGTATCTTCCGTACATTCCGGAGAATATCATCGTGCATCTTGCATCGCCTCAGAGCAGTGCGGAAAACGTGACCGTTTCTTTTCCGGAATATATTAAAAACGTCGCATCGAGCGAGCTTTACCCGACGTGGCGGGAGGAAGCACTGCGCGCGAATATTCTCGCACAGATATCCTTTGCTCTCAATCGCATTTATACGGAGTTTTACAGAAGTCAAGGCTATGACTTTGATATTACAAACAGTACCTCTGTCGACCAAGCCTTTATAAAAGGAAGAGATATATTCGAAAATGTCGGACGTATAGTAGACGAAATATTTAACAGCTATATTGTCAGACAGGGAAACGTGGAGCCGCTTTTCGCCTCGTATTGCAACGGTACGACGACGGTGTGCGAGGGTATGTCACAGTGGGGCTCGGTGGAGCTTGCCGCGGCGGGTCTTACACCGTATGAGATACTTCAGAATTATTATGGGAGTGATATAAGCATAGTAAACGATACACCCGTCGGGAGCGCACAGTCTTCCGCACCGCAGGACCCTCTCAGGCTCGGCTCGGTCGGAAACGAGGTTAGACAGCTGCAGCTGAGAATAAACAGAATATCGAAAAATTATCCGGGAATACCCAAAATAATTCCCGTATCGGGAGTTTTTACCGCATCGACCGAGGATGCCGTGAAAAAATTTCAAGAGGTATTCGACCTTGCCGTTGACGGTGTGGTCGGCAATGCGACATGGTATAGAGTGTTGTTCCTTTATAACGGCGTTAAGCGACTCAACGAGCTTGCAAGCGAGGGACTTGCGTTCGAGGATGTATCGAAGCAGTTTCCCGATACTCTGCGACTCGGAGATGAGGGCTTGTATGTTTCAATGCTCCAATACTTTTTGACCGCCGTAGGCGATTATTATTCGTCACTTCCTCCGATAGCAATAAGCGGCACATTTGACGAAAATACGCAGAATGCGGTGTTCTCGTTTCAACGTCGATTCTCTCTGCCCATTACGGGAGTTGTCGACCTTGTAACATGGAACGATATATACGATACATACCTCGGAATTGTCGAATCCCTGCCCGTAGGACTTGTATCGGAGGCGGGAATACCGTTTCCGGGCGAATATCTTGCCTTAGGCTCAAGCGGTGAGGCGGTAACGCTTATTCAGAATTATCTCGATACGCTTGCCACGGTCTATCCCTCAATAACCCCTCCGGCTGTAAGCGGTATATATTCAACACAGACAGAGACGGCTGTGAGAGAATTTCAAAGACTCTTTGAGCTTGAGGAAAACGGAATAGTAGGGCCTATCACATGGGATGAGATAACCGACCAATATATACTCATATCCGAGGGAAATATGAAGTCTGCGGGACAATTTGCGCAGAATATAGGAGGGCAGAGATGACACAGCCGCCTTATATTGACGGAACGGACAAAAGAGCGCTCATATACGAGATACAGAATATGCTTTATTATATATCCTTCTCTGATGAAAAAATACCGAGGGTAAATCCCGACGGCATATACGGTGCCGAAACAAAAAGATCCGTTGAGGCGTTTCAAAGCAAGAACGGGCTTACACCGACGGGAGAAGTTGATGAACGAACTTATACAAGCTTATACGATGCTTATTCCGCTCTTTCGTATATGCATTCCCCACCGCTTCCGCTTTACGCTTTTCCGGGCAACGATTATTCGATAGAACCGGGCGAAAAAAGCGATATCGTTCTCATATCGCAGATAGTTATAAATAATCTTTCTTATCATTTCAGTACACCGAGCGTTGAGCTGAGCGGCGAAATGACGGAGCAAACACAGCAGGCGGTGAAGAAGCTGCAAGGACTCTACAGACTGCCGATAACCGGTATCATCGATAAACAAACGTGGGATGCCATGAGCAGTGATTATTCGAGGCTTGAGGGCAAAAATGAATAACACGCCCACACCTTGCCCATAATCCGAAATGAAAACGTACACGGGAGGCTCTTATGCACAGCAAATTTACGAAAAGTGCCGAAAACGCTTTATCCTCGGCACTTGAAGCATCCAGAAGCTTAGGTCATACCTACGTCGGAACGGAACACATATTGCTCGGATTGTTGAGCGAGAAAAACGGTATCGCATACAAAATACTTTCGTCAAGAGGTCTGTCGTATTCCGATGCCAGAAGCTATATAATAGAGGAAAACGGAAAGGGAAGCAGAAGCAATGTAAGCTCGGAGCAGCTTACCCCGAAGGCACGGGAAATAATAGAACAAAGCTCATATGAGGCTCTCAAATACGGTCAGCCCTATATCGGAACAGAGCATTTGCTTATAACACTGGTATGCGAAAACGACAGCACGGGTGCAAGGGTGATAAATGCCATGGGACTTAAGCTTGCGGAGCTGTACACGGACACTCTGGCTTTTTTGGACAACGGTAATGTATCGGGAAAATATGAGGCGAGAGAAAAAAGAACGAAGCTCCGAGGTGCTGAAATGCCGACACTGAGAAAATACGGCAAGGACCTCACCGAGGCGGCACTGTGCGGCGGACTTGATCCGCTGATAGGCAGAGATGAGGAGTGCGAGAGCGTAATAAAAGCACTTTTGCGACGGGGAAAAAACAATCCCTGCCTGATAGGTGAGGCGGGAGTGGGTAAGACAGCTGTGGTAGAGGGACTTGCGCAAAGAATAGCATCCGGCTGTGTACCCCCGGAGCTTGAGGGAAAGACCATATTTTCACTCGATCTTCCCGCAATGCTTGCGGGAGCAAAGTACAGAGGCGAGTTTGAAGACAGACTGAAGAGCGTGATGAACGAGCTGAAAAAGAACCCCGATGTTATACTGTTTATCGACGAAATACACACCATAGCGGGTGCCGGTGCGGCAGAGGGAGCAATAGATGCCGCAAATATTTTGAAGCCCGCACTTGCAAGGGGTGAGCTGAAGGTCATCGGAGCGACAACGTGTACGGAATACAGAAAAATAATAGAAAAGGATTCGGCACTTGAACGAAGATTTTGCAAAATAAACGTAGATGAGCCGTCGAAAGAACAATGTAAAAGGATATTGCTCGGTCTGAGAGGAAGATTGCAGGAGCATCACAAGGTCAATATAAGCGATGAAGCCGTTGATGCGGCACTTGAGCTTTCTATAAGATACATTCCCGAAAGATTCTTGCCCGATAAAGCTATAGATCTGCTCGACGAAGCCTCATCGGCAAAGCATATCCGCACATCCGAGAATAACACCGAGCAAGCTCGACTCAAGGAAAAGCTGAATGCATTGTCGGAAAAGAAGGATGCGGCGATAAGAGGCGGAAGCTTTGATACGGCATCAAAGCTGCGAGAGCAGGAAAAACGAATAAGCTCCCGACTCGATGAATTGAGACGAAAAACAAGGAATACGGCAAAAAGCACCGAGCCAACGGTAAACGCATCGGATATAGCACAGATAGTCACACTGTATACAAGTATTCCGACGGACAGAGTCAAAAAAAGCGAGGCCGAACGGCTACTATCGCTCGAATGTGAGCTGGAAAAAAGAATAGTCGGTCAAAAACACGCATTATCGGCGGTCGCACGAGCGGTGCGACGCGGCAGAGTCGGGCTGAAAAGTCCAAAACGCCCGACAGGCTCGTTTATATTTACCGGCCCATCCGGAGTAGGAAAAACGGAGCTGTGCAAAGCACTTGCCGATACGGTTTACGGAAGCGAAAAAAGTATAATTCGACTCGATATGAGCGAATACACCGAAAAGCATTCCGCATCACGCCTCACGGGGGCACCGCCCGGATATGTCGGCTATGACGAGGGCGGACAGCTTACGGAGGCGGTGAGGAAGCATCCCTACAGCCTTGTTTTGTTCGATGAGATAGAAAAGGCAGACAGACAGGTTCTTGATCTGTTGCTGCAAATACTCGACGAGGGTACCTTGACGGACGGTGGAGGCAGATGTGTGAGCTTTAAAAACTGTATAATAGTAATGACCTCAAACGCAACGGGTGGTGTAAGCAAGCAGATGGGCTTTTCAAAGAGCGATGCGGGAGAAAAAACCGCATCAAGGCTGAAGGAGACATTTCGTCCCGAGCTGATAAACAGAGTTGATGAGATAATCGAATTCAAGCCGCTCGGCGTGGCGGAAAAAGAGGCGATAGCAAAAAGAATGCTCGCAGAGCTGTGCGAGCGTGCAAAGGAAATAGGAATAGAGGTGCGCTATTCACAGAACGTGCCGCACGCATTGGCGGAAAAATGCTCTGACGATACAGGTGCGAGAGAACTGCGGCATATAATAGATGAATATATAGAGGATCCTCTTGCCTCGTCATTTCTCGACGGAACGGTAAACACAGAAGCGGTGGCTTGCTTGGAATATAAAAACGGCAATTTCGTTTGGGAAAATAAAAAACAGATTATTTACTCTTGATACTTGACAAATCAAGCATTTCATTATATAATGTATAAAGTAAAAATGCTCCGATACGGAGCTTAATGAGGTGAAAGAATGCAGATAACAAAAGATTCGATAATCGGCGATGTTTTGGACGCTTGCCCCGAAACGGCTCAGTTCTTCCTTGAAATAGGTATGCACTGCCTCGGTTGCCCCTCCGCAAGAGGCGAAAGCATCGAAATGGCGTGCGAGGTTCACGGAACCAACGCAGATGAGCTTGTTGAAAAGATAAACGAATTCCTTGAAAACAACTGAACACGCACCGAAAAACGGTCGTGAAAGCAAAGGCGGCAGGAGTATGACTCTTGCCGCCCTTTGTGTTCGCGTGATGATATGCACGCATTCGCGTGATTACATACACGCTGACGCGTGATGATATGCACGCTGACGCGTGATGATATACACGCTGACGCGTGATGATATGCACGCTTGCGC
>CAZLRV010000005.1:0-105854 GCA_964562175.1 uncultured Lachnospiraceae bacterium
ATACAGTGGCTTGTTCGACTTTGTATGTAATGAAGTTCAGTACTTCATTACACGCTCATTTTGCAATAAGCGGAAAAGCCGCAGCGGAGGAAATATGCGTGATAGAGCTGTTTGAACACAACAGGCGTGCCTATGAGTCTGCCGTATTGATGATGAACGAGACGGGACGTGCGGCTGTGATACATCCGACAGGCACGGGAAAGTCGTTCATAGGCTTCAAGCTGTGCGAGGATAATGCCGATAAAAATATCTGCTGGATATCCCCCTCCGAATACATATTCAAAACTCAACTTGAAAACTTGACAAGGGTAAGCGGCAACGGAATACTCGAAAATATATCGTTCCACACGTATGCGGCACTTATGAATATGAGCGAGGAAAAGTTGTGTTGTATACATCCCGATTACATAATTCTTGACGAATTTCACCGTGCCGGTGCAGAACAATGGGGGATGGGCGTGAGCAGATTGATACAGTGCTTTCCGAATGTACCTATTCTCGGTCTCACCGCTACAAATATACGGTATCTCGACAACCAAAGAGATATGGCGCAAGAGCTTTTCGGCGGCAATATCGCAAGCGAGATGACACTCGGCGAGGCAATAGCACGTGGAATATTGAATGCACCGAGGTATGTGCTTTCGGTCTATTCATATTCAAAGGAGCTTGAAAAATATAAACGCCGCATACGACGTACCAAAAACAGGCTGGTATACGATGAGGCGCAAAAATATTTCGAAGCACTTCGCCGTGCCTTGGATAAGTCCGACGGGCTTTGCGAGGTATTCGACAGGCATATGACCGAGCGGACGGGAAAGTATATAGTCTTTTGCTCCGATAAGGAGCATATGGACGAAATGATATCGCACATGGAGTGGTTTTCATCGGTTGATAAACAGCCGCATATATACAGAGTTTATTCTGCGGATGTCGGAGCGGAAAAGGAATTTGACGACTTCAGAGCCGATAACGATAAGGAGCATCTTAAGCTTCTGTATTGCATAGATGCACTGAACGAAGGCATTCACGTTGATAATATTTCCGGTGTGATACTGCTTCGCCCGACCGTATCTCCGATAGTGTATAAGCAACAGATAGGACGTGCCTTGTCCGCATCGCAAAAAAACGGTGCCGTAATATTCGATATCGTTTTGAATATCGAAAATCTGTACAGTATAGGCACGATAGAGGAAGAAGTCAGAATAGCCGCGGCATATTACCGTTCCATCGGACTCGGTGAGGAAATAGTAAACGAGCAGTTTAAGATAACCGACGAGATGGGCGATTGCAGAGAGCTTTTCGAAAGACTCAACGATACACTTTCGGCATCGTGGGAGCTTATGTATGAAAAAGCAAAAGAATACTATGAGCAGTACCGCAATTTGCGGGTACCGCACAGGTATAAGACAAAAGACAGCTATTCGCTCGGAAATTGGATATCGACACAACGCCGAGTAAGGGCGGGTGAGCAATACGGTACACTTGACAAGGAAAAGATCGAAAAGCTGAATAAAATAGGCATGGTGTGGGAAAGCTTCCGCGACCTTTCGTGGGAACGCTACTATAAAGCCGCCGCCGAGTACCGTAAGAAATACGGTTCACTCGATATACCGACGGATCATAAGACCGAGGACGGGCTTTATCTCGGTTCATGGATATCACGCTTGCGAGGATATCGCAAAAATGACATTCAACGTGCGTATTTGACAAGCGAACGTATTAAAGCACTCGACATACTCGGCATGATATGGGATGTTCCCGACTTGCTGTGGCAACGCTCATATGCCGCTTGCGTTGAATTTTACAACAAAAACGGACACCTTGACGTCCCGCTGAAGGAAGTGACCTCGGACGGTATAAGGCTCGGTGCGTGGATAAACGGTATACGAAGCGCATATAACGGCGATGGAAAAGGACGAGTATTGACAGAGTGGCAGATAGAGGAACTTAACAAGCTCGGTATGCTGTGGGATAAAAAGTGCGACCGTGCATGGAACAAGGGCTTTGCGTATGCCGAAAAGTATAAAGAAGCTCACGGTGATCTTAACGTCCCATCCACATATAAAACGGAGGACGGATATAAGCTCGGCGCATGGATATGTGATCAGCGTGAAAAGAAAAATATGCCGATGCACCGAAAGGAAAAGCTAGACAGCCTCGGTATGATATGGAAAAAGCCCGATGCGTGGCAAACTCGCTACGAGCTTGTCAAGGAATATTACATAAGACACGGAAACATAAATGTCCCCGCAAAATACACGGCTGACGGTATACGACTCTCGAAGTGGTTGAGCGAGCAAAGACAGATATATATCGGCAACAGAGCGGGAAAGCAATTGAGCGAGGAGCAAATATCAAAGCTCGATGAGCTTGGAATGGTATGGCACGCCGCAAGAGGACGTGCAAGCACCGCAAGGAAAAGCAACGAGATAAATAAGAAAAACAACGGATAAACGATATGACAAGTATTTGAGGATATAAGAATGTATAAACATTTTTTTAAGCGAATGTTGGATCTGATACTGTCCGTATTGGCTATTGTCGTTTTGATAATACCGATGCTGATAGTTGCGCTTGCGATCATGGCAGACGATCCCGGACCGATCATGTTTAAGCAAAAGAGAATAGGAAAAAGCAAGAGCGGGAAACCGACCTACTTTATGATGTGGAAATTTCGGAGCATGAAAAAGTCAACTCCGCATGATACACCGACTCACTTGCTTGAAGACCCGGAGCAATACATAACGAGAGTCGGTCGCTTGATACGCAAGACCAGCATTGACGAGCTTCCGCAGATATATCAGGTGTTTACAGGCAAGCTGTCATTTATAGGGCCGCGCCCCGCACTTTGGAATCAAACGGATCTTTGGGATGAAAGAGAAGCGTACGGAGCAAACGATATAAAACCGGGTATATCGGGCTTGGCTCAGATAAGCGGACGTGACGAGCTTGAGATAGAACAAAAAGCAAGGCTTGACGGTGAGTACGCAAAAGCACTTGATGACGGACACGGCTTTGTAATGGACTTAAAATGCTTTTTCGGAACGATAAAGAGCGTGCTTAAGCGTGACGGCGTTGTAGAGGGCGGAACGGGAAGAACAGAGGACGGAGAGAGGGAAAAGCAACGGACACGGCTAAAATGAAAATACTTGTAATTTGTCAATATTATGCGCCCGAACCCTTTCGTATAGCCGATGTGTGCGAGGAGCTTGTCAAACGCGGTCATGAGGTGACCGTAGTTACGGGAATACCGAATTATCCCATGGGCTATATATATGAGGGCTATCGCAACGGAAAAAAACGGGACGAAACGATAAACGGCGTTAAAGTTCACAGGTGCTTTACAATAGGCAGAAGACACGGAATATTTTTTCGCTTCTTGAATTATTACAGCTATATGTTCTCCTCCGCACATTATGTGAAAAAAATGACAGACGATTACGATGTTGTATTCGTAAATCAGCTCTCGCCGATTATGATGGCAAAAGCCGGTATCGTATATAAGCGTAAGCATAAGGTCCCCTTGGTGATGTACTGCCTCGATCTGTGGCCCGAAAGCCTGTGCGTCGGCGGCATAAAAAAAGGCGGGATAATATATAAATATTTCCACAAAATGTCGAAAAAAATATATCAACAGGCGGATAAGCTGCTTGCAAGCGGAAAATCTTTTATGGATTATTTTTCGGAAGAATTCGGTATCACCGATGTGGAGTATTTGCCGCAGTATGCGGAAGCCCTGTTTACTCCGAAGCAGTGTAAAAAAGAACCCGACGGATATGTTGACTTGATGTTTACCGGAAATATCGGAATCGCTCAAAGCACGGAAACGATCATAAAAGCCGCAAAGCTGACACGGGATATCCCGAATCTTCGATGGCATATCGTGGGCGACGGCTCGGAGCTTGAAAAGATCAAAGCAATGGCAAAGGACACCGAAAATATATTTTTCCACGGCCGTAAGCCGCTTGACGAAATGCCGCAATACTACGCCATGGCTGATGCAATGCTGGTAACGATGAAAAAAGGCTCTGTGCTGAAAATGACATTGCCCGGAAAGGTGCAATCGTATATGGCGGCGGGAAAACCGATCGTTGCCTCTGCCGACAGCGAAACGGAATGGGTGATAAGCAGTGCAAAATGCGGCTTGTGCGGCAAAGCGGAGGACTGCGAGAAGCTTGCTTCAAATGTTCGTTTGTTTGTCAATGCAAATAAAGATGTAATGGCAAAAAATGCATCGGCATACTATGAACGATATTTTGAAAAAGAGCGGTTTTTCAATACCTTGCTCAGCTCACTTGAACGAGCGAGGTATAAATGAAGAAACGCAAAATGCACTTGTAGTATTTTTGCACGACAACATAAAACGGTATTCAAATCTAAATGTAACGTCCGTTTCAACAAATTTTCGTGAATATTTTTGCCGCAAGGCAGGATATAAAAATAAAAGGAGAAAACCATGAAAGGCAAATCCAAAATCTTTAAGAAAGTCCTGACAAGCGTTCTTTGTGCGGTTATGCTGCTCGGTGCGATTCCGTTTGCATCGTTTGCATCTGCCGCCGAAGAATTTCAGTCGGAGACACACACGGTGTTTAAAAACACCGAAACGACTTTGGCTCCGGGCGTAACGCAGAACATTAAGTATGCTTACGCAAAGAGCGACGGCAATCAGATGGTATACTACATAGCTACCGCGGATGTGACGCGTGACGACGTAGTTCTTCAAACGTCATATTACAAGCAACACGAGGGCGGTGTACTCGGTATGCAAAAGCTGATAGACCAAGCGGCTTACGCAAACAAAAAGTACAGCAACCCCGACGATCCCGGCTTCATCAGTGAATACTACAATGTTGTTGCCGGAACAAATGCATCGTTCTATCATATGGGTACCGGTCAGCCTACGGGCATTACCTTTGTTGACGGCGTATCCTTTGGTACGAACAGCTACGATAACTTCTTCGCTATCTTGAAGGATGGCAAGACCGCCGTTATCGATTATGCATCAAATCTCGGCAAATATGTAGATGAAAACGGCAACAGCACGATCTGGCAGGCGGCGGCAGGCTCGGCATGGCTCGTTCGCGATGGTAAGGATGTTACCGCAAATGCAAGCGGATCTTACAATACGGATCGTCATTCGCGTACCTGTGTCGGCGTTACGGCTGACGGTAAGGTCGTTTTGATGTCGCTTGACGGACGTCAGGTTCCGTTTTCTTGCGGCGGTACGTTCCACGAGCTTGCTCAAATAATGCTTGAAGCAGGCTGTGTAGCGGCTGTAAACCTTGACGGCGGCGGTTCTACGACATTTATTTCCAAGCCCGCAGGCTCGGATGAGCTTCAGCTTATAAACCGTCCCTCAGACGGCTCAGAGCGTTCAATATCATCGGGCCTTATAATCGCATCCACGGCAGCACCTACGGATAAGTTTGACTCCGCAGTGCTTACAGCCGAAAGCGAGTATGTTACCCCCGGATCTACCGTAAAGATAAGCGCAACCGGTGTCAGCCCCGTCGGAACCTCGGCGAAGATTCCCGCCGATGCGATACTGCAGGTCAAGGATGCATCCATGGGTTCTGTGGTTGACGGCGCATTTGTTTCAAACGGTACGGTCGGCGATGCTACGGTTCAAATGGTTTATGACGGCAAGGTTGTCGGCGAAACGGTGATCCACGTAGTTATTCCGGATATAAAGTTTTCTTCATCGCCTTTGACAGTTCCGTACGATACGACATTTACATTTGATATCACCGCTACGGTAAATAACGGCTTGAATACGGTTACGGTCAAGCCCGAGGATTTTACGTATGAATATGATACGAAGATAGGTACTATCAGCGGCTTGACATATACCACTTGCTCCGAGACCTCCGGAGTTACCGGCGGTACGATCACTGCAAAGTGCAGATGGGACGAGTCCAAGACGGCAAGTGTTGAAGTGAAATTCGGTAAAGCATCCGAAATACTTTGGGATTTTGAAGAGGCGAAGGATGCAAGCGATTTTACCGCAATAGCCTTTGGATGGCCCCAAACCGGTTATCCCAACACGGCATATCGTTACGATAACGTAAGCGTCGGTCATGCAACCGCCGCAAACGGTAAGGTGCATGACGGAAACGGCTCGCTACGTTTCCAAGTAAATGTTACGGATATGGCTACCCCCGTAAACCAGTCAATGAGATTCTTGCTTATGCCCAAGGAAAGAAAGGTCATAGAGGGTGCTACATCTGTGGGCGTTTGGGTATACATTCCCAACGAGCTTTGGACAGACCGCCCGAGATTGATATTGCGTGAATTAGATGAGAACGGCAACTTGAAGAATATTAATCCTATAGAGCAGATGATGGCGGCAGATTTGTATAATATTGTTGAGGAAGGCGGAAACGAAGGTAAATGGGTATACTTCAAAGCCGGCATCGATCCCGAAAAAAAGTATGTACTCGGTAATTATGCAGACCTGAATGACAATCGCGGATTTATCGATTTCCGTTGGCATACATCTCAGCCGAACAGCGCCGAATGGAAAGACAAAATGTTCGGAGCAGGTACGACAAACGGTAAATACACAATATATATCGACTCCGTACAGGTTGATTACTCAGAGGCGGTGGCAGACAGAGAAGCACCGACCATAACGGAAATGGTAGTACTTAACGAGGGTGAGAGTGTAACAGAGCTTACGAAGAATCTTCTCAATACAGTTGAGTGCGAAATGCTTACCGTAAACAGTAACGTTATCAGCCTTAGAGCGAAAATAGCCGAGGACACCGCAAAGACGAATTATACGGGACTTGATTACACCTCCGCAAAGATCTTGGTAGACGGTGTTGAAACGCCCATCAAGGCAAGCGGAACATATATGACTCTTACCGATTATGCGGTAGCGGACGGCGTTCACAGAATTACGTTCGTTATCAAGGACAAGCAAGGCAACGAAACACGTAAGACCCGTTGGCTCAACGTCCAATCCGGCGTTGACGCATCAACGGTAAAGCTTGAACCGCAAGACCCGAGCCTTAAAAAGCTGCTCAACGGCTCGCTGTATTGGGTAAACCTCAATGCAAATAAGATAGAGACGATACAATCCGTTACCGCTGTCATAGATAAGAACAGTGTAAACCATTGGGAGCTTGAGCATATGGTAGTTGCCGACGGTTTCACGGCAACATGGAGCGTAGACCCCTATGAGGAAACGGCAACAATAACGATAACCCGTACCGGAGAGAATACTCAAACGGGTGAGGCGCCTCTTGCACAGCTTCCCATAAGAATAATCGATTGGGATGATATTTACAAAGAGACCGAAAAAGAGTATTGGGAGAGCGCTGTAGGTGGAACCGCCGAGGGCTTTAAAGCGGGACGTCAAAACGATAACGTATTTGCATGGCCTCATGACCTTAAGCTCGAAATACTCCGCGGCGAAATAACCTTTGTTGAGGGATACACCTCAAGTGTTGCAAATACATTCGCAAACGAATATTTCCGCGTGGATACCTTGTGGTATCAGCACCCGAGCACCATTTACAATGAAATGAAGGGTAATTGGCTGCATATCCACACAACAACAAGCGTTCCCGACACGACCGCAACCTGTACGACAGACGGTCATACCGGACGTACATACTGTGCCGGCTGTAAATCGATAATCGATTGGGGCACAGAGTCGAAAGCAACGGGACACAACCACGATATGGTTGATGGCGTGCTTAAATGTACGGTGTGTGGTACTCCCTGCAATGGAAAGCATACAGACGAAAAATACTATTTCAACGGCATTATAGCATCGGGCTGGGTAGGCGAGAGCTATTATGTAAACGGCGCAAAGCTTACCGGTCTTCAGCTCATTGACGGATATTACTATGATTTCGGCACAAATGGTGTTTGCTCAGGTAAGGCAAAGCTGAATGACTTCTACTACGATGCTTCCGTGAACGGTTACAGATACTTTGTAGCCGGTATCATGACGACAGGCGATGTTCGTATCGGTACAAAGATTCATTTCTTTGATGAAAACGGTGTTGCCGTAAGCGGCGAAAAGACTATCAACGGATATAATTGTCAATTCAATGCAAAGGGCTACTTCGTATCTGCCGAAGACGACAGTGTATTGGAAGCGGGCTACGTCGGTACAAATCTGCAGTATGTACTGTTATCCGACGGTACGCTGATAATTGACGGCGATGGCAAAATGCGTAACTATACGACAAACGGTGTTTACGGTCCTTGGTACTACGCACACATGACCGACGTTAAGAATGTTCGCATCGGTGCAAACGTAACCTCCATAGGAGAGGCGGCATTCAATCAGTGCAATTATCTTAAGTCCATCACCTTTGCCGAAAACAGCAAGCTTGAAAGAATAAGCGTATATGCATTCAGAGCTTGTCACAGACTCGAAACGATATCCATTCCCGCAAGCGTTAAGGAAATAGCAAATTATGCGTTCTTTAAATGCGGAGCATTGACAGCGGTTGAATTTACCGAGGACAGCTCATTGAAGACGATAGGAAACGAGGCTTTTGCGGAGACTCATTGCTTGAAGCAAATAAGCATTCCCGCAGGCGTTACGAGTATCGGAGAGCGTTTGTTCCTTCGCGGCGTTTCGGATATTAAACTGTTTGTCGTAAAAGATTCACAAGCATATTTCTATGCAATAAATCACGGCATAGCTTATGAATTGGTTGACGGTGTCGTACCTCCGAGCAAGTTCGGAAATTGCTCCGCCAATGTTACATGGGCATTGTATCCCAACGGAACACTTGAGATAAGCGGCAACGGCGAGATCCCGAATTACGCATCTCAAGCCGAACAGCCTTGGGCAAACGATCGTCATCTTGTAAAGAAAATAGTTATAGGCAAGGACATTACGGTTATCGGAAATTACGCATTTGCTTATTGTGAAAACAATGAAGCGATCGTATTCGAAGATGGCAGTAAGCTTGAGAAGGTAGGTCTTCTTTCGTTCCGTTCAAACAAAAAGCTTACAAGCGTGACATTGCCCGAAACAGTTACTTATTTGAATTCTTATGCATTCGGTACCTGTACTTCTCTTGAGAGCGTTTACGTATCTCAAGGCATGAGCTTTATACACGCCAAGGCATTTACTCAGACTCTTTCGGTCGTTCTCAATGTAGCACTTGGAACCTATGCGGAGAATTACGCAAAGACAAACGGTATTTCTTATACCACACGTGCTTTTGTATATATTCCCTCGGCACAGGGTACCTGCGGCGACAACGCAACATGGGCATTCTATGAAAACGGCGAGCTTCGTATAGGCGGCAGTGGTGCGATCTGCGATTATGCGGATCACAGACAACAGCCCTGGGCAAGCATTCGTCATCTCATAAAGAAGATAGTTATAGGCAAGGACATTACGGTTATCGGAAATTACGCATTTGCTTATTGTGAAAACAATGAAGAGATCGTATTTGAGGAGGGCAGTAAGCTTGAGAAGATAGGTATTCTCGCTTTCCGTTCCAACAGAAAGATAACCGAGGTAACACTGCCCGAAAGCGTTACCTATATGAATACTTATGCATTCGGTACGTGCGACAGCTTGACGAGCATATACATACCTCAAGGTATGAGCTTTATGCACGCCAAGGCATTTATAGAAACCCCCGACGTGGTTCTCAATGTAGCGGTGGGAACCTATGCGGAGAATTACGCAAAGACAAACGGTGTTTCTTATACCACACGTGAGTTTGTATATGTTCCCTCCATGCAAGGTACTTGCGGCGACAACGCAACATGGGCATTCTATGAAAACGGCGAGCTTCGTATAGGCGGCAGTGGTGCGATCTGCGATTATGCGGATCACAGACAACAGCCCTGGGCAAGCATTCGTCATCTCATAAAGAAGATAGTTATAGGCAAGGACATTACGGTTATCGGAAATTACGCATTTGCTTATTGTGAAAACAATGAAGAGATCGTATTTGAGGAGGGCAGTAAGCTTGAGAAGATAGGTATTCTCGCTTTCCGTTCCAACAGAAAGATAACCGAGGTAACACTGCCCGAAAGCGTTACTTACCTGAATACTTATGCATTCGGTACGTGCGATAGTTTGACGAGCATATACATACCTCAGGGTATGAGCTTTATGCACGCCAAGGCATTCACAGAGAGTCCCATGGTAACTCTCAAAGTAGCATCTGACTCCTATGCCGAGCAATATGCAACGGAACAGGGATTTGCATATTATTGTCGTTAAGGATAACAGCACTGTTGTAAAATAGAAAAGGGACAGCGTTGCGCACGCAACGCTGTCCCGACATTGAAATGCATGAAAATATTGATTATTAACTCTGTCTGCGGCATCCGCAGTACGGGCAGAATTTGTACCGATCTTGCGGATGCTCTGATAGAAAACGGCAACAGCTGCATGGTGGCATACGGCAGGGAAGAGATTCCCGAAAAATACAAGGCTCTGTCATATCGTATAGGCAGTGATATGGATGTCAAGCTGCACGCACTGAGCGCAAGGCTTTTCGATAACGCCGGCTTTGGGAGCAAGCGAGCGACACTGAGGCTTATTCGGAAAATAGAAGAATTCGATCCGGATATCATTCACTTGCATAATATTCACGGATATTATATCAATATCGAAGTCTTATTCAACTACCTTAAAACAGCCGATAAGCCCGTTATCTGGACGTTGCATGATTGCTGGGCGTTTACGGGGCATTGTGCCTATTTTTCCGCTTCAAATTGTGACCGTTGGAAAACGGAATGTCATAATTGTCCCAACAAAAAGAGCTATCCGACAAGTCTTTTAACGGATCGTTCTCGGAAAAATCACCGAAAAAAGAAAGACCTTTTTACGGGCGTGAAAAATATGACGCTCGTGACTCCGTCGGAGTGGTTGGCGGATTTGACAAAAGAATCTTTTTTGAAGGACTATCCCGCGGCGGTGATACATAACGGGATCGATCTATCCGCTTTCAAACCGACTTACGGCAATTTCCGCAAAAAATATCACCTCCAAGATAAAAAAATCATTTTGGGCGTTGCATCTGTATGGGATGAACGCAAGGGCTTTGATGATTTTATCAAGTTGTCCGATCTGATCGACGAGCAAACGTATATAGTGTTGGTCGGAGTCAGCAAAAAACAGTTGAAGTCTTTGCCAAAAAATATCATCGGAATAGAAAGAACAAACAACGTCGGCGAATTGGCAGAGCTTTATACGACTGCGGACGTTTTTGTCAATCCCACATATGAGGATAATTACCCTACCGTAAATCTTGAAGCGCAGGCTTGTCAAACTCCCGTCGTTACGTATAACACCGGCGGTTGTGCGGAAACGATTGCACCCGGATGTGGGATCGTCGTATACGGACGGAGCATCGAAAACATTAAGTGTGCGGTAGACAGTGTTTTTTCGGGAGAATGTCGACCGATAAGAAATGCAGAGCTTTACGACAAAAAGAGTAGGTGCTTGGAATATTTAAGCTTATACAATAAAGTACTTGCCGAGCGTGAAAACGATTCCGTTTGCGGAAATCGGGCTTGCGTCAGATCGCAAGAATAAGATAAGCAATGTTGCAAATGCATTTGAGTGGCTCATCGGCTTAAGCCGTTCCGAAGCAATGCGTATCGTTAGAATTAGGATATAATATACAAATGAAAATACTGTATTTCGGCACGATCTGCGACCTTGAGTCATACGACAGACTTTTGAAAGATTGCACCTCAAAGCCGTCTGTGGCACCGATCGTCTTTGAAGGCTCTTTACTTACAGGCTTAAAAGAGAATAACATAGAAGCTGATATATACAGCTTTCCCATGATCCCTACTTTTCCGAGCTTTAATAAAATATATTGGGGAAGTAAAAAAGAGATATTGAGTTGCGGATATGAATGCACATGGCTTAAAACGCTTAATATTCCGATATTGAAACAGCTTTCCCGAAGAATTGACGGATGTCGAGTAATAAAAAAATGGTTGAAGAAGAACAGGGGACAAGAGCTTGTTGTGCTTTCGTATTCGATGCCCCCGTTTCTGGTAAAGGATATCACAAGGCTTAGTCGCAAATATGGGGCAAAATGCGTGGCACTGGTAACGGATCTGCTGAGAGATATGTATGTCAACTCCAAAGACAGCGCACCGATAAAAGCGTTAAAGAATGCTTATATCAAACGTGCTGTTGCATATCAAGACCGTTATGACGGATATGTATACTTAACGGAAAGCATGAAAGAGGTCATATCATCAAAAAAGCCGTATATGGTAATGGAAGCCATAGCACCCGTTGCTGAAGCCGATCTGTCAAGCCGCTGTGAAAAAGCAAGCCCAAATGCGATAATGTATGCCGGGATGCTGGAAGAAAAATACGGAATAATCAAGCTTATCGATGCGTTTGAACTTTCAACGCTTACGGGGGAGGAGCTTTGGTTATTCGGCTCCGGAAATGCCGTGGATGAAATCAAAAAAAGAGCGGAGAGAAATCCGAGAATAAAATATTTCGGTCGCAAAAGCCACGATGAGGTGTTGAAATACGAAAAAGCGGCGGCGTTGCTTGTAAATCCGAGAAATACGGATGATTCTTTTACAAAGTACAGCTTTCCGTCCAAAACGATCGAATACATGATGTCCGCGACGCCTATGCTGACGACAAGACTTGAGGGGATTCCCTCGGAATATTACGAATATATGTTTGTTTGTGAAAATAATGAGCCTGTGACCTTATGTGCCGCCATGGAGAACGCAATGAGGACTTCACAAAACGAGCGAGCCGAATTAGGTGCAAGAGCAAAAAAATTTATCAAAGAAGAAAAGAACGCAAAGCGGCAGGCAAATAGACTTGTCGGCTTTCTGTCGGAGGTGTTGAGAACGTGAAAATTAAAATATATTCGCAAAAGGTGTATTCGCTGATAATAGCCTATATGCTTTCTTTCTCGGCACTGTTAAATCTATGCAACGGATTACTCAATACCATGGGACTTCAAACCGTTTTGGATACGGTCGTATTGTACTGCATAATGTACGGGCTGTTGATCTTCGGTTTGTTTATTGTCTTTTATCACAGCGAAAATATGAAAGTGGATGTGTTTTTGCTTGTGGGATTTTTGGCATCTTGCTATTTGATATCGATGATTGTGTTTCCCCAAAACAGGCAATATCTGTTTACAGAGTGGGCAGATTATGCAAAAAACCCTCTGTATGTAATATTTCTTTATTCCGTTTCGGGATATATTTTCGCACGCAGACTTGAAGACTACGATTATTTTAAATCCGTAATGCAAGGCTTTTCGTATACGGTAGTTATAATGTCTGTGCCGGTATTCTTCTTTGCAAAGGACTCTTCGGCACGCCAATATATGACGTTTTCATACAATATGCTGACGCATCTTTTCTTTCTTATCCTTAACAAGCCCAAAAGACTTAAAATTTTACACTATATTACGGTCTTTCTCGGAATATTCGTATTTGCTTTCGGAGGCGCTCGCGGTGCATTGCTCTCGTTGCTGATAGCGGGTGTATGGCTTTATGTGACGACAGGCAAAACAAAAAAGAAGATAATCATAGGCTTGCTCGCCGTTTTTGCCGGAATAGTCGTCATATTTATGAGAAACGAAATGTTTTTATTGCTTGAAGCCTTGCTTGAAAAGCTGTCTATAGACAGCCGCTCGTTTAGCTATGTGATAAACGGAGAGTTTTGGGATGACAGTAACAGATTCGGCATTCTTTTGAACGGTAAGGATGCGATCGGCTTGTTCGGAAAAGGACTTATGGGAGACAGAAGCGCGGTCGGCTCGTATATGCATAATATTATTATGGAGTTTCTTGTCCAGTATGGAGCAATATTCGGTACATTACTCGTTGTCGCTTTGCTTGTCTGCATCGGACGTGCTTTATCGGCAAAGAACACGGCTGAATACAGATGGATAATCATTCTCCTTCCTTGCGGCTTTTTAAAGCTCATGTTTACCGGAAGCTATTTGAATTTAGAGCCTGCTTTTTATATATTTTTGGGATTTTGCGTAAATGCGTTAATGAGGAGTGGCAGAAATGCGGATACTGTTTATAAATACCGTGTACGCAGAGGGAAGTACGGGAAAGATCGTTGATCAAATTGCAGAAAGAGCGGAGAAGAACGGACATATCTGCATGATCGCCCACCGATACGAGGAAAAGGGAAAGAGGTATCCCGCAAATGTCGTGGCGGTAAGCACATGGCTCGATTGTCATATCCATAACCGACTTTCTCAAATGTTTATGCTGAGGGGAGTGTTCTCCAAGCATAAAACACGCAGTTTCCTCAAAAAGGTCGACAAATTCTCACCGGAGCTGATACATTTACATAATATAAGCGGTAATTATATCAATCTTTCCATGCTGTTTCGGTATATAAAAAAGAAAAAAATAAAAGTGGTATGGACCTTTCACGATTGTTGGGCGATGACGGGTTGCTGTAAGCATTTCGATATGGCAGGGTGTGAGAAATGGAAGAACGGATGCGGTCATTGCATTCAAAAGGGTAAAGCCCTGATAGATATCTCATCGTATATGTATCGTCGAAAGCGTAAATTGTTTTCGGAAATTGAGAATATGACCATTGTGACACCATCTCTTTGGCTTGCCGAGCTTGTACGTCAAACACAGTTAAACGCATATAATATAAAAGTTATAAATAACGGAATAGACCTTGATACTTTCAAGCCGACAGAAAGCAACTTCAGACAAAAATACGGCTTGGAATCAAAAAAACTCGTGCTGGGAGTCTCGTTCGGTTGGGGCGAGCGAAAGGGTTTGGACGTGTTTATAAAGCTTGCCGAGTCTTTACCGAATGAATACAAGGTCGTTTTAATAGGAGTGGATGAGAAGCTTTGCGAACAATTGCCGCCATGTATCATATCCGTAGGCAGGACCGCAGACCAAAAAGAGTTGGCATCAATATACACTGCGGCGGATGTGTTTGTCAATCCCACAAGAGAGGATACATACCCTACCGTCAATATGGAATCGCTTGCCTGCGGAACACCGGTCATTACATTTAATGTCGGGGGTAGTCCCGAAATTATCGATGAGACGTGTGGGTGTGTACTCAAGCGAGATGATGTCGAAGAAATGGTAAGGCAGATAATAAGAGCCTGCGAGCAAAAGCCGTTTTCGATGAATGCTTGCCTTGAACGCTCAAAACGATTTGATATGAATGCTCGCTTTGACGAGTATCTGCATTTATATAAGGAGCTTGAATGAATATTGTTCATATTTCGCCCTCCGCTCCGTTTAACGACGGATGGGGCTTCCAGGAAAATCTGTTGCCGAAACAGCACGCAAAAATGGGACATAATGTCACCCTGCTCATAACGGTAAATACCCACACGGACGGAGGGATCACGCAGGTAAAGCCCGAAGCATTTCGGTCAAAGGACGGATTTGAAGTTATTCGTTTGCCGTATGTGAAGTATCCCGAAAAGCATATGACAAACATATTTATGAAGCTGGATGTGTACGAGCATTTACTCAGACTCAAGCCCGATGTTATTTTTTATCACGGATTGATCAGCAGAACGATATTTGATGTCATTCGGTATAAAAAATATGCACGGAAAAACGGTCACACTTGCAAGATAGTACAGGATAATCATTTGGATTATAACATAGGCCCCGACCCTAAAACCGTAAAAGAAAAAATCTTGCGCAGTTACTACAGAATGCTCAATGCCCGAACGCAAAAATATGTTGAAGTGGTATACGGAGTGACTCCGTGGAGAAAACAATATGCGGAGGACTATTACCGTATTTCACCGAATAAAACGGATGTTTTGATAATGGGCGCGGATGATGAAAAAATAGATCTTGACAATCGGGAATTTATTCGCAAACAAATACGCGGGAAATATCAAATAAAAGAAAATGATTTTTTGGTGGTTACGGGCGGAAAAATAGATCTGCGAAAAAAGATACATATCCTCATGAAGGCGTGCGGAGCCTTGGAGAAAGTTAAGCTTTTGGTGTTCGGCAGTGTGTCGGAGCAGATGAAGGACGAGTACGACGAGCTTGTTCGGAAGAACGATAATATCATTTCCGTGGGCTGGATAGACTCGGACAAAGTGTACGATTACTTTTTTGCCGCAGATCTTGTTTTCTTTCCCGGACAGCATTCCGTCCTGTGGGAGCAGGCTTGTGCGGCAAAGACGCCTTGCGTATTTGCACGCTGGCCGGGAATGGAACACGTGAATAACGGCGGAAATTCAGCTTTTATTGATGAAATAACACCCGATGCGATCAAAGCGGCTATTTGTCGCCTTCGCTTTACCGATGAATACTTGCAGATGAAAAAAACTGCCGAGTCGGAGCTGACCGATATCTATCTTTACAGCAATATCGCAAAAAAATCTCTTCAATGCTTATAAGCTGATACCGCAAATACGCTCAGTCGGGGTGTTGGGAGCATGAGCGGTCATATTTTCTCCCGTCAAGATAAATTTTAGGTTATCAGATCGAGGAAATCTTTTGATGATAAATATTTTAAAGCACAGATCCGTAAAAAATGCGGGATGGCTTATATTCGGTAAAATAATTCAGATGTTGATAAGCCTCGGAGTAGGTCTGCTCACGGCGAGGTATCTCGGTCCGTCAAACTACGGGCTGATAAATTATGCGGCATCTTACACGGCTTTCTTTATTCCCGTTTGTTCCTTGGGAATAAATTCGATACTTGTCAAGGAGTTTATAGACTCCCCGAGTGAGGAAGGAACGATATTGGGCTCAACACTGACGATGCGCATTATAATGGGCGTACTTTCGTCGGGAGTTATTTTTGCGGTGGTTGGCTTTTTGGAGTCGGATGAACCGGTTACCGTAGCCGTTACTTTTATATGCAGTTTAAATCTTATATTCAACGCTTTTGAAATATTCAATTATTGGTTTCAATCAAAGCTCAGATCCAAGGTCACGGCGTTCGTTTCTTTGGTTGCATATATTTTTATGGCGTTATATCGGGTGATATTGCTTTTGCGACAAAAAAACGTGGTATGGTTTGCGTTTGCAACCTCACTTGATTCTATCTGCATCGGAATATTATTGCTTATATGGTACAAAAAAAGCAAAGGCAAAAGACTTTCGTTTTCGCGGACAACCTGTAAGAGGCTGCTTAAACGAGGAGTTCATTTCATCCTACCCGGAATGATGGTATCTATCTACAGCTATGCTGACAAGATAATGCTTAAGCATATGCTGAGTGAAACGGATGTCGGATATTATTCGACGGCGGTCACAATATGCGGTATGTGGAGCTTTGTACTTGCGGCGATAGTCGATTCCATGTATCCGCTTATCATGGAAGCACATAAAACGAGTAAGGAGCTGTTTGAAAAGCGTAATAAACAGCTCTATGCGATAGTATTTTATATATCCGTTTCGGTTTCCCTGATATTTTGTATTTTCGGAGGACTTATTGTGCGTATCCTGTACGGTGCGGAATATATGCCCTCGGTCGAACCGTTGCGGATAGTTACTTGGTACACTGCGTTTTCGTATCTCGGAGTGGCACGTAATGCGTGGATAGTTTGCGAAAATAAGCAAAAATATCTTAAATACATATACATTTCGTCGGCGTTGGCTAATGTCTGCTTGAATTATATATTTATTCCGATATGGGGAGCCTCCGGAGCGGCCGCCGCTTCCCTCATTACTCAGATAATTACAACAATGGTCGCACCGTTTTTCATAAAAGAAATACGCAAAAACTCATTTCTGATGCTTGAGGGCATTTTTTTGAAAAAGATAAGATGATGACGATATGCAATCGAGGTATTATGAAAGCATTTTTCCGTTTTTGTTTAAATCAATCAGCACGCAAGCATATAAATGAAGAACAACTGAATATTCGCTGCATTTCTCTGCACAAGGACGATATATCATACTTCAATCTTTCCTCAAATCCGATACTGTCGTTTTTTTATGACGGAAAACTGTACTATTTTCGACAATGTCCGAAAAGGCTGAATTTCAAAGATTACTTTCGAAAAGCGATAGATGATTTTTTCTCTTCGCTCGGAAGATTAAGCATAAGCAAAGAGCATTTTAAACAGGAAATACCCATAAAAATCGATTTTTCACAGAGCGAGATCGAGGCGTTTTCCGGCTATTTAAGCCGAAAATGCAATGAAAAAGGCTTTTTGAAATGCATTTCCGAGGTGGATAGAATCTCAATTAAAACAAGCTTTTCCATTTGGAAACAACAACGGTATGACTCGGATTTTTTTTACGTATTTGCGATCGGTGATATTCCGAGTCAATGCCATGATATCGGAGTTTACTTTTTGTGGTATATGAGAGGCGTTTGCAGTACATACAGAACATTGAATATCGCAAGAAGCGAAGAGTATTCTTACTTTTCGGCGAGCAGATCCATTGCAAGCAGAATGACCGCCGAGTCAATCGGCATTGAAAATATGATAACAAGTGCCGAGCTTTGTCGGATAGAGCTTGACGACGGGAGTACGATGTTCGGTGTCATAAGCGAAAGTGCGGAGGGAAACAGAATGCTCGATGCCGAACTTCAAATTGACGGCTCTTTGCAAAACGAGTTGCTGAAGCTGAATATTTTGGATATTATCTGTTTTCAGACCGACCACGGAATGAACAATTACAACGTATTTCGCAAAGACGGAAAGCATTTCGTCTGTGCATTTGACAACGATAATCCCAACACATTCGCACCCATACCCATTATCAAACACAATTTTCTCGGATGCTCGCCGATAGTCGATAAGAGAGGACTTTTAAATCGCCCGTATTTCGACAATGAATTGTATGAGAGGCTACGGACAACGGATATTACCTCGCTTAAAAAGAAGCTGAAGCCTTATTTGAATGTATTGCAAATTACCGCATTGCAGTTGCGAATAAAAAAAATAACGAGAATGCTTGAGATGACCCGTGCCGAGGCGAATGATAAGTTTATTTCCGAAGGTATGTGGGGAGAGGAAAGTGTAACGGCGGAGATGAGCGGGAAATACGGCAGAACTTATCTGACGATGCTTGAGGATAAAGCAAATATACGCAAATAGATATGCCGTGCCGTTCAAGGCACGGCAACCGATGACGGGCCGGGACGAAAAAAGAGGAATTATTTTTAAAAAAAGGCTTGACAAACGGGAAAATATGTGGTATACTATTCGAACAATAAAGCAGAAACGGAAATCGTTCTCACCCCGACCGACGGAAAAGGGTCAATAATATAGGCTACATAAGGTGGCTTTGTATTTGTGCGGGCGTATTTCGTTTACCGCACGTTTTTAATTTTGGAGGTGTTAATATCAGCACAAAGGATCTTTCGATCAATGAGAGCATCAGACTTCCCCGTGTCAGAGTTATCGATGAAAAGGGTGAGCCGCTGGGTATAATGTCGTCCTCGGAGGCTTTAAGAAACGCCTATGACAAGGGGCTTGACTTAGTGCTTATTGCACCGCAGGCCGAGATACCCGTTTGTCGCATAATGGATTACGGCAAGTACAGATTCGACCGTGACAAGAAGGATAAGGAAGCACGCAAAAAGCAACAGAACGCCGAAATAAAAGAAATTCAGCTTTCCTACAACATAGATACGCACGATTTTGAGACGAAGGTAAAGCACGCAAAGCGTTTTCTTGCGGGTATGGATAAGGTCAAGGTAGTCGTTCGCTTCAGAGGTCGTCAGATGGCTCATCAGGAGATAGGCTACGAGCTGTTGAAGCGTTTCGCCGAGGCGTGCAAGGAATCGGGAAATCTCGATAAACAACCTGTTGCCGAGGGAAGAAACATCACCATGCTTTTGTTGCCTCTCAAGCCCGACAAAAAATAAGTTAATAATTTCCGTTACCGCGGATATATTATACACGGACATCCGTCCGAAAAAAATACAGCCGTATTAAACGTGCTGTCGAAAGGAAGAAGATACAATGGGAAAAATCAAAACACACAGTGCCTCTGCAAAGAGATTCAGCCTTACCGCTTCCGGAAAGGTTAAGATCAATCATACAAACCGTCGTCACAAGCTGGGACTCAAATCCACCAAGCGTAAGAGAGATCTCAGAAAGACGGGTTATCTCAGCCCCGCATTCACAAAGAACGTAACGGCTATGATACCCAAGCACTGAACAAAAAGCGGAAAGATCGATGAATTTGGAGGAATATTGAAATGGCAAGAGTAAAGGGTGCTATTGCAACACGCAAGAGAAGAAATAAAATGCTGAAGCTCGCAAAGGGCTATTGGGGTGCGAAGAGCAAGCACTTCAAGATGGCAAAACAGCAGGTGATGAAGAGCGGTAACTACGCTTTCGCCGGCAGAAAGATGAAGAAGAGAGATTTCCGCAGACTGTGGATAACAAGAATATCCGCAGAAGCAAAGGTAAACGGAATGAACTATTCTACATTTATGAACGGCCTCAAGAAAGCGGGCATTACGCTCAACCGCAAGATGCTTGCGGAGATCGCCGTATACGATAAAGAAGCATTCGCACAGCTCGTTAAAAAGGCTGCCGAGGCTCTGGCATAAATTTTCAAGTGATAAGGCTGTCGCATGCTCTGTCGTGCGACAGCCTCTGTCGTATTTAAATATGGTATATAAAAGAATTGACAGCAAAAGCAATTCGGTGATCACCGAATGTGCAAAGCTGAACATGAAAAAATATCGTGAAAGCACGGGAACCTTTTTCACCGAGGGCAAAAAGCTCGCCCGTGAAGCGTTTGATGCGGGCTGTAAGCCGTTGAAGGTCATCTACAGCGAGGAATTTTTGACTGAAAATGTAAACTTTTGCAATGATATTGAAAAACGATTTGGAAACGACACCGAGTATTTTGTTACTAAAATAGAAAATTTGCGTAAAATAACGTCTCAAGACGCCCCAGAAGGGGTAGTTTGTGTTTTTTTACATATTGACAAAATCAAAAAAATAGATAAAATAAATACATATATGCGCACTCGGATAAGCGACTTGATTGAAAAGCGTGTGATGGTGCTTGAAAGCATACGAGATCCGGGTAACCTCGGTACGATGATAAGGACCGCTTTGGCGTTCGGTATAGACGAGCTGTTTATCACGCCCGACTGCGCCGACCTCTACAGCTTGAAAACGCTGAGGGGTGCTATGGGTGCGATATTCAGACAAAGCATAACGATATGTGACAGCATTTACGCCGTGGATATGCTAAAGGAGTGTGGCAAGACCGTATACGCCGCCGCACTTCATAAGGAATCGGTGCCGTTGACAGACCTTGATGTAAGCGTGAATACTTCGTTTGTTATCGGAAACGAGGCAAACGGCTTGCGAGAGGAAACGATCGAGCATTGCGACGGGTGCGTTATAATACCGATGGGTGAGCATTCGGAGTCGCTGAACGCCTCCGTTGCCGCTTCGGTCTTTATGTGGGAGCTTTCAAAGAACAAATAATATTACGGAGTTGAATAAACAGATGCGGGAACAGATATACTTTTTATGGCTTGCCGAAAAATTCGATTACGGCACCGATATGTATGCTCGTCTGTTTTCAAAATTCGACGAGATAGAGGACATATATCGTGCCGAAAAAGCCGATTTCACAGAAAGAGGCTTCAAGGTGAACGAGATAACGCCCTTGCTTTCGAAATCGCTTGATCGAGCGGAGCGGGTGGATGAGTATTGCCATAAAGAAAACATTGGTATAATGTGTTATTTCGACCCAAACTATCCGTCGTATCTGTACGATATCCCGAATCCTCCCGCGGTGCTGTTCTACAAGGGCTATATTCCGAATCTCGATGACAATGTTGCTGTCGGAATGGTGGGTACTCGCGACATGAGCGACCAAGGACGTGCTATTGCGCACCGATTCGCATTCGATGCTGCCGTATCGGGTGCCATAGTCGTAAGCGGAATGGCACGCGGTATAGATTCGATGTGTCATATCGGCGCTCTTGACGGCGGCGGAGAGACGTTAGCCGTGTTGGGTTGCGGCGTTGATGTCGTTTATCCGCCGGAGAACGGCGCACTTTACAATAAGATACGGGAGCATGGTGCGGTCATATCGGAATGCTTTCCGAAAACGCCTCCGTGCGGTGACAATTTTCCCGTGAGAAACAGGCTGATAACCGGTCTGTCACGCTGTCTTGTTGTAGTTGAAGCACCTGTCGGAAGCGGTGCTTTGATAAGCGCGGAGCATGCTGCGTTTCAAGGAAAGCAGGTCTATACCGTACCCGGCTCGCCTATGAATCCGCTTTGCGCAGGCTCAAATATGCTTTTGAGGGCAAATGCGACCCCGGCACTTGAGGCATATGACTTCTTATGCGAATACGAGTTGACTTTTCCGCACAGGATATTTACCCAAAACATAACCAAAAGAGAATATTATATTTCCGGCTCGGACGAGACGGTTGAGATAGATCCGAATATTCGTTCGGTGAATGTCAAAAAAACCGCACGCTCGCCCGATGCACTTGAGGGTATTGAAAGAACA
This sequence comes from uncultured Lachnospiraceae bacterium, assembly GCA_964562175.1. GTDB lineage: Bacteria > Bacillota > Clostridia > Oscillospirales > CAG-272 > CAZCJU01. The sequence goes on from CAZLRV010000005.1 coordinate 22,429, forward strand.
CTTTACGAGCTTGTTCTTAAGGAAGGTATAGTCGATGTCGAAAAGGCGGTAATTATCGGTATACCTTACGATAAGGCGGCACGCTCTCTGATGCATCTGGAGCTTGAAGATTACATAACTGCTTTGCCCGGTGGGCTTTACTGTGCAAAGCACGGTCAGGAGAATTAAAGATAAATGTCTAAGCTTGTTATAGTTGAATCACCCGCAAAGGCGGGTACGATAAAAGGATATCTCGGCTCGGGCTACAAGGTCGTGGCATCGAAGGGTCATGTAAGAGACCTGCCGAAGAGTACGTTGGGAATAGATATGGAAAACGGCTTCAAGCCGAAGTATATCAATATCAGAAGCCGCAGTGAGCTTATTGCCACCTTGCGTAAGGAAGCGCACGATGCCGAAACCGTATTTCTCGCAACCGACCCGGACCGAGAGGGAGAGGCAATATCGTGGCACCTTGCAAATGCGTTGGACTGCGATATGGAAAAAACAAAACGCGTTACCTTCAACGAGATAACAAAGGACGCAATAAAAAAAGCGATACAATCACCGGGACAAATAGATATGAATCTCGTAAATTCACAGCAGGCACGCAGAATTTTGGACAGAATAGTCGGTTATAAGCTCAGTCCGTTTCTGTGGCACACCGTGAAAAGCGGTCTTTCGGCGGGACGAGTACAATCCGTTGCGACGAAAATAATAGTTGACCGTGAAAACGAGATAAGGGCATTTGTGCCGAAGGAATATTGGAGTCTCGATGCGATGCTCAAGACCGAGCGGGGGGAGAGCTTTAACGCAAAATTTCACGGCATTGACGGAGTAAAGACGGAGATAGGCTGCACGGCGGATGCCGAAAGGATAGCGGAGGAGATAAGAGGGGCAAGCTTCTCGGTACAGGATGTGAAAAAGAGCTTGCGTACAAAAAATCCCGCGCCGCCCTTCATAACCTCGACACTTCAACAGGAGGCAAGCAAAAAACTCAATTTCCGTTCTCAAAGAACGATGAAAACGGCACAAGAGCTTTATGAGGGTATAAACCTCGGCTCCGAGCTTGGAGGCACGCAGGGACTTATAACATATATGAGAACGGACTCGCTTCGTGTATCCGATACGGCACTTGCCGATGTAAGGGGATATATATCTACTCGGTACGGCGAAAAATATCTGCCGAAAAACGCTCGTGTATTCAAAACGAGAAGCGGCGCTCAGGACGCACACGAGGCGATAAGACCGTCAAGCTGTGAATTTGCCCCCGAGCTTATAAAGGACAGACTCAGCTCCGATCAATATAAGCTGTATAAGCTCATATGGGACAGATTCGTTGCAAGCCAAATGGCAAGCTGTGAGCTTGATACCGTTTCGATAGAGATAAAAGCCGACAGATACGACTACCGCTCCGGCGGCTATACCGTGCGCTTCAAGGGCTATACGGCGGTATATGACACCGACGAGGATGAGGGAGATGACGGACGCGGCGTAAAGCTTCCGCAGATGGCAAAGGACGAGTCGTTGCAGCTTGAAAAATTAGAGCCGCTCCGACATTTTACCGAACCGCCGGCACGATATACGGAAGCATCTCTCATTAAGTTTCTCGAAGAAATGGGTATAGGTCGTCCGTCGACCTACACGCCCATAATAACCACGATAGTTGCACGTGATTATGTAAAGCGACAAGGCAAGTCGCTCGTTCCCACCTCGCTCGGCGAGGTGACGGCAAAGCTTATGAGCGATAATTTTTCAAATATCGTCGATTACGGCTTCACGGCAAATATGGAAAACGATCTGGACAGCATAGCACGAGGCGAGGACACATATGAAAGAGTATTGACGGAGTTTTGGGAAGGCTTCAAGAAGGAGCTTGAGGAAGCGGAGAAGCAATCGTCGGATAAGGTCTATAAGTACGAGGAGGAAAGCGCCGATATCGTATGCGATAAATGCGGTGCGACAATGGTGATAAAAAACGGCAGATTCGGAAAGTTTGCCGCTTGTCCGAATTATCCCACCTGCAAGAACACGAGAAAGCTCGATAAAAACGGCAAGGCTGTCGCAAAAGGCTCAAGCGAACCGATAAGAACAGATAAAAAATGCTCGCTCTGCGGCGGTACGATGCTGTTGAGAAGCGGAAGATACGGAGAGTTTTACGCCTGCGAGAATTTCCCGACGTGTAAGAATACGATGCCGAAGGCAGACGAGGTGGGCGTACCTTGCCCTCTCTGCGGCGGCACATTGGTAAAGAAAAAGGGTAAGGGCAGAGCATCGTTCTACGCCTGTGCAAATTATCCCAAATGCGATTTTTCGACATCGCTTACACCGAGCGAAAATAAATGCTCCGTATGCGGTCGAACATTGTTTGAGAAAAAATCGAGTGGAGAGCTTGTTTGCTTGAATAAGGAATGCTCGGAATGCAAGAAACAAAAACGATAAATATAATAGGCGGCGGTCTTGCGGGCTGTGAGGCGGCACACGCCGCCACCCGTCTCGGTGTAAGGGTACGTCTGTACGAGATGAAGCCGCATAAATATTCTCCCGCACATCATACTCCGGAGTTGGCAGAGCTTGTATGCTCCAATTCGCTGCGCTCGGACGAGCTTTATAACGCCGTCGGCGTGTTGAAATATGAGTTGAGGGCATTATCCTCGCTCATAATGGAGGCGGCAGACGCTTGCCGTGTTCCCGCCGGTACATCTCTTGCGGTGGACAGAGAAAAGTTTTCGCGTTATATTACCGAGAGCATAGAGAACGACCCGTTGATAGAGCTTGTTCGCGGCGAGGTAACTCATATAGATACAAACGAGGTGACCGTTATCGCAAGCGGTCCGCTTACCTCGGATGCGCTTGCGGAGGAGATAGCCGGACTTGTGTGCGGCGATTATCTGCACTTCTTCGATGCCGCCGCTCCGATAGTTTCGTATCGGAGCATCGACAAAGAAAAATGCTTCGTCGCAAGTCGCTACGACAAGGGCGAGGCGGCATATATAAATTGCCCGATGAACAAAGAAGAATACGAAGCGTTTTGGGAACAGCTCGTTTCGGCAAAGCAAGCACAGCTGCACGAATTTGAGAAAGACCCGAAGGTATTCGAGGGCTGTATGCCCGTTGAGGTAATGGCAAAGCGAGGAGTCGACACGCTTCTTTACGGTCCTCTCAAGCCCGTCGGACTTATCGACCCGAGAGACGGGCGTATGCCGTATGCCGTCGTACAGCTTCGTGCGGAAAATGCCGAGGGCAGTATGTATAATATAGTCGGTTTTCAAACGCATCTCACCTTCGGCGAGCAAAAGCGTGTCTTCGGAATGATTCCGGCACTTGCCGAGGCGGAATATTTGAGATACGGCGTAATGCACAGAAACACATTTATAAATTCACCCGAAATATTAAACTCGGATTACAGTATGAAAAAGTATCCCGGTATCTTCTTTGCCGGTCAAATAACGGGAGTGGAGGGATATATCGAATCTACGGCATCGGGCTTGCTTGCGGGCAGAAATGCGGCAGCGTATGCACTCGGTAAGGAAACGATATGTCCGTCCGATGTATCGCAGATCGGCGCAATGGCACGTTATATCTCAACACCCAATGCACGTTTTCAGCCCATGAACGCAAATTTCGGAATAGTTGCGCCGCTTGCCGAAAAGGTCAAGGGCGGTAAAAAAGCGAGAGTAGACCGTATTTCGTCACGTGCGACGGAATACATAAACGAATTGAAAGGTGTTTTTTGGAAATGAAGATAATACTTGACGTGATGGGAGCGGACAACCGACCCGCCGAGCTTATAAAGGGTGCCGTTATGGCACTGGATGCAATGGACGATGATGTAATACTCGTCGGCGATGAGAGGATAATAAGCGAAAACGAGGACTTCAAAAAAGCCGGCGGCAGAATATCCATACTTCATTCGGACGATGTAATAACGATGGAGGATCACCCGACGGATGTTTTGAGAGCGAAAAGAGGCTGTTCCATGGCACTCGGTCTGCGTACTCTCGCAGAGGGAGGTGCGGATGCAATGGTAAGTGCGGGAAATACGGGAGCGCTGTTCAGCGGTGCGAGCGTGTACGTAAAAATGATAGAGGGGGTGCGCCGTGCGGCGATCGCCGCCGTGCTTCCCTTGAAGAAGCCGTTGCTTTTGCTCGATTCGGGAGCAAATGCCGTAGCCGGTGCGGAGCTGCTTGAGCAGTTTGCCATAATGGGCTCGGTATATTATTCGGCTATGTTTTCGTCGCCAGCTCCTCGTATCGGACTTTTGAACAACGGCACCGAGGAGCATAAGGGTACGCCCGCAGTCGCCGACGCATACAGGCTCATAAAGCAGAGCGGACTCAATTTCGTGGGAAATATTGAGGGCAAGGACATTCCGTTTGATAAATGCGATGTGCTTGTCACCGACGGCTTTGTGGGAAATATCGTGCTTAAATATACGGAGGGAATAGGTGCGTTTTTGTTATCCTCCGCAAAGGAGCTTATATCATCAAGCCCCGCCGCACAGCTGTCCGCAATGTTCTTCAAGGATACTTTTGCGGATGTTAAAAAGCGTTTTTCGTCATCCGATTCGGGCGGTGCGCCGTTCTTGGGAATAAGCAAGCCCGTGATAAAGGCGCACGGCAATTCAAACGCCGAGGCAATTAAAAACGCCGTAGTGAAAGCAAGCGAATATTCACGACTTAAGGTGACGGAGCAGATAGCTCAAAAAATAGCGAACAGTAATGGATAGGATAGAGAAAATGTACGATCCGGATATATCTCATCTTTATGAATACTGCGGATACCGTTTTGAAAGAACGGAGCATTTGAGAGTCGCCCTGACTCATTCGTCGTATTCAAACGAGCATGGTAAGAAGAACGGCTACGAATGCAACGAACGACTTGAATTTTTGGGCGATTCGGTGCTGAGCATACTTGTAAGCGAATACCTGTTTTTCAAGTATCCCAAACTGCCGGAGGGCGAGTTGACGAAAACACGTGCCGCAGTTGTATGCGAAAGCACGCTTTACATACTTGCCGAGCAAATACACTTGGGTGATTTTCTGCTTTTGGGCAAGGGTGAGGAGCAGAATAACGGTCGGCACAGAAAATCGATACTTGCCGATGCGTTCGAAGCGTTTCTTGCCGCACTTTACATAGACGGCGGTCGCAAGCAGGCGGAAAAGTTCTTGTATAAGCTGATAATACCGCAAATAGAAAAACAGCTCTCGCCGATGCACAGTACCGACTATAAAACGCTTCTTCAGCAGTTTGTGCAGGAAACTCCGGGCGAACAGCTGACATACGTCCTGACGGACGAAACGGGACCGAATCACGATAAAGTGTTTTATATAGATGCCGTATTGGGCTCAAACGTAGTAGGCTCGGGCAGCGGCAAAACAAAGCGTGCGGCGGAGCAAGCCGCGGCACGTGCGGCGTTGCTTCTTTTCGGAGTCATAAAAGAACGGGAATGAAAAAACACGCAAATATTCCGATATTCATTCCGCATATGGGCTGTAAAAACGAGTGTGTTTTTTGTAATCAAAGAAGAATAACGGGCAGACAGCGACTGCAATTCGATAAGGTGCGCGAGGAAATAGAGCAAGCCGTATCGACTATAGGACAGCGCGATGTTCAAATAGCCTTTTTCGGCGGCTCGTTTACGGGTATTGAACGTGACGATATGATAAAACTGCTTGAGATTGGCAAAGAATATATAGATAAAGGACTCGTCTCCTCTCTGCGTTGCTCAACCCGTCCGGATTATATCAGCCCCGAAATATTGGAAATACTTAAAAGCTACGGAATGAAAAGCATAGAGCTTGGAATACAAAGCACCTCGGACAGAGTGCTTTTGGCAAGCGGCAGAGGTCACACGGCGCAATGCGCGATAAAGGCGATGCATGATGTGAAAAATGCGGGCTTTGAGCTTGTGGGACAGATGATGACCTCACTTCCGTCCTCGACACTTGAGGACGAGTTGAAAACAGCCGAGGACATATGCGCCTGCCATGCGGACGGGGCGAGAATATACCCCACGGTCGTATTTAAGGATACAAGACTTGCAGAAATGGCGCAGAGCGGTGAATACTCTCCGACACCGAGATGTGAGAGCGTACACCGTGCCGCAGAGGTCAAAAAAGTATTTATCTCACACGGTGTGAGCGTGTTGCGGGTCGGACTTTCGGCATCCGAAACGCTTTGCTCCGGTGAGGATATAGCCTGCGGAGAATATGATGAAAGTGTCGGTGAGCGCGCGGAGAGCGAAATATTTTATTCGCTTATCTCGCAAAGGCTCGACGAGTGCCGGTGCGGTGGCGAGCTTGTCATAGCCGTTGCGCCCGGATGCGTATCGCACGCCGTGGGCATAAGATGCGAAAACAAGAAACGACTCATGCAAGAATACGGATACCGAAAAATAAAGGTGATCGAGTCGGCAAGCCTCGGAAGATACGAGGTAAGAATAATAAAGGAGGGAGAGAATGTACCTAAAATCGATAGAGCTTCAAGGCTTTAAATCGTTTCCGGACAAAACGACACTTACGTTCAACAACGGTATAACGGTCGTGATAGGTCCGAACGGAAGCGGAAAATCGAATATAGCCGATGCGGTGCGTTGGGTACTCGGTGAGGTCTCCTCCAGAAATATTCGAGGAACTAAAATGGAGGATGTCATATTCGGCGGCTGTGAAACGAAAAAGCCCGGCACATATGCACAGGTCTCACTGACGCTCGACAATTCCTCCCCCGAGCATAGGCTTGACGTGGATTACGATACGGTGACGGTAACGAGAAGATATTTCAGAGGCGGCGACAGCGATTATTTGATAAACGGCAAGGCGGTACGACTCAAGGATATACATAAGCTTTTCATGAATACCGGAATCGGCAAGGGCGGTTATTCCGTTATAGGTCAAGGTAAGATAGCGGAGATAATATCGCAAAAGAGTGAGGACAGACGAGCGGTCTTTGAGGAAGCCGCGGGTATATCCAAATTCAAATATTCACGTGACGAGGCGGAGAAAAAGCTCAAGGGCGTAAATGAGAATCTGACGAGAGTATGCGATATTGCCGCAGAGTTAGGCTCACGTGTACAGCCGCTTGAGCGTGCAAGTGAAAAAGCAAAAAAATATCTTTTACTGTATGAGGAAAAAAAGCAGATAGATATATCGCTCTGGCTTTTCGATATGGCACAGCTGAGTCAAAACATAGCAAAGCTCAGAGGTACATACGAAATGTACAAAAGACAGCTTGACGAGGCTGTTGACGAGCTTGCACTGCTTGAAAACAAAACGGAGGAGCTGTTTACGCTCTCACAGCAAAATAAGCGGGATACCGAGCAGGCAAACGATACGCTCGGCGAGCTTATAGAGCAAAGAACCGGTCACGGTAAGCAGGTCATCGAGGCAAGAGCGGAAAAAGAGCATATAAAAAGCACGATAGACGAGCTGGCACAGCTTGCCTGTGAGCTTGAGGAAAAGCTTGCGGGAGCAAGGCTTGCGGAAAAAGAAAAAAACGAAGTGCTTTCGTCACTGCAAGAGGAATGTGCGCAGGCAAGCGGCGAGTATGAGCGGGAAAAGCTGGAGTATGAGCGTATAACCGAGTCGCTCGAGGAGCTGAGCCGTGAAGCGGATGAGCTTGAGAGCGAAATATCCGCCCTGAAAGAGAGTGTGCTTGAACAGCGTATAAAGCTGACGGTGCTTGATACGACCGAGCGTGAGCAGGAGGAGCAGGACGAGAAAATATCGGCACAAAAAGAGGAGTGCGTAAAGAATGCCGATATTATAAAGCAACGACTTGAACGTGCAAGCTCCGCTTGTGCCGAATACGAAAGACAGTGCAATGAAGCAAGGGCGGCGGCAGAGTCGTTGAAGGGCGAGCTTGAGAGGGACGAGGGCAAGCGTGACGGATTCAAAAAAGAGATAAACGACACGTTTGTGAAGATATCGACACTGTCGCACAGAGCCGACAATCTGCAAAGAATGAGCGAGCTTTTAGAGGGTTATTCGCACAGCGTAAGGTTTGTAATGGACGAGTACAAGGCGCATCGCATAAAAGACAGAGGCGGAAATGTTTGCACGAAAATATACGCCCCGGTTTCGATGCTCATATCCGTGAAAAAGGAATACGCCTGTGCCGTTGAGACCTCGCTCGGTGCGGCTATGCAGAATATAGTAGTAGAGGATGAGGAAGCGGCAAAGGCGGCGATGTACCACCTGAAAAAGCATAATGCCGGACGCTGTACCTTTTATCCGATATCGACTATAAGACCGCAATATCTGTCATATAACATATCGGAGCTTGAAAAGAACGACGGCTTTGTCGCCGTGGCATCGGAGCTTGTCGAATGTGACGGAAAATTTGCGAATATAATCAAAAACCTTCTCGGTCGCACAGTGGTGTTCTCGGATATTGACAGGGCGACGACCTTTGCGAAGAAATACGATTATAAAATACGAATAGTCACGCTTGACGGTCAGCAGATAAACGCCGGCGGCTCGTTTACCGGCGGAAGCAGCAGAGCCGAGTCGGGAATACTGTCACGAGGGGCTGAGCTTGAGGGACTGAAAAAGCAAATAGCGGAGCTTGGCACATTAAAAGCGGAGCTTGAAAAAAAGCTTGATGTGGCAGAGAGCGAAATATCGGCACGCAAGTCGGATATATCCGGCAAAGAGGGAAACATAACCATACTTTCCTCGCTTTTGACGCAGGAACAGCTGCAATACAATATACTGAAAAATCAATATGACGAGCAAACGGCACGTATCGCCGAGCTTAACGCTTCAAGCCTTGACAGCATGAAGCGTGAGGAAGAACGCAAGAGGCTGAGAGAGGCGGGCGAGCTTTTTATAAAAAGCTCGGAGAATAAGATAAAAGAGCTTATCGAAAGCCTTGATGATAAAGAGCGGCGTATCGGAGCAGGCAATGCAAGGCAGGAGGAATACAGAGAAAAATATACAAGCTCCTCCGCACGCATAAGCGGACTTGAAGGACAGATAGGGCAGGTGAAGCAGGTTTGCGAGCTGCTTGCTCAAAATACAGCCGATATAGAGGCACAGCTTAAGGAAAACAAAGAAAAGTCATCACAGCTTACCGAAAGGCTGGCAAAGAACGACGAGACGGCTCGCTCCGGCGAGAAGCTTGCAAATGAGCTTGATAAGCGGATAGGTGAGATACGTGAGCGTTTAGCCGTACTTCATTCCGACGGCGTTGCGGTGGAAACAAAATTAAGCACGGCAAGAGGCGAGGAAAAGGAAAAGAGCAGAAGCAAGGAGTTGCTTTTGCGTGAGTATACTCAATACGAAAACCGTCTTAATAACGCCGAAAACGAAAAAACAAAGCTTGTGGCGTTCTTAAATGACAATTACGAGCTTACCTATGCCGAGGCGAGGGACATAGCAAAGGAAAAAAGCTATCCGGAAATAACACAGGCGCAGAGAGCGGAAACGGCGAAGAGACAAGCACAGCTCAAAAGCAAGCTTCGTGAGCTTGGAGAGGTCAACGTAAATGCGATTGAGGAATATAAAACGGTCAAGGAACGATACGACTTCATGAGCGAGCAGATAAAAGACCTTGAAAGCTCAAGAGGTGAGCTTGAAGAGGTCATATTCAAGGCTCAACAGGAAATGCAAACGGCGTTTCTCGATGCATTCGATCGCATAAACGAGCAGTTCGGCGTGGTATTCACCCATCTGTTCGGCGGCGGACGAGCGGAGCTTCTCTTAAAAGACCCGAACGACGTATTGAATTCGGGCATTGAGATAAACGCCGCACCTCCGGGCAAGATAATAAAGAGCCTTTCGTTGCTCTCCGGCGGCGAGCAATCGTTTGTCGCCATCGCTCTTTACTTCGCATTGCTGAATGTAAATCCGACCCCGTTTATACTTTTGGATGAGATAGATTCGGCACTTGACGAGGTCAATGTCGACAGATTCGGTCAGTATATAACCGAATGCAAGTCCGCAACGCAATTCATACTTATATCGCACAGACGCGGTACCATGGAAGCGGCGGATATGCTCTACGGCGTGACGATGCAAACGAAGGGAATCTCAAAGGTATTGAGCGTTAATGTTGACGAAATAGAACAAAAGATAGGAAAACTGAATTGATATGGGATTTTTCGATAAGCTTAAGCAGGGCTTGACAAAGACAAAGGACGCATTGTTCGGTAAGGTCAAGGATCTGTTCATAAACATGAGAACGGTGGACGAGGAGCTTTTTGAGGAGCTTGAGGAGATACTTATAAGCGCAGATGTCGGAGTCGGTGCGACAGAGGAAATACTTGACAAGCTGCGTTACAAGGTAAAGTGCGACAAAATAACGGACAGTATGCAGGTGTATGACGAGCTTAAGGCGATAATCGTCGAGATGATAGGAGAAAGTGAGGGACTTAAGCTTGAAAGCAAGCCCTCCGTTATACTCGTTATCGGTGTGAACGGAGTCGGTAAAACGACCTCAATAGCAAAGATAGCCAATAACCTTAAGCAAAACGGCAAAAGCGTATTGCTTGCGGCGGCGGATACGTTTCGCGCGGCGGCAATAGACCAGCTCGATATATGGGCGCAAAGAGTCGGAGTCGATATAATAAAGCACGCGGAAGGCTCAGATCCCGCCTCGGTCGTATTCGATGCGGCATCGGCGGCAAAGGCAAGAGGCACGGATGTGCTTATAATAGATACGGCGGGCAGACTTCATAATAAGAAAAATCTTATGGATGAGCTGGCAAAGATAAACCGTGTCGTTGATCGTGAGCTTAACGGCGCAGACCGTGAAACACTGCTCGTGCTTGATGCGACAACGGGACAAAACGGCATAATACAGGCAAAGGAGTTTATGAACTGTGCGGAAATAACCGGTCTTATACTCACGAAGCTTGACGGTACGGCAAAGGGCGGTATAGTCATATCCATTAAAAACGAGCTTGGTATACCCGTAAAATATATCGGTGTCGGCGAGGGCAAGGACGATATGCAGCCGTTTGATTCGGAGGAGTTTGTGCGTGCTTTGTTTGAATAATGAAAAATTCGTTCTTGCATCAAGGAACAAGAAAAAAACAGCGGAATTGAAAAAAATTCTGTACGATGAGGGGATCGACGTACAGTTGCTTTCACTTGACGATATAGGATATGACGGGGAGATAGACGAGTGCGGAGAGAGCTTTGAAGAAAACTCGATAATAAAGGCAAGCGTGCCGGCAAGCCTCGGCTATATCGGTATAGCCGACGATTCGGGACTTTGCGTCGATGCTTTGGGCGGCAGACCCGGCATCTACTCGGCTCGTTATTCGGGCGGAGATGATAAGGATAACAACAAGAAGCTGCTCGGCGAGCTTGACGGTGTGCCTATGAGTGAGCGAGGCGGAAGCTTCGTATGTGCGATAAGCTGTGTTTTTCCCGACGGTGAGAGGATAGTGTGCCGAGGATCTGTCGAGGGAAAGATATTGACAGATGAGCATGGGGACGGCGGCTTCGGCTATGACCCGCTGTTCTTTTACGAGCCTGCCGGACTTACCTTTGCCGAAATGGGAACTGTCGAAAAAAATAAGGTGAGCCACAGACACAATGCGATAAAACAGCTTGCCGAAAAATTGAAGGAAAAATACAATGCTTAATTCAAAACAACGAGCTTATTTAAGATCGCTCTCACAGAGCATACAGCCGATATTTCAAGTCGGTAAGAACGATGTCGGCGACAATATGGTAAAGCAGATATCGGATGCTTTGGAGGCGAGAGAGCTGATAAAGGTACACGTGCTTGAAAATTCAATGATGACGAGCAGGGAAGCGGCTGACAGCATTGCCGAACGTACAAATTCCGAGGTGGTTGCGGTAATCGGCTCAAAATTCGTGCTTTACCGTGAAACTTCGGACAAAAAGAGGCGTGAAAAGCGTATAATACTGCCATGAGCGTAAAAAGACTCGGAATATACGGCGGAAGCTTCGACCCGTTTCATAACGGTCATAAGAGGGCGGCAGAAGCTTTTTTAGACAGCGTCGGACTTGATAAGCTTCTGATAATGCCGACGTATATATCACCGCACAAAAAGCTGAGCGACGGGGACGACCCGCAGCTTAGGCTGAAAATGCTTCAAGGTGTGTTCGATGATGAGCGAATAGAGATATCGGACTATGAAATAGCAAAAAAAGGTGTCAGCTATACCGTCGATACACTTACGCATTATTCGACGTTGTGCGAGCGGCTGTTTTTCCTCGTCGGTACGGATATGCTCTTGTCGCTCGACCGTTGGCGTGAGCCGGAGAAGATTCTGAAGCTGTGTACGATAGTATGCCTTATACGGCAGAACGATGACAGAGAGAGGATAAGAGCGAAAAAGGACGAGCTTACACGGCTTTACGGCGGGGAGATCCTTTTGCCGCAATATACGCCATATGAGGTGTCAAGCACCGAGATCCGTCAAATGGTGCGTTGCGGTGAGGATATATCACACCTCGTGCCGAGGTGCGTTGCGGAGTATATTGAAAAATATGGCTTATACGGAAAATGATATCGAATATCTGAAAAAAGAAATAGAAAAATACGAGAGCGGAAACCGATTGTTACACAGCCTATCCGTCGAGCAATGCGCAAAGGAGCTATGCAAAACGCAGGGTATAAGCGGTCAGGCTGAGCTTAAGATACGTATTGCCGCATTGCTTCACGATATCACAAAGCAAGAGAGGGATCAAAGAGAGCTGTTTGACAGTCTCGGGATGATCTTTACCGAAAACGACAGACTCTCCTCCCAAACGCTCCACGCAAGAACGGGGGCGTATATGGCGAAAAAATTATATCCCACACTCGTTGACGGGCAGATAGCGGATATGATATACTGCCACTGCACCGGCAAGAAAACTATGAGTATCGGCGAGAAGATCGTGTTTTTAGCCGATTATATCGAGCCGAGACGTGAGCATGAGGCGTGTAAAAGGCTGAGAAAATACTATTTTTCTCATAAAAATGAAAAAAATCCGTCAGATATACTTGACACGGCGGTATTTTTGGCGTATGATTTAACGGTGAGGGACTTGACGGGCAAGGGGGCGTTTATTCACCCCGATACGCTTGAGGGTCTTGAGTATGCGAAAAAATGCATAAATGCAGATGAAAGGAAAATTATGGAAGAAATAAACGAGATGACAGCTACCGCCGAGGGCGAGGTGCGTTCGCTTACAAACGCCGAGCCGAAGGAGATAGCACAGGCGATAGCCGAGATACTTGACAACAAAAAAGCGAGAGATATAAAGATATTGTCGGTAAACGACCGCACGGTGATAGCGGATTATTTCGTTATCGCAACGGCTAACTCGTCAACACAGGTAAAATCGCTTGCCGACGAGGTCGAGTATAAGCTCGGACTTGCTGGGCTGACACCGCACCATGTAGACGGTATGGGCAATTCCGAGTGGACAGTGCTTGATTTTGCCTGCGTTATAGTTCATGTGTTCTTGAAGAGCGCAAGAGAGTTCTACAAGCTTGACAGACTTTGGGAGAATGCACTTGAGTTGAATGAAGAAAAAGAAAACGACGGCGACGTTCAATAAATAAAAAAGAGGTCGAAAAAGTGAAATACGATTACACATCTATCGAAAAAAAATGGCAAGGTATATGGGACGAAAAGCACGCCTTTGAGGCAAGCAACGATTACAGCAAGCCCAAATATTTTGCCTTGGTGGAATTTCCTTACCCATCGGGTCAGGGACTTCATATAGGACATCCCCGTCCCTATACGGCACTTGATATAGTATCGAGAAAAAAGCGTATGCAGGGCTACAACGTGCTTTTCCCGATGGGCTGGGATGCGTTCGGTCTGCCTACGGAGAACTATGCGATAAAAAACAAGATACATCCCCGTATTGTTACGGAGAATAACGTAAAACGCTTCAAGGCTCAGCTCAAAATGCTCGGTCTTTCGTTCGATTGGAGCAGGGAGATAAACACGACGGACCCCGAATATTACAAATGGACTCAATGGATATTTTTGCAGCTTTTCAAGCACGGACTTGCATACAAGAAGGAAATGGCGGTCAATTTCTGTACCTCCTGTAAGGTCGTTTTGGCAAATGAGGAGGTCGTAAACGGCGTGTGCGAGCGTTGCGGCTCAGAGGTGATTCGCAAGGTCAAGAGCCAATGGATGCTTAAGATAACGGATTACGCCGACAGACTTATAGATGACCTTGAACCGCTCGACTTTATCGAGCGTGTTAAGACACAGGAAATAAATTGGATAGGTCGCTCCTACGGCGCAGAGGTGGATTTCAACACGACATCGGAGGATAAGATAAGAGTATTCACAACACGTCCCGACACACTGTTCGGTGCAACGTATATGGTAATGGCTCCGGAGCATAAGCTCATCGACAAATGGCAAGACAAGCTTGAAAACTACGACGAGGTGCTTAAATACCGTGCCGACGCGGCGAAAAAATCCGATTTTGAGAGAACGGAGCTTGCAAAGGACAAGACCGGCGTAAGATTGCTCGGCGTATCTGCGATAAACCCCGTGACGGGCAAGGAGATACCTATATTTATATCGGACTACGTGCTTGCAACCTACGGTACCGGTGCGATAATGGCAGTGCCGGCACACGATACACGAGATTGGGAGTTTGCAAAGAAATTCGATCTGCCGATAATCGAGGTGGTTGCCGGCGGCGATGTTCAAAACGAGCCGTTTACGGACGTTGCGACGGGTAATATGGTAAATTCCGGTTTTCTTGACGGTTTGAGCGTCGAGGAAGCGAAAAAGAAGATAATCGAATATTTGACCGAGCAGGGAATAGGCGAGAAAAAGACTAATTTCAAGCTTCGTGATTGGGTCTTTTCACGTCAACGCTATTGGGGTGAGCCTGTGCCGCTCGTTTATTGCGAAAAATGCGGCTGGGTGCCGATACCTGAGGAGGAGCTTCCGCTCATGCTCCCCGAGCTTGATGCATACGAGCCTACCGACAACGGTGAGTCACCGCTTTCAAAAGCGGAGGAATGGGTGCATACAAAATGCCCGCACTGCGGCGGCGATGCGGTAAGAGAAACGGACACCATGCCCAACTGGGCGGGCTCGTCCTGGTACTTCCTGCGTTATTGCGACCCGAACAACAAGGATGCGCTTGCAAGCAAGGAGGCACTTGACTATTGGATGCCCGTTGATTGGTATAACGGCGGTATGGAGCATGTGACACTGCATTTGCTCTATTCGAGATTTTGGTCTAAGTTCCTTTACGATATAGGCGTGCTGTCCTGCAAGGAGCCTTATTTGAAGCGTACCGCACACGGTATGATACTCGGCGAGAACGGGGAAAAAATGTCCAAGTCGAGAGGAAATGTCATAAATCCCGATGATATAGTAAGAGATTACGGCGCAGACTCACTGCGATTGTACGAAATGTTTATCGGCGATTTTGAAAAATCCGCTCCGTGGTCACAGGCAAGCATAAAGGGCTGTCGCCGCTTCCTTGAAAGAGTTGCCGCTCTTACCGATATGGCAAAGGGCAACGGCGTTACACCGAGCCTTGAAAACGCATTCCATAAGACCGTTAAAAAGGTTACCGAGGATATAGACGGAATGAAGTTCAATACCGCAATAGCGGCACTTATGAGCTTGATAAACGAGATATATTCGGCAGGTACACTGACCGTTGACGAGCTGAAAACATTCACGCTCTTGCTTTGCCCGTTTGCTCCGCACCTTTGCGAGGAGATATGGCAGAGTGTGGGCGGGGAGGGCTTATGCTCGCTCGCTCCCTGGCCGAGCTATGACGAGAGCAAGACGGTGGACGATACCGTAACGATAGGCGTACAGGTCAACGGCAAGATGAGAGGCACGGTGGATATTTCAAAGGATGCCGATAAGCAGAGTGCCATGGCGGCGGCACGTGCAAACCCGAAAGTAAGTACACAGCTTGAGGGTAAGACGGTCGTAAAAGAGATATACGTACCCGGTAAGATAATCAACATAGTGGTTAAATAATATATTCGGCATTACCCTTGCGGTCTTTTGAAAAAAACGCAAGGGTAATTGCATTTTGAGGTGAAAAATGAAAATAGGCGATAATATCATATACGCCCTGCGGTGGTTCAACGCACTGTTTTTCGCACTGCTTGCGGCTCTGCTTTTTTCACTCGGCTTTGCCGTATTTTCGGCAGGTGCGGTTCTCGGTGGGGATATTATACCGAGCGAGTATAAAGCGTTTATTTACCTTGGGGCAATAGTGCTTTTTGTTCTCGGCACGCTCCTTTTTCTGCTGACTCGTCCGATGCTCGGCGATCCCATTCTGCCGCTTTTGCCCTGCGGTGTCGGCGGTGGCTTCGCATCGGCATCTCTGTTATATCTTTCCTCACTTGTAAATGATGTGGGTGAGCTTATCACATTCTTGCTCGGTGAGACTTTACAGCTCGATATCTCCCGTCTTGATAAACTGAGAGGTATGCTTACGGGCGAGGGGATAGTACTTGCGGTGCTTGCCGCGCTGTGTGTCGGTATTGTCATAACGCTTGCAATAATGGGTGCGGTGAAAAATAAAAGCGAGATTAAGCACAATAATTAAAATTTCATCTTGACACGTTTGAAAATTCGTGTTATAATAACTACATATGAAATGCGGTAGGAGGGGTAGAAAATGAGCTACGAATGTCGATATAGCATCGGTGGGCTTGATTTTACCGTTATCTCACCCTGCCGTATAACCTTCACGGAAACGATGCTCGGTCAATACGCCTCAAGCGGTGCTTTGACCGACGGTGCCGTGTACGAAATATGCCCGATAGGCAAGGGAGATAGGGTACTTACAGATGAAGCGCGCCTTGTATACTCCGGTGCGGGATGTGATATATTCCGCGACGGGGGCAATGTTGTAAGGCGGTTCGCAATAAGCGAATATCATGGCACCTTCTATCTGTATCTTCTGCGTGCCTCGGACGATCGTACACACTATAAAATGCTTGTTGAGGGCGATAAGCTCGATATTCTCAAGGACAGCTACAGATTTATAAATATGATGGCTGTTGAAGAGGTATTATCGATGCACCGTGCCTTGATATTGCACTCGGTCTATATGAATTGCGACGGCAAAGCCGTGCTTCTTTCCGCACCCTCGGGTACGGGCAAGACAACGCACTCACTGCTGTGGCAAAAGCAGTACGGGACGGAGATAGTGAACGGTGACCGCGCAATCGTGAAATGCGAGAGGGAAGGAGTATTTGCATACGGCTTGCCGTATACAGGCTCCTCGGGTATAGGCTTGAATAAGCGATTGCCGATAGAGGCAATAGTTATTCTGAAACGCGGCGAGAAAAACAGTGCCGCATTCGCCACGCCTGCGCAGGCGTTTCGCGGTCTTTATACCGAATGCATCGTCAATACGTGGGATGAGATGTGCGTTACAGAGGCGACCGAAATCTTGACGTCCTTGATTGCCTGTGTTAATACCGTTGTTTTGCGGTGTAATATGGAGACAGAGGCGGCGGCTGTGTTGAAAAAAAGTATTTTTAAGGAGTAGAGTAAATGAAGAGAGTATTGAAAATGATATGCTCTTTAGCTCTTGCAGCCTGCATAACGGTCGGAATGTACCCCATGACGGCACAGGCGGCAATAGACGCAAAGGAGTATTGTACACCTATATTGAAGCAGTATACCACATCGGGCGGCACATGGAAGCCCTCCTCCGATATGCGTATCTATCTTGCGCAAGAGAATGCACCGAGCGATAATATTAAGAGCATGATGGGTGTTATATCGGAGCAGTTTAAGGAAAAGGGCTATGCCACAGCTCAGATCCCCGTGCTTTACGGAACCTCGGCTGCGGCAAAGAATACCGATATTCTTATAGTTAAGGGCGAGACGGGCGTGCCGACAAGCCTTAAGGAGGGCATACAAAACCAAAGCTATAAGATAGAGATAGGCACCAATGTTAAGATAACATATAAGTCCGAGGTCGGCATTTTCTATGCATTCACCACAATGCTTCAAGTGCTTACCTACACCGGCGGCACATTGCCCTGCGGTGAGATAATCGACTATCCCGACACCGAGATACGTGCCGCACAGATAGACATTGCACGTAAATATTACACTCCCGAATGGCTCAAGAATTACATAAAAGAACTTTCATGGCTTAAGTATAACGAAATAACTTTTCATATATCCGAAGACCAAGGAATGAGGCTTGAAAGCAAGACATATCCCGGATATGCCGGAAGCAGACTTTTGCAAACATATATAAATGCGAAGATAACAGACCCCGATGCCGGCAAATTTTTGACTCAGGAGCAAATGGCGGATATAGTTAAGACCGCATTCCAATATCAGCTCGATGTTGTACCGTCCTTTGACAGCCCCGGTCACATGAACTATCTTTTGGGTAAGCATTACGAAAAAACAAATACCAATTTAGGCAACTCATTTACATACGGCGGTAAAACCTATCAGCCGAGCATTTCCGAGTACAGAGTACGTGCCATAGACTTGTCAAATGCCGCGTCAAGACAATTTGCAATGGACTTTTACAATGAATTCGGTAAATTCTTTGCCGACCTCGGCTGTACAAAATTCAATATCGGCGGTGACGAGTTGTTTGGCTGGAATAAAACAGAGCTTGCCGGTCAGACCTTCTTCATAACCGGCGGTGTCTCAAGTACAACTTATAAAGCAAATTGGGAAGCAAATACCCATTGGGCGAAATATGCTCAAGATACACTTAAAATAACAAACGGTACGGCTTACGATACATTTATCAGCTATATGAACGAGGTGGCTGACACACTTAAGACAAAATACGGCTACAAGACCATTCGTTGCTTCAGCGATGAGATATACCATCCCGCAGGCTCGACGAACGCTCATGTTTCGCTGAATGATGATATAGAAATATGCTTCTGGAGCAATGCGACAAGTTATTTTGAAGAATTTGCGACATTTACGGCAAATAACAGGAAGCTTCTTAACTGCATTGAGGATAACGCTTATTATGTTCTTACGGTAGACGATAGCAAGAACAAAAAATCATTCGATACTCTGCATCCGGCAATGGCAAACGGAGGCGAGAAGATATATAACAATTGGAACAGCTCCACGTTCTATGAGGCGGGAGCGACAAAATATACATCAAATGTTATAGCAACAAGCTCACAGTATAATGTAGGTTCTGTATTCTTCATTTGGGGCGATACTCCGTGGGTCGAAACGGAAAGTGAGATGATTGCCAATCTAAAGCCGCTTATCCGCACCTTCTCGGCTAAAATGTGGGCATCGAATTCAAACAGTAATTTGACCTACAGCGAGTTTAAGACCGTATACAATAAGATAGGCTCGGCACCGCTGTACGGCATTAGTGCGACGGTTGCTCCCGTTGCGCCGGTAAGAGGCGATAAGCAATCGACGATAACCGTAAATTACTATATATCCGGCACGAAAACGGCACTTACGCAAAGCACGTCCATGACGGATTATGTAGGCAAGCCCTACGATGTTATAGTACCGAATATAGAAGAATACAGTTATATCGGATGTGACGGCAATTTGTCGGGCTACTATGCCGAGAATAATATGACGATAAACGTATATTACGTAAAGGTAGACAGAGGCTCGCTCAAGGACTATGTGGATCACTTCATACCGAACGATTTCGTAACCGCCGATTACGGCGATTATCTGAATGCATGGTATGCGGCAAAGGCAGTGCTTGAAAAGTCATCGGCAACAAAGGAAGAGGTCGAAAAGGCGATAAAAGACATTAAGACCATAACCGAGGGAATGAAGAAGAAGCAGGTAAGCATAACCATAATATTCCGTGATACGCAAGGCAATGAATTGCACGCAAGCATTACAAAATCCGTTGATGTTGCAAGCGATTACGATCTTTCCTCGGAGATAAATGCCGTAACGGAAAAGCTGGGACGGTCGAACTTTAAGTACGTGCAAGGCTCCGTTGCGGGATATATCTCCGCTACGCCCAAGACCGTAATAATTACATACTGAGTCAAAAATGAACTTAAAAAAATCATTATTATCAAAGGCGGCAATAACAAAGACACCCGCACAGGGTGTCTTTGAGCTGACTCCGCGTTGCAATATGAATTGCAAGATGTGCTATATCAGAATGACGGAGGAGGAAATGAAGCCCATCGGGCGTGAGCTTACCGCCGAGGAATGGATAAAAATATATGACGATGCCGACCGCTGCGGTCTGCTCTATCTGCTCTTTACGGGCGGTGAGGTCTTCTTAAGACCCGACTTTGAGCAAATATATTCTTATGCATACAAAAACGGTACGGTGATCTCGGTCAATACCAACGGCACCATGCTCACCGAAAAAAACGTGCAAATGCTGCATGATATGCCGCCGGAGCACGTCAATTTGACGCTCTACGGCTCGTCCGATGAGATATATTCACGTCTGTGCGGCAACGAGCATGGCTACAGCAGGCTTATGAGAAGCTTGGAAATGCTCAAGCAGGCGGGCGTGCGTTATATGCTCAACTGCTCCGTTACGACGCAGAACATAGACGACTTGGACAATATGATAAGATGTGCCAACAAAAACGGCTGTGAGCTGAATATAGCAACATATATGTTCCCGCCCGTTCGCAAGAGTGATGTGTGCAAAAGGTACGATAATATCAGGCTCACGCCCGAGGCGTGCGGTGAGGTGCTTGCACGATTGAATTGCAGACGTTCGCCCGACAGAATGGCGGCGTTGTACGATGCGTATGAGAATATGACCGATAGCGGTGAGGACGAGGAAATATGCCCCGATACGGGTATGCAATGTATGGCATCACGTGCAAGCTATTGGATAACGTGGTACGGCAAAATGAAGGCGTGTGCGATGTTTGAAGAGGAATATTCACTTGATGACGGCTTTGGTACGGCGTGGAAAAAAACAGCGGAGCGCGGCGAACAAATACGTTTGCCCGCCGAATGCACCGGCTGCTCAAAGAAGAAGTTTTGCAAGAGCTGTGCGGCTGTAAACCTCGCAGAGGGCGGCGCATACGACAGTGTACCCGAATTTATGTGCAAAACTGCGGATTCTTATATCGCAAACACCAAAAAGATATTAGGCAAATAATAAAACCCCCATTCGGGGGTTTTTCTTATGTAATGCTCAGCCCTCGGCAAGCTCGGAGCGGAAGCCCGCCGCCTCGCTGACGGGCAGGGAAAAGGTAATTGCGCCCGCAGGTGTACCCGCCCCCGCATTTTTCAGTATTGAACGCATTATATTCGCTTTGTCTGCGGTGCTTGCCACAATGAGAATTATCTCTTTTTCGTCGGCAAGTGATACGCTGTGGAATTTTTCGGCGTTCTTACTGCCGGTGCCCTTTGCGTGAAGCACCGTGCCGCCTCTTGCGCCCGCCGCACGCGCGGCATCCATTACCGTGTCCGTATGACCCTCGTTTGCTATTACTATTATAAGCTCGTTGTTGTAATCAAGCTCGGGCATTTTTCTCTCCTCCTTTACTCCCTTGCTGAGATAATCAAGCGTTTTTTCTCCGCCGATGCTTTTCATCGGCACGGCTACGGTTATGCCGTTGCCGGGGGTATCTATGTATAATCTCATTTTTTGCTTTGCAATAAGCTTTTTTGTTTCGTCATCACGTGCCGGAAGCATAAATATCCGTCGCTCCTTCGACTCTATACCGAGCAGATCGAGCGTTTTTTTGCTTGCCGTGCCGTGACCGTATATCAAAAGCGAAACATCAAGCTTCATTTCTCTGCAAATGTCGGTCATTATTTCCGTTCCCTCGGGGGAAATTATCGATATTACAAAATTCATTGTACTGCCTCACTCCTCCCACAGCTCGACGATATCCACGTCCTCGAATATATCCTCGCCGACAGGCTTGGGAGCTTTTCTTGCGGTATAAACGAATCCCAATATTTGTATTGAGATGAGCGGCATCATTGCGACCATGGCAACGAGTCCGAAAGCATCCGTCAAAACATTGCCGCCCAGCTGAGAGCAAGCACCTGTCATAAATTGCAACATGAATGTAGCCGTCATGGGACCGGATGCGACCCCTCCGGAGTCAAATGCTATTGCGGTGTAAATATCCGGCACGAAGAACGACAGCACAAGCGATATCAAATATCCCGGAACCAAGAACCACATTATGGATATACCCGTTATCACTCGCAGCATCGACAGACCCATAGCCAACGATATTGCCACTGAAAGGCTTATTTCAATAGCCTTGCCCGATATTGCGCCTGCACTGACCTCCTCTATCTGCTTTTTAAGCACGCCGACGGCAGGCTCTGCGGATATTATGAACCAGCCCATCAGCATGGAAAGCGGAATGAGTATATATTTTGTTTTGCCCTCGCTCAGCTCTTTTCCGAGAACCGTGCCGAGCGATGAAAAGCCGACGTTTACACCCGTTAAAAACAGCACAAGTCCGACGTATGTATAAAGGATTCCGAGAAATATCTTAAGCACCGACTTTTTCGGAAGCTTAAACGAAAACAGCTGGAATATCAAAAATATAACGACGAGCGGGGAGAGCGATATGGCTATCTCACCCATATATTTCGGCAGTGCGGAAAGGTACGCCATGCCTATGCTCACCGTATCGGTAAAGCTCGGGGTGTTATTCGATGAGGCGACACCGGTTCCGTTGTAAAAGAAACCAAGCACAAGCACGGCAAGTATCGGGCCTATTGAGCAGAGTGCCACAAGTCCGAAGCTGTCCGCTTCGGCTTTTTTGTCGCTTCTTATGTTTGCCACACCGACACCGAGTGCGAGAATGAACGGAACTGTCATGGGACCGGTGGTAACACCGCCGGAGTCGAATGCGATGCTTAAAAAGCTATTGTCGGAAAGAAACGCCAAAACAAATACTACTGCATAAAAAAAGATAAGCAGGCGGCGCAGCTTGACACCGTGAATTATTCGAAACATACATATCGCCAAAAACAGACCCACGCCGACACCTACGGTGAGTATCAAAACGAGGTTGTCAATATGCGGCACCGTGTCGGCAAGCACCTGCAGATCCGGCTCGGAAACGGTTATCGCAATACCGAGTATAAAGCTGATGAGCAGAATGAACCACATTTTCCTCGATCTCGTAAGAGCCGTACCTATCTTAGAGCCGATAAGCGTCATCGACATATCGGAGCCGAGCGAAAAAAGCCCCGTGCCGACGATTATCATTAAAGCGCCTATCAAAAACGAAAGAAAAACATCGGCGTTTACGGGTGCGATGGAAAGACACAAAACGGCAACGGTGAGGATTATGGGCAAAACGGATATCGCCGACTCACGTATTTTTTCGGTGAGCAGTGCCTTTCGCTTGGTTATAACGTCACGTCTCAATTTTCATCACTCCATTCCATACATGATATTATATTGTAACACTCGTTGAGGAAAAAGTGTTGACCTGCAAGTAAATTTTCTAAAACCAAAGCGAAACACCATATCACGCAAGAAAACGAAAATGTGCGGAGTGTAAAATTATTATAAATATTTATTAAAATATATGACTTTTTAATCTTTTTATGGTATTATATAATATCGGACGTGCAAAGACTCTGCGAAAGAGCAAAAAGGCACGTCGACGAAAAGGAGACGATGTTGAAAAAAAACGGATACACGGCTTGCTTGGCTTGTATTTTGCTGCTTTGTATGCTTTTTGTATCTTGTACAAGCTCGAAAAGCAACGACACGTCGGCTATGTCGGAGGTTGTGACGGAGAACGCAAGGCCTCCCGATGATACCCAAGCCGAAAAGGAAAAGGTCAACTACATTAACCCGAAATTTTCCGTAAAGGGCGGTATGTACGACAGCTCACAGACGCTTGCTTTATCACTGCCGGAGGATGCTCCGAGCGGAGCGTATATAACCTACACGACAGACGGTGAGGAGCCGAGGGCAAGCGGTACACGTGCCGACAGGCGTATCACCGTATGTGACAGGGCCTCGTCCTGTATTCGCGCCTCGTGCTTTTCCGAGAGCGGACAAAGGCTGGGCAGGATAGTCACGAATACGTATATATATGCCGAGGACGGCAGATTCGATACGGTCGTGATATCGCTCGTTGCCGCAAGCAACGATCTGTACGGCAGAGACGGCATCATCGCAAATCCCACAGGCTCCGGTAAGGAGTGGGAGCGAGCTTGCCATGTTGAAATGTTCACATCATCGGGTGAGGAAATGGTATCGCAGGATGCCGGTATCAGGATATTCGGCGGTTCCTCTCGTACTCTTGCGCAAAAATCGTTTCGACTTGTCGCAAGAGCCGACGGCTATTACGATGAGCTGAAATACAACGGTAACGGCTCGTTCGATTATCCCATATTCGATGACAGATACGTTATCGAGGGAGAGAACAAGGGCAAGTTGCTCGAACGGTATGACCGTCTTATATTACGTAACGGCGGCAACGATTCAATGCAGCATTATTCGCAGGACGGCGAGCTTATGACGCTCACCCGTGACGGCGTGGCAAACAATTTTGCCTTAAAATACGCCCCGAATGTACCTGCACAGGCATCAAGACCGGCGGTCGTATATCTAAACGGCGTGTACTACGGTATACTCGATTTGAAGGAGGATATCAACGACGACTATTTTTCAAATCTTTACGGTATTGAAAACAAGGATGATATTACCATCATCAAGTCGGAGCTTGATACGACAAGGCAGTGCGAGTGGCACTATTCGCCGTCGCAGTGCAGATATTGCGGCGTTTGGTTCTATTACGAGCTTGATGACGGGGCAGAGGGCGAGCTTGAGAGCTTTGATGCCATTTGTCAAAAGATCGTCAATTGCAACGAACGCGACAGAGGCTCGGTATACAAGGAGCTTTGCAAAAGCTTCGATATCGATAATCTGATACAGTATACCGCCTTGAATCTCTTTGCCTGCAACACGGATTGGGGACACAACAACCTGAGGGTATGGAGATACTCGGGCACGCCCGACCCGTCAAATCCATATAAGGACGGACGGTACAGGTTTGCGATGCGTGATATGGATTTCTCCTTCGGCAGATATGAAAGCCACGCACTGCCCGAGCTTTATACAAAGTGCGATACGGATATGTTTTCGTTCACGCTGGGACGGTTTT
This sequence comes from uncultured Lachnospiraceae bacterium, assembly GCA_964562175.1. Taxonomy (GTDB): domain Bacteria; phylum Bacillota; class Clostridia; order Oscillospirales; family CAG-272; genus CAZCJU01. Next base: position 47,446 of record CAZLRV010000005.1, read on the forward strand.
ATTCGGGTGCGGATGCGGGCTACGGCGATCCGCTCTATCTTAAGGGCATTTTGAATTTCTGCCTGAAAAACGACGATTTCAGAACACGCTTTGAAAAATACGCCCGCTCGCTGTGTGAAAGCGATACACTGAACGAGCTTATGCGTATAAACGATTCGTTTATCTCGTCGATAAAAGACGAAATACCGTACCATATAGAAAGATGGGCGGACACGATATCGTATAATATGTCACCCGACTGTTGGAGCAGAGCTTGTACTCTACAAAGACAGTGGATAACGCAAAGAAAAGAATATTTCCTTGACAGCCTCGGCAAATGTCTGAAAAATTATTAAAACGGAGTGAAAATAAAATGGAAAGACTTGTTGGAACGATTTCAAGAGGCGTTAGAGCCCCTATCATCAGATCCGGAGACGATATAGCGACTATCGTAGCCGAAAGCGTACTTGCCGCCGCAAAGTCGGAGGGCTTTGAGCTTCGCGACCGTGACGTTATAGCCGTTACGGAAGCGGTAGTTGCGAGAGCACAGGGCAACTATGCAAGCGTTGAGCAGATAGGCAAGGATATAAAGGCGAAATTTCCCGACGGAGATATCGGCGTTATATTCCCCATACTCAGCCGTAACAGATTCGCTATCTGCTTAAAGGGTATCGCAATGGGCGCAAAAAAGATAACCCTTATGCTCAGCTATCCCGCGGACGAGGTGGGAAATCACTTGTTCGACGATGAGCTTCTTGACGAAAAGGACGTTGACCCCTACAGAGATGTTTTGGATGAGAAAAAGTACAGAGAGCTTTTCGGTTACGTTAAGCACCCCTTTACCGGCGTAGATTACGTTGAGTACTATAAGGAGCTTATAAAGTCTGTCGGCTGTGATGTCGAGGTCATACTCGCAAACGATTGCCGCACGATACTCAATTATACGAAGAATGTCATAAACTGCGATATACATACCCGCAAGATGACCGCACGCAGACTCAAGAAGGCGGGTGCGGAAACGGTTCTTTCGCTTGATGAGATAATGACCGCTCCCGTTGACGGAAGCGGCTACAACGAGAATTACGGTCTGCTCGGCTCCAACAAGGCGACCGAAAACACGATAAAGCTTTTCCCCAGAGATTGCCAACCCGTTGTTGAGAAAATAAGAGCTATCGTAAACGAAGCGACGGGCAAGCACGTTGAGGTAATGATATACGGCGACGGCGCCTTCAAGGATCCCGTAGGTAAGATATGGGAGCTTGCCGACCCGGTAGTTTCACCCGCATATACCGAGGGTCTTGTAGGACAGCCCAATGAGGTAAAGCTGAAATACCTCGCCGATAATGACTTTGCCGACCTTTCGGGAGATGCACTCAAGCAGGCAATTTCCGATTATATCAGAAACAAGGACGATAACCTTGTGGGTAAGATGGTATCACAGGGTACGACTCCCAGACGCTTGACCGACCTTATCGGCAGCCTTTGCGATCTGACCTCCGGAAGCGGAGATAAGGGAACGCCCATCGTATTGGTACAGGGCTATTTCGATAACTACACCAAATAAGGTATCGAACAATGATGAAAAGCATGACGGGCTACGGCAGAAGCCGCATGACGGTGAACGACCGTGATATTACCGTTGAAATAAAAGCCGTAAACAACAGATATTTTGAGTGCAATGTCAGAGTACCGAGAGCCTTTGCGTATCTTGAGGATAAAATAAAGTCCTATGTTCAATCGAGAGGAATATCGCGAGGCAAGATAGAAATATTCGTTTCGGTGGAAATGCCGCAGACAAAGGGCGTTATACTCTCTTTGAATGAGGAATATGCCGAGATGTATATAGACGTTCTCAAAAAGCTGAGAGATCGCTTCGAGCTTAAAGACGATATAACGGTAATGAATGTCGCCGCCTGCCGAGATATATTCACGCAGAATAAGCCCGAGGACGATCTTGAGGGCGAATGGGAAAACGTTAAGACAGTACTTTGCGCCGCCATAGAGGGCTTCGATAAGGCAAGAACGGAGGAGGGCGGCAGACTTCAAGAGGACATTACGCAAAAGCTTGCCAAGATAAAGGAAAACGTCGAAAAGATCGCCCTCATGGGTGAGATCATGAACCGCTCATATGAAGCAAGGCTTTATCAAAGACTGCGTGAGGTGCTTGACGAAAACAAGATAACGATGAACGAGAGCCGTGTGCTTACCGAGTGCGCCATATATGCCGACAGAGTTGCGATCGACGAGGAAATAGTACGCTTAAAGAGCCACATAGAGGCTTTCTGCGAGTATATGAACGCCGAGGGAAGTGTCGGAAAAAAGCTTGATTTTCAGATTCAGGAAATGAACCGAGAAACGAATACGATAGGCTCAAAGGCTCAAAATTCCGATCTTACCAGACTCGTTGTCGATGTAAAGTGCGAGCTGGAAAAGATAAGAGAGCAAATACAGAATATCGAGTAGGAAAAATATGAAGCTGATCGATGTGGGATACGGCAACATGATAGCCTCAGAGCGTATCGTTGCCGTATGCTCCCCCGAATCCGCTCCCATAAAGCGGCTGATAAGCGAAGCAAAGGAGAACGGATATATACTTGACGTGACGTGCGGAAAGAAAACAAAGAGCGTTATCGTGCTTGACAACGATACGGTCGTTTTATGCTCGTATACCTCGCAAAAGGTATACAGTCGCGTGTCCGGCGAGGAATATGAGGGAGAATAAAAAATAGTTAGGAAAATGGAAAATATGAAAAAAGGACTTCTGTTCGTTGTATCCGGTCCTGCCGGCTCCGGCAAGGGTACTGTTTTGAGCGAGTTATTTAAGGCAAGCGATGAATTTGAATATTCCGTATCCGCAACAACTCGTTCACCTCGTCCGGGCGAGGAGCATGGAAAGAATTATTATTACATCACCCGTGAGGAATTTCAGGCACTTGTCGAAAAGGACGGCTTTGTCGAGCATGCCGAATATGTGGGCAATTGCTACGGCACGCTCCGCTCCGAGGTCGAGAACAGACTTGCCGAGGGCATAAACGTCGTGCTTGAGATCGAGGTTCAGGGTGCTATACAGGTAAAGGAAAAATTCCCCGAGGCGGTATTCGTTTTACTGCTTCCTCCGAACTACTCGACTCTGTCCTATCGCTTGCATAAGCGCGGCACGGAGAGCGAGGAGGTAATACAGCAAAGACTTTTACAAGCAAAGAACGAGCTGAAATACTTTGAGCTTTACGACTACGTTATAACAAACGAAAACGGAGTTATCGAGCCTGCCGTAAAGACACTTATGGCAATAGCCGATGCGGAAAAGCATAAGGTCAGCCGCACGGAAAACTTCGTTGAAGAATTTTTGAACAACTGAAAAGGAGCTTATGATATGATAAAGCCGTCGATAGAGGAGCTTACACAGCACGGAAAGTATAACAGATACGAGCTTGTTATAGCAACGAGCAAATGCGCTCACCTCGTTACGGATGAGTACGTTCGCCAACGTACCGAGGCGGAACGCCGTATAAACAACAAAGAGAACAACGACCGCCCGCTTACCTCAATGATAAATAAAGACCTGAGAGACGAAAAAGCCGTTAAAAACGCAATCAGAATGCTTTACAGCGGCGAATACGAGATAGTTAAGCCCGAGGATACCGAGGAAAACGACTGACAATGCTCATCGCAACGCTCAGTATTCTTTCATTACCCTACGGCGTAAACGATAAATACGATTATATATTGGCAGACGAGGATGCGGGCGATGTGTTCGATGAATCGGGCTTGCCCGATGTAGTGGGAATGTTCGCCGCAGTACCGTTCGGCACGGGCAACCGTGAAAGCGTGGGTCTTGTTTGCTCAATATGCCGTAAGGACGAGGGACTAAGCACCGTAAAGGCAATGAAAACGATACATTTTCTCTATCGCAGAGAGTATTCCATCGGGCGTGAGTTGTATTCGCTTTGCCGATATATCGCATCGAATACGTTTTGCACGCTCGGCGATGTGGTGAAATGTGCGTTTCCCACTGTTCTTTTGGGACAGCTTGAGGATACCTACGAGGTTACGCAAAAGGAGCCGTCGGGATTTAATATAAAGCTGCAAATGCTGTACGGGTATATATATTCCCACAAAAATTCGACAACGGCGGAGCTTTGCGCCGAGTACGGTGGCGAGGTAAGAGATGCGTTGAGATATCTGCTCAATGAGGGCTATATACGCATTCAGCCGACGGTGAAAAATGTACCGGGTGTTAAGTATAAGTATATATATTCTCTTGCCGCACCTGCGGAGGATATAATAAAAACCTCGAAAAGTCCCAGAGTGCGGGCACTTGCGGAATATCTATCCGAGGTCGGCTCGGAAACTCGTGACTATATCAAGGATAAATTCTCGCTCGCCTCGCATGAGTTGAAAAAGCTCTGCCAAAAGGAAATATTGAGCTGTGAGCAGATAGAAGAATACAGAAATCCCTATATACTGTATGCAAAGCAAACAAAGCACGAGGACTCACCCCTAAGCGAGGAGCAAAGGGCGGCTTATGATAAGCTGAGTGAGTTGATAGATACGGGCAAGCCGCAGGCGGCTCTGCTGTACGGTGTTACGGGAAGCGGAAAAACGAGAGTCATAAAAGAGCTGTGCGACAAGGTGATAGCATCGGGAAGGGGTGTTATAATGCTCCTGCCCGAAATATCGCTGACACCGCAATCAACGGCTATATTCTGCGCTTGCTACGGCGAGCGTGTTGCCGTGATACATTCATCGCTCTCCGTCGGTGAGAGGACAGATGCGTGGAAGCGTGTAAAACGAGGACTTGTAGATCTTGTCATAGGTACAAGAAGTGCGATCTTCGCACCGATGCCGAACCTCGGAATGATAGTTATCGACGAAGAACAGGAGCATACCTACAAATCGGAGATGACTCCGAAATATCATGCAAGAGATGCGGCACGCTTCAGATGTGCGACGAATAATGCGTTGTTGCTTCTTGCTTCGGCTACGCCGAGCGTTGAGAGCTTCTACAAAGCAAGCGAGGGTAAATATACGCTTGTTCGCATGATGAACAGATACGGCAACGCAAAAATCGCCCAAACAGTGCTTTTCGATATGCGGCGTGACGTGGCAAACGGAATAACAGACCCCATAGGCACGGAGCTTAAAAAAAGAATATGCGATAACAAGAGCAGGGGCGACCAGACGATACTGTTTTTGAACAGACGAGGCTATAACAGCTTTCTCAGCTGTAATAAGTGCGGTAATGTGCTTCTGTGTCCCAATTGCGATATATCGCTTACGTATCACGCAAATAAGTTTTTCCGTGCAGAGGATGCGATGAGCGTCGAGAACGCATATTCCGTCAGAGCCGACAGCGGTTATTTGATGTGCCATACCTGCGGATATAAAACGAGCGTGCCGGAAAAATGCTCAAAATGCGGCTCGGAGCATATCGCTTATATGGGCTACGGCACACAAAAAATTGAAAATGATTTAAGAGAGCTTGACCCGACCTTGCGTATTCTTCGCATGGATGCGGATACGACGGGTGGCAAAAGCTCGTATGAAAAGATACTCGGAACTTTCAGAGAGTCGGGAGCCGATGTTTTGCTCGGCACGCAGATGGTGACAAAGGGACACGACTTTCCCGATGTTACATTGGTGGGCGTGTTGCTTGCCGATTATTCGCTGTATGTGCAGGACTTCAGAGCAAACGAACGAAGCTTTTCAATGCTTACGCAGGTAATAGGGCGTGCGGGACGAGCGGAAAAAGAGGGCGTTGCGGTAATCCAAACATTCAACCCCGAGCATGAAATACTCTCGATTGCCTGCAAGCAGGACTATGATGCGTTTTACAAGGGCGAGATAGCGATGCGACGTGCATTGCTTTATCCTCCGTTTTGCAATATGGCGGTGTTCACGTTTTCCTCGGAAAACGAGGGTATGGCATTGAAATCCGCGACGACGTTTTACAACAGATTGTTGCAGCTTAACGAAAGCGAATACAAGGACGTTAAGATAATATATTTCGGCCCGTTTGAGGCTTCCGTTTATAAGCTCAAGCGAACGTACAGAATGCAGCTTACCTGTAAATGCAAATTAAATAAGCGCACGAAAGAATTGTTTTCCGCCGTGCTTGGGCAGTGCCTGAGAGATTGCGGCAGAGGTAATTCGATAAGCGTGGATATAGATCCGATGTAATATAGTGTTAGGAATTTTATAAAATGGCTGTACTGAATATAGTTAAAGAAAGAGAAGAGAATAACGAATCGCTCCACAGAGTATGCAGACGTGTGGACAGCATAACGCCGAGAATAATAACGCTTCTTGACGATATGATAGAAACACTTCACATAGCTAATGGTTGCGGACTCGCCGCACCGCAGGTCGGAGTGAACAGGCGTGTCGTTATAGTTGAGACAGAGCCGGGCGAGATAATAGAGCTTATAAATCCGCAAATAATCGAAATGAAGGGCAAACAGCAGGAGGTCGAGGGCTGTCTGTCGCTTCCCGGAGAGTGGGGAATAGTCGATCGCCCGATGTGGGTAAAGGTCAGAGCCTTGAACAGACACGGCGAGGAAATAACACTTGAGGGCGAGGGACTTAAGGCACGGGCGTTTTGCCATGAGATAGACCATTTGGACGGAATACTGTTTTCCGAGCATGCTTTGAGAATGCTCTCGCCGGATGAAATAGAGGTCGGCTGATGAGAATACTCTATATGGGTACGCCCGATATTGCAAGGGATATACTTGCGACACTGTGCGATGCGCAGTATGAGATATGTGCCGTGTTTACACAGCCCGATAAGCCGAAGGGCAGAGGCTATACCATGACCCCTCCGCCGGTAAAGGTATACGCCGATGAGCATGGAATACCCGTATTTCAACCGAAAACGCTTAGGGATGAGGAAAGTATAAGTACCCTAAAGGCTCTTGCCCCCGAGCTGATCATAGTTGTCGCCTACGGCAAAATATTGCCCTCGGAGGTGCTTAAAATACCGCCCATGGGCTGTATAAACGTACACGCGTCGCTTTTGCCCGAATACAGAGGTGCGGCACCGATACAGAGAAGTATAATGGACGGCAAAAAAGAAACGGGTGTTACGACTATGTTTATGGACGAGGGACTTGATACGGGCGATATGTTGCTTTCCGCCACCGTTGCGATAGGCGATGACACAAATTACCTTGAGCTTACAAAAAGCCTTGCACAGACAGGCGGGGAATTATTGCTCAAAACCGTAAAACAGCTTGAGTCGGGCTTGCTTCAAAGGCATAAGCAAGATGATTCGGCGGCAAGCTATGCGGCAAAAATAGAAAAAAGCGAGCTTTTGATTGACTTTACAAGACCCGCAAGGCAAATACACGACCTTGTCCGCTCCGTATATCCGTCACTTGCGGCGTATACGTATCTTAATACCTCAAAGGGAAAAAAACAGCTGAAAATAGCGAAAACGCACGTGGCAGACGTGATATGCAACGGTAAGCCGGGAGAGATAATAGAGGCAGACGCACGTGCAAAACGCTTGCTCGTTGCCTGCGGAGACGGAGTGCTTCAAATAGATGAGCTGATACCGGAGGGGAAAAAGCAAATGACGTGTGCCGACTATATAAGAGGTCGTGCCGTGTCAACAGGAGATATTTTAGGTTAAATGTTGAATTATTACTATATCGTATTTATGTTGCCCGCCTTTATTTTGGCTATGATATGCCAAATATCGGTAAAGACAACATTTAAGAAATACAGTAAGGTAAAAAATAAATATTGTATAAGCGGTGCCGATGCCGCACGTGCGGTGCTTGCCACCGGCTGTGACGGCGTGAGAGCAAGCAATGTACGTGTAACATCGATATCGGGGGAGCTGACAGACCGTTTTGATCCGAGAAGCAACGAAATAATGCTTTCGGACGGTGTTTTTTCCGCAAAAACCGTTGCCGCAGTCGGGGTCGCCGCACATGAGGCGGGACACGCACTTCAATATGAGCAGGGCTATACGATGATGAAAATTCGTTCGGCGATAATTCCGATATGCAATATCGGGGCATCGCTGACACCGTATCTGATCTTGATAGGTCTTGTATTTTCAAATATGTATTTATATCTGCTCGGTATATTCGGATATTGTACGGTCGCATTCTTTCAGCTCGTAACACTTCCCGTAGAGTTCAATGCATCGAGGCGTGCCGTTGCCGCAATTAAATCATCCGGTATTTTGACAGATGAAGAGCTTATCGGCGTAAAAAAGGTGCTTACCGCCGCCGCAATGACATATGTTGCCGCATTATTCAGCTCACTTATGCAAATACTCTATTATATAAGCTTGGTTAGCGACAGAAGGGATAAAAGATGAATACGACAAGCAGACAGATCGCACTGCTTTCACTGTGCAGATACGAGCGGGAAGGGAAATATTCCAACCTCGAAGCAGATGCGGCAATAAAAAAATTCAAGCTTGAGGGTGCGGAAAAAAAGCTGTATACAAAGCTTTTGTACGGCACTATCGAAAGAAAAATAACACTTGATTATATAATATCGAAGCTGTCCGACAGACCTATTGAGGATATGAGCCTTCAAATGCGTAATATACTGCGTATGTCGATATATCAAATGCGTTTTCTTGATAAGATACCCGATAACGCCGCAGTGAACGAGGGCGTTGAGCTGGCAAAGAAATTCGAAAAACCGTCGTCCGCAGCATTTGCAAATGCGATTTTGAGAAGATATGCGGCGTCGGGGGACAAAATAAAGCTTCCGCAAAAAAAGGACGGCATTATTGAGTATCTGACCGTGAATTATTCCGTAGGAGCGTTTGTTGCCGCATCACTCGTCGAATCGCTCGGCGAGGACGGAGCGGAAAAAATGCTGAAAAAGATAAACGAGTCGGAGCATTATATTACACTCAGAGTCAATACTCTTGTCACCTCACGTGATGAGCTTATGGAAAAGCTCGGTAACATCGGCGTAAAGAGCAAAAAATGCAAGCTTTCGCCGTGGGGTATAAATATTGAGAGCTATATAGATATTCCGACACTGTTTGATACGGTGGGAAACGGTGCTTTTATCGAGGATGAAGCAAGTCAGGCGGCAATAGCCGCACTTGCGCCGAGTGCGGGACAGCTTGTAGTCGATGTCTGCGCCGCACCGGGTGGCAAAACGGTAAGCTGTGCCATTGCAATGGAAAACAGCGGAAAAATATATGCATATGATATGCACCAAAGCAAGATAAAGCTGATAGACGATGCCGCAAACAGAATGGGAGTCGATATTGTCGAGTCCTCTTGCAGAAATGCGAAAACGCCCAATGAGGAGCTGTATGGCAAGGCAGACAGAGTCATATGCGACGTTCCATGCTCAAATCTCGGCGTTATCGGCAAAAAGCCCGAGGTGAGATATAAAGACTTATCGGATATAGACAGACTCATTGCTACACAACGAGAGATATTGACGCAAAGCTTGAAATATTTGAAGAAGCACGGCAGATTGCTTTATTCCACTTGCACAATAAACAAAAAAGAAAATGGCGATACCGTCAGAGAGCTGCTCGAAAAAAACACGGATTATTCGCTTATATACGAAAGAACCCTTACACCGTGCGATGACGGCTGTGACGGCTTTTATGTGGCAGTGATAGAAAAAAATGATTGATATATTATCGCTTGACAAAATCGAGCTTGAACAATTATTAACGGATATAGGTCAACCGAAATACAGAGCGAAGCAGATATTCAAATGGCTACATTCCGGTGTCGGATTTGAAGAAATGACAAATTTGCCGAACACACTGCGCCTATATTTAGCGGAAAACGCATATATCGCAACGCCGAGCGTGGCAAAAAAGCTCGTATCACGTGACGGAACGATAAAATACTTGATGAGAATGAACGACGGCGAGGTAGTGGAAAGCGTGCTTATGAGGTATAAGCACGGAAACAGCGTTTGTATTTCATCGCAAGTAGGCTGTCGCATGGGCTGTAAATTCTGTGCATCAACGCTTAAGGGCTTAAAGCGTTCGCTTGCCCCGTCCGAGCTGCTCGGTCAAATACTTGCAATACAGAAGGACAGCGGGGAAAGAGTTTCAAATATCGTTATGATGGGAATAGGTGAGCCGCTTGACAATTACGATAATACGGTGAAGTTTTTGCATTTGGTAAGCTGTGAGGACGGGCTTAATATCGGTTTAAGACATATTTCGGTTTCAACGTGCGGTATAGTGCCTAAAATATACGAATTGGCAAAACAGGGCTTGCCCGTAACTCTGTCGATATCGCTCCATGCGGTAAATGACGAGGTGCGAAGCTCCATTATGCCGATAAATAATAAATATAAAATATCTCAGCTTCTCGGTGCTTGTCATGATTATTTTAAGGAAACGGGACGGAGAATATCGTTTGAATATACGCTTATATCGGGTATAAACGACAGCGAGAGCCAAGCGTGCGAGCTTGCACGCCTACTTCATTACCATTTAAGGGATATGCCCGTACACGTCAATCTGATACCGATAAACGAGGTAAAGGAAAGAGGCTTCAAAAAAGGCAGTGCCGACTCGATAAGAGCTTTTGAATCGAAGCTGAATTCCATGGGTATTACGGCTACGGTCAGAAGGAGTCTCGGTTCGGATATAAACGCCTCGTGCGGACAGCTGAGAAACTCATACGAGCAAGAGCATAATTAAGCACAACGCTTTCTATAAGCGATAACGCCAAACGGAGAGGATTATGAAATTATTCGGTCTGACAGACAAGGGAAAAACAAGAGCGGAAAACCAAGATACGTTCAGAATTGAAGAGCTTTCCGAAAAGGTGAGCCTTTGTACCGTCTGTGACGGTATGGGCGGCGCCAATGCGGGAGATCAGGCAAGTATGCTTGCCGTGTACGTATACAACACGACCGTTATTCAGGTTTTAAAAAAGCATAGCGACGAGGAATTTGTACCGAGTATAAGTCCCCAACAACTGAGAAGACTTTTTATGTCCGCCGTCAGCCGTGCAAATACAGCGGTATTTGAAAAGAGCAAGACCTCGCCGCTTCTTGAGGGCATGGGAACGACGCTTGTTTCGGCACTCGTCACGCCCGAGGCGATATATGCGCTTAACGTGGGCGACAGCAGAATGTACGGTTCAAAGGACGGCACGCTTGAACAGATAACCAAGGACCATTCTTATGTGCAATATCTCGTTGACGAGGGCGTTATCGAACCTGACAAGGCGGCAAATCACCCGAAAAAGAACATAATCACACGTGCCGTCGGCACCAACGATTATACCGAAGCGGATTATTATGAAATACCGTGCGACAAATACGACAAAATATTGCTATGCTCCGACGGGCTGAGCAATTTCGTTTCCGATGAGGAGATAAACGAAATAATAAAGCTTGATGTCGCAGAGGCGGTACATAGACTTATTGAACGTGCAAATGAAAACGGCGGCGGAGATAACATAACCGCTGTGCTGGTTTCGTTGCGGGAGGTTGAATAATGGAAGATTACAGCAGATATGTCGGTAAAATGATAGACGGACGTTTTAAAATACAAAGAGTGGTCGGCAGTGGCGGCATGGCAGTCGTATTTCAAGCTGAGGATACCGTGCTGAACAAGACCGTTGCGGTAAAGCTGCTTAAGGAAGATAAACAGAACGATCCGGCTTATATAAGAAGCTTTATCAATGAATCAAAAGCGGTTGCGATGCTCTGCCACGAAAATATCGTACACATATACGATGTTTCGGTAAAGGACAAAATGCAATATATCGTAATGGAGTATATCGAGGGAATAACGCTCAAAACATACTTAAAAAGAAAAGGCGGTATACTCGATTGGCGTGAAACGCTCTCCATTACCGAGCAGATACTTCGTGCATTGGATCACGCTCATTCAAAGGGTGTGATACACAGAGATATTAAACCGCAAAATATTATGCTATTGCGTAACGGACTTATAAAGGTAGCCGATTTCGGAATTGCAAAGCTTCCTGAGGGAGATACGATGACGAATACGAACCGTGCAATAGGTACGGTGCATTATATAAGCCCCGAACAGGCAAGAAGCGAGCCTATAGACAGAAAGAGCGACTTGTATTCCGTCGGCGTTATGATGTATGAGCTTGCTTGCGGTAAGCTTCCGTTTACGGCAGAATCTCCCGTTTCCGTTGCTCTTAAGCAGGTGGGCGAGCAAGCGGTGCCGCCGCGTGAGGTAAATCCCGAGCTTCCCGTCGGTATGGAGCAGATAATAATGCGTGCAATGGAGAAGAACCCCGACAGAAGATATCAAAGTGCAAAAGCAATGCTAAGACACGTCAGCGCATTGAAGGAAAATCCGAAGCTCCGCTTCAAAAATCCGTTTGATGAGGAGAATGAGGACGAGGACAATTATGTATCAACAGACGGCTCGGATAAAGCGATTGCGGTAGAGGGTCGTGCGATATTGCCGGTAATACTCGGTGTGCTTTCCTCGTTCTTGGTCGTTGCCGTAATACTTGCATTTCTTGTGTTCAACAAGCTCTCCGAGTCAATGAACAATACAAGCTCCAAGACCGTTGTGGTTGAAGATTACGTCGGACGGGTGCTTGACGATAATTTGCGCAAACAGCTTGAGGATATGGGCTACAGGATAACCGAATACACGGGAGTGGGCGAGGACGGAACATTGCTCAATCAGATAGTAGAGCAGAGCCTGACTCCCGGAAGCAGCGAGAAATACGTTCCCGGCGAGAAATATATAGATATGGTATTTTATCTGTATAAAGGCTCAAACACCGTAAAGCTTCCCGATTTCAGATATAAAAGATATTCGGAGGTCAAGACCGAATATATGAATATGTACGATATCAAGGTCGAGAGGATATACGACGATTTTATACCGACCGATTACGTTATTAAAACAGATCCCGCCGCCGGAAGCGATGTTACCGTCGGTTCATCTATAAAGCTGTACGTGAGCAACGGCACGGATATGTCATCGTCAAGCAAAAAGAAAATGACAAACCTTGTCGGAATGAATGCCGCAGAAGCGCGTCAATGGCTGATCGATAACGGCTTTAAGCTCGGCTATATAAACTTCGAGGAATCCGACACTTACGAAAAAGACATTATTTGCTACCAAAGCGTAAATGTGGGTAAGGAGCTTCCCGAAGGCTCGAACGTTGATATAACGGTAAGCCTCGGCAGGTTTATCAATATGATCGACCTTAAGGGAATGAGTGAGACAGACGCTAAAAAATGGATAGAGGATAACGGGCTGATAGTCGGCAATATTAAATATAAAAAATCCGATGCGGAGAATTATACCATTATTTCTCAAAGTATTGACCCCGATACCAAAGTAGGCTCCGGCAGTACTGTCGATCTTGAAATAGCGTCCGACAGCGTGTTCGATTGGCTTTCGTGATGAATGAGATGAGAGGCAAGGTAACACTCGGAGTAGGCGGAAAATATACCGTTTGCTCCGAGTCGGGCGAGGTCTGCGAAAAATGTCACGCGAGAGGCGTTTTCAGACATGAAAAAATAAAAGTCTTGCCCGGTGACGAGGTAAAGGTTGAGCGAATAGGCGAAGAATACTGTATTACAGAGGTGTTCGAGCGGAAAAATTCACTTATCAGACCGCCGATGGCAAATCTTGACAATATGTTTATCATTCTCAGTGCGTGCAGTCCGTTGCCCGATACCGTGTATGCGGACAAGCTGACGGCTATTTGCATACACAATAATATAAAGCCGATAATCGTTATCACGAAGTCTGAGCTTGACGATAAGCTTTCGCATGAGCTGTATAGTATTTATTCCTCCGTCGGCTTCGATACTTTCATCGTTTCATCGAAAAACGGTGGCGGCATTGATGAGCTTGGGGAATATATAAGAATACATACGCCGAACACAACTTCGGCATTTGCGGGAGCGTCGGGAGCCGGAAAGTCAACATTGATAAATACTTTGTTTCCGAGCCTTGATTGTGAAGTCGGGCAGATCAGCCAAAGGATCGAGCGAGGAAAAAACACGACGAGAAAAATACAGCTTTTCCGTCTTGACAATAATGCCTATCTTGCGGATACGCCGGGCTTTTCAATGCTCGACCTTGAGCATTTTGATTTTTTCGATGTCGATGACTTGCCGTATCTTTTCCCCGAATATGAAAAATATCTTTTCGGATGCAAATACAAAAAGTGTACGCACACAAAGGAGGACGGCTGTGAAATAATAAAAGCCGTTGAGTCGGGCAAACTGTCACGAGTGCGGCACGAAAGCTATGTTAAAATATTCGGCGACCTCAAAGAAAAAAAGAAATGGGAATATAAATAAAAAAAGCTCCTTGCATATGCAAGGAGCTTTTCATCAAGACTCTGTGATGGGTTCGGGCTGCTTTTTTTGTATTCGCACATCTCCCGTTTTATTTACGTAATCCGCAGTTATAGTAACGCTCCGAATCGTATCGTCCGACGGGACATCGTACATAACATCGAGCATTAGACCTTCGATTATCGAGCGAAGTCCTCTTGCACCGGTGCCACGCTCAATTGCAAGCTTTGCAATTGCTTCAAGCGCATCGGGGTCAAAATTAAGCTCTACGCCGTCCATTCCGAGAAGTGCCGAGTACTGTTTGACGAGTGAGTTTTTAGGCTCGCTCAAAATCTTAGACAAAGCGGAAACATCAAGATTGTCAAGGCTCGTTATGACCGGTAGTCTGCCGACAAGCTCGGGTATTAAGCCGTATTTGACAATATCAGCCGCAATTACATGACGGTATATCTGCGTTTTATCGGAAATATCGGCTTTTTTCTGCTCGTTGCCGAAGCCTATGACGGCATTTCCCATTCTGCGTTCGATTATATCGGAAAGCCCGTCAAAGGCTCCGCCGCATATGAACAGAATGTTTTCGGTGTTTATTTGAATAAATTCTTGATTTGGGTGCTTACGTCCGCCCTGCGGCGGTACGTTCGAAACGGTACCCTCAAGAATCTTCAAAAGAGCTTGCTGTACGCCCTCGCCCGATACGTCACGTGTGATGGAACGGTTCTCGCTTTTGCGTGATATTTTATCTATCTCATCAATATATATAATTCCTCGCTCGGCAAGTGAAATGTCGTAATCGGCGGCTTGTATCAGCCTGAGCAATATGTTCTCAACGTCCTCACCGACATATCCCGCTTCCGTAAGCGTAGTCGCATCGGCAATGGCAAAGGGAACCTTCATTGTCTTTGCAAGCGTTTGCGCAATGTACGTTTTACCCACGCCCGTCGGACCGAGCAAAAGTACATTGCTTTTTTGTATTTCAACGTCCCCGATCTCGCCGGTACTTTTACTGCCTTTTTTGCGTTTCGTCGCTTTTTGTTGCGCTTTCTTGTGCAAAATTCGCTTGTAATGATTGTATACCGCTACCGAAAGTGCGATCTTCGCATCGTCTTGACCGATAACATACTCATCAAGCGTTGCTTTTATCTCCTTTGGCTTGGGGAGAGATTGCATTGTCAGCTCATCCGAATCATCGGATGCATTGGATAAAGCGCTGTCGTTTATGATATCGTTGCAGACCTGAACGCATATATCGCAGATAAACGCACCGGTGGGTGAAGGAATAAGGTAATTGACCTGCTCCTCAACACGTCCGCAAAAGGAACAGCGGCGCTGTGTGGTTTTGCTATTTGATGCCATAACTATCCTTACTGTTTATTAACGATGATCTTATCTATAAGACCGTATTCAAGTGCCTGCTCGGCGATGAGATAATTATCACGGTCGGTATCTATACATACCTGCTCGTAAGACTTGCCCGTGTTTGCGGCAAGAATACGATTCATCTTTTCGCGTATCTGAATTATGTGGTCGGCGTGTATCTTGATATCCGATGCTTGACCGCCGAGTCCGTTCATGAGCGGCTGATGTATCATTATCTCACTGTTGGGCAGTGCAAAACGCTTGCCCTTTGTACCTGCGGCGAGCAGAAACGAACCCATGCTTGCCGCCATACCGATGCATATGGTCGAAACGTCGCACTTGATATAATTCATGGTGTCGTAAATAGCCATACCGTCGGATATGGAGCCGCCGGGGCTGTTTATATAGAAATAAATATCTTTATCGGGGTCCTGAGCCTCAAGAAACAGAAGCTGTGCCACGATAAGAGCCGATGTCGTGGGGTTTACATCCTCATAAAGAAGAATTATTCTGTCCGTCAAAAGACGGGAGAAAATGTCATATGAGCGTTCTCCCCTGTTTGTCTGTTCAATGACATAAGGTATGCTTGGCATTATGTCTCCTTTCGATTATCGAAATTATTCTGCCTGTTCTGCGTCTTCTATAATATTTATAACGGCGTTTTCTTTAACAAGCTCCGATGCCTTTCTTACCTTTATATCCTCCATAAGATCGGCAGCTATGATAGCCTGCTTAACTTTCTCAACGTCCATTTCGTACATATTGGCTATTTCGGTATACTCGTTTTCGATATCCTCTTCGGTTACGTTGATCTCCTCGGCTTTTGCTATTTCCTCAAGGATAAGACGGAGCTTTACCTGCTTTTCGGATTGGGGACGAGCGCTTTCTTTAAGCTGAGCAATGGTCATACCGGTGTACTTGAGGTACATATCGAGCGAAATACCCTGCTGTGCAAGACGAGCCTCGTAGTTGCGCATCTCATTTTCAACCTCGTTGTCTACCATGGGGGCGGGAACGTCTATCTCCGTCGATGCGATGAGATGATCCATTATCTGCTCTTCGGTTATGTTTGCGGCTATCTTTTCGTTTCTTTCCTCGATTTTAGCCTTCATATCCGCTTTGTATTCATCGATCGTATCAAAATCGGATACATCCTTTGCAAATTCGTCATCAAGCTCGGGAAGCTCCTCAAATTCTATCTTGTGAAGCTTGCAAGCAAATACGGCATCCTTGCCCGAAAGCTCCTCGGAATGATACTCGGTGGGGAAGGTTACGTTTACATCGAACTCATCGCCGATATTTTTGCCGACTATCTGCTCCTCAAAGCCGGGGATGAATTGACCGGAACCGAGAGTAAGCTTCTGCTCGTCAGCCGTGCCACCCTCAAACTTAACGCCGTCAACCGAGCCGGAATAATCTATCGTAACGGTGTCGCCCATTTCAGCCGCACGGTCGGTTATCTCTACCATACGTGAATTTCTGTGTCTTATCTTGTCTATTTCGGCGTCAACATCGGCATCCGTGGTCTGTTTAACCTGCTTGTCGGCTTTTATTCCCTTGTACTCGCCGAGTGCTATTTCGGGACGAATGTAGAATTTCGCTTTTATAACGAAGCCCTCGGCATCGTGTGCATCAAAGTCGAATTCGGGCGTGTTTACAGGCTCAAGCTCCGCCTCTTCAAGTGCATCCTCAAGCACCTCGGGAAGTATATCGTTTATTGCATCGTTGTAGAAGAAATCGGCACCGTACATTTTTTCGATTATGGTTCTGGGAGCCTTGCCCTTGCGGAAGCCCGGCACGTTTATTTTATGTGCGTTTCTCTTATATGCGTCACTTACGGCTTTCTCAAACGCTTCACGCTCTATAAGAATCTCAAGCTCACGCATATTTTTTTCGGGAGTGGTTACATTTCTTAGCTTCATTTTTCAAAATCCTCGTAATTTTATATTATATCAAATCTATTGTACATAAAAAATATGTTTTGTCAATGTTCTTGCATAAAAATTAAATAAAAATTTTATATGGCTTAAAATTTAGAGCGTCAGCGGCAATCAAATTAAAGGTTACACCGTCGTGTGTAAACGAAAGCGGTTTGTCATACACACCGTGTATGTGACCGAAAAAGCATTGCTCCACATTATGCTTTTTGAGAACGTCTACAAGCTCGGGGCAAATATAGCTTCCGTAAACGGGCGGGAAATGCATAAAAACCGCTTTTTTGTTGTCGGGAAAATTCGCTTCGGCGTGCTTTAGGCTCATATCGAGCCGTATTGCCTCGCGTGCAACTATCGTGCCGCTGTCCGCATTGCTCTGCTGTATAACACGCTCGTCGGTGTACCAGCCTCGTGAGCCGCACACGGCATAGCCCTCGGCAAGCACCGAATTGCAACGCAAAAAAGTAAATTCAAGCTCGTTTTTGTCGCAAAACTCGTTGAGCTTTTTGAGAGATTGCCACCAAAAATCGTGATTACCCTCAAGCAGTATTTTTTTACCCGGCAGGGAATTGACGAAACGAAAATCCGATACGCCGCCGTCAACATTCATTGCCCACGAAAAATCGCCCGCAATTACGACCGTATCGTCATCCGTAACGGTGCTTTCCCATTCTTTTTTTATTTTTTCTATATAGTTCTTCCATCTACCGCCGAATACATCCATACGTTTATCGGGTGCATCGGTTGCAAGATGAAGATCCGCTATGGCATATAGTGACATTTTTCACCTCATGTGAATAAGATCCCGTATTGTGAGGATAATATAAGTAAAATAAAAAGGAGGAAATTAAAATGTCCGAACGTAATTGTAAATGTGATAACGGCTGTGGAGTAAAGCACATCAAGGGTATAGGCTGTGATGTGAAAAACTGCGTATATCACGATGGAGACAGCTACTGCACCGCAGATAAGGTATCTATAGGCCCCGGCTATGCAAGCTGCGCAACGGATACGATATGCGCCACGTTTAAGCAAAGAAACGTATAATTAAAGCATAGACGTAATTCGATTTACGTCGCCCGCACCCATAACCACAACGATATCGTCCTCACGGACGGTATTTTTTATATATTCGCTTATATGCTCAAAATCGCCGAGATAAAGACCGTTTTCGGTCTTGTCCGCAAGCAGACTTCCGCTCATGCCGATCGTATCTGTCTCACGTGCAGGATAGATATCGGCGAAAATGACTTTATCGCATTTTCCGAATGAGGTTATGAAATCGTCAAGCAAGCCTTTTGTGCGGCTGTATGTGTGGGATTGAAATATACAGAACAAGCGTCCCTTGCATATTTCAGAGGCGGCATCGAGCGTTGCGCGTATCTCGGTGGGATGATGTGCGTAATCGTCGAATACTTTTGCGCCGTTGCACGTCTTTTTGTATTCGAATCTGCGACCGACACCGCAGAACCCCGCAAGTGCCTCGGCAACACTCTGCCCGTCTATTCCGAAAAGTGCGGCAACTCCGCAGGCACATAGTGCATTTGAAATGTTATGCTCACCGTAAACACCGAGAGTCAAATGGGTGTAAAGCTCGCCCTTATAATATACGTCGAAATCGGGATGCATATCTTTGAGAGTAATGTTTCTTGCCGATATGACACAGCCGTCTCCGCGTCCGCAAGTTACGGCGGACGGAAATTCGGGGATAAGCAGGGAAGCACCGGGGCAATCTGCGTTTATGACCACGCTGTCACGAGCCGATGCGGCGTATTTTTTGAAGGATTCAATGTAATTCTCAAAATCGGAAAAATAATCAACATGATCAAGCTCGCAATTCAATATGACTGCGCAGGTGGGATAAAAAGAGAGAAACGAGTCACGGTATTCGCAAGCCTCAAATATCAAGTCATTGAACGAGCCTTGCCTATATGAGCCGTTTATAGAGGGCATATCCGCACCGTTTAAAATAGTCGGGTCTCTGCGAGCGTGCATAAATATCTCGCTTATCATGCCCGTTGTTGTGCTTTTACCGTGTGTTCCCGCAACGCCAACTGAGCATTTATATTGACTTATGATATAGCCGAGAAAGTCGGCACGGTATATAAGATCGTACCCTTTTTGCACCGCAAAAGAGAATTCGGGATTATCTTCGGATATTGCGGCATTGTAAACGAAAACGGTGAAGTTTGTCAAATTATCAACCGAGTGTCCGATGTGGACTTCGATTCCCTCGTTTGCAAGCTCATCTGTCAAACGGGAACGTGTTCTGTCCGAACCGCCGACACGCAATCCGTTTTTAATGCAAATACGGGCAAGCGATGACATTGAAACGCCGCCTATTCCGATGAAATACACATTATTGCTTCTTTTGAGCAATTCATCTATTTGAGCGGGAGAGTATGAAGCTCTGTTGTTTAACATAAAGGAAAAACCTCCGAAAAAAGTAATATGACAAAGAAATAACAATGAACCGTAAAATATGTAAAAATAATAACAACTCAGGTACAAATAAAATTCATAAAACTTCACGTATAATTTAAGCATTATTCCACGAGTATTGTTTTATGATTAACATTCATAATGTATAATTCTATTAAAGCATGAGACAACTCGTGCAAATTTTCAGAGAGAGGAATTCAACAATGCAAATCTCGGATATCAAAATCAGAAAGATCTTTGAGGACGGCCCCATGAAGGCTATTGTCTCGGTAACGTTTGACAATCAGCTGGCTGTTCACGATATAAAGGTTATCTATGCTCGTGAGAAGTACTTCATCGTTATGCCCAGCAGAAAGAACCCCGATAACACATATCGTGACATCGTTCACCCCATCAACTCCGATTTCCGTCAAGTACTTGAAGGTGCTGTTATTGAAACATATCATGCACAGAAAGAATCAATACTTGCAGAGCAGAGACTGAACGAAGAGTTCTGAAAATGATGAAACGCCGCCGCAGGGCGGCGTTTTTCATTTGTATCTCCGCTTTACGTTCTTTTTTATTTTCATAAGCTGTGAGAGCATTTTGAACGAGTCGGAAAAGACGTGTACCGTCGATTGACGGTGATTTATTATTTTTACCGGAAGCTCGCCCATCTTATAGCCGAGCGTATGTGCGCTTAGCAGTACCTCAAAATCGAATGCAAAGCCGTCGGTCGTGCAATCGGAAAAAATCTTTCGTGCCACATCTCCCCTAAAGCCCTTTATGCCGCATTGCGAGTCGGTAAGCTTGAAGCCGGCGATAATGCGGATTATTCTTATATAGACTTTCGATGCGAGCTTACGAAGAGGTGTGTAGCCCTCGTAGCCGTCGGAGGATAGGTTTCTTGAGCCTGCCAAAACGTCTGTGTCGGGGTGCGATATGAAATAGTCGGTAACTCGCTTTATAACGTCCGTGCCGAAAGCAAGGTCGCAATCGGTGTATATAACTATGTCCCCCGTGCTTTTTAATACGCCCGTTCTTACGGCACAGCCCTTGCCTCTGTTGCTTTCATAACGTGAGAGTATAATGTGCGGGTCGGAAGAATAAAGCTCCTTAATTGTTTTTCCGCAACCGTCAACCGAGCCGTCATCGGAGAATATTATTTCGTAATCGTCGTAGTTCTTGCTCATATAATCGGAAAATTCCTTGGCGGATGCGGCGATTATGGAGCTTTCATTGTACATTGGTATAACAAGTGATATCTTCATTTGAATACGCAGCCTTTCGCCGTGAAAAACACGGCTGTTTTGTTATTTTGATACGCTGACAAGCTTTGCGTGTATAGCCCACCTCTTGTTATCACGCATATTCGTACAGGTGGAAAGAGTCAAAAGCTTATCGCCGGGGGTAAAGGACACATCCTTTTTGTACATTGACATTTCACGGCAGGTCTCGGCAAATGTCACAAAATGCTCGTCGTTGGCAAAGTATGTGCGAATATAATTATACGTCGATACGGTAGAATAGATAGAGAACACCTCATAGGTATAAATGCCGTCAAGCGTTGATATTATAACGGGACGGGAATTGAATACATCCTCTCTCGTATAATCGACAAGCTGCGAAAACATTATGCCCGTGGTGGACATATTGTGACCGTAAACTATGAGATTTCTGTTGTCCTCCAAATGTGCCTCCGTTCGTCCGTCGGCAAATATTGCACCGTTTTTGTTGTTTTCTTTCGATGCGGAGTGAGTCAAATAATACTCGTTGTCACCGCTGAACATAATGGGAAAATCAATATCAGTACCCGGCACGGTCACCCAGCCCCAAATATCCGAGTTGTATCGCTTAAGAGCCAATATCTTGGTTCTCATATTCTCGTATTCTTCGTTGTATGTGCCTTGAGTGTAATCAACATCCATTATTTCACCGGCGTGCGAGCGGTCTATGGAAATGGTCGAGGGGTTCTTTTGAGTCATGTTGTCAACGGCAACAAACGTGCCGTCGTCATTTCTGAAAATGTTTTGATAAAATTCAAATTCGCTTGATGCCTTGACATAATCGAGTGCGTAAAGAACGAGTGCCAGACAGCTCACGACAAAAACAAGAGAGGAGAGCGTGAGCAAAAAATATCTGACGGCACCGACGATCAGGCGTTTTGTGCTTTTCCGTTCGTACATACCGCGTCTGAGCGGAAGCTCCGAGCAGGAGATGGACTCAAGCTCACATAAAAACGGAGTCTTGAGCTTTTTTTGTTCGACAAAGACGGTAGGCTTTGGATATTTTTTCTTTTTCATAATACTATTTCATATTTAAGTGGCTTATAATACGTATAAATATATTATATTCCGTAAATATAAATTTATCAAGACAAAGATGTACAATTTTTTTAAAACAGGCTATAAAGCATTCGATCCGATGTCTTAGGCAACGAGGCAGACACCGGATCGATGTTTTTTCAGTTTTTCAAGCTGTGTATCGGAGCGGGAATGTGACCGCCGCGTTTTATGAATATTTCGGGGGAGTTTTGATTTACATTCATTATCGGGGCCTCGCCCAAAAGTCCGCCGAAGGAAACGGATTCACCGGCTTTTTTACCGCAGGCGGGTATGACTCTTACAGCAGTCGTTTTCGTGTTTGCAACGCCTATGGAGATCTCATCTGCGATTATACCGCATATGATATTCTCGTCCGTATCTCCGGGTATTGCTATCATGTCAAGACCGACGGAGCAAACTGCGGTCATTGCCTCAAGCTTTTCAAGCGACAATGCACCGACCTTTACGGCGTTTATCATGCCCTCATCCTCGGATACGGGGATAAAAGCACCCGAAAGACCGCCGACACGGCTCGATGCCATAACGCCGCCCTTCTTTACCGCATCGTTGAGCAACGCAAGCGCCGCAGTTGTGCCGTGACCGCCGCAGGTCTCAATACCCATACCCTCAAGTATACGTGCCACAGAGTCGCCTATAGCGGGCGTGGGAGCGAGAGAGAGGTCTACTATACCGTAGGGTACCCCCAAACGCTTTGAAGCCTCACAGGCAACGAGCTGTCCCATACGTGTTATCTTGAATGCGGTCTTCTTTATCGTTTCTGCAAGCTGTGACAGATCGCAATTTCCCGCACGAGATACGGCGGCGCAAACGACACCGGGACCCGATACTCCGACATTTATAACGCATTCCGGCTCGCCCATGCCGTGGAAGGCACCTGCCATAAAGGGATTATCCTCGGGAACATTTGCAAACACGACAAGCTTTGCACAGCCGATGGAATCCCTATCTGCGGTAAGACGTGCAGTTTCTTTTATGATGCCGCCCATAAGCGATACGGCATCCATATTTATACCGGCTTTAGTCGATGCGACATTTACGGAGGAGCATACAAGCTCCGTTGTGGAAAGCGCTTCGGGAATGGATAAAATAAGATTCTTCGCATTTGTCGTAAAGCCCTTTTGAACCAAAGCACCGTAACCGCCGATAAAGTTTATACCGAGCGTGCGCGCGGCATTGTCGAGCGTACGTGCGATCTTTACGTAATCATCGGGTGAGAACTCACCGGCAACGAGCGAGATGGGTGTAACCGAAACGCGCTTGTTTATTATCGGAATACCGTATTCTTTTTCTATATTCTCACCGGTCGAAACGAGATGCTCCGCACTTTTTGTTATCTTGTCATATATTTTTGTGCATACCGTATCTATGTTATCTCCGCCGCAGGTGAGCAGGGAAATACCCATTGTTATTGTACGTATATCAAGATTCTCGTCCTTTATCATATTGATGGTTTCGAGTATATCGTTGGTTTCAAGCATATGATACCCTCCCTATATGATGATCGTTATATTTTGTGCATCGAGTTGAAAATGTCCTCGTGCATGGTGCGAATGTCCAAGCCTCGGCTCTGACCGAGCGAACGAAGCTTATCCACAAAATCCGTAAAGGGCATTGTTATATTATCAATGTCAACTATCATTATCATGGCAAAATACTCTTTAAGTACACTTTGGCTTATATCGACGATATTGGCTCCTGCCTCGGCACAGCAGGCACTGACAGATGCAATTATTCCGACTGTGTCGGTTCCGACTACGGTTACTACCGCTTTCATATACAAAATCCTCCGAAATAACTATTTTTTTGATATTATACAACATATTTTCGCAAATTGCAATAGATATAATGAAAAATATAAAAAAACAGAGGCACGGAACGGGCATATTCTGCCCGCCCGTACCGTATTTGTAATTAAATATCGACCTTATCAAGTGCTTGCGTTATATCCGCAATTATATCCTCAATATCCTCAAGACCCACGGACAGACGGATCATACCGGGGTTGATACCGCAGGCAATAAGTTGCTCGTCGGTAAGCTGACGGTGCGTTGCGGATGCGGGGTGAAGAATACAGGTGCGAATATCGGCAACGTGTACCTCGTTTGAGGTCATTTTCAGAGAATCGAGGAACTTGACGGCTGCCGCCTTACCGCCCTTTATAACGAACGTAACGACACCGCATATACCATTGGGCATATATTTGAGCATAAGCTCATGATACTTATTGTTTTTAAGTGCGGGATAATTTACCGTCTCTATCTTGTCGCTTGCGTCGAGAAGAGATGCAACGGCAAGACCGTTTTCGTAATATTGACGCATTCTGACGGGAAGCGTTTCAAGACCCAAATTCAAAAGAAAAGCCGAATGTGCCGCAGGATAACAGCCGAAATCACGCATAAGCTGCATTCTCGCCTTGGTAATATATGCGCTCTTGCCCATGTCACGGGTATATACTATTCCGTGATACGATTCATCCGGCTCGGTGAATGACGGAAATTTGCCGTTTGTCCAATCGAAATTGCCGCTGTCAACTATAACACCACCTACCTGAAGTGCGTGACCGTCCATGTATTTTGTGGTCGAATGCGTTACGATATCTGCACCGAACTCAAAGGGACGGCAGAAAACAGGCGTGGGAAATGTATTGTCGACGATGAGCGGAACGCCGATCTTGTGAGCGGCAGAGGCGTAGGTCTGTATATCAAGCACCGTCATTGAGGGGTTTGCAAGCGTCTCGCCGAATACGGCTTTTGTGTTGGGCTTTGCAAGCTTTACAAGCTCCTCCTCGCTTGCATCGGCAGGTGCGAAAATACACTCAATGCCGAATCTCTTGAGGGTCACCGAAAAGAGATTTACGGTACCGCCGTATATCTCCGATGAGGAGATGAACGAATCGCCCGCAGAGCAGAGATTGAGTATCGCAACGAGCGTTGCCGCCTGACCGGATGAGGTAAGCATAGCGCCCACGCCGCCCTCAAGCTCGGCTATCTTCTTTTCCACAGCCTCACAGGTGGGATTTGAAAAGCGTGAATACATATGAGCGGTGGGCATATCGAAAAGCTCACTCACACGCTCGGTGGTATCGAATACATAAGTAGTGCTTTGTACGATGGGAACCATTTTAGGCTCTCCGTTTTTGGGCGTGTAGCCCGAATGAATGCATTTGGTATCTATTTTCATAACGTACCTCCCGAAAAATTTACGTCGGGTCGTCGCTTGTCGCTGTGAGTACATACGCTCAAAACAACGCCCAGACACATATACAGTCCCAAGACGGACGAGCCGCCCGAGCTGATAAACGGCAAAGTTATACCGATGACGGGCAAAAGCCCCATGCACATACCGACATTTTCAAGTGTTTGAAATATGAAAACGGCGGCAACGCCTATGCAGACGTACGTTCCACACAAGGTAGTGCTTTTGTGCGCTATCATAAGCACACGAACGACGAGTAATATCATGAGAGCAAAGAACAACAGCAAGCCCAAAAATCCGAATTCCTCGCCCATTACGGCAAATATCATATCCGTTTGCCGTGCCGGCAATACCGACTCGGCGGCAGCTTGCGAAAGAGTTCCGTTTTTATATCCGCATCCGGTAAGACCGCCGTTTGATATCGCCCTCATGCTCTGCATTGCCTGATATCCGTAGCCGGTCGGGTCTTGAGTCGGATCGAAGCCGACAAGTATTCGCATTTGCTGATAATTTCCCAAAAACTGCCACAGCACGGGAGCGGCTATACATACGACAGCCAATGCTCCGGCATAATACCAAAGACTGAGTCCCGCACAAAAGCACATCAAAATTATAATGCAAACGAACATTATCGCCGCCCCAAGGTCGCCCTCGAGCATTAGAAACAACAGCAGAACGCCCGCATGAGCCATAAGCTGTAATATGCTCAAAAAATTATTTATGTCGTTTTTCAGCCGCGAAAGATGATAACCGAAGGTCATGACGAACAATACTTTGACTATCTCCGAGGGCTGAAGACTGAAATTGATTATCGGCACCGTTATCCAATTTCGGTTGTTGCCTCGTCCGCCGCTCATTATCAGCGGCAGAAGCAGAAGAACGAGGGATAAGAAATAAAGCACAAATTTATATCGCTTTATAAACGCTTCGTAATCCAACAACGAGAACACGAGCATAAAGCCGATGCCGATAAGTGTTGCGATTATCTGCATTGTAACAAGCCTTGTCGTTTCAAGATAAGCGGAGGCGGATGAAACGACTATGATGCCGTAAAGCGAAAGGGTGAGAGCCGTTAAAATGAGAATAAGATCGATGTTTTTAAGTGCGTGAATGTATCTGTTTTCACGTATCTGCATCGTTAAGCCCCCTTAAACGGCATAAATCAATATGCCTTGCCCCAATAAACGAGCTTGTCGGCACTCTTGCCGCAGCATATACATTTGTCCGAACAGCTCTCCTCGTTAAACGGCATACAGCGTGAGGTAACGTCTGCCAGCTCCTTGAGCTTTTCCTCACACTCTCTGCTGCCGCACCACATTGCACGTATAAAGCCGGGCTTCGTTTTTGCGTGTTCGATGAAGGCATCAAGCTCCGTTTCGGTCGAGGTCATCGACTCACGAGCTGCCATTGCCTTATCGTAGAGAGCCTTTGTAAATGTATCGAGCATAGCGAGTACCGTTTCGCCCAAGCCCTCAAACGAAGCAAAGGTCTTTTCTCTGTTGTCACGGCGAACTATTACGCACTGACCGTTTTCTATATCCCTCGGGCCTACCTCTATTCTGAGCGGTACGCCCTTCATTTCATATTCGGCAAACTTCCAACCCGCACTCTGCTCGCTCTCGTCAAGCTTTACGCGAACGTAAGGCTTAAGCGTTGCGGCAAGCTCACGGCATTTTTCAAGCACGCCGGGCTTATGCTGTGCAACGGGAACTATAACTACCTGTATCGGAGCGACTGCGGGAGGCAAAACGAGTCCGCTGTCATCGCCGTGCGCCATTATTATAGCGCCTATCATTCTCGTGGAAACGCCCCAGGAGGTCTGGTGAGGGTTCTTCAGCTTGTTGTCCTTGTCAAGATACTGTATTCCGAACGCTTTGGCAAAGCCGTCGCCGAAATAGTGGCTCGTGCCGCCCTGTATCGCCTTGCCGTCGTGCATGAGAGCCTCAACGGTATATGTTGCCTCGGCTCCGGCAAATTTCTCCTTATCCGTTTTTCTGCCGCGAATAACGGGGATTGCAAGGTCTTTTTCGTAAAAGTCGGCATAGATATTGAGCATCTGCAGAGTTTCCGCCTCTGCATCCTCCGCACTTGCGTGCATGGTGTGTCCCTCTTGCCACAAAAATTCTCGGCTTCTCAAGAACGGGCGTGTCGTCTTTTCCCAACGTACAACATTACACCACTGATTGTACAGCTTGGGCAGATCTCGATAGGATTTGATTATGTCCTTGTAGTGGTCGCAAAACAGCGTTTCCGAGGTCGGTCTGACGCACATACGCTCCGCAAGCGGCTCACTGCCGCCGATAGTTACCCACGCCGCTTCGGGAGCAAAGCCCGCTATGTGGTCTTTCTCCTTATTCAGCAGTGATTCGGGTATGAAAAGGGGCATATAAATATTCTCATGTCCCGTTTCCTTAAATCTCGAATCGAGTATTCTTTGTATGTTTTCCCATATCGCATAACCGTACGGACGAATTATCATACAGCCCTTAACACCCGAATAATCTATCAAGTCCGCTTTCTTTACAATGTCGGTATACCAACGGGCGAAGTCCTCGTCCATTGAAGTTATCTGCTCAACGAGCTTTTTTTCTGCCATAAGATCTCTCCTTATATGTATATCAAAAATATTATAACTCTTATCTTTAAACTTGTCAATACCACCGAGAGAAAAAATCACGCTCGGAGGTTGAAAAATAAACAAAAATGTAGTATAATCAAGTGAGAAAATAAATTAAAGGGTAAAAATATGACTCAAAAAGAAACGAACCCGTATAAAAACAGCGACGACAACAAAAGATATTACACCTACGACCGATACCTTAAAAAACGCTTCGGTATGAAATGCGCAAAGCTCTCGCTCGACGGCGGCTTTACCTGTCCGAACAAGGACGGAAGCCGAGGGGTGGGCGGTTGCATATATTGCTCCTCAAGCGGCAGCGGCGAATTTGAAAGATCGGGCAGTATCGCACAGCAGCTTGCCGAGCAAAAGAAGGTATACGAAAGAAAATGGAGCGGAAAAAAGCTCGGATATATAGCATATTTTCAATCGAATACGAACACATATGCGCCGATCGACAGGCTTTCGAGCCTTTACACGCAAGCGCTTGACTGCGATGGCGTGATAGGGCTTGATGTGGCAACACGTGCCGATGCGCTGAACGACGATGTGTGCCGTCTGCTCGGTGAGCTGTCAAAAAGCACGTTCGTTACGGTGGAGCTGGGGCTGCAGACCTGCCACGACGAGGTGGCAAGGAGGATAAACCGTTGTCACACGACGAGGGAGTTTTTGCTCGGCTACGAAAGCTTGAGAAAATACGGTAATATCCGTATTTGCACGCATATCATAAACGGATTTATGTGGGAGAACGAGGAGATGATGATTGAAAACGCAAAATTCGTCTCCGATATAGGCTCGGACGGTATAAAGATACATTCCTTGCTCGTGCTGAAAGACAGCACCCTCGGTAAAATGTACCTTGCCTCGCCGTTTGAATTGCAGAGCAGGGAAGATTACATAAACACGGTCATAGCTCAGCTTGAGGTGATAAACGGCGACATGGTAGTCGAACGACTTGTTGCCGATACCGACGAGTCATTGCTTATCGCTCCGGAATGGGTAAAACGAAAGACGGATGTGCTGAACGGCATAGATAAGCTGATGTATTCAAAGAATACGTATCAAGGCAGGTTGTTTAAGAATTGAAATACGAAACGGCGTGCGACACGATTATCCATATTATTTGATACAGAAGTACATAAAGCACACTCATGCCGGAAAAGCTGTTTGAAAGCAGTGAAAGACATATGATTATAACACCTATTACCGAGGAAAGCACCATGGAAAGAATGCCGGTGCGAAGTGCGTTTTTCGTCCTCTGACACATACCGAGCAGCTTCAACAGACAAGCCGGTGAGGACTTGGATATTATATCACCCTCCGCATTTTTCACTGATTCGGACATTTGCGATGCGTCGGTGCATTTGAGGACACGTATGGGATATTTATTTATATCGATATGTTCGCTCAAAAGCCCCGTATCTATATTGGGGTCGAAGGTCTTTATCGCAATGCACACGCCGGAGGAGGAAAGCTCCTTGAGCGTTTCGAGAAAATCCGTATCAATGTTGTATTTAATGCTCATCTTGGCGACGATATTGCCGTTTGAAGCAACGTACATGATGCGTTTTCCGTTGCTTGTTTCGTTTGCTTCGTCCTCGGAGGTGTAGTGCGGAACAAGACCGTTTTCTTCCATGAACGATGCGGAGCCGAGTAGTATGCAATCGTCGTTCACCATCGCTTCGATACCGTCGTCAAGCACCGATATTATCCGCACGTCGTCGGTAAGCGAAAGCTCCTTTGCGGTGTTTACGAACACGGTGCCGAGAGGGCCGCCGAGCTTTTTGAAAACGCTTGCCAAAACATACATGGTGTGGTCTACACGCCCCGTGTCGTATTGCTTGAAATCACTCGTTTTCACACCGTAGGACGGGAATACCTCCTTATCCTCGAAGGATATCACGGAGGCAGACGAAAATTCATCTACCGCATCCTTGCCGATTATGGCACTTTCGATATCCTGTCCGTGCAAGGCAAGCTTGTAAAAGGGCAGAGAATACGCCGAGAAAGCACCTAAGGGTAAGAATATACAGAACGACGTAAACGCATTGGAAACTGCGGAGGTAACGGAGCGTGCGGTAAGCAGCGTTATGACAAGCACCGCAACGAAGATGGCAAGCACCGTGGGAAGAATGATATTGAAAGCCCGTCTGTCGCGGCAGTTACTGCGACTCCTCGAAAAGAACGAGTCAACAAAAGAGGTCTTGTTTATCTTAAGCATTTTAGCACCGTCGGGCAGATATTGAAAAACATCGCTGTTGAGCCTATCCTCGGGACTTATATCACAGCTCTGCAAAATATATTTCGTTCTTGTGCTTGATGCAATTCGAAATGACATTATCTCACAGAGCAGATCACGCTTTTGCGCAAACAGAGTGGATAATACACAAAGCGCAGGAATGGAAAAGCACGTTGATGATACAGCGGCGCTTTTTGCGTAAACCGACATGAAAATGCCGTAGCCCGTAGTGAATATAACGCACAATGCCGTAAGCGATTCCGTCTTACAGTTGCCGGAGAAAACGGCTTTTACACCGTCCGCAATATAGGTAAATGCAAGAGCGGAGCATAAAACGAACAGCTGAAGCAGTATAAGCACGTACACGGCGGGATTTTTGTCAAGTGACATGAAGTGAGGGAATGAAACACCGTAGTGAGCGAGTGCCTCAAGCAAAAGAATTACGGCGGCAAATATGGAGGCAAGCACTATTCTTATGTTTAATGTGCGATATTGTCTTTTTTGATGCTCAACGAACAGCTTTTTTTGACTCGGTGCGGTATACTCAAGCCCCGGTGCGGTGCGTTGCCTGTTTTTGGCACGCTCGCGCTTTTTTCTTTCACGCTTTTTCTGCTCCGCAAGAAGCTCTTCCTCGGTCTGCTCGTCGCTGTAGAGCAGATCAAGGTCGTAATGAGGCTTTTCTTTGATGGCTGTCGCATCGCCGAGTGCGTCCATTATCTCGTTTTCGTCCTCGGTATAGCCGTCCTCGTCCGTTGCCTCGGCTTCATCATCGGGGGCGTAAGTCTGATTGAACGGTACTCTGTCCGCACCCGTCAATGCGGTATCGGCACTATGCTTTTTTTCATCCGTTTCTTCTTTTACCGCCTCGCTCTCCGATTCAACGGAATCGGCTTGGCGTGTTTGATCCGTTTCCTTGACCGGCGCAATAAAATCGCACGTTATTTCATCCTCCGATGCCTCGAGCTTGCTCTTTTTCTCATCGTCCTCGAATATTCTGTCAAGCGTATCGGAAAAGCCGAGAAGCTCCTCATCAAATTCAAACGGAGTTATTTCCTTGCCCTCTTGCTCAAGCGAATCGAATACGGAGGTGTCGAACGGAGCTGCGGTATCTTTTTTATTTTCATTTTCGTCCGCATTCGTTACCGTATCTTCTTCTTCCTCGTCAACAGCCTCTATTCCGAGAACTCTGTTAAGCTCCTTTACAAGCTCCGAGGGAGAAAGCTCGTGTCCGTCCTTGTCCTTAGCCATTTTTTGCCCTCCTTTGATGTGTGGCGACGTTAAGCACTACAGCCGCCGCCGCAGAAACATTCAACGAATTTATCTTGCCGTACATGGGTATTGAAACCAAATAATCGCATTTTGATTTGATAAGCTGAGGTATTCCGCCGTCCTCACCGCCGAGAACTATTACCGCACCGCAATCGAAATCGGTATAGAAAACATCATCTCCGCCCGCTTCCGCACCGAATATCCAAAGACCGGCATCCTTTAAGGCGTCAATTGTCGATGCTATATTCGCAACTTTCGCAATGGGAAGATACGAGCAAGCACCTGCGGCGGTCTTAAGCGTTACGGGCGTTACCTGACTGCATCTGCGTTTTGAGATTATCAGACCGTGTACGCCGGCACATTCACAGCTTCGGATAATTGCTCCGAGATTTCTCGGGTCCTCCACTCCGTCGGCAACTACAATAAAAGGCTTCTCACCCTTCTGCTCGGCACGTGCCAAAATATCGTCAACACTCACATACTCAACGCATGAGCATACAGCCGCAACTCCCTGATGCACGCCGTTTGCGCACAGCTCGTCCAGCTTCTTTTTGGAGACCTCGATGAGCGGTATCTTCTTTTTGAGTGCAACGGCTACGATAGTCGTTATGGAGCCTTCACGCTGACCCGATTGCACAAACAGCTTGTCTATCTGCCCATCGCTTTTCAAAAGCTCCGATACGGAATTACGACCGTATACTATGTTTTCCGCAGGTTGCTTCCCGCCGTTTCTTTCTTGATTTTTCATATTCTATTTTATTGCTCGGATATAATATCCTGACCTTTCTTTTTATATACACCTTACAGTATACCACAAAAAAAATTATTTGTATATATATTTTACAAATATTTTATAAAAAATTTTAGAGTCGCACCCGATTTTGCCCGCATATAATGCTACAACACGGATAAAAACGGTAAGAGGTGTATTTTATGGAGATAATACTGCTGTCCGAAAACAAGCTTAAAATAACGCTTTCAAGCACCGATGTTACTGTACTCGGCTTTGGTGATGAGCTGAAGGACAGCGAAAAAATAAAGAAATCGAAAGCGTTCATCGAGTTGCTTGAAAGTGCGAGGATAAAAACGGGCTTCTGCGTAAACGGCAGTAAGCTTTTTGTCAGCATATACCGTTGCTCGGATTCGGGGGTTGAGATGTATATTACAAAATGCACCAAAGACAAGATAATAATAAAAAACTCGGAAAAAAGCGAATATGTTTGGTATCGCTTCGATACAACGGAGGTACTGCTGTTGTGTTGCCTGTATCTGTTCAGTTCCGACTACACCAAAGCATCAAGTGCGTTTTGGAACAAGGACGGGGGAGAATACGCTTATTATCTTAAGCTGTGTCAAATAAGCTCACCGTACCGACGTTGTGTGCTGTCGGAATTCGCCGAAAATATATCAAACGAAAACGATATTGCATATATTTTGGAGCATTCAAGCGTAATTTGTGAAAAAAATGCCGTCGAAGTACTTGCAAAAACGGCAATGAGTATGATATAATAGAGGAGGCATATATACTTGCATAAAAGAAAGGATAAAACCAACATATGACGTTAAATGAAATACGTAACGCTTGTGAGGGGTGTAAAAAATGCTCGCTGTGTTCCGGCAGAACAAATACGGTCTTTGGTTGCGGTAACGAAAAAGCCGATATAATGTTTGTCGGCGAAGCTCCGGGCGAAAACGAGGATCTGAGCGGCACACCGTTCGTCGGACGTGCCGGCAAGCTTCTGGACAAATTTTTCGCCGCCTGCGATATCAACAGAGAGAAAATATACATAACGAATATTTTGAAATGTCGTCCCCCGAAAAACAGAGACCCGCAAAAGGACGAGGAGGATGCGTGCATTGACTACCTGCGGGCTCAGGTAAGATGCATAGAGCCTGCGATGATCGTATGCTTGGGCAGGATAGCCGCAATGAGACTTATACAGCCCGATTTTAGGATAACGGCTCAGCACGGTGAATTTTACGAAAGAAAGGGCATAATATTGACCGCCGTTTATCATCCCTCGGCACTTTTGCGTGATGTAAAGAAGAAGGACGATATGATGCTCGATCTGCAGAAGATAAAAAAATACGCGGATGAAAGAGGGCTTACGATATGACGCTCGATGTTTCGGGAATTTCGACAACTGTAATAGAGCTGTTCATCGTCCTGCTTGTCGGCTACGGTGCATATAAGCTCAAATTCGCAGACGATGATTTTTTGAAGAAAATATCGAATTTCATTATATGCATCGCCAATCCCTTTATGATACTCGGCGGACTTTTGGGTGTTGAAAAATCACCCGAAAATCTTAAGAACGGCTTTTTCATTCTCGCACTCGCTCTTTTGCTGTTCTTGCTCAGCGGCGTTATAGGCTACATATCGAGCATATGGTTTAAGACTCCGGAAAAAAGAAAGATAGGCGAGTTCTCGACAGTCTTTTCAAATTGCGGATTTATGGGCTTTCCCGTAATGTATGCCGCCATGGGAGCGGAGGGCAGATTTTACTGTGCATTCTTTTTGATAGCGTTCAATCTTGTGCTGTGGACCTACGGAATTTCGATAATGGCGAGAAACAGACCCGATATAAAGCCGAAAAAGCTCAATGTAATATTTAATTTCGGAACCGTGCCATGCTTTATCGGTATAATACTTTATATAATACCATATGAGCTTCCGACTGCCGTGACCGCTGCGTTTGATATGCTCGGCGGCGTATGTACACCGTTTGCGATGCTCATTATAGGCGGACTGCTTGCCTCCGTACCCGTAAAACGGCTCTTCAACGACCCGTATGTCTATTATCTGAGCATAATCAAGCTTATATTATTGCCGCTTTTGACGGCACTCTTGTGTACGCTTGTCGGACTTGAGGAAAAATTTATATACTTTTTTACCCTTATGGTTGCAATGCCCTCGGCATCGAATACGGCGATGTATGCCGAAAAATACGATATAGAACCCGTTTTCGGGGCAAAAGTAGCCGGAATATCGACGGCACTCTCCGTCCTGACCATTCCAACAGTGGTAAAATTAACCGAAATGCTTATAAATTTAAAAAAATAGTTGACATTTTCGGTAATTTGTGATAGAATGGTGATACCTAAATATATGAAAGGAAAATCAAGATGAAAAGAACCAAAGCATTCATGGCGTTGCTTTTGGCAATGCTTACGGTAGCTTCATCCTGCTTCGTTTCCTGTGGCGAAAAGCCAAAGGAAGCAGATACGGGAGCTGCCGCACCTGTTGATACGACGGAAGAAAACGAAACGTATTTCATCCCCGCAAACAAGTATGATACGGAGTTTGTTATCCTCGTGCCCAACAATGACAGCGAGTGGTCGTGCAATGACTTTTATCAGGAAAGCGAGAGCGAGGACCCCGTACCAAATGCGGTACTGCAGAGAAACAAGGTCATTGAGTCGACTTTCGGCGTTACCGTCAAAACGATTGAGGGCGTATCGAGTGCAAGCATAAACGATATGGTAATAAAATCGCATAATGCGGGCGATATCGAATATGATCTTGTAATGCAGAACATGAACAGATGCTACACGCTGGCACAGGGAAATTATCTTATGAATTTGGACAATGTTGAAAATCTCAACCTTGAGTCCGAGTCATGGGACCAGTCATATCTAAATCAGACTTCAATAGGTGAGCAGAACTATTTTGCAACGGGTGAGATAACGACAATAGACAACGATGCGACATGGGTAATGATGTTCAATAAAAAGCTTGCCGATAAGCGTGACGTAACCGCAACGCTCGGCGGTAAGACCATTTACGAGACCGTAAAAGACGGCAAGTGGACTATGGATACTCTGCTTACGCTCGCAAAGGATGTATACGAGGATAAGACGGGTGACGATGTGACCTCGGATGATACATACGGTATCGCAACGACGATAGATTTCATTGAAGGTCTGTTCTACGGAACGGGTGCGAAGATAGTCAAGAAGAACGATGCGGACGAGCCGGAGCTTAAGTTCTATACCAAGCACAACATGGAGGTGCTTGACAAGGTAATAGAAATATACTACAAGGCAAACAAGGTATCGTTTGACTGTCACGATTATATAAACGAAAATCCCCAAGCACACCTCATTGCCCAGGAAATGTTTGAGTCGGACAGAGCACTGTTCTACTCCGAGGTAATGCAATGCGCTATACGTCTGCGTGATATGAATACCGACTTCGGTATCATACCCGTACCTAAGTTCAACGAGAGCCAGAAGAATTATACGACCTTCTCCGTTGCAAGCGTTACACTTATGTGTTGCTTCCCCAAGGTGCTTGAAAAGGATCAGAGCCGTGTCGCAATGTCCGGTGCGATAGCACAGGCGCTTGCGGTAGAGGGCAGAAAGATACTTACCCCCGCATATTACGAGAAATCGCTTATAGGTAAGGGAACACGTGACGAGGAGTCACAGGAGATGCTCGAAATAATCTTTAAGAACCGTACCGCGGATCTCGGATATATTACCGCAAACGATGATATAAGCTCCATATTCTCTGCTATGCGTAACATGGTAAAGAACGGTAAGAACGATATAGCATCACTTAACAAGAGATACGAAAAGAGAGTTACATCGGCGCTCAATGAAATGACAGAGAGCTTCGAGGACGTTGACTGATCGATAAAGATTAAAAGTACCCGAGTAATCGGGTACTTTTTATTTACGAAATTTTTCAAAATAAGCCTTGAAATTTAAGAAATAATAAGTATAATAATCGGTGGATAAATAATTCGGAGGTGAAAAAAGTGAACGGTTGTGACAGTTGCGGGCGAGTGATAAAACACGGTGCTTTTCGAATAATATTACAGCCGTTTTGCGAATAAACGGTTTTGTTCGTATTCTCAAGCACCGGCAGGTGCTTTTTTTCACGCCCTTTTTGACACAACAAAATATCGCTTAAAAAATGAAAGGAGCAGAATATGAACAAGAAAAACGTATACGAGATCGACGAAATAGGCGCATATATGAGCGGGGAATATATATCCGTATCATATGGCGCAAGCGTTGGCGAGGCAATGAGCGAGCTTATACGCAGAGCGGGTGAGACGGACAATATTTCAATGCTTTATGTGCTTGACGAGCAAAAACACCTCGTCGGCACAATAGAGCTGAAAAGTCTCATCATGGCACGGCAAAATGACGAGCTTGAGGGCATCATTGACAAACAATCACCTTGCTTTTTGTATAGTGATGAGCTTGAAGAATGCATTGAAAGCTTCGGGGAGTACGATCGCGATTCGGTGGGAGTTGTCGATGAGGATAGGCACCTTCTCGGCATAATAACCTCTGATGCGATAATAGAGCTTATCGAGAGTGAGATGGATGAGGACTATGCAAGGCTTGCGGGACTGACGGCAAAGGAGGAGGCAGAGGAAAGCACGTCGCAGAGCGTGAAAAAGCGGTTGCCGTGGCTGTTGATATTGCTTATTTTGGGAATGCTCGTGTCCTCTGTAGTCGGTGTATTTGAGGGCGTTGTCGCCGCCTTGCCGATGGTAATATGCTTTCAATCGCTCGTGCTTGATATGGCGGGTAATGTCGGCACACAATCGCTTGCCGTTACGATAAGAGAAATCACCGAGGAGAATAAGAGTAGCGGTAAAAAAGCACGTCTTGTACTTAAAGAAATTAAAATAGGCGCATTTAACGGCATATTTCTGGGTGCGGTCGAGTTTGTATTCCTCGGTGTTTATATCAATATATTTAAGGGTTGCGATATTGTCACCTCATTCGGCATATCCGGCTGTGTCGGTGTATCTCTCATAGTTGCGATGATAATATCGGGACTTGTCGGCTGTATAGTGCCGATACTGTTCGATAAAATAAACATAGACCCGGCTGCCGCATCCGGACCGTTGATAACTACGGTGAACGACCTTGTTGCGGTAATCGCATATTACGGTATGACATATCTGCTTTTGATAAAATAAGTCGTATTTGAATGACTCTTGTAAAATGAGTCGATAATACCTTAAAAGAACGGAGGAAAAAGATATGTTCAACCAAAAAGAATGCACATTGCTTCAGGACTTAAAGAAGAAAGAAGAGCTTTGTATTGAAAAATACACCAAGTGCGAGCATAACGCCTCATGTGACAAGCTCAAACAGCTGATGAACAAAATAGCCGGAGAGGAAAGGGAACACCTTAAGACCTTATGCTCGATAATGAATTCGAACATTCCGCCCGTACCTCAGCAGGTAAAACCGACACCGACGATGCCTACGGGGTGTTGTTATACGAACGGAAGCTGTGAGTATCAAAACGACAAGTTTATACTTGAAGACCTGCTTTCCACCGAAAAGTATGTTTCGTCAATGTACGATACGTGCATTTTCGAATTTAAGGACACATCTGTCAGAGCAAATCTGAACCACATCCAAAAAGAAGAACAACAGCACGGTGAAATGCTTTATTCGTTTATGGCTCAAAACGGAATGTACAGCTAAATAAAAACCCGAGAAAGACCGAAGTCCTTCTCGGGTGAATTATTTTAGGTCAAATATTATTTGCAAGCGTTTATAGCGGCAATGAACTGTGTAAGGTCGTTCGCATCTGCCACGTTGTTGTTTGTAAGGTCAAGTGCTATGGGGTAATCTACGGCTACGCCGCAATTTATGTACGCATCGCCCATGAGCATATCCTTGATCGTGCAGAGACCGTCACCGTCAAGGTCACCGATAACTATTATTACAACGGTATCAACAATTGACGTGCCGTCGTAACGGAGAAC
This sequence comes from uncultured Lachnospiraceae bacterium, assembly GCA_964562175.1. Lineage (GTDB taxonomy): Bacteria > Bacillota > Clostridia > Oscillospirales > CAG-272 > CAZCJU01. The sequence continues at coordinate 85,821 of CAZLRV010000005.1, forward strand.
CTTGCAGCCTGTTCCGACATAACCGGTAACTTCTTTGCCGTTCTTGTCAACTACCTTGCATTCCTCTTCAAAGAGTCCTGCAACGTTTGCGGCGGTCATACGGTAATCTACGCCTTTTGTGAATGCGTAAGAACCGGAACGGTCAATGGATATACCGGAGTCAGCCTTGGGTGTGAGCATAAGCTCCTCAGCACCGGGAAGAACGGTTATCGTTCTCGTACCGATATCTCTGTACTTGCCGTTGGTAAGCACCGCACGTGTGGTTATGGTGTGCTCGCCTACGGTAAGAGTTGAAGAATCGTAATTTACAGCATATGCGTGTGTTACACTGCTGTCGGCAATGTAGGTGGGATATACCTTCATAACGTCTGCACGAACCACTATGGGAAGGTCAACAGGCTCACCCTTGTCAATTATAAGTTCATACTTGGTTACTCCTACATTGGAGATACCCCAACCCTTTATAAGGAACGTCTCGCCGCGTCTTACGGAGAATGCCTCAACGGGATCGTCATAGCTGGAATGGAACTCGGTAGCGGCTGTAATCGTTATGGTAACGCTCTTGTCAACGGAATCGTTATCGGTATCCTTGAAGAGAACTACCTTGTATGTACCGGCTGCCATAGTTCTTGTTGTTGACTTTGTACCCTCAAAGAGGTTTACATCAACGCCGCTGTTTGAGCCTACCTTGAATGAATAGAAAGGAGATGCGGTAGATATTGTATCGGTCGAGAGGAACAAGCCAACCCAAGCGTTGGGGTTCTTACTTGTTGCGGTAACAACGATACCGTCGCCAAGCTCATATGTTGTGTTGTTTGTTGCGATCGAGGTGTTGGGGTCACGAACCACAACGCCTGCCGTACCTACTGAGAACTTCTCGCCCGATACGGGGTAAGCGTAAATGTAAAGTAAGTGAGAACCGATAGACAGACCTGCTGTGGAAACATTGTCATCAAAGCCCTGAAGTGACTTGCAGGATTCAGCGTAGGCAGGATATACTTTAAGAACATCGGCTCTTGCGGCAGCGGCAAGCTCTTTTTCTGTACCGCCGTCAAAGCAGTATGTGAATTTGGAGATGCCGGAATCGTGAAGTCCCCAGCCTCTGACAAGCACAGTTGAGCCTTCGTTGGCATATGTCGTTTCCTTGGGAGTGTCAAGGGTTGCGAGGTTTGCATTGGTAAGTGTTATATTTATCGAAGCTTCCTGAATGTAACCTGAGTCAACGAAAAGAATGAGCTTGTAGGAGCCGGGTGTTATATCGCCGCGGCTGTTCTTCTTGCCGCTTGCGATAAGATCAAAGGTAGCTTCGTTAGCGCCCATCTCGTACCAGAGGTAGGATGCAACATTGCCGGGAACATCGGTTGCGGCAAACAGACCTACCCAAGCCTTTGCGTGATCGCCCTTTGCGGTTATCATCAGGCTGTCATTTACGGCGTACTTTGTTTTAGTGCTGTCAACAAGCTTCATGTAAGTCGTGCCGGTTTTGGGAAGAACGTAAAGTGTAAGAGTACCTACCGTAAATACCTCGCTCTTCTTCGATACACCTCTTATCTGAATAGTGTGTGTACCGGAGGTAATGCCGGAGAGAGATACTTCTTTATTAAATGCGTTTACCGCAGTTCCGACACAGTTGGGATATTGTGCCTTTGTTGCGTTTTCAACGTCGGTACGATACTGACCGTCAAGAACGCCCCAGTTTGTATTGTCAAGATTCCACTCGAAGTGGTCAACACCGTTTGTGTGAACGCCCCAACCTCTGAGTACGAAGGTATCATCCTTTGTACCGCCGTTGTTGGCACCCTTTCTGACGGTCTTGCTGTTTGTTACGGCTGCATTCTGCTTGGAAACGGAGCCGGCATCACCGGTATCGATAGTGCTTATGTAATTGGAGGTTGCAACCGTATCACCGCTGGTGTAAGCGGGCTTACATATGTAAACTATGTAAGTATTCGATATTGAATACGACTTTGCGGCAACCGCACCGCCGTTTGTGGATATCGTAGCCGAGGAGGTGTTACCCTCGATCGTGTATACGGTCGAGCCGGAGTAGCTTGTAACGATACCGATATGGTTCGTTATGTTCTGGTTACGAGCGGACTTAAAGTAGATTATATCGCCCGCCTTGGGAGTGTAGCCGCCGGAGGCAACTGTTGCACGGGAATATGCCTGACCCTTGTTCTTGAACCAGTTAAGACCCGTGGGTGTGTAGGAATGGGAGGGAACTATCGAGGTAGGTATTTGCGCAACATTCGCACACCATGAAACGAACATAGCGCACCACATATCCTGCAATCCGTACCAACGTCCGTACTCGGTGTAGTTATTGTTACCTCTCACCGTACCGGAAAGCTGTGACGAGCTTCCGCCCTCTTGGTAGCCTACCTGCGATTTTGCAACATTTACGATGTCAACACGTTGATTGCCCGTTAAATTAACGGCAACAAGCTGTGAATAATACTTTCCGCTTTTATATGACGATGATCCATTATATGTCAGAGCCGTTGTCTGAACGGGTATCATGGGTACGATCATCATAATTGCGAGCATTACGGCAAGAAGCTTCTTGCCGAACACATGACCGGATTTCATAAATAATCTCCGCCTTTCAAATAATTTTCCGCTTTGCATAGAACCACAAAGCAAAATTTTCGTTCAGATATATTATAGCACAACATTTTTAAGTTGTCAACAAAAAGCGAAAAATAATAGTAAACAAGAATTGAGGCTGAAAATTGTGCAAATATACCAAAAAACTAACTAAGCGATAACATAACCGAAGCCCCTTACCGATTTAATTCGCAAGGGCAGCTCGGCATCGGAAAGCTTTTTCCTCAGATAAGTCACATAAACGTCGCAAACATTGCCCGTCGTATCATCCCCCCATACACGCCGAGTTAGCTCACTGCGCGATACGGGCGTGCCGAGGCTTTCATACAAGACACAAAAAAGCTCATACTCGCGTGCGGTAAGTCGGCAGAGCCTGCCGTCGATCCCCACTGTATTATGCTCGCTGTCGAATATGATTTCTCCGCATTTCTCGCCGACCTCGCTTGCCGCCTCGTCATGTGTGCAAACGACAAGAGAAAACAGCTCCGAGGCATATTCCGCAAGCAAAAACGGAGCCTGAAAGTAGTGTTTGAGATGCGGATATGTCTTGCTGTCAAGAGTGCATCTGTCCTTGCCGTACAGTATGGAGCAGATCCCGACTTTTTCAAAATTTGCCATAAGCTTAGTCAGATTTCTCTCGTCACGTCGAGACAAAAAATCACCGTCACCTATGAATATCGTCCTTTCGTCGGAAAGCTCGTTAAACAAAACATCATATATACCAGTCAAGCCCGATTTTTCGCCGGCGCACAATACACGTATGCGAACATCGTTTATATTTTCGCATACCTCAAGGCTCTCAAGCTCGAGCGTTCGCAAAAATCGCTCGTCCGAGCCGTATATAACTATATTTATCAATTTTATTCACCCGCTCTTATTATACATATTTTTTTGTTTTTGTCAATTGACTATTGCATTTTTTGCTCGTATGTGGTAAAATCATTTATGACAGCCGGTTGCACCGGCAAAGCTTCAGAAAATCAATAATAAACCGAAAGGAAAAATAAAATGTATCTGAACGAAAAATTTAATGCATACGCCGATTCGTTCGTCGATGAGCGTGTACGGCGCAGACTTCATCCGAAAAGAGTCGTTTTGACAAAGGGAAATGTTACGGGTGAGGACGTATTGCTCAGACCTCATCCCGACCAGGTAACTCTGTTTGCGGGCGAGCCGTGTGCGTTGGTCAACGGTGAGGCGGGAGAGAATGCCGCAGTATTAGTCGATTTCGGCATTGAACTCCACGGAAGTGTAAAGCTGATGGTGTACGGAGTTGACGGAGAAGGCGGGCGTGTGAACGCCATAGTGAGAACGGGCGAGAGCGTGAGCGAGGCTCTGACACCCCTCGGTGTAAACAATACCACAAACGACCACGCAACACGTGACAGAGTGATGAACATCGGCTTTATAAGCGTACACGAAACGAACGAAAGCGGCTTCCGCTTCGCTTATGTTGAGTTGCTTGACAAAAACGCATCGCTCAGACTGATGGCGATTGATGCGACGGCGGTGTACAGAGATCTCGATTATATCGGCAGCTTTGAGTGCGACGACGAGCGTGTAAACGAAATATGGCGCACTGCGGCTTACACGGTACACGTAAATATGCAAAATCTGCTTTGGGACGGCATCAAGCGTGACCGCCTTGTGTGGATAGGCGATATGCATACGGAGGTAATGACGATACTTTCGGTCTTCGGACAAAGCGATATAATACCACGCTCGCTCGATGCGGTACGCAACGAGACGCCGCTCGGTCAATGGATGAACGGCATATCGTCATATTCGCTTTGGTGGGTGCTTATCCAATACGAGTGGTATCTGTATAAGGGCGATAAGGAATATTTGTCACAGCAAAGGGAATATCTTACATATTTGACACGCTTGTTGTTTGAAAAGGTAGACGAGTGCGGAGTGGAAAAGCTTGACGGAATGCGTTTTCTCGATTGGCCGACAAGCGGCAATACCGAGGCTATACATTGCGGACTTCACGCACTGCTCAAGATGACCTTTGAAAAGGATGAGGTGCTTTTGAGAGTTCTGGGCGAGGATGAGCTTGCCGACAAATGCTCGGAGCTTACCGAAAAAATGAAGAAGCACATACCCGACACGGGCAACAACAAGCCTGCGGCGGCATTGCTCGCACTTTCGGGAATAGGTGATGCGGCAGAGCTTAACGAGAATGTCATAGCTCCGCTCGGTGCCAAGGGCTATTCGACCTTCTTCGGATATTACATACTTGCGGCAAAGCACATGGCGGGCGATGTTAAGGGTGCTGTTGAAGACATGAAAAAATATTGGGGCGGTATGCTCGACATGGGCGCAACGACGTTCTGGGAGGATTTCGATATCGATTGGATGAAAAATGCATCAAGAATAGACGAACCGGTACCGGACGGCAAAGTCGATATACACGCAACCTACGGCGGCTACTGCTACAAGCAGTTCAGACACAGCCTGTGCCACGGTTGGTCCTCCGGCCCCGTACCGTTTGCCGCAAGGCATTTGCTCGGTGTCGAAATACTTGAGCCGGGCGGCGGATGCGTAAGAGTTAAGCCGGATATCGCCGACTTCAAATATATTAAGGGAAGCGTTCCCACGCCGCACGGTATCATAAAGGTTTACGCCGAAAGACGTGATAACGGCGAGGTATATACAAAGATCGATGTGCCGGACGGAATAAAGCTCGTTAATGATTGAGGGGGAATGAAAATGGCTGATATGCTCGTTAAGCTGTATGAGCTTGAGGACTGCCCCGAGCTTTATGCAACGCTTAAAGTCGAGGGAATACATATCGCAAGATGCTTGTCACCCGATAAGCATAAGGTCATAAATTATATAAAAGAGAACTTTTCCGAGGGCTGGGGCAGTGAATGCGAGGCGGCGTTTGCTCACCCCACGCCGACGATATTTATAGCGGTAAAGGACAAAAAGGTGATAGGCTTTGCCGCATATGAGGCGACGGCGAAAAACTTTTTCGGTCCGACGGGCGTAAGTGCGGAGTTTCGCAAAAAGGGCATAGGACGTGCGCTTATGCTCAAATGCCTGCTCTCAATGCGTGAGGAGGGCTACGGCTATGCAATAATCGGTTGGATAGCAAAATCGGCACAGCATTTCTACGAAACGTATGCCGGAGCTACCATAATAGAGGATTCACACCCCGGAGTGTACAGCCGTCTTATAAATGTCGTGGGCGAGGTCGAGAACAAAAAGATATCGCCCAAGGCTGTGCAGACCGAAACAAAATAATTATCATAAGCAAGCTCGTTTAATAACGGGCTTGCTTTTTGTCGAAAGCTCCGTTCTTCACCTCGGTGCGGCGTATGCATATAATAATACGGGAGGTGATGACCTTGAACGAACAAAAAATGAAGCTGGCTGTAATAGGGGGCGATCTGCGACAGCTTACACTTGCACGGCTTCTTGCTTCCGACGGCTACGAGGTCGCACTGTACGGCTTCGATAATTGCTCAACGCCGTGCGGCGATGCCGTCAAATGTATGTACCATACCGATGCGCTGAAAAAGGCATCGGTCGTAATATTGCCCGTACCGTATTCAAAGGATAAATGCAAGATAAACGCTCCGTTTACAAAAAACGAGCTTAGAATAGATGAGCTTTTCGAATCCTTTGACGGCTCCGTTACGGTCTTTGCCGGACTTGCTGACCAAGCACTTGCGGAGAGGGCGAAAGAGAAGAAAATAAATTTGATAGACTATATGAAAAGCGAGGAGCTGAACATTCTCAACGCCGTACCGTGTGCCGAGGGGGCGATAGAGCTGTCACTGTCCGCTATGCTGACGACATTGCACTCGTCCTCGGCACTTGTTATCGGCTACGGGCGAATAGGCAAGGTGTTGAGCCGAATGCTTGACGGCATGGGAGCTTATGTGACTGTCGCCGCACGCTCCTCGGAGGCGGCGACATGGATAAGCGTTTGCGGCTATGAGCATATCGAAATAGAGGAAACAGAGAAGAATATTCATCGGTATGATGTTATATACAATACAGTGCCGCATCGTATCATAACGCCCGCAATGCTCAAATGTGTAAAGGAGGGCGTTGTGATAATAGATCTGGCATCCGAGCCGGGAGGTATAGATACGGAATATGCAAAAAGCCTCGGAATAAACGCGATACACGCTCTGTCACTGCCGGGCAAGACCGCACCCGTTACATCGGGTAAGATGATAAAGGAATGCATCTGCCGCATGATGAAAAAAAGAGGTATAACTGAGTGAAGAGAATAGGCTACGCCATGTGCGGCTCGTTTTGCACTCACCGACACAGCCTTGTACAGCTTGAGGGACTTGCGCAAAAATATGAGATATACCCGATAATAAGCGAACGAGTGGAAAATACTTCAACACGGTTCGGAGAAAGTGCGGAGCTGATAAAGCGTCTTGAGGAAATATGTTCTCACGGCGTTATCTCCTCCGTAAAGGAAGCGGAGAGATTCGGTCCCGACCCGCTTGACGCACTTGTCATATCGCCCTGCAGCGGAAACACGCTTGCGAAAATAGCGCACGGTATCACGGACTCGTCCGTGACGATGGCGGCTAAAGCAAGTGTAAGATGTGACCGTCCCGTGCTTATCGCACTTGCAAGCAACGATGCACTCGGTGCAAATCTTTGCAATATCGGCACGCTGTTTAACAGAAAAAACTTTTATTTTGTTCCGCTTCGTGCCGACGATACGGAGAAAAAGCCGTATTCGCTCATATGTGACTTTTCACGTCTTGATATTTGCCTTGAAAACGCACTTTCGGGTAAGCAGGTATTGCCGCTGTTTTGTCAATGAACACTCACAGCCGACAGACCTTTGTCATTGACAGATATTTTTTGTAAAGCTCGACATCGAAAAAATCATTTCCGCAGGCTCGGCACGTGCCGGCGGCGACGGCGTGGTGCAATATATCCTCGGCAGATCGGTGCTTCAATATCGCATCCGCAACACCGGCTACCGAGCAATCGCCCGAGCCGACGGTATTCGGATCCGGTACACTGTCGGGTACGGCGGCACGGTACGCACCTGCACTTGAAAAGAGGAATGCGCCGTTGCCGCCGCACGATACGAGAACGGAGGCTGCTCCGAGTCGGAGCAAGCTTCCCGCTCCTTTTTTTATTCCCTCAATATCACAGCCAAAGCCGAAAAGCTCATTAAGCTCATGCACATTCGGCTTGACGAGATCCGCACCGCATTTGCAGGCGGTGAGCAGCTCATCCCCCGACGTATCGGCTATCACATATGCTCCATGCTCCTTCGCTCTGCGTACAAGCACACCGTAAACACTGCCTTTGTCATATTTCGGGCTTGAGCCGGAGATAATAACGATATCGCCGACATTTACTCTGTTCAGCTTTTCGCAAAGCGTATCAAGTATATCATCGTCAATATGTCTCCCCGAAGAATTGAATTCGCTCACACGCCCCGACGAGGACAGCTTTACGTTTATTCTGACCGAGCCGACCGGGTCGGGGACAAACTCATGCTCAATACCCAAGCCCGAGAGCAGGGAATAAAACATTTGCGCTCCGCTCTCACCGAGAATGCCGAGTGCCTTGCTATCATGCCCCATGGCAAGCAGGGCACGGCTCACGTTTATTCCCTTGCCGCCCGGCTGAAGGCTCTCTTTGACCGAGCGATTTACCTCACCGAGACGTATATTTTCGATATTCATGTAAAGATCTATGCACGGATTCGGTGTTACGGTATATATCATAATAAAACTCCTTTAATAAAAAACGAAATTTCGGGAAAAATAAAATAAAAATGCGAGGTATGCTATGATAAAGGATAAGAAAATATATAAAAAATACGTTGACGGAATTACACCGCGCTCACCTATCGGGAAAAACTGCCTTACGGCTTTCTTGTTCGGCGGCGGTATTTGCTGTATCGGCGAGGGGCTTTTGCGACTGTATGTTGCACTCGGCTTAAGTGCCGAGGATGCACCGTCAATGGTTTCGGCTACGCTGATATTTATCGCTTCACTGCTTACGGGGCTTGGCGTGTTTGACAATATCGCAAAGCTTGCCGGTGCGGGAACGCTCGTGCCGATAACGGGCTTTTCAAATGCCGTCACCGCACAGGCGATAGACGCAAAGGGCGAGGGCTTTGTATTGGGCGTTGCGGTGAATATGTTCAAAACAGCCGGACCCGTTATAGTTTACGGCACCTCGGCAAGCGTTATATACGGCGTGATATATTATTTGATAAAAATCTTTGCCCGATAAGCGGCAAAATGCTTGACAAAGAACGGAAAAGGGTATATAATAAGTAAAAAATATTATATGCGGAGGCTTATAATGTATAATAGATCTCTTTGTCTTGCAACGGGTGACCAATTCACGCTTACAATACCGGAGCAGATAGAGCTTTTCGGTCAAGTCGGCTTTGAGGGCTTTTTTACCGCCTATGACGAGAATATCGCATCGTACCGTGAGATTGCGGAGCGTGCGGGAATGATATATCAATCCGTACACGCACCTCACAGAAATGCGGCGAGGATGTGGACAGGCGGGGAAGAGGGTGAGCATGCGGTAGCCGAGCTTATCGGCTGTGCCGAAAAATGCGGTGAGGCAGGTGTCGGAATAATGGTCTGCCACACCTACATAGGCTTCGGAAAGCATTGTGAAATATCGAATACGGGTATAGATAATTTTCGCCGAGTTGTCGAGTATGCGGCACGGCGCGGAGTTAAGATAGCGTTTGAAAACACGGAGGGCGAGGAATTTTTAGGTGCGCTTTTGACTGACCTTGCCGAGTATGATAATGTCGGTTATTGCTGGGACAGCGGTCATGAGCAGTGCTATAACTACGGTGTCGATCTGCTCGGGCTGTACGGAAACAGGCTTATCGCCACACACCTTAATGATAATTGCGGTATCAAGGACAGAACCGGTAAAATAACATGGACGGACGATCTGCACCTGTTGCCGTTTGACGGTATCATTGATTGGGATGAGGCGGCAAAAAAGCTTTGTAAATGCTCATATAACGGTATTTTGACCTTTGAGCTTAATAAAAAGAGTAAGCCCGGCAGACACGAGAATGATAAATACGAGAGAATGAGCGATGAGGAATATGTCACCGAAGCGTACATTCGTGCCTGCCGCTTTGCGAAGCTTGTCAAAAAGCACGGGGCTTGATCAAATTACCTCGGTTGCGTGAAAGGTCGGAGAAAGAAAGTTTCGCAGGGTCTTGTCAAGCTCCTTTTCAAGCTTTGGCGAGATAGTGCGGCGTACACTGTCACTTAGCGAGTCCTCGGCTATCATACGCAACGAGAGGGCGGCAAAATCGTAACCGGGTGTCTCCGAGCATTTTACGACAAGCCCGCTTTTGTAAAAGTAAAATCTGAAGCGGCGAGTGTTCGAAAGCTCCAAAAACGCAATGCTTAATTTCAGCACATCGTTTTTGTCCTCGTCCGTTACCGCCTCGGCGTATACGGATACGTGAAAGCTTTCGTTGCCGAGGACGACGGTTTGGTCTTCGGCACATCCAAAGCCGACCTTAAGCTCACAAACTCCTATGTTTTCGGTAAAGCGGATATAAAGATCGCCCTGCTTGCCGACAAAGGAAATTTCGCTTATACCGTCGGAAAAGTTGTTATCTACGGCTTGAACTATAGTTGGAAGCACGCTTATTCCGATGCTTTCCTTCTTGTCGGAGATAAATCTTCTGTTGCTTACACGCTTTATGAACTCGGTGTGCGTATCCTTCGAGGATGAAAGAAAAGATTCTTCGGGAGAATTCGGCTTGCACAACGTGCATTTGCGTACCGAGGGTGCCGTATCGTTGTCGGGTAAAACGGAGTTGGGAGTGTAGCTTTTGCCGAAATACTTTTTGATTATCGGATATGCACGGCAACGCTGAAATATATCGCTGTTTGAACCTGTAGTCATCACAAGTATCTTTGTTCTTCTGAAAATGTGCAGGTTTTGACCGAACATTCCGTTAAACAGTACCTCATCGTGCTTGGGATCGACCCACATCTGGTAGCCGTAATCGTACACGCCCGAAATGTGCGGTGTCTTTATTTGAACGCTTGTTGCCTTTTTGAGCCATTCACTTGATATTAAGCGTTTTCCCTCCCATACGCCGTCCTGCAGAACAAGCTGACCGAGCTTCATAATATCCTCGGGGAACATATAAAGTCCCCAACCGCCCTTTTCGATTCCGCACGGGCATTTTTCCCAATAAAACGAATTTATTCCCATCGGCTTAAAGAGCCTATCGGAAAGAAGTTCCGACAACGATGAGCCGCTTTTTTTGCAAACAGTTGCGGAAAGCATATAGGTGTTCATGCTGTTGTACTCAAAACGCTTGCCGGGCATGAACTTACGCTTTGAGGAAAGAAACGATTTGACCCAATTGTTGTCTGTTACGGCTCCCGTTTCATTGAACATAACGCCGCTGCTCATTGTCAAAAGATGATACAGCGTCATATTCTGCGAGGTAAGCGGCGTGGTATATTCGGGGAATATATCGCAAAGCCGCTCGTCCTCTCCGAGCAGACCGTCGTCATATAAAAGACCGACGGCAAGACAGGTGACGGACTTGCAAAGCGAGTGAGTTACGTGCAAAACGTCGCACTTGTTGGGAAAGAACTCGCCGGCGGATATAAGCACTCCCCGTCTTGCTATGCTCACGCTCTGTAGATCGAGCGACGGCTCGGAGCATAACGCATTATAAAATCGGCTGATATGCTCGCTTGATATGCCAACCTCCTCCGGCGCACCTCGCCGCAAGCCGACTCCGTCGTATTGCAGAGGAAAGGGCTGCCGTTCGTCCTCTCGGTCTACCATGGGTATAACGGCGGATCTTCTCAATATAAGCGAATAAAGCAGTTTCAGTGCATTGGTGTGATTTACGATATCCATAATATCCTCCACTTCGGTTTACATTAGGTAGAAAAAAGTTTTCCCACACCCTTAATTATATACAAATATTTTTTCCATGTCAAGTATTGACAGAGAACAATTCTTAATATATAATAAACTATGGCAGACAATTATTTGCAACAAACGGAGGTAGTCATATATGAGTCAAGAATATATGCTTTCGGGTAAAAAAGCTTTGCTTATCGTCAATCCCAAGGCGGGCAGACTTATATCACAGCAAAAAGCCGACAAGATAATATCACAGCTCGATTTCGTCGGCTGTAAAACGGAGCTTTGCTTTACCGAGTATTCAAAGCACGCAACAAAGCTGATAGAGGAAAATCACGGCAAATACGATGTGTTTGTTTGTTGTGGCGGCGACGGCACGCTTAACGAAACGGTGTCGGGCGTTATGCGTTACGCAAAAGGCTCGCCTATCGGATATTTTCCGTCCGGCACGACTAACGATTTTGCCAAGACGCTCGGTCTTTCGAGGTCTGTCGAGAAGAATTCCGAATTTATGAAAAACGGCTTGCTTAATTCGTTCGATGTCGGATATCTCAAACAGCAGGATATGTATTTTACTTATATTGCATCGTTCGGTGCATTCAGTGCCGTATCTTATGCGACAAAGCAGGATATGAAAAATATATTCGGTCACGCCGCTTATATATTCGACGGTATCAAAAGCATAAAGGATATACGGGCGTACAGGGCGAGCGTTCAGGCGGACGGGCAGAGGATAGATGGCGATTTTATATTCGGCTCGGTAACAAATACCCTGTCGGTCGGCGGTGTTATGAACTTCAGAAAAGATGACGTTTGCTTAAACGACGGCAAATTCGAGCTGATGCTCGTTCGTACACCGTCAAGTATGCAGCAGTTCGGCGAAATATGCGTTTCTCTGATAAACAAGAAATTCGATGAGAAAAATGTTATCTTTTTGCACGCAAGCAACATAACCTTCGACTTTGACACACCGGTCGCTTTTACCGCCGACGGTGAATTTGCCGCAGAGCATACGGTGCTTGATATATCGAATATTCAAAACGGCATGAATGTATTTTCTCCGCAGAGGCATAAGGATAAATAATAATGTACAAAAAAATAATATTTCCGCTTTTGGCGTGCTTGCTTTTGACTCTGCCGATCTTCGCTCTGAGCGAAAACGAGGAGCTTAACGAGGTAAAAAAACGGATCGAGAACGGCAAATATTCCATAAGCATGATGGAGGCAAACACTCACAACGAAACGGTGAGCTTGCTCAAAACAAGGCTTGAGGAGTATCTGTCCCCGCAAACGGTCATATCCGATGTTGTATTGACGGAATTTTCGCCCGCATCGAGCCTTGAGGAGGACGTTTACGGAAGCTTTAGATTTATAGCCTATTTAAGATGCGGCAAATACAGAGCAACAACGAAGGAGATATCGGGCAAAATAGATACCTCTCGTGTCGAGTTGTCTGTTTCTTCGGGTAAAAACGATGTAACGCTCGGTCAAAATGTCGTGCTTTACGCAAAAACGGTCGGCATAAAAAACGGTGAATTTGCCTGGTACAGAGCATCGAGCGAAAACGGTGTCGGTACGCTTATAGAAGGGCAGGGCGAACAGACTTATACAGTGCCGAGTGATGAGGTGTATTCCGCATATTACTATTGCGTTTGCAAAAACATAAGAAGCAACAGCGTGCGAATATCGGTTTCCGCACCGTATGTGGCAGTGGGAGATATAATACTTGAGGTGACGGAAATGCGAGTCGGGCAGAGCTTCGCCCCGACATATACGGTTTTGCCCGACAACGCAACGGATAAGACCGTGCAATGGACGCTCTACGCCAAAAACGGCGAGGCTGTATTGACAAACGGCGTATTGTATGCCAAAAAGACGGGTAAGGCGGAGCTGACGGCAAAAATCGAATCTTCTCTTGACGCATCCCATACATTTACAAAGACCTTTCAAATAACGATACTTGAAAAAGAAAAGGAACCCGAAATCAAATCTCACGGTGTAGATGCATCCGTGCTTAAAAACGTGGACGGTATGACCGTTATGGGAATTGCACCGGAGATGTGCGTTGTTCGTCCGTTGCTTGAGGACGAGGCAAAGAAGCTTGTCCGCTCATACGGAATCGATCTTAAGTCTTACGATGTTTTGACCTCGTTTTATGTTGAGGGGGAGCAAAACGCCGATTCGTTCAGAATAAGACTTGATGACGGCAAAAGTGCCGTGCTTGCACTGTATAAGGACGGCGAGGGCAAGCTTCAAAGCAAACAGCTCGAACAAAACGAGCTGTGCGTTCTGCCGTCATGCAGTACGGTGGTGTTGCTCGGCGTATCGACATATGACGCACAAGCCCTGCTTCTGTTGTTGCCCGTGTTGGTGTTTCCTCCGCTTGTGGCATATTTTATGGCAAAGCTGAACGGTAAAAGAAAAAGAGGGAGAAAAACAAAATGATTATCAAATGGAAGAACTGTCTTAGGGTCGGTATAAGTATATTTTGCGTTTTCCTCTGTAAAAGCTATTGGGGAGAGGTCGCACGGCTTTTCTCGTCCGTGATCTCTGCGGCGTTTCCGCTGTTTTTGGGCTGTATCATAGCATATGTGCTTAATATACTTATGGAGTTTTATGAGCGGCTGTATTTCCCGAAATCAAGCAAGAAAATAGTAATGTCAAGCAGACGATGCGTTTGTATCGTTGCGGCATTTCTTACCTTGGGACTTATTATAGCACTCGTTGTCGGCATACTCGTTCCACAGCTTACCTCCTGTGTAAAACTGATAATATCGGCATTTCCCGCGGCAATGGATAAGGTCGTTGAAATAATAGATAAATATGATATATTTTCGGATGAAATGATAGCTCGTTTTGCCGCCGTCGATTGGGAATCCAAAATAGCCGAGATAGTCAATATGGTAACGACCGGTATCGGAAACGTAATGAATTTAGTCCTCAAAACGCTTCTATCCGTGTTTTCGGGACTTATGACCGTATTTTTGGCTGTTATTTTCGCTATATACCTTCTTGCTCAAAAGGAAACACTGAGACGGCAGAGCAGTAAGCTTATAAAATATTATCTTCATGAAAAGCTTCACGGTAAGCTTATGTATGTACTCGGAATACTTAACGAGTGCTTTAGAAAATATATCGTCGGTCAATGTGTTGAGGCGGTCATACTTGCGCTTTTGTGCTTTGCGGGTATGCTTTTGCTGAATCTGCCATACGCCGCAATGATAAGCGTGCTTATGGGCTTTACCGCACTTATTCCGATAGCCGGTGCGTATATCGGTGCAGGAGTGGGCGCATTTATGATAGTTATGGTCTCACCCGTAAAAGCATTGATATTCTTGATATTTATCGTATTATTGCAACAGCTTGAGGGCAATATAATATATCCGAGGGTAGTGGGCAATTCGCTCGGCTTGCCCGCAATATGGGTGCTTGCCGCAGTTACGGTAGGCGGCGGAATAATGGGAGTTGTCGGTATGCTTTTCGGTGTACCTGTAGCGGCGACTATATACCGCCTTGTGCAAAACGATATACACGCAAAGGAAAAGGGTGCGGTAAAAAGTCGTCTGAAATTTCTTATACATGACGAAGGGAACGAAGAAAAATGAGTGAAAACCAAGAAAAGACACTGCGAGACGAGGTCAAAGAGTTTTTGCAAAGCGACGATTTTGTCAAGGACTCCATACAAGTGCTTTCAAATTACAGAAAGCTCATGGCATATTATCGATGCGCCATAATGGAGATAGAAACAAAGCTTAATGTCCTCAATGAAGAATTTTCTCTCATATATGACAGAAACCCGATAAGCACGATAAGAAGCAGGCTTAAAACACCGATAAGCATAAAAGAAAAGCTTGAGCGAAAGGGTCTGCCGCTCAGTGTGGGAGAAATAGAGAAAAGCATTCACGATGTTGCCGGCGTTCGTGTCGTATGCTCCTTTCCCGAGGACGTATACACGATAGCGGATGCATTGCTAAGACAGGACGATATAGAGCTTATAACAAAAAAGGATTACATAAAGCACCCAAAGGAAAACGGCTACAGAAGCCTGCATCTCATCGTCACCGTGCCGATATTTTTGGCTCACGAAAAAAGGTTGATGAAAGTAGAGGTACAGCTGAGAACGATAGCCATGGACTTTTGGGCAAGCCTTGAGCATCAACTGAAATACAAAAAGGATGTCGAATTTACACCTGAAATGGCAAAAGAACTAAAATACTGTGCGGAGCTAAGCTCGGAGCTTGACGGGCGAATGGACTCACTTCGGGCAAAAGTACAAAAATAAAAGCTATGGCAAACGGCATTCACGATCAGTCGTATAATTATAACAATCGAATAAGCTGTTCTAACGGCAAACACCACAGAAGAAATGCTCAGGGTGAATAAGAAAGTATTTTAGAAAATAAGGGTGTTTAGAAAAAAATCCTTTCACTTGTTTGAACCGGGAAAGCGTTTCCGGGGTATTTTTCAAAAATTCTTCACATATATTTGGAATTCACTACCCGAAATGACACCCTGTTTTGAAAAATCTCTTTCACTTGTTTGAACTGGGCGAGTGTGAATGGACACCTAAATTTCAAAAAATACTTCAAATAACAAAAAACGGACTTCCGAAAAATCCCGAAATCCGTAATTGAAAATATATTCTGTTTTATCTTAGCGAGCAGACCTTTTGTGCCCCACTTTTGCAAAACGGTACTCTTATCAGGGAAATCCCCTGAAACCATATTGTCAGTAAAATCTTGACTTCTTACTACAAAAATGATATCATTATACCACGATTGAATGATACCATTTAGGAGGTGCTATCTTTGGTTAAAGAGAATAAATCTACTCGAACCAGACAAGTCCAATTTAGAATGGACCCTGATAAAGTAAAGCGTTTACTTGCAGCCATTGCTTATGATGACAATATGCATAGTATGGCAGATTTGTTTAACAAAGCGGCTGATGAATACTTAAAGAAGCAGGAAAAAAACGGAGGAAATGACAATGGCTAAAAAAGAAGTAAAAACTGATTTATGGGTTTATGACCTGTTAAAGCAGGCTGAAATACAATTAGATGCACAAGGCAGCAGTATAAAAGAAATAGATGAAGCGTTAAAAACTGCTTCAAAGAAAGGGACGGGAAACGTTGGCTTTCCTGAATATGTTGGTACCGTTAAAGATTATCTTTTAGTCATCGAAGATAAAGCGTCTTTAAGTAAACATATTAAATTGGACAATAAGAACTGCATTAGTATTGAAGTTAACGCTGTGCGTGATTATGCAGTAAATGGAGCGTTGTTTTACGCAAAACATCTTGCAAAAAATACTACTTATAAGAAAATCATTGCCTTTGGTGTATCTGGAGATGAACGAAAACACAAGATTTCTCCGATATATGTAGATGAAACAGAATTTTACAGAGAACTTCCAGAAGTGCAATCATTCATTTCTTTCAATGAAGATAATATTGATGAATATTACACAAGAGAGGTACTCAAAGAAGATACGGACACAGAAAAGGAAACGGCTGAAATCCTGAAAGACGCTGCTGTGCTGCACGAAGATTTGAGAAATTATGGAAATCTTCTTGATACCGAAAAGCCATTGATTGTATCAGGAATTATGCTTGCACTTCGTGAAGCAGAATTTAAGAATTTTTCGATTAGCGATTTAACAGGCGATAATATAAAAACGGATGGTCAGAAAATATATGATGCAATAGATGCTAATTTGAAAAGAGCAAATGTATCTCCTGCGGTAAAGAAAGATAAAATTTTAGGACAGTTTGCTTTTATCAAAGATACAGTAAAACTGAATGAAGTTGATGAGAAACTGAACAAAACACCTCTTAAACACTTCGCAGAATTTTTATATAGCAAAATATATCGTTCTATTCGTTTCTCTAAATCAGCAGAAGATTATATCGGTCGCTTTTATGGCGAATTTATGAGTTATTCGGGCGGAGATGGACAGACACTCGGTATTATTCTTACACCTAAACATATAACTCAGTTATTCTGTGATTTGCTTGACTTGAAGCCTGATGATGTTGTCTTTGACCCTTGTTGCGGAACTGCGGGATTTTTAATAGCCGCTATGCACAATATGCTAAAAAAGGCAGATAATGATGTTCAAAGAAAAAGTATCAGACAAAACCAGTTGCACGGAATAGAATTGCGTCCGAATATGTTTACGATTGCAACTACAAATATGATTTTGCGTGGTGATGGAAAGAGTAATCTTATAAATGATGATTTCTTGAAACAAGACCCGAACAAATTACAGTTGAAACAAGCAACGGTTGGAATGATGAACCCACCGTATTCTCAAGGGTCAAAGCAGAATACTGATTTGTACGAGATAGCATTTACGGAGCATTTGCTTAATTCGTTGTCTGTCGGTGCGAGATGTGCGGTCATTGTTCCACAATCAACAATGACAGGAAAATCAAAAGAAGAAGCCACGATTAAAGAGAATATTCTTAAAAAACATACCTTAGAGGGCGTTATTACTTTGAATAAGGACACTTTTTACGGAGTGGGAACAATGCCTTGTATTGCCGTATTTACAGCAGGCGAAACACACCCGACTGACAAAGTATGTAAATTTATCAACTTTGAAGATGATGGTTATAAGGTTGCTCCTCACATTGGTTTGTTGGAAACTGAGTCAGCAAAAGACAAGAAACAGCATTTGCTCGATGTATGGTTTGACCGAATTGATAGTGAAACAAAATTCTGTGTTAAAACAACTGTTGAAGCAGATGATGAGTGGTTGCATAGTTTTTACTATTTCAATGATGAAATTCCAACAGAAGCGGATTTTGAGAAAGCAATTGGCGATTATCTGAGTTTTGAATTTTCAATGGTAATGCAAAACAGAGAATACTTATTTGCAGGGGGTGATACAAATGAAGTTGAGTGATAGGGATTGGGGGATTTTTATTATTGGAGACCTGTTTTCTGTGAAGCGTCCGCCAGCTCGCAACAAAGACGATTATGAAGTTGGAAATATTCCATTTGTTGCTTCTGGAAGTGTAAATAACGGTGTTATGAAATGTTGCAAACCTCTTGAAAATGAAAAGTTAGACGAAGCAGGTTGCATTACAGTAAGTCCAGTGGATGGAAGTGCGTTTTATCAGCCATATTCTTTTTTAGGAAGAGGCGGAGCAGGTTTGTCTATTTTAATGTTGTATGCCGATAACTTAAATTTGTATAGTGGTCAATTCATTGCAAAAATGATTGCCAATACTTGTGCTTGTAAATACACATACGGGCATATGGGAAACAAAGACGGAATTAAGCGTGAAAGAATTATGCTCCCAGTTGATGAAAATAACAATCCAGATTATCAGTTTATGGAAGATTATGTAAAAGAGTTGATGAAGAAAAAGCGACAGCAATATCTTGACTACTGTCAAGAACAACTTAAAATTTTCGGGGGGCAGCCTAATACCTCTTGCTGATAAGCAATGGAAATCGTTTTTTATTGGAGATATTTTTGAATATTTTGTCCCCGGCAAGTCAAAAGGCTTAAATCACCTTGCAGAAGATATAGATCGTGGAACATCTTATGTTGGTGCTACAAATCGAAATAATGGCATTTTATCTTTTGTACAAGCAGATAAGAAGTTAATACAAAAAGGAAATGCCATAGGCTTTATAAAAAACGGTAATGGTTCTGCTGGTTACTCAATATATAAAGTGGAAAAGTTCGTATCAACTTCGGATGTTATTTTTGGCTATGCAGAATGGCTTAATAAGTATGTTGGCTTGTTTATAACGAGTTGTTCAGATATGTCGCAAGAGAAATATAGCCACGGGTACAAATGGACTAAAGAACGATTACTGAAAAGTAAAATAATGCTTCCGATAGATGAACAAGAAAATCCCGATTATGAATATATGGAGAAGTACAGCAAAAATTTGTTACGAGAGAAAATTCAGAATTATATCAGTTATGTAGCAAACTAAATATCACTAACAGAAAACATCGTAGAAATACGGTACTTTTTGTAGCCCTAAAACCTACAATTCCATAACCATAGATTAGTGCAAAACCTTATGTTCTTTTTTAGGCTTATAACAGTGATTTTCATTAATGCCGCACCCTAAAGCAACACAATTCTTTTATAATTATGTCAGGTCTTAGGGTGTCCCTAACGAGGTGTTTTGTTGCGTGGCTATCCAAACACACTGCTCGCTATGATGGTACGGATTGCAGCAGTTTTACCGTTTGTGGATAACCAAATGGTCTGCTCGCTAAGAGTAAGCATCATCTCAAAATTCAAAAATGAAAAGGCACAATCAGCGGATTTTTCTTCCGTCGGTTGTGCCTTTACTGTTGCTTTACGGTGTAATAATCTTAACTTTTTTCTTTTTAGAACGCAAGATTTTGAGTAGCGTATCGTCTATTCCGTCTGTGTATTTACCTTCCGAAATAAGAGAGTTTTTCTTTGAAATAAGGCTCTCTATTATCAAATTTCTTTCATCATTGGTAAGATAAAAATAGTATTTGCTCATACAAAAATCACTTCCGTATTCACAATTT